>JACRCV010000118.1 GCA_016218825.1 Deltaproteobacteria bacterium
TCGGCGAGCGCCGCTTCAAGCTGGGCGATACGAAGATCGCGTGGGTCCCCGGACTGCACACACAGCTTGGATCATGTCCGGGATCGGTGGTCAACAACTCTTTGCGCTCTCAGGAGCAGATTGGCCGTGAACGCTTACGACAAATCATCGAGCACAATGACGGTGTTGCCCGAGTCGAGAAGGGCCTCGCTGAGATGCGATCCAATGAAACCAGCGCCACCAGTGACCAAGACGGTGTTCATCATGACATCCTGTCAATAATGCGGCGGCTTCTCGTTCCCCGGCATCTCGGTCGGCGTCTCGCTGACGGCGCGCAGGCGCGCCACCTCGCGCTGCATCGTCCCCATCTCGTCCGATAGGGTGCGGACGACACCGTCGAGGGTGTCGACGAGCCGTTCGAGGTAGGCGACCTTGATCTCGAGCGCCAGCACGCGTTCTTCCATCGCCGCGCCATAGCCCATGACGCCAGCCGACGCCAATGCCGGACGCGTGGCCGCCGCTCGCGCTACTTCCGGCGGATCTCGACCATCAGGGTCTTGCCGACGACGCGCGCCTTCACCTGCTCGGTGACGCCCTCGGCGGTGTCGATCACGAAGCGGACCTTGTCCTTGTGCTGGCCGACGCGCATGTGGGTGGCGAGCGGATGGTCGATGTCGTAGCTCGACTTCGCGAAGCCGCTCTTGCGGCCATAGACGTCGACCACGAGCCGGCGCGGCCGCTCCAACCAGAACGACACGTGGCCGGCCACCTGACCGTCGGTCACCAGGCCCACCTGGACGCTGTCCTTGGTCCCGATCGGACGCAACACGTCGCCCTTGGCGGCGGCGCTGACATTCTTCGCCGGCAGCTTGGTGGACTTGGCCGGGGTCGGCTTCGGTGCGGCGCTCGCCCTCTCGGCGACAACGACCGGCTCCGGGGCCAAGGCGATCGGCGCCGCGACCGGTGCCGGCTCCGCCGGCGGCTCGACCTTTTGGATTTCATTCGGGTCCACGACGACGCTCGGCGTGGCCGGGAGCACCGGGGCCGCGGGCAGTGGCGGCGCCGACGGCATGGACATCACGGCGGCCGGCGTCTGCGTCACGCCGCGGCTCGGCACCATCGCCAACACCAGCGCCAGGGCGATCCCTGCCGCCATCCCCGCGGCCGCGGTCATCCACGGAGAGGCGCCGTGGGCCGCCGGCGCCCGGCCCTCCGGCATCATCGGCAGCGGCCAGTCGGCCGACCGTCCCTGCGACCGCTCGGCGACGAAGGCGCGGACCTGGTCCTGCGCCGCGCTCGCGATGTCGACGAACCGAACCCCGTAGGTCGTGTCACCGTCGCCGGCCGGGGTGAGCCACACGATCTGACACCGGAAGCGTTGCTCTTCGTCGGCGAGGTTCAAGCGGAAGCGGGCCCACACCTGCTCGCCGGGCTTCACGTGCATCGGGGCGCAGAACGCCAGGCCGCGGCTCGAGATGTTGAGGGTGACGCCGTCCACCACGGCGGCGCCGCCCTTCGCCTGGATCTTCACCGGCGCGGTGAACCGCACCCGGACCGGGGGCACCCCTTCCATTTCGGGCTCCGCTTGCGGCAGGGCGTCATCGACGTCCTCGGCGGCGAACGACAGCTCGGTGCCCTCGTCGAGCTCGATCTCGGCGGCGTCCACCTCGGGACAGAGATCATCGATGTCGCGCTTGAGGTCGTATCTCGAGTCGGTCATGTCGCGTCCTCCGACGAGGCTCACCTATGGCCTCGTGTAGGTCAGGGTACGATGCGCCCTGGAGAGCGGCAAATTTCCGGCCGGACCTTCCCCAAAGCCGACCGCCGTGGTACGTGCTGCAGCCCGACCCGAACTGTCAGTGGGCCGTAGGATATAGAGGTCCACCCGCGAAGGAGGCGAACATGGCCGGCGGCAGCGTGAACAAAGTCATCCTCATCGGCAGGCTCGGGGCCGACCCCGAAGTGCGCTACACCCCGAGCGGCATGCCGGTCGCCAACTTCCGTATCGCCACCAGCGAGAGCTGGAACGACAAGCAGGGCCAGCGCCAGGAGAAGACCGAGTGGCACCGCATCGTGGTGTGGGGCAAGCTCGCCGAGCTCTGCGGCCAATACCTCTCGAAGGGCCGGCAGGTGTACGTCGAGGGCCGGCTGCAAACCCGCCAGTGGGACGATCGCGACGGCAACAAGCGCTTCACGACCGAGGTGCAGGCGCGCGAGGTCACGTTCTTGGGCGGCCGCGGCGAGGGCGGCGAAGGCAAGCGCGCCCCGGCGCCGGGCGAGCCCGCCGGCGACAAGCCGCAAGCGACGACCGACGAGCCCGGCTTCGACTACGGCCCGCCGCCGATGTCCGACGACGACGTTCCCTTTTAGGGCGGGGGGACCGCCCGCCGGCTTTCATCCCGTACTCCTCCCGACGTGCGGAGCGCCGGCTCTGCGTCCCCCCGTGCCCCCGCACCTCGCACTGGCATAGCCAGATGCTCGGTGCCCGCACTACTCGTCCCCGCCCCACTCGGGGGCGGGATCCGGCGCGGCTCGGGAGCATGCAGGGGTGGGGGGGGGGAGCGCGGACGCCGCGTCCGCGCGGGAATCAAATTCAGACGCAGGTCGGTCGGGAATTTCCGACTGCGGGTCCGCTGACGTTATACTCGGGCTCGACGCCGCTTCCGGCTCGAAACTGTGAGGGTGTCTTGGCCAACCGCCTCGCCAACGTCGTCAACGCCGCGCGCGAGCTGACGCGCGCCCTCGTCGACCACGACCCGATGGCCGAGGTGAGCCGGGTGCGCCGCATCGTCGGGCGCTACGTCCGCATGACCTTCTTGACCGCGCGCTGGGAGGTCTACGACAACATCAAGCTCCACGCCCAGGCGCTCACCTATGACACCCTGCTCGCGATCGTGCCGCTGCTCGCGGTCATCTTCGCGATCTTCAAGGGCTTCGGCGGCACCGACGAGATCGGTCGGAAGATCCAGCTGAAGATCATGGAGAGCGTCGCCGGCTCGCCGGAGCTGCAGGCCACGGTGCAAGGCTACATGGAGCAGTTCATCGGCAACGTCTCCGCCGGCCAGATCGGCACGGTGTCGGTCGTGCTCCTCATCTACTCGGTGCTGTCGCTGCTCGGCCACATCGAGGTGGCGTTCAACGCCATCTTCGGCGCCACCGCGCAGCGGCCGATCGTGACGCGGATGCTCACCTACTGGGCGGTGCTCACCTTCGGGCCGCTCTTGCTGCTCGCCTCCTTCGGCCTCACCGCGGCGCTGCAGACCACGAAGGTCGGCGCCCTCGTCGATCAGCTGAGCGTGGTGTCGAGCGCCCTCGTTTGGGGGGTGCCGCTGTTCATCACCTGGGTCGGCTTCGCCAGCATGTACCTGTTCGTCCCCAACACCCGGGTGCGCATCGGCGCGGCGCTGTTCGCGGCGGTCGTCGCCGGCTCGGGCTGGAACCTGGCGAAGTACGGCTACGCGGTCTACGCCAAGAACGCCATCACCCTGCAGAACATCTACGGCTCGCTCGCGGTGATCCCGCTGTTCGTCTTCTGGCTCTACGTCTCGTGGCTCATCGTCCTGTTCGGCGCGCAGCTGGCGTTCGCGTTTCAGAACGCCAAGACCTACCGCCGCGAGGACGAGCTGGCTCGCGCCAGCCAACGATTCCTCGAGCGCGCCGCTTGCCGGCTGCTCGCCGAGGTCGCGGCCGACTTCATCGCCGGCCGGCCGCCGACCGATCCCGAGCAGCTCGCCGCGACGTTGTCGATGCCGCGCCGCATGCTCGAGATCCTGCTGACGCGGCTGAAGACGAGCGGCCTCCTCTGCACCACCGAGCCCGACGGCCGGCTGCTGCCGGCGCACGATCCGGCGAAGACCACGCTGAACGACGTCATCGAGGTGATGCAGAGCGCCGCCGGCGTCGAGCCGCTGTTCGTCGCCGACGCCACCCGGCAAGCGATCGATCTGCTCTTCGCGCGCCTCGACGCCGAGCGCGTCAAGATCATGGACGGCGTGAGCTTGAAAGACCTGGTGGCGAAGGTCCAGGACGAGCGCCAGAACGGCAACGCCGGCGCCTGCGGCTAGCGCACCGCGCAGACCGACGCCGCGCCCCGCGTCAGCCAATCGGCGACGCTGTACGGCCAGGTCGAGATGCGGAGCAGCTGCAGCTCGCGGCCCTCGACGTCGAAGGCCGCCGCGGTGAACGGCTGGTCCCAAAAGACCAGCTCCGCCGACGACACGCCGCTCCCCATCGCGTAGCGCTGCGCGCCGACGAACACGCGGACCCCCGATGACGTTTGGTTGTCGCGCAGCAGCCAGACCTCGGCCTCGTTCGGCGCCAACACCATCTTCGCGCTCG
The DNA here is from genome assembly GCA_016218825.1 of Deltaproteobacteria bacterium. GTDB lineage: Bacteria > Myxococcota > XYA12-FULL-58-9 > XYA12-FULL-58-9 > XYA12-FULL-58-9 > JACRCV01. The sequence continues at coordinate 4,318 of JACRCV010000118.1, forward strand.
TCATCGGCACCGTCGCGTGCCACAACGACCCGGCGACGTCCCCGGTCGCGTAGCCCAGGGGCAGCGCCGCCTCGCACAGGGTGTTGGCCTGCTTGTCGAAGAACAGCGCGCCGCGGGTGGTGGCGCGGGCGTCGATGAAGCTCGAGCCGCAGCCCTGCGTGTCGGTCGCGATCTCGGTCAGCGGATAGGTGGTCGCCGGCACCCGGATATCGGCGACCATCGCCTCGCCGCCGAGCAGCACGACGAGACGCTGACCGCGGCGATCGACGCTGGCGGCGGAGAGCGACAACGGCATCCCCCCGCCCGGCGCCAGATCGATCCGGCCGGCGAGCAAGCGCGGCGCGTCGCACTGGCTCGTGGTCAACAGCGCCGCGGACAGCGGGATCTCGACCACCCCGTTCCAGTAGGGCCCGGTGAGCAGCATGAAGAGCCGCGCCCCTTGGGCGCCCGGCTTCCCGGGGGCCCCGATGCCACCGGTGCCGCCGCGTGGCGCCGCGGACAGATCGGGCACCACCTCGAGCGCCAGCTCCAGACCGTTCCGGCCCAGCACCTCGAGCGGCGACAAGCCGCTCGTCCTCGGGCGGCTGAGCGCCCCGAGCGTGCAGAAGGTCGGCGTCGGTGTCGCCCACGGCTGCAGACGCACGACCTCGATCGACTCGTTCTGACCGTCGACCCGATACAGAGCCGCGAACGCCAGCGGATTGCCGCCGCCGTACTGGTAGCTCGCGGCCGCCACCGGGTAGACGTCGGCGCCGGCCGGCGACTCGAACAGCACCCCCGGATCGCCGCCCTGCCGCCACGGTTGCCCCGGCCCGGAGGACGTCGCGACGCCCAACATCCCGAAGAGCTCCGGCGCCGCGGCGGTCGAGCCGGTGAGGTTCGCGACCGAGACCACGAGCGCGTTCTCGTAGGTGTCGCTCGTCCGATACTTGGGAAACGGCACGACCTGGCGCGCCACGGTCGCGAGGTCCTCGCTGGTCGCGGTCCGCAGCTCGGGGTCGAACACCACCGCGTCCGTGCCTTCAGTGGCGACGAGCCTGCGGTCGCTGTCGAACCAGACCTCACCGTGGCCGAAGCTGAACGGGAAGACCTCCTGGTAGCTGAGCTGGGGGCGACCGGCGGCGTCCGCCTGCAGGCCGGCGACCAGGGTCGCGTAGCCGCCGCTCTGCAGGATCACCGCGTCCGGGTCGCTCGGTCCCCAGTCGGCGCTGAACCGTCGCACCGAGGCGCCGGCCGGGAGGAGCAGATCGGTCTCGGGCACGAAGCCGCCCGCCGCCGGCAGCACGTGGATCGAGCGCGAGCCCCCGAGCCACCACGCGCCGTCGACGCTCAAGAAGGCGTCGTACGGATCCTCGAGGTAACCGGTGAAGCTCGTGGACGACGCGCCGCCCCCGACCTGGAGCTCCCAGACCAACCGCGCGCTCGCGTCGACGATCGAGAACGACGACTCCCAGTTTTGCGCCAGCGCCACCGGGCGGAGCAGACCGCCTTGCGAGGCGCTGACCGAGGGTGGCGGGCTCCCCGAGTCGGCGACCCGCCAGACCTCGACCGCGCTCGCAAAGCTCAGGGCCAAGTAACTGTCGGCGCCCGAGTGCGTCAGGGCCGCGAGCTCGGCGTGGCCCGACAGCGCGAGGCGCTGGGCGGTGATCGCGGCGCAGTCGGGGGCGCTCGGATCGGGGAGCCGAATCACCCACGCCTCGTCGTCGTCGTCAAAGTGGCCGCGAAACCAGATCGCGACGCTGCGGCTGTCCGCGGGCCCGGCGCCGAGGATCTCGGGGGGCGGGCCATACTCCGAGTAGTGCGACGGCTGCGTGACCCCGGCGAGCGCCACGTGGCAGACGTGCCCCCCTTTGAGCGTCGTGACCTCCCAGGCGCTGCCGGCCGGACCGCCGCTCTGCGACGGCGCGCCGTCGGCGGCGAGGATCACGAGCGTGCCCGGCTCGAAGTCGGCGACGTAAGCGAGGCGGTGGATGTAGAACGGCGACAGGAAGGAGCCCAGCCGGGCGGCGGTCCGCAGGGCGTAGGTGCGATTCGGGCCCTCGACCGCCAACGCGTCACCGTGCTCGTCGTCGTAGTAGCTCATGCCGACCGCCAGGCCGTAACGGCGGGAGCCGTGGCGAATGCTCTGGTACTGCGGGGCGCCGCTGCGTCCCGAGAGGCCGACCGCCTTGCACTCGCCGAGCTGCGGCACCGCCGACGTCCCCCCGGGGCCGGCGACCGCGACCGTCACCGCCGCCGAGCTCCCGGCGACGTTGGTGGCGACAAAGGTCTGGACGGTGTCGTTCGCGAGCTCGGGCACCCGCGCGTTGACCAGGACCACCTCCGGGTCGGTGGTGCTCGGCCAGGCGTCGAGGATCGTCAGCGCCTGCCCGCCGAGGAAGAGGGGGTTGTCCTGGGTCGTGCTCTGCAGCGGCGCGCGGTAGGCGTCATAGCCGCGGACCGAGACCTGCAGGATGCCGCGCGAGAAGACCTCCTGGTCGATGCGGTCGACGACCGGCGGCTGCACCACGTAGGTGGCGATCGCGGTCTCTTCCGGATCGCCTTCGACGTAGGGGGTGAAGCGATAGCGCAACAGCTTCCAGCCCGAGCCGATGGCGCTGAAGTTGGTCATCGTCGCGAGGTCGATGCCGATCTGGTCGACGCCGATCGTCATCCCGAACAGCTCCTGGTCGGCGATGAACAACCGGGCGCCGGGGTCGGCGGCGTTGAAGTTCCGGCCGCGGATCACGAGCCGGGTGTCGTGGCTGATGCGCTCGGAAGAGATCTCGGTGATCTCGGGCTCGGAGTCGAAGACCAGGAACGGACTCTGCGCCTCGGCTTCGCCGGTCGAGCCCCGCACCGACAGCTCCACCTGCGAGGCGCTGCCGAAGGGCGGGATCGCGTAGAGCAAGGTGTCGGAGTAGGTGTAGGCCGGACCGATCGCCCACACGCCCTCCAGGGTGCCGAAGTACACCCGGGCGTCGGCGGGGAAGTTGCGCCCCTGCACCTCGACCACGGTCTGGCCCGCGAGCCCCGCGGACGGCGCGAAGCGGTCGATGATCGGTGCCGCGGTCTCGGCGAGCGCCCGGACGTCGGCGATGTCGTGGGAGCATGCGGCGAGAGATACGACCACGGTCCCCAACAGATAGCGAGTCATGCGCGCCTCACTTGAATACCGACAGCAGAGCCTACGGCGCGCGCCCTCGCTGGGCAAGGCTTCAGGCTTGGGCTATCATGACCTCACTCACGTAGGCTCGAAAACCGGAGACCCCTAATGACTCGACTTCGACCCTCTGTTGCCGTCGGCGCCGCCGTCGTCGCGCTCGCCGCTGCCGGATGCGGCAGCGCCGTGATGACCGCCACCGATCGCTCGACCCCCACGGTGCAGATCGGCCCCGCGGACCTGGAGCTCGCGGTCACCTATCGGATCACCCCGAGCCGCTCGCTGGTGCTCTGGAGCCAAGACGACGCGCAGCCGGCCGGGACCAGGCCGACCGCCGGCGTCCTCACCCTGCGGATCAACGCCACCTCGGTGGCGCGCGACACGACGCTGACGATCGCGCGGGTGGGCGCCGACCAGACCCCGAAAGGGGTCATCGGCTCGGCCTACTTCTTGAGCCCCGAGGTCACCCGGCTCGAGAAGCCGATGCGCATCAGCCTCGAGGTCGGCGAGCTGCCGGCCGGGGTCGAGATCGCCAACCTGCGCCTCGCGCGCCTCGACACCGGCGAGCGCTACTATCAGCCGACCCCGGGCCAGGCGATCATCGACGCGCCGGACCTCCGCTTCATCGGCGGCGAGACCGACACCTTCGGGGTCTACGCCGTCGTCGACACCGCGCAGGTGACGGTGCACACCGACGTCGCTCCCACCGAGGAGTGGCGCGGCCTGCACCTGCTGGACATCGGCCGGGTGGCGCTGGCCGAGGAGGCGTTCGCGAACGCCGTCGGGCGCGCGCCGACCCCGCAGGCCACGTTCGGCTGGGCGCTGACGCGGCTGCTGTCGCTGCCCGCCCTGCCCTCGCTGCAGCACTTCTTCGCCTCCTGCGGCCAGCCGGTGTGGGACGACGCCCTGATCTTCGGCGATCGCGGCTACTTCGCCGAAGATCTGGAGCGCGGCCGCGGCACCGCCGACCTCGAGGTCGGCCAGGGCTTCGACGCGGCGAACGTCCTGATGCGGACGATGACGCCGGCCTTGACGGTGGCCGAGCTCGGTGACGCCGGGCTGTGTCTGGACCCCGAGGCCGGCCTGACCCTGCCCAAAGGCTACCTGTCGGTGCACGCCGTCGATCCGAACATCGACGGCGACGGCACCACGGTCGACCTCACGATCGTCTTCGATCCCGCGAAGCCGCGCACCGACAGCGCCGACTCGCTCGCGACCTTGCGGGCCGCGGCGGCCGACGGCGTCGTCGAGCTGCCCCTCGAGGTGTTGAACGGCCGCGTCGAGGTCCAGCGCGGCGCGGTCACGACCGACAGCACCAAGGCCCCGGTGAGCGGCAGCACCGGCACCAAGACCCAGACGGTCGGCCTGTTCTACCCGAGCCCGGTGAGCCCGGGCGTGCTCCGCCTGCGCGACCCCGGCGCCGCGGTCGGCGACGACCTCCAGGTCGAGCTCGCCGACGTCCGCCTCAGCCCGCAGTGGCTCACCAGCCGGCCGGAGATCATGGTCCTGAACGGCGCGCTGCAGACGCGGGTGTCCACCCCGCCCAGCCTCGACGACCTGCCGCTGATGCAAGAGGAAGGGTCGCTGGCCGCCACGATCGCGAGCTGCGACCCGGCGTTGATCCCGGCGCTCGACGAGGCCTTCCTCTTGGGCATCGTCGCCGAGGCCGCCTCCGAGCTCGAGGCGGTGGCCGGGCTCTTCAAGGAGGCGGTGGCCGGCGACGACGGCGCCGACTTCCGCTTCGACGTGCCGCTCGGCCTGCTGCAGCGGCCGGGGGTCGTGCGCTTCGGCCCGACCGAGACCCACCTGGTGGCGGCGGTCCTCGAGGTCGGCGCCGCGGCGCTGCGCCTGGTGGAGGGCTACCACCTCTTCGACGGCGATCTCCGGGACGCGGTGACCGACGGCACCTCGAGGACGGAGACCTGCCCCGACCCCTGCCACCCCACGACCGGCTGCACCGACAGCCTGACGCCGACCAAGGTGCTCGACGCCCGTTTGATGACCCTGGCGCTGAACGCCAGGCTCCTCTCCCGCGACCCCGGCGCCCCCGATCTGACGGGCGTCCAGACCCTGCTGTTGGCGGTGGTCGATGACCTCGAGGCGGTGCTGCTCGGAAACAGCTTCGACACGGTCTTGAACTTCCAGAACGACTCGATCCGGGGCGGCACCGCGGCGCTCCTCACGACCCTGGCGCAGGTCCGGGCCGGGCTCGTGACCACGAGCTACCTGGACGGCGCGATGATCGGCGTCGCAGAGAACATGTTCGCGTTCTTGGGGGGCTTCTTCACCACGCCGCCGACCGCGAGCGACTTGCGGCTCGCGGCCGAGACCACGCCGGCCGACCCGCTCTGCCTGACGGAGCTCGCCGCCGACATGATCTGCACCGACGGCGTGCCACCGACGAGCTGGCCGACGAGCACCCAGGTGTACTGCAACCTGTCACCGCCGACCTACGCGTCCGGCGCCCCCTACTGCAGGGGCACCTTGTCGCCGAGCCTCGCCGAGCTATGCAGCAGCGCGGCGGTCAGCGACTTCTCGACGACGATCGCCGGCTGGACCCTGACCGGGCTGATGAACCTCTACAGCAAGAGCTCGTCGAACCTGTCTTGCGACGACCCGGCGGGCTGCGGCGCCAACACCGGCGGCACCTGCCCCGCGGGCACCTGCGTGTTTCCGGAGAGCAGCGTCGACATGAGCGCCATCGAGGCGATGCTGCCGACCGAGGGGCGGGCGGAGTTCATCCTCTGGCGCAACGTCGGCGAGGTCGAGGCGGCGCTGGGGCTGAAGCTCTAGCTTCAGAGTCGGCCGCACTGCGCTGCTCGGGGGGCACCCCTCGCCTCCGTGGGCGCCTTCGATCTGGCGTTGCCTCGGTCGACGGGTGACCTCACACCGCTGTCCATACCCCGCCGCCCGCTGTGCAGTAACTCTCAGCCTCTGTTGCTGTGATCCCGGCGTACCAGTAGGTAGCGGCTTCGTTTGGTGTGCCAGCCCACATCGTGCAGTACCCGATTGCCCCGGTGGCTGAGCACCCGTCCGTAGAGTAGGTGCCGCTAGTGCATCCGCTCTGGACCATGTTCGCCGTATAGCTCGACCCGCTGTACTCAAGACATGAGTCGCCGCTCGTAAGGTCGCAGGTATGCACGCCACCGGTTCCGTCGCCCAGACAGGTCAATCCCGAGGGGCTGTATCCCGGCTCGCAGTCGCACGACGCGCCGTCGGCATTCACCACGCAAATGCCGTGGTCGGAACATGTGACCCCGGCGCAGGGGTCACTCCCAGCGACACAGCTCAGATCGGCTGCAGCGTAACCGTTGTCGCAGTCGCAGGCGGCTGCGCCATCTTGCTCGATGCATCTGCCGCGGCCGGAGCAAGTCACCCCGTCGCAGGCGTCGCCCCTACCATCGCTACAGCCAAGAAGTATCATCACGAACGCACAGCCAATGATGGGATGACCCAACGGCGCCATATGTTTCTCCATCCTCAAAGATGGCTGCTGCTACCCCCAGCTCGCCGTGCGGTCAATCGTCGGGCGCGACCTGGGCAGGGGCTCCGCCCCTGAAGTTGGCTGCGCCTGGGCGACGTCAGGGTCGAGCTTGGTGAGCTTTCATCGATGCCTTCGTGCTCCACGCCCTGTACGCCAACGGTTCGAGTCGGCCGCACTGCGCTGCTCGGGGGGGCACCCCTCGCCTCCGTGGGCGCCTTCGAGTCGGCCGTGCGTCGATGGACGGTAAGTGCCGGACGCCGGGTCGAGGCTTCGAGCGACGCGCCACCGTCGGCTTCGCGGCCCCCCCTCTGCGCTGCTCGCGCGGCCGTGCTCGAGTTACTCAGCGTCGCGCGGCCGGTCGAAGTCAAGCGCCCCAGAGAACGGCGCCACGCGCCACACGGGGCATCGCAGCAACAAGCGGGAATCAGAAGAAGACGAAAGCGGTCTAGAAAGTCGCGACCCCGGCGACCGCCGCGCCGTGGCGCGTGGGCACGAAGCCCACGGTCACCGAGCCGGCGGCCTTGTATTGATCGTAGATGCCGGGGGTCGGGCCCTGCACGAACAGATAGGTGCCGGCCGCGAGGGCCGCGAGGCCGACGAAGCCCACGACCTGGACGATGGTGTCGAAGCGCTTGATGCCGTCGTGGCGGCTCTTGAGCGCCGCGCAGTCGCCCATCGGCAGCCCGGAGGCGCCGGCCTGACAGTTGGCGGCCGCGAGGTCCTTGTCGTAGGTGCTCGCCCGTCCGCCGTTCCAGAGCCAACCGCCGACGCCGAAGCCGACACCGGCGAGGCCGAGGCCGCCGGCGCTGAGCGCCAGGATGCGCCAGGTCCGGGCCCGTTGGTCGTAGGCGCCGATGAACTCCAACGACGGCACCATCTTCGCCTCGACGACCAGCGGCTCGCCCTTCTTGATCTCGATGTCCTTGGCCCAGGTCACGAAGCCGGCCTTGCTCAAGCGCAGGGTGTGCGGCCCGCCGGCGAGCGCCTGCCGGGGCCACGGCGTGACCCCGACGATGTGGCCGTCGATCTCGACGTCGGCCGCCGACTCCGACGCCATCAGGACCAGATCGCCCTGCTGTCCGGCGAGCAACGAGCGCACCAGGAAGCGCGACGCCCCCTCGACCGCGGCGGTGAGCTCCTCGGCGCGGGTGACCTCGCGCTGCTCGCGCGCCACCACGGTCACGGTGCTGGAGTCGGTCAACGCCAGGTTGATGATGTAGTTGGCGCCGACCTTGCCGACCGAGCCGGTGACGAGCAGCGCCACGCCCAAAGCCCCGCCGATCTCGGCCAGGCACGAGGTCTGCGACTCGCAGCCGAGCATCTGCTTCTGGGTCTCGAACACCATCGCCCGCTGGATGTCGGCGCGTGACAAGACGTCGAAGACCCCGAGGCGGCCGAGCGCCGCGGTGACGACGTCGCTCAAGTTCTTGGCGAGCTGGCCCTCGACGCCCTTGTCCTCGAGGTCGAGCACCGCGAGCTTGGTGCGCTCGGCCAACGCCTTCGCGGGCGCGCCGCTGACGAGCCCGGCAGCCACGAGCATCACGAGATGAGAACGAATCATGGCGCCATCATCTTACGAATCTCGAGCGATGGCCAGGCCCGGCGGGCGCCGGCGCCACCGCGACCTGCCGCGAACGACGCTTGCCCGTTGACATGGTGTCGAGCCTCGCGGAAGAATGCCGACCGCCGCGAAACTAGGGAGAAACGCCGCCCGATGCGCCAGCTCGTCATCATCGCCACGGTCCTCATCGGCGCGACCTCGGTAAGAGCCGAGACCGAGACCTTGAACCTCACGACCGGCCAACAGAAAATCATTTCGGTGCCCGGGGTTACGCGCATCGCCGTGGCGAACCCCAACGTCGCCGACGTGAAGGTGGTGGACGCCGGCCAGGTGCTGGTGACCGCGGTCGGCGCCGGCCAGACCGAGCTCACGGTGTGGCGCGGGACCAAGGTCTCGAGCTACGACGTCCGGGTCACGAGCCTGGATCCGCGCCAGATCAAGCGCGAGGTCGAGAAGCTCCTCGAGGGACGCGAGGCCATCAAGGTGCGCACCGTCAAGGACACGGTGGTGCTCGAGGGCAACGTCTTGACCCTCGCCGACATCGAGAAGGCCGACGAGGTGGTGCAGATCTATCCGCAGGTGCGAAACCTGGTGAAGCTCGACCCGTCGGCGCACGCCCACATCGCCGAGGCGATCAACAAGGAGCTCTCGAGCGCCGGCCTGGTGAACGCGCGCGCCAACGTCGTCGGCGCCACGATCTTCCTCGAGGGCATGGTCGACACCCAGGCCGACCTGCAGAAGGCGGAGATCATCACCCGCGCCATCGCCAAGAACGTCCAGAGCGTGCTGCGCATCGGCGCGTCGCGCATGGTCGAGCTCGACGTCGAGTTCGTCGAGATCTCGAAGAAGTCCCTCGACCGCATCGGCATCCGCTGGCCCACCGACATCAACGGCACCCTCCAGCTGGACTACTCGCGCACCACGGTGTTGACCGGCGCCAGCCGACCCGACGTCGAGTTCTTGACCGGCGGCGCCTCCGCGACCGCGTCCCTCGGGCTCGCGCTGCAGTTCACCGACGGCGTGTCGCGCACCCTCGCCCGGCCGCGGCTGGTGACCGCGTCGGCGGTGGAGGCGAGGTTCTTGGCGGGCGGCGAGGTGCCGATCCCGATCGTCACCCAGAACCAGGTGCACATCGAGTACAAGGAGTACGGCATCCGCCTGAAGATCACCCCGGTCGCCGAGGGCTCCGGCGCCATCCAGACCAAGATCCTCGCCGAGATCAGCGACGTCGATCCGTCGGTCACGGTGATGGGCGTGCCCGGCTTCATCAGCCGCCGCGTCGACACCGAGGTCACGGTCAAGGACGGCGAGACCATCGTGCTGTCGGGCCTGCTGCACGTCGCCGAGGGCAAGGACATCACCAAGGTGCCGATCCTCGGCCACGTCCCGATCGTCGGCGAGCTGTTCAAGAGCCGCCAGTTCCAGGACAAGCAGACCGAGCTCGCGGTGTTCGTGACCCCGCGCCTGATAGACCCGCTGTCGCAGCGGGTCAAAGAGCTCTCCGGCCACATGCGCAAACGCTACGAGGAGGCCGGCAGCGATGTCGGCTTCAGCCTGTTCGACTAGGGGCGACAGCCCGAGGAGTAGTTGCGAATGTTCACCGTGACCATCCAAGAAAAAGGCGGCGCGCCCTCGGTCCGCGAGTTCGACCAGCCAGAGGTCACCATCGGCCGGATCCAGGGCAACGACATCGTCTTGCCGAAGAGCAACATCTCCAAGCGGCACGCGCGCATCATCAACAACAGCGGCGCCTTCGTGGTCATCGACTCGAAGAGCACCAACGGCACCTACATCAACGGCAAGCGCATCGACGCCCCCTACGACCTGCGGGTCGGCGACAAGATCTTCATCGGCGACTTCACGATCGAGCTCGAGGCCGCGGCCGCGGCCGCCAAGTCGGCGAAGGCGTCGAAGCTGGCGTCGCCGCCGCCACCGCCGGAGCCCAAAGAGCCGCTGATGCCGGCGAAGGCCGGGGGCAAGAAGGAAGAGATCCTGAAGGACGAGGAGTGGGACGCGAGCTCGGCGCTCGGCAAGGAGTGGGCCGACGACTGGGCCGAGGAGAAAGAAGAGGAAGGCACCGCCGCCGAGGAGAGCGATCCCTCGGGCCGCGCCCCCGCCGTCGAGCAGCCGGTGAAGCTGTTGCGCGACGTCGAGGACGAGGAGGAGCTCGAGCCCCAGGGCGCCCCGGTGGGCGACATGGTGCCGACCCGCATCCCCAAGGCCATGCCCCGTCCGGAGCCGCGTCCCGAGCCGCGCGCCGAGGCGGCGGTCGAGGTGCCGCACAAGAAGCGGCCGCCGTCCAAGCCCAACGAGGCGTTGGGCGACGAGTTCGCCGGCGCGTTGCGGCAGGTGCACGAGCGCTTGCTGCGGTCGATGGATCTGCGGCGCTCGAACTTGGACCGGATGGGCGACGCCGAGCTGCGCGATCACACCCGCGAGGCGGTGGCCGAGATCGTGGCGGCGATGCGCAAGGAGGGGGTGCTGCCGGCGAACGTCGACGCCCACAGGCTCACCGATCGCGTCCTCGACGAGGCGCTGGGCCTGGGGCCGCTCGACGCGCTGCTCGCCGACGACACCGTCACCGAGATCCTGGTGAACGGCGCGCAGCAGATCTACGTCGAGCGCCAGGGCAAGCTCGAGAAGACCGACCGGACCTTCTCCAACGACCAGGCGGTGTTGGGGGTCATCGAGCGGATCGTGGCGCCGATCGGCCGGCGGGTCGACGAGTCGTCGCCGATGGTGGACGCCCGCCTCAAGGACGGCTCACGGGTCAACGCCATCATCCCGCCGCTCGCCATCAAGGGCCCGACGATCTCGATCCGCAAGTTCACCCGCGAGCCGCTGCAGGTGGACGATCTGGTCGGCTCCGGGACCTTCACCGCCGACATGGCCGAGTTCCTCGAGTCCTGCGTCAAGGCGCGCCGCAACATCCTGATCTCCGGCGGCACCGGCAGCGGCAAGACGACCATGCTCAACATCTTGTCGTCGTACATCCCCGAGGCCGAGCGCATCATCACCATCGAGGACGCCGCCGAGCTCAAGCTCGACCAGGACCACGTCGTCAGCCTCGAGGCGCGGCCGCCGAACATCGAGGGCAAGGGCGCGATCACGATCCGCGAGCTGGTGAAGAACGCCCTGCGGATGCGCCCGGATCGCATCGTCGTCGGCGAGTGCCGCGGCGGCGAGGCGCTCGACATGCTGCAGGCGATGAACACCGGCCACGAGGGCTCGTTGACCACGGTGCACGCCAACGGCCCGCGCGACGCGCTCTCCCGCCTCGAGACCATGGTCTTGATGAGCGGCATGGAGCTGCCGGTGCGCGCCATCCGCGACCAGATCGCGAACGCTATCAACGTCGTGGTGCAGACGACGCGGCTCGCCGACGGCTCGCGGCGCGTGACCCACATCTCGGAGATCACCGGCATGGAGGGCGAGGTGATCAGCATGGCCGAGATCTTCACCTTCAACCAAGAAGGCTTCGACGCCCGCGGTCGGGTGCAGGGCAAGCACCGGCCGACCGGCTTCATCCCCAAGTTCTACGAGACCCTGAAGGCGCGCGGCATGCGCGCCAACATGGCGATCTTCCAGGAGCGCTAGGTCGGCTCGGGAGTCGCGGCCGACCGCTCAGCATCCATGCCGCACCTGGTGATCGTCGACCCGCGGGACACCGAAAAAGCGCTGCCGCTCGATCGCCCGGAGTATTTCCTCGGCCGGGATCCGACCTGCGAGATCGTGCTCGCCGACAAGAAGGTCTCGCGACGGCACGCGCGCTTGTTCCTCAAGGCCGGGGCCTACTTCATCGAGGACCTCGGCAGCGCCAACGGCATCCTGTTGAACGCCAAGCCGGTCGCCGGGCCGCTGCGGCTGGTGCCCGGGATGTTGCTCGACGTCGGCGGCTTCAAGGTCCGGCTCGAGCCGGATCCGGCGGTCGCGGGCGGCGCCGACGAGATCTTCTCGCTGGTCGGCCACACCCCGCCCTACCTCGACCAGTCCTTCATGCTGCCGGCCGGCAACCTCGAGATCGGCCGGGTGGACGGCAACGCCATCGCCATCCCCGACGCCTCGGTGTCGCGGTCGCACGCCCGCCTCGAGGTGAGCGCCGAGGGCGTCGTCGTCGTCGATCTCGAGAGCAGCAACGGCACCTTCGTCAACGACGCTCGGGTCGGGCGGCGGGCGTTGTTGCCCGGGGACCGGCTGCGCTTCGGCAACGTCGAGTTCGAGCTGCTGCGCGCCGGCCACACCGCGGCGGCCGGGGCCCCGGCGCGGCTGTGGGTCCGTTTTCTCCGCCTCGACCGCCCGATCCAGATCGCGGTGGTCATCGGCCTGATGACCTTGGCGCTGCTCGTCACCACGCTCATCATCGGCCTGTCGCGCGCCGGCCGCGCCCCGAGCCGCCCGGCGCCGCAGACCCCGGAGGAGGCCTACGAGCTCGCGATCAGCGACGGCCTGAAGGCGGCACGCGAGCAGATGGCGAAGAACGCCTGGCTCGAGGCGCAGGCCTCGTTCCAGCGGGTCCTCGACAAGGATCCGATCGATCGCGAGGCGCGTCGCGGGCTCGCCGAGGCCCAGGACAACGTCCGCGACCAGCAGACCGTCGCCGCGGCGAAGGCGGCGCTCGACGGCAATCGGCCCGCGGACGCGATCCGCAAGCTCAAGCTCCTGCCGCCCGGGAGCGTCTACACCAACGTCGCCCAGGACCTGATGGGGCGGGCCCGAGCCGCGACCGCTCAGGCCGAGCTCGCCCGCGCGACCGAGGCCTGCAAGCACGCCGATTACAGGGAGTGCCACAACCGCGCCATCACCTCCTTGGAGGTCGACCCGAGCTCGGCGGCGGCGCAGGCGCTGGTGAGCGAGGCCGAGGCCGCGATGAAGGCGCGGCGGGTGCCGTTTGTGCCTTGGGTGGGGACGGGGCGGACGGGGGGGCGACCGTAAGGGGTTGGGCTGATGGGTCGTGCGGTCACGGGAACCCGACCGGAACCGTTGCCTGACCATAGTTGTCGGCGCCCCAGCACGCCGCAGAATGGTCGGTGGCGATCCCGCACATGTGATAGATGCCGGCATCGATCAACGAGTAAGCGCCGGTGGGCTGGACGGACGCGGCGCCGTCGCCCCAACAAACGACGTTGTCGTCCGAGACCCGGATCGCGCAGGCGAAACCGTGACCGACTGTGACTGCCTTGTAGGCTCCGGCGGGGACACCCGACGTCAGGTGGCGGGCATCCTCATCCCCCCAGCAGACCAGCGTGGCGTCGTCGCGGATCGCACAGGTCGTGTGAAGGCGCGCCGCGATCCCAACGTAGCTCCCGGTGGTCGGGGCAACGGTCTGCCCGAGGTGATTCAGGCCCCAGCACGCGATCGAGCCGTCGGTAACGATCGCGCAAGTGTGGTGCTCGCCGCACGCGATCTTCGTGAACGCGCCGCTCGGTGCCAGCGACTCACCGTAGAGGTCCCCGAACGTCCAACTCGGAACGCACACGCTGGCGCCGCCGGTTCGCACCACGCACGCGTGAGAGCCTCCGACGCACACGTCGGAGACCCCCGACGATCGTTCCAGCATCGACTGGTCCGTGAACCCGGCGCCCCAGCAGCGCACCTGGAAATCCTGCGTCAGTCCGCAGAGCGAAGGCGAGTCCCAGCGCTCGGACATTCGAACCTTCTGCCAGACCCGCCCGGCCGGACCGCCGTTCAACCCCGATGAGCTCCACCCCCAGCAGGCCACCGTGCCATCCGCGCGCACGCCGCACGAGGAACGTCCACCGGCGGCGACTTGCGGTTCGTGGAACGTGGACCAGCACTGGTATTCCTCGGGAACCGAGCAGTCCACCACGCACCGGCCGGTGCTGCAGGTGACGCCGTCGCAGGGCACGTATCCCGTGGAAATCCAGACTGCGTCATTGGCTGGGGCCAGCGACAGCCGCGCCGCAAACGCCTCGATCTTGCATTCGCTGAGTGGGTTGTCATGGATGGAGATCCAACCCGAGACCGAGTCCAAGGCAGACAAGCCGAGGTCAACGAGAGCTGCGTTGCCAGCGAGGTCGAGATAGCTCACCGTCTGGAGCAATGAGAAGCCGGCGAGAGTGGGCAGGCTCGAATTGTCGGACAAGGTGAAGGAGCCCGGAATAGTGGAGAGTTGCGGCACGCTCAGCGAGGTCAGCGCCGGCATTCCCCGCACCGAGAACGAGGCCTGCACGTTAGCCAGCGCCGGCAGACTGAGGCCGGTCAGCGTCTGCACCGACGTCCATGCCATGTCGTGCACCACTCGGAGCGCCGCGAGGTCGACCGTGCCGATATTCGAACCGGAAACCCGCCAGCCGCCGCCGACATGGTCGAGCGCCGGAAACGAGAGCTCCGACAACTGGACGGTCTCGATCCCGACGTCGCCGCTCACCCCCACAAGAGTCGGGATTGAAATCGACATGTTGGTCAGCCCGTTGAGATACACGCCGCCTCCGACGCTTGCGAGCAAGGGCAGGTCAACGACGGTTTGGTCGAGCGCTGCGAGCTGCACCCCGCTCGCGACATCCGTGAGGACCGGGAACGACAACACCGCGTCTTCCGTCGCGCCGACACCGACGGAGATGCCGTTCAGCACCAACCAGCCCGCGGCCTCAAGCACCGGGAAATCAACGTCCGGGGACTCCAGGCTCGACAGCTGAACGGCCCCGCCGACCTCGACGAGGGCGCCGAGTACGATCGATAGCTGCTTGATGCCAACCAGCGCGAACATCGAAGCGACATCGTGGAGACTCGACAAGCCCAAGGATGCGACCTGCCCGCTATGGAGGTAGAAGTAGCCACCGACCGAAACGAGGCCCGACGCGTCGAACGAGGTCAGGGCAGACGCGTTGACATCCAGGTTCCGACCCACCTCTGTGAGCTTGGGCAATTCGATCGCTGCAAGTACCGCAGAGTCGTCGACATCGAGCTCGCCGCCGATCTTCAGGAGGTTCGGCAGCCGCACCGCGGTCAAACCATTCGCCCGCACGATCAGATCGCCGGTGATCTCCTGGTAGCTGCTGAGGGCCGCCAAATCCATGTCGTTAGCGATCGTGAAGCTGCCGGTCAGCACCGTGCCGCGCGGCAAGCCGTTGCACACCGTCGAGCTGGTCGTGATCTCGGTGTCCTGCAGCTGCCCGTCATCGTTCACATCAACGCCGGAATTCACCGTCGTGCCGCCGTTTGGACAGGAGTCCGACGGAGACGTGGTGTCGAGCCGAAGCAAGACGGTCGCGCCGTCCTGACCGGCAGCACCGTCCGCGCCGTTGCACAACGTCGAGGTGGCCGTGATCTCGGTGCTCTGCAGCTGCCTGTCTTCGTTCACATCGACGCCGGAGCTCACCGTCGTGCCGCCATTCGGACAGGAGCCCGAAGGGGGCGTCGTATCGAGGCGGATCAAGACGGTCGCGCCGTCCTGGCCGTCCTGGCCGTCGGCGCCGCTGCAAACGTTCTGCGTCGTCTGCACCTCGTCGCTGCTCAGGACTCCGTCATCGTTGACGTCGAGGCCTGCCTCTACTCGCGTCCCACCGCCGGGACAAGCGGCGCCGGCGTCGATCGGCGTCGTCGTGACGAGGGTGTCGTGGCCATCGGCGCCATTGGTGCCGTGGCAGACGACCACGGTGTCCTGGATCTCGACGTCCTCCAATAGGCCGTTGCCGTTCTGGTCAATGCCTTGCGCCAGCACGACGCCGCCGTTCGGGCAGTCGCTCACCGAAGCCTCGCCGAGGACCCTCGTCATCCCGCTCGAGGGCGCGGTTGAGACACCGCTCGGCGCTCCCCCGCCGCAGCTCGCCAACAGAATTGCCGTGAGACAAGCGCCAGATCGCAGCTTCATGACCGCTCCGCGTTCGCCAAAGGTGAAGGGTGGGTCGCACCAACCCCAACCGTCTAACGCACATCCCGGGAGCGTGTCTTGACGTCAACAATGACGTCAGCGAGCCTCGCCCGCTGGTCGTGGATGCTTGCCCAGCGCCTCCGACGGCTGATAGTCCGACCATCGAGAAGACCCACGGGAGCGGCGTGAACAGTCTCGAAATCCTCATCGTTGACGACTGCGTGCCCTTCTGCCGCACCGCGGCGCGCCTCGTCAGACGCCTGGGGCACAAAGCCGAGGTTGCACACCGCCTCGCCGAGGCCCGATCGAGGCTCGCTCTGTCGCCGGGATTCGACATCGTGCTCGTCGATCTCAAGCTCCCCGATGGTTGGGGCGCGAGTCTTCTCGATATCCTGGGCGCGGCGACGCCGAAGCCGATCGTGGTCGTCGTCTCGGGATACCTCGATGCCGAGACCGCGCTCGATATCGCGGGGCGGTGCGACCTGACCGTGCCGAAGCCGCTCGCCTGTCCGACGATCCTGAAGTTGGTCGAGACCGTCACGAAGCTCCGGGCGCGTCCCCTGGTTGGGGCCTGGCTTCGCGATCGCTATCGCCTGAGCGGGCAGGAGATCGCAGTCGTAGAAACCGCATCCGGAGGCAAGACCATCAAAGCCACCGCGGCCGCGCTCCAATGCCGGCCGTGCACCGTCATCGGCTACTGGCGGCGCGTGTTCAAGAAGATGGGGTGCCACTCGCAGCGCGAGGTGCTCGCCGTCGTGCATGCCAGAACGGAATCGGGAGGCGTGCCAACCTAGACGAGCCGCCGCTCGGCCGCAGGCCGAGCGGGGCGCCCAGATGAAGGCCTCGCATCCAATCCGCGTCTTGCTTCACGCGCGGCGCTGCAACTGCACCCACCGCGAATCGGCCCACCCTGATGATCGCGGGACGCCGAACCTCGACTCAGAAAGTGCGGGCACCATGCGCGCCGATGCTGTAGCAGAGCTGCAGCGTCACGCCGTGGACCAGCCGCGACGACAGCCAGGGCGCGTCGGTGGCGTCGTACTGTAAGCGCAAAAGCGACAGCTCGGAAGGCGCGAAGCCCAGGGCCACCGACCCTTTGCGCTCCCGGCGACTGACCCCCGCCGCCCGCGGCGTCGCGCCCGGCAACGCGTCGCCGTCGACGACGCTGGCGCGCAGCGCGGCGCTGACTTGCGCCACGACGTGCACCACGACGTCCGAGTACACCCCCCAGTCGACCCACAGGCTCGCGGGAAACTGCCGCCGCCGCACCATCCCTTCGCTCTGCCAGCTGAGCGCGAAGCCGCTGCCGCCGGCGGTCGGCGCGAAGCGCAGCAACAGGTCGGCGCCGTAGATCTCGGTCTTGAGGCTCGCGGCCTGACCGCTCGGACCGAAGGCGCCGCTGCCGCCGGCCTGCAACGACCACTGACCGGAGAAGGGCACGCGGGCCTCGAGCCTGCCGACCCAGAGCAGATCGTGAACGCCGCCCACCCCGAAGGTCTGCCCCGCCTCGACGACCTGCTGCGGCTCCGAGGTCAAGCCGGCGCCGCCCACGTCCCGGCTGTTGTGCGCGTTCGCCGACGCCTTGAGATGAAACGGCAGCGGCGCGACCCAGCTGAGCTGCGCCCCGGCCGGACTCCACGGCCGGCTGCCGAGGAAACGCGCCACCACCGTCGGCTGGTTGACGAACGCCCAGGCGTGCGCGTGCTGCTCGTTCATGCGCCCGAAGGACGTGGCGTACTTGCCCGCCTTCACCTCCAGGTTGCCCCACAGACCACGGGTCGCGGCGTAGGCCTCCTCGACCTCGACCCCTGCCTCGCTCATGTGGATGAAGGCGGCGGCGCGCAAAGCGGCGTCGACGTCGGCCTCGAGCCCCAGCTCCACCTGCTGCAGCGTGAAGCCGTCCCGATCCGGGTTGGGGCCGCCAAGCCCCGGCCGCGCCCCCGCCGAGCGCCACGCGAACGCGCCCAGACCGACGAGGCTGATGCGCGGCAACACCTTGGCATCGTCGCCGACCTCGCCGCCGTTGCCGCCGCCACCGAGCGGAGCCGCCGGCAGAGCGGCTGCCTGGCCGGGAGCGTCCGCCGCCGGAGCGTCGGCGACCTTGGCGTCGACAGCGGCGACCGGAGGCGGCTGCGGACCCGCCGGCGTCGGTGCGTCGGGGGGAAGATCCGCCGCCAAGTCCTCGGGGGACAGACGGCACTTGCCGAGCTCCGCCTTCGGCGGCGCCAGCACGTCGTCGCAGTCGTCGAGGGTGATGGTCCGCGCCGGCGCTTGCTGGGCGGCGAGCGGCGCCGCGGTGCCGAGGCCGAGCGCCAACACCGCGACCCGGGACAGGGCACCGGCCGCAGAGCACGGCGACATCTGTCTGAGAGGCAAGACGAGCACGATCGATGGTTCCTTTGTCGTCGGCGACGCGCCCTCGACCCGGCAGCAACGCCCGCCAACCGAAACGCCGCCTAGTCTGCCCAGGTCCAAAGGCCAACGCAAGCCGCGGCTCAGCGCGCGCCGGCGCGCGCCAGGATCGACCGAATCGGCTCGAGCATCCTGTCGACGAGCTCCGCCGCCACCTCGCCGAGCTGCGGTGCCCGGCAGAGCGCCTCGACGGCGGCGACCGCGGCGGCGTCTCTCACGATCCGCTCGCACACCGCAGCGAGCGCCCCACCGGTGGCAAAACGCCGGCTGACCTCCTCGACGTCGGCCGCCGAGGTGTCGTCACGGCGCTTGTGGAGGATCGCCCTGAGCCAGTCGCGGTCCTCGGGGTGGAGACCCAAGTGCTCGACCACCAGCGCGCTCACCTTGCCCTCGCGCACGTCGCCGCCCGGCGCGTCGCGGCCCTTGTCGCCGAAGAGGTCGAGCACGTCGTCCTGGATCTGGAACACGACCCCGAGGGCCCGGAACGCAGCGGCGAGCGCGGCCGCGGCGCTCGCGTCCCGCCCGGCCAACACCGCGGCGCCTTCGACCGGCAGCTCGAAGAGGCCGCTGGTCTTGCCGGCGACGACCTCGACGTACCGCTCGCGGCGGGTGTCGCAGGCGCTCGCCATCACCAGCTCCTCGGCTTGACCGCGAATGATCGTCGCCCCCCGGCGGGCCACGAGCTGACTCAAGGCCGCCTTCGCGGCCGGCGCGACCGGGATCTCGGCCACCGCCAGAAACGGGGCCAAGAACAAGAGATCGCCGGCGTTGATCGCCTGCGCCATCCCGTGGCGCGCCCAGATGGTCGGGGCGCCGCGGCGCAGGAGATCGCCGTCTTGCAGGTCGTCGTGGACCAAGGTCGCGTTGTGGAGCAGCTCGCACGCCGCCGCCCACCCCACGAGCGCCTCCACCGCGACGCCCTGCGCCGCGCCGGCAGCGAGCGCCAACAGCGCCCGCAGCCGCTTGCCCCCGGTGGCGAGGTGCTCGCCCGCGATCGCGCCCAGCGCCGCGCCGCCGTGGTCGCTGATGACGCGACGCATCAGGTCCGCGACCGCCGGCAAATGCCGCTCGGCGTCCGACAGCCACGTGCCTCGAGCCTTACCCATGGCCTCGTTCGTCCTCCGTGCCGGCGACAATGAAGAAGATCGGCGGCGTACACAAGGCGTCGCGGGGATCGGCGCAGTGTGTCACATCGGTGCGTCAGTTTGCGACACCGCCGCCTTGCGCCCCCGCGATCACGCGCCCCTGCGTCGGGCACACCTCTTGAATAGGATCGGGCCAAACCCTGGAGGCCCCCAAGATGCACACCATCGCCTGCCGCTTCAAAGAGCGTGTCGAGTGTTACCGCACCGCCGACGGCCTGCTGCCGCTCCCCGAGCCCACCGCGCGCGCCACCGGGGCCCAGGCGGTGGTCGCGGTCGGCGCCCAGGCGCTCTTGGTCTCGGCCGACGCCGCCCTCACCCTGGTCGCCGGCGAACCGGCGCCCTGCTCGGTCGAGCCCGCCGGCGCGAGCCTCACCTGGACCCCGCCCTCACCCCTCGGCCCCAAGCGCCTCGGCGCCGAGCCCACCCGCGGCGATTGCGACCCGTCGGCGCGGGCGACCTTGGCGCTGGTCCTGGACTCCGGCGAGGCGTTGGCGCTGTGCGACGCCGTCGTCCTCGTCGGTCGCCACCCGGCGTGCAACGTGCGGCTCTTCGACCCCAAGGTCTCGGCGATCCACTGCGTGCTGATCCGCGACCTGCACGGCGTGCGCATCGTCGATCTGCAGAGCAAGAACGGCACCTCGGTCAACGGCACC
The DNA here is from genome assembly GCA_016218825.1 of Deltaproteobacteria bacterium. Lineage (GTDB taxonomy): Bacteria > Myxococcota > XYA12-FULL-58-9 > XYA12-FULL-58-9 > XYA12-FULL-58-9 > JACRCV01. The sequence continues at coordinate 24,546 of JACRCV010000118.1, forward strand.
CGGATCAAGGACGCGGTCCTCGACCGCCCGGCGACGCTGAAGCTCGGCGACACCCAGCTCTGGCTCCGATCCGCGGCCCAGATCCAGACCCGCGCGCCCTTGGCGTCGCCGCAGATGCGCGCCCTCGCCGAGGTGATCCGCAGGGTCGCGCCCGCGGACGCGCCGGTCCTGATCCAGGGCGAGAGCGGCGCCGGCAAAGACGGGGTCGCGCTCGACCTGCACGAGGCCTCGAGCCGCGTCGGCCGTCTGGTGGTCCTGAACGCCGCCACCATCTCGCCGGCGTTGGCGGCGAGCGAGCTCTTCGGTCACGTCAAAGGCTCGTTCACCGGCGCCGACACCGACCGCCAGGGGGCGTTCGCGGCGGCGCACCACGGCACCCTGTTCATCGACGAGGTCGCGGAGCTGCCGCTCTCGGTCCAGGCCGAGCTGTTGCGCGCCGTCGAGCAGAAGGCGGTCCGCCGCCTCGGGGACCACCGCGAGCTCCCGGTCGACGTCCGGCTGGTCGTCGCGACCCACCGCGACCTCGCGGCCGCCGTCCGCACCGGCGCCTTCCGCGAGGATCTTTACCACCGCCTGTCGGTCATCCCGATCCTGGTCCCGCCGCTGCGCGACCGCCCGGACGACATCGTGACCCTCGCCGAGCACTTCCTGGCGCGCGAGTCGCCACCCCGGGCGCTCGGCGCCGCCGCCCTCGAGGCCGTCCTCGCCAATCCCTGGCCCGGCAACGTCCGGCAGCTCTGCAACACCTTGCGCCGCGCCTGCCTGCTGTCGGATCGCCTGGTCCTCGAGCCGCGGGATCTCGACATGCGCGCCCCGGCATCCATGGCCAACTCGCCGGGCATCGTCCACGACGCCGTGATCGCCGCCTACTCACGCCACGACGGCGACATCGGCGCCATCGCCGCCGCGCTCCGTATCCACCGCGCCACGGTCTTCCGCCACCTGAAACGCGCTCGCGACGCCGGCCGCCTGCCGCCCGCGGCCAAGGGCGCCTTGCGCCGCCGCCGCGACACCCAGGCCGCCTAGGTCTTCCAGAACCCTCGCTCTTCGAGCCGCGCCGGCGTCCGGCCCCCGGCCCAGACGAGCTCGACCTCGGCCGCCGCCGCGCGCTCGCGCCGCACCACCGCGAGCCCCGTTACCCGCCCGGCGCCGCCTTTCACCGCCGAGGTCACCTTGCCGACCGGCTGACCGCCAAGGAGCACGTCCGCCGCGACGCCCGGCACGCTCGACGCCGGGGCCGCGAAGCCCGTCAACACCCGCGCCAGCTTGTCATAGGAGTCGATGCGGGAGATCACCTCCTGGCCGACGTAGCAGCCCTTCGTGAAGCTCACCGCGACCGGCCCGAGCCGCAGCTCGAGCGGGTTGATCTCGCCCGCGAACTCGGCGAACGGTGACGGCACCCCGGCGTCGATCCGCTCGATCTCGAGCTCGGCCGGCGAAGCTTGGGTCGCGCCGCTCGCGACCGCCCGCGCCAGAACGGCCGCGGCGTCCGCGACCGGCACCACGCCGTCGGCGCCGGCGCCGTAGACCTCGAGCGACCGCCGCCAGACGCCACCGCCGACGGCCACCGCCTTGCCGGCCGGCACCTCCGGGATGCCCGTGGCTCCGGCGGTTGGCCCGCGCACCACGAGGTGGCGGTAGGCGGCGCTCAGGTCCTCGACCCTGACGTCCTCGAGGATGGTGTAGCGGCCGATCCACTCCTGCACCCGCGCCGCGCGGCCCGGCGAGGTCTCGAGCCAGAGCGCGGCGGCGGTGCGCATCGCGAAGCACCAATCGAGCATCTTGCCGTGCGGCGTTACGAACACGGTCGCGGCGGCGTTGCCGGGCTCGGCGAGCGGCCGGAGGTCGTTGGTCGACAACCGATGCAGCAGATCGACGGCGTCGCGGCCGGTGACCTTCAGCAAGCCACACTCGACGCTCGCGACCCTGCCGCCCTGACGCCGGTTGCCTGACCCGCCGTCACTCATCACCGGCTCTCCTCCGGACGCCAACATGGGCACTCACCGCTGCCCCCGCCAGCGCTCGTTACCCCGCCGCCTGCCGCTTGCGCCGCGCCCGCCGCCAGACGAGCGTCCCGAGCGCGGCACACACGAGGACGACCGCGCCGACGCCGCCGAGCGTCGCCGGATCCCGGCTGCCGCCCGAAGTCGGCAGCGCGACGACCTCCAGACCGCCCGGCCGAGCGGCGGCGATGCTCGGCCCCGCCTCCTCGACGGCCGACGACGGCTGCGGCTGCGGCCCATCCTTCGGCCCGAGCGCGTCGTCGAGCGCCGCGGCCACCAGGTCGGCCATGCGTCGCGCGGTGACCGGCATCGCGTAGGCGAGCGGCCGTTCGAGCGCCGAGCCCGACAGGCGGTCGATGAGCAACGCCGCGAACGCGTCGTCTTCGCGCGCCAGCTCGGGCGCGCGCAACAGCCGTTGCAGCACCGGCACCACGGCGTCGCCCCCGAGAACGCCGAGGGCGGCGATCGCGAACGCCCGCGCCCGCACCTCGCGGTCGATGGGTGTCATCGGCACCGGCTGTTGCACCAACGCCAAGAGGTCGAGCCGCAGCTGCGGCTGCAAAGAGAAGCGCTCGCGCACCGCCAGCTTGTCCACGGCCGGCGCCGCCAGCGCCAGCGCCTCGACCGCGGCCCGCTCGTCCGCGGCCGACGGTGCCTGCAGCAGCTCCAACAACAACGGCAGCGACAGATCCGCGAGGTGGTAGCCGAGCACGTGGGTGCGAAACACCTTGGGCTCCGGCGTCGACGCCGCGGACGGCACCAGCACCGCGAGCGCGGCGCGCCCCGCCGGCGCCAGCCGAGTCGACACCCGCTGCCGAACCACACCCACCTGCCCGCCCGCCCCGCCGCCGGCATACAGCCCTGCCGGATCGGCCTTCTCGAGCGCCGCCTCGTCGGCCGCGAACAACACCCCGACCTCCACCTCGTCCACCACCACCGGCAGGCTGCTCTTGGCGAGGAGCTCGAAGCGCAGCTGCGGGCTCGCGGCCGACAAGTCCAGGACGCCGCGCTGGCCCTCGAGGGTCAGCCGCGCGCTCACCGGCTCGGCCGCGGCCGCGGCCGCGAGCACCCACCACACTCCTGCGATCGCCTGCGGCATCGGCGGCATCGTGCCACGTCCCGGCGGCGCTGTCATTCGCCGGCCCTGGTCGCCGTAGCGGTGACGCCGACCCGATGGTCAGCGGCGTCGTTTCGCACTACACTTTGCGCTCATGGACCTCTGGGAGCGCCTGGCAGGGCTGCGCGCCGCCAACGAGCGCGCGGTGCTCGTCACCGTGGTCGCGACCCGCGGCTCGACGCCGCGCAAGCCGGGCGCCAAGATGCTGTTCTTCCCCGACGGCCACATCGAGGGGACGGTCGGCGGCGGCAAGGTCGAGCACGTCATCCGCACCGCGGCGGCGCGCGTCCTCGCCAACGAGCAGGCGGCGGTGGTCACCCACAACCTGACCACCGAGCTCGCGATGTGCTGCGGCGGGCAGATGACCTTCTTCTTGGAGCCGATCATGAGCCAACCCGTTCTCATCGTCTTCGGCTGCGGCCACGTCGGCACCGCGCTCATCGAGGCGGCGCTGCCGCTCGGCTTCGACATCGTCGCGGTCGACGACCTGGTTGAGAACGCCAACCCCGAGCGATTGCCGCAGGCGACTCGCATCATCAACAGCTACGAGCCCGAGGACCTCCGCGACCTGCCGACCGGCGACAACGTCTACACCGTGATCCTCACCCGCGAGCACGCCTTCGACCAGCGCCTGCTGGAGCACTGCATCACCCGACCCGGGCGCTACCTCGGCGTGATCGGCAGTGAGCGCAAGGCGCAGATGCAGCGCGAGCGCCTCGCGGCGAAGGGCTTTGACGCCGCGCTCGTCGACAAGGTGCGCTGTCCGATCGGCCTGGACATCGGCGCCGAGACCCCCGCCGAGATCGCGGTCTCGATCTGCGCCGAGCTCACCCGCTCGCGCCGCGGCGCCCGGGCGCCGACCCCGACCGCGTGATCACCGTCGCCCTCGTGCTCGCCGCCGGCCGTTCGCGGCGGATGGGGCAACCCAAGGCCTGGCTCACCCTGGACGGCGAGCCGCTCCTCGGTCGCGTGCTGCGCAGCGCCCTCGCCGGCGGCGTCGACCAGGTCGTGGTGGTGGTCGGCGCCGAAGAAGGGCCGGCCGGGCTCGTCACCGCCAAGGAGGTTCGCGCCTGGCTCGCGGCAAGCGACCGCGGCGACGACGCCCGCTTGCGGCTGGCGGTGGGGAGACCGGACGGCGCGCCGATCGACTCGATCCGCGCCGGCCTCGGCCTCGTCCCCCCGGGCGCGGCGGTGCTGTTGTGGCCGGTGGACCAGCCGTTCGCCGACGCGGCCCTCGTCCGCAGCATGCGGCGCGCGCTGCACGACGGCGCCGGCCGGGTCGTCGTGCCCGCCGTAAACGGAGAGGACGCGCACCCGGTGCTGCTCGGGCCGGAGGTCGTCGCCGAGCTGCAGGCGCCGCCCGCAGATCGCGGTGCCCGCGCCGTGACCCACCGCCTCGCGGACCGCATCCTGCGGATCCCGGCCACCGATCCCCGCCTCATTGAGCCCTTGAACACACCCGCGCAAGCCACGAAGATGGGCGCGCGGCTCGACCCTGACACCCCCTCGGGCACACCCCGAGCGGTGTGAGGCGAGCCCCAGGCCCTTCCGTCGAGCGGCCAAGCGAGCGGTCCATGCACTGTCGTCCGGTCTTCGTCCCCCTCCTCGTCGTTTGCCTGTGCGCCAGTTGCGCCGCCACCTCGGGCACCAAACCCCCGGTCGCGGCGCCGGCGGTCTTGGTGCCGGCCGACCCGCCCGATCCCGCACCCCGGAGCGGCGCGCCGGCGGTGTTGATCCGCGACGCCACGGTCCTCACCGCGGCCGGTGCCACCTTCTCCCCCGGCTACGTCCTGATGCAGGACGGGAAGATCGCCGCGGTCGGCGGCGGTGAGCCGACGGCGGGCGCCGGCGTCACCGTGATCGACGGCAGCGGCAAGTTCGTGACCCCCGGCATCATCGACGCCCACTCCCACGTCGGGGTGTTCCCGATGCCGTACGTCGACTCGCTGCACGACGGCAACGAGGCCACGAGCCCGGTCACCGCCGACCTCTGGGCCGAGCACTCGTTCTGGCCCCAGGACCCGGCGATCCCGCGCCTGGTCGCCGGCGGCGTCACCACCGTCCAGGTGCTGCCGGGCTCCGCCAACCTCATCGGCGGCCGGTCGTTCGTCGCCAAGCTGCTCCCCGCGGTGAGCGCGCGCGCCATGCGCTTCCCGGGCGCCCCCCAGGGCCTGAAGATGGCCTGCGGCGAGAACCCGAAAATGACCTACGGCAGAGAGAAGAGCTCCGCCCCCAGCACCCGGATGGCCAACCTCGCCGGCTACCGCAAGGCGTTTCAGGCGGCGCTCGAGTACAAGCGCGCCCTCGAGAAGTACGGCCGCGAGCTCGGGCGCTACAACGCCGAGAAGAGCGCCGGCGACACCGAGGGCGATCCGCCCGAGCCGCCGGGGCGCGACCTCGGCCACGAGACCCTGGTGAAGGTCTTGAACGGCGAGATGGCGGTGCACTTCCACTGCTATCGCGCCGACGAGATGGAGGCCCTGTTGGACCTCGCCAAGGAGTACGGCTTCAAGATCCGCGCCTTCCACCACGCCCTCGAGGCCTACAAGCTCGCCGACCGCTTGGCGGCCGAAGACGTCGGCGTCGCCACCTGGTCGGACTGGTGGGGCTTCAAGCTCGAGGCCTTCGACGGCATCCCTCACAACGCCGCGCTCGTCGCCGCCGCCGGCGGTCGCACCATCATTCACTCCGACTATCCCGAGGAGTCCCGGCACCTGAACCAGGAGGCCGCCAAGGCGCTGGCGTCCGGCAAAGCGCTCGGCCTCGCGCTCACCGAGGACGACGCGCTCCGCTGGATCACCACGAACCCTGCCTGGGCGCTCGGGATCGAGGACCGGGTCGGCGCCCTGACGCCGGGGCAGATGGCGGACGTCGTCCTCTGGAACCGCCATCCCTTCAGCGTCTACGCCCTCGCCGAGAAGGTCTACATCGACGGCATCCTCGCCTTCGATCGCACCCGCCCCGAGGGCATGCGACCGACGGACTTCGAGCTCGGCCAACCCGCGCGGGAGGACCGCGAATGATCCCCCTCACCTTGACCGCGCTGTTCATCGCCAACCCCCTCGTGCTCCACGGCGCCCGAGTGGAGGTCGGCGACGGCACCACCCTCCACGACGCCACCGTGGTGATCCAGGACGGGCGCATCAGCTACGTCGGACCGAAGAGGGCCGACGCCGGCGGCGACGGCGGCGCCGAGGTCATTCAGGCGAGCGGCAAGGTGCTGACCGCCGGGCTCATCGAGGCGATGAGCCACTTGGGCCTCGTCGAGATGGATCTCGAAGACACCACCACCGACTTCGCGCCGCACGACGACGCCATCCTGCCGGCGTTCTCGGCCGCCGACGGCTTCAACCCGTCGTCGGTGTTGATCCCGGTGGCCCGCGCCGAGGGCGTCACCCGCGCGGTCACCAGCCCCGCGGGCGGCATCCTCTGGGGCACCGGCTACCTCGCGGCGCTCACCGGTCGCCTCGACTCCCGCCCCGATCGGCGTACCCCGGTGGCGATGTTCGGCGGCCTCGGCACCAGCGCCGCCAAGGCCTCCGGCGGCACCCGCGGCTCGGCGTGGATGCGCCTGCGCCAGCTCCTCGCCGACGCCCGCCTGTTCCTCGACAACCGCACCGCCGCCTGGCGCGGCCAGACGCACCGCTTCGTGCCGTCGCCCTTGCAGCTCGCGGCGATGGAGCCGGTGCTGCGCCGCGCCTTGCCGCTCGTCCTCTCGGTGCACCGCGCCTCCGACATCCTCGCCGCCCTGGATCTGGCGCGCGACGAGAACCTGCGGATCGTGATCGCCGGGGGCGCCGAGAGCTGGCGGGTCAGGGACCAGCTCGCCGCGGCGCGGGTCCCGGTCATCCTGACGCCCTCGGATCAGGCGCCGACGAGCTTCGAGGCCCTCGCCGCCCGCGACGACGTCTCGACCTTGCTCGCCGCCGCCGGGGTGCCGGTGATCATCTCCACCGGCAACTCGAACCACAACGCCCGCCGCCTCCGCCAAGAGGCCGGCATCGCCACGGCGCACGGCCTCGACTGGCAGAAGGCCCTGACCGCGATCACCCTGGCGCCGGCGGCGGCCTTCGGGCGCGGTGACGAGCTCGGCAGCGTCGCGGTCGGCAAACAGGCCGATCTGGTGCTGTGGTCGGGCGACCCCTTCGAGCTGCAGACCGTGGTCGAGAGGGTCTGGATCGGCGGCGCCGAGCAGTCCCTGCGCACCCGCCAGAAGCAGCTCGCGGCGCGCTACGCCGGCCGCAAACGCTAGGCGGCGACCGCCGCCCGCGTCCAGCCTTGCTCCTTTGCGCCGGCCATGATGGAGTCGGGCCGCGCATGATTCGAGCGTTTGCCAACCCCAAGGACCTCACCGACGCCATCCGCCTCCTGACCGCCGAGCCGCGCTGGCGGCCGGTGGCCGGCTGCACCGACATCTCGGTGAAGCTCCGCTTCGACCGCCTCGACGCCGACGGCTTCGTGAACCTCTGGGGGCTGTTGCCGCGCCACATCGAGGAGCGGCAGGACGAGATCCGGATCGGCGCCGGCGCCACCTGTGCCCAGCTCGCCAAGAGCGCCCTGGTGCGCGCCCAGCTCCCCGCCCTCTTCGAGGCGGCGGCCACCCTCGGCTCACCGCAGATCCGCAGCCGCGCCACCGTCGGCGGCAACGTCGCCAACGCCTCCCCGGCCGCAGATCTGGTGCCGGCCTTGATGAGCGACGACGCCCGCGTCGTGGTCCAGAGCGCCAACGGTGTGACGACGGTGGCCCTGCACCGCCTCTTCGTCGGCCCGCAGAAGACCATCCTCGGCCCCGGGGACCTGATCACCGAGATCGTGGTGCCGAAGCCCGCGCCCCTAAGCTACGCCCGCTTCGACAAGCTCGGCTTCCGGCAGGCGCAGATCATCGCCGCGGTCAACTTCGCGATCCGTGCCACCGGCGCCGCCGGCACGCTCGACGCGGTCCGCATCGCCTGGGGCTCGGTCGCGCCGACGCCGGTGCGGTCGCCGGCAGTCGAAGACGCCCTCGCCGGCACCCGGCTCACCGAGGCCGACATCGCCGCGGCGATCGACGCCGTCGCCGCCGACGTGCGGCCGATCGACGACCACCGCGCCAGCGCCGCCTACCGCCTCGCGGTCGCCCGGAGCTTCTTGCGCCGCGCCCTGAAGGAGTGCCAGCGATGGCTATCGACCTGATCCTGAACGGCAAGGCAGTGGCGCTCGACGCGCCCCCCGCCGGGCGCCTGATAGATGCGCTGCGCGATCACGCCGGCCTCACCAGCGTCAAGGAGGGCTGCGGCGAGGGCGAGTGCGGCAGCTGCACCGTCCTCGTCGACGGCGAGCCGGTGTGCTCCTGTCTCACCCTCGCCGGCCAGGTCGCCGGCGCCAAGGTCGAGACCGTCGAGGGCCTGGCCCGCGGGCCCGATCGCCCGCTCGTCGACGCGGTCGTCGAAGCCGCGGGCGTCCAGTGCGGCTACTGCACGCCGGGCGTGATCCTCGCGGCCAAGGCGCTCCTCGATGCCCACGAGACGCCGACGAGAAACGACATCAAGACCGCGCTCTCCGGGAACCTCTGCCGCTGCACCGGCTACCACCGCTTGATCGACGCGGTCGACAAGGCGGCGACCGCCCGCCGCCGCCTTGCCGGAGACGCCGGATGACCGCCGACCGGAGCCGCCGCCGCGCCGCCAAACGCCCGCCGGCCGCGCGCCGCGCCACGCCGAGGCGCAAGACGCATTCGCGACCCGATCCGCTCCCCACCGTCGTCGGCAAGAGCCCGCGCCGCGTCGACGCCGGCGCCAAAGCCTCGGGCACCGCCCGCTACACCGCGGACCTGTCGTTCGCCAACCTCCTGGTCGGCTACCCGGTCACCTCGCGCTTCACCCACGCCCGTATCCGGCGCATCGACGTAAGCGCGGCGCGCCGCGTGCCCGGCGTCGTCGCGGTGCTGACCGCCGAGGACGTTCCGGGTCAGAACCAGATCGGCGTGGTGATCGCCGACCAGCCGCTCTTGGCGCACGACCTGATCCGCTCCGCCGCCGACCGCGTGGCGCTGATCGCCGCCCTGACCCGGGAGGCCGCCCTCGCCGCCGCCCGCCTCGTCGTCGTCGAGGCCGAGCCGCTGCCTCTCGTCTGTGATCCGGTCGCCGCCCTCGAGCCCTCGGCGCCGCTGTTGCACCCGCGCGGCAACCTCGCGGCGAAGATGGTGATCCGCACCGGCGACTACGCCAAGGCCCGCGCCAAAGCGCCGATCGTCCTCGAGCAGACCTTCACCACCGGCCACCAGGAGCACGCCTACCTCGAGCCCAACGCCGTGGTCGCGGTCCCGGACGCGGGCGGCATGTTCCTGACCGGCAGCATGCAGTGTCCGTTCTACGTTCAGAAGGGCGTGGCGCGGGTGCTGGGGCTGTCGCACGCCCAGATCCGGGTGGTGCAAGCGCCCACCGGCGGCGGCTTCGGCGGCAAGGAGGACTACCCGAGCGAACCGGCCGCGTGCGCCGCCGTCCTCGCGCACCACACCGGCCGCCCGGTGCGCATCCTCTACAACCGCTCCGAGGACATCGCCTGGTCGAGCAAGCGCCACCGCACCGTGATCAAGCACACCCTCCTCGCTGACCGCGACGGCAAGCTCGTCGGCCTGAAGGCGACGATCTACGTCGACGCCGGCGCCTACCTCGGGCTGTCGTCGGTCGTCGCCGAGCGCGCCAACGCCTCCGCCGGCGGCCCCTATCGGATCCCGAACGTCGAGGTCGACACCCTCACGGCCTACACCAACAACCCCTTCGGCGGCGCCTACCGCGGCTTCGGCCAGCCCCAGGTCACCTTCGCGCTCGAGTCCCAGCTCGACGCGCTCGCCCGGGAGCTCGGCGCCGATCCGATCGAGCTGCGCCTGAAGAACTTCCTGCGGCAGGGCTCGCGGACGGTCACCGACGAGGTCTTGCGCCAGCCGCCCCTCGCCGCCCGGACCGCCGTCGAAGCCCGCGACCGCTCCCGGTGGGCCGCGAAGCGCCGCGCCGCCGAGACCCACAACGCCGCCGACCCGGACCGGCGCCACGGCGTCGGCGTGGCCAGCATGCTCTACGGCTGCTGTCTGCACGCCGGCGGCCAGCACCTCGAGGGCAGCGCCGCGCTCGTCCAGATCCACCCGGACGCCAGCGTCTCGATCGCCATCGGCGCCAGCGAGATCGGTCAAGGGGCCTACACCGCGATGGCGATGCTCGCGGCCGAGGCGCTCGGCTTCGCCTACGATCAGATCCACGTGGTCCCGACCGACACCGCGTTGGTGCCCGACTCCGGCCCCACGGTCGCCAGTCGCACGACGATCATGAGCGGCAACGCGGTCCTCGACGCCGCCCGCACCCTAGGGGCGCGCCTGCGACCGGTGGCCGCCGAGCTCTGCGGCGTCGCCGAGAGCGACGTCGTGCTGCAGGCCGGCGCGGTGTGGGCGCGCGGCAAGCAGGCCGCGCTCAGCATCGCCGAGCTCGTCACCGCCGCCTACCTCCGCAAGGTGAACCTGGCCCACACCGGCTGGTACGCGCCGCCGAAAAAGCTCTGGGACAAGGCGACCGGCCGCGGCCAGCCCTACTCGCTGTACTGCTACGGCACCCTGGTCGCCGAGGTGAGCGTCGACACCATCACCGGCCTGGTCACGGTGCAGCGGGTCACCGCGGTCCACGACGTCGGCAAGGCGATCTACGGCGACGGCGTCATCGGCCAGATCCACGGCGGCATCGTGCAGGGCCTGGGCTACGCGACGATGGAGCGGCTCGCGGTGGCGGACGGCAAGATCCTGAACCCGACCTTCACCGACTACCTCATCCCCACGGCGCTCGACGTCCCGGAGATCGACATCGGGCTGATCGAAGAGCCCTACGAGCGCGGCCCATACGGCGCCAAGGGCATCGGCGAACCGGCCCTGATCCCGGTCGCCGCCGCCATCGCCAACGCCGTCAGCCACGCCCTCGGGTTTCCGCTCCAGGACCTGCCGCTGTCGCCGGAGCGGGTGAAGCTCGGCTGGGAAGCGCACCGCTCGCCCGCCGCAGCTGCCCCCTGAGCACCGCGCTCATCCCGGCGCCGAAGACCACGAGCGGCGCCAACGACCACAGGCCCGGAAGCCCCATGAGCTGGCCGAGATTGAAGGCGAACGGCAAGGTCGGCTCGCCGGTGGCACCGCCCTCTGACACGAGGATCGCCTCCTGCCAGCTCGCGAGGTTGCCGGCCGCGAATCGTTCCCACCACCACCCGAGGACGCTCGGCATCGCGCCGTGCTCCGGCGGTGGCGGCGGGATGGCGGTGACCGCGGTCCCGATCACCATGAACGTGAGCCCGAGTCCCATGCCGAGCAGGATCCAAACGCGGTGTCGCGGCATCTGCGCCGCGACCCCGACGATCGAGAAGGTCACGAACAGCAAGGCGTAGCGCGAGCCGGAGGCCGACCCCGAGTGCCAGTGGACGAAGCTCGCGACCGCGAGCAGCACCCCGATCGCGATCGCGGCGGCCACCAGGCCGTAGGCCCGGCTACCGCGCTGCCGCGCCAGGCGCACGAAGCCCGGGACGCCGGCGAGCAGAAACGGGCTCAACAGGAAGAAGCCGCGGGTCGGGCCGAAGGTCAGGTGGTAGAGGCGCCACAACGACAGGCCGTCGAAGCCGTGCCAGCCGGTCGCCTGCGCCGCGGCGAACCCCGGATTGACGAGCGACGCGTAGCCGGTGCTGAGGGGATGGCCGAACACCAGGGTGTGGTGGGTGAGCGGCACCAGCGCCACGAGGCCGACGCCGAGTCCGAACCACAACGCCCGACGGTGCGGCCGGGCGCGCCACCACCCGTAGACCGAAAGCGGCACGACGATCACCGCGGTCAGGTACTCCATTGTCAACGGCAGCGCCGCACAGACGCCGGCGAGGAACAGCCGCACCGCGGCGTCCGGTTCTCGGGCCCGCGGCTGGTCGAGGAGCGCGAAGCTCGACAGCGCCGCGAGCGCCACCAGGGGATGCGAGGCGATCATCGTGCTGTTCGGAAACAGCGGCGTCGCCAACGCCGCGGCCACCGCCAGCAGACACGCGTCGGTGGGCGGCAGCCGGCGCCGCAGCAGGCGATAGAGGACGACCGCGAGCAGCGCCAGCGCCAACCCCGAGGTCAGGATCGTCGTCACGTAGGCGCAGAGGATGGTCGCGTCGCCGGGGTTCGTGATCCCGAGGGTGAGGGTCTTGGCGACCAGATACGCCGGGACCGCGATCAGCGAAGTGCCGATCGCCTTGTTCGAGACCACGTGGCCGTCAACGCGCGCCAGGTCCCCGGTCGAGGCCCGCACGTCGTCCAGGATCACGCTGCCGTGCTCGACGAGCGCCACCGTGGTCGCGAAGTGGGAGTTCTGGTTCCAGCCGCCGCCCTGGAAGAAGAACGCGCAGCAGCCGAAGACCAAGAGGCCGATCCCGAGCTCCACCGGCGCGCGCCGTGCGGCCGCGGCGACCGAGCGCCCCGCGGCGGCGAAGGGTGCAAGTCCGCGCATCGCGCCCCACTGTAGCACGCGCACCGGGGATCGAAGCGGCATTTGACTGTGGCGCACAACCCAGGTAGGCGAGCCGGATGCTCGGTTCGAACCGCGTCGCCGTTGTCATGCCGGCCTACAATGCCGCGAAGACCCTGGAGCAGACCTATCGCGAGCTGCCCCTCGACGTCGTCGACACCGTCATCCTCACCGACGACGGCTCGACCGACGACACCGCGGCCCGCGCTCGCGCCCTGGGGCTCAACACCATCGTCCACCCCCAGAACCGCGGCTACGGCGGCAACCAGAAGACCTGCTACCGCGAGGCCCTCGCGACCCAGGCCGACATCATCGTGATGGTCCACCCGGACTACCAATACTCGCCCAAGCTCGTCGTCGCGATGGCGAGCATGATCGCGAGCGGCCACTACGATCTGGTCCTGGCGTCCCGGATCCTCGGCGGCAACGCCATCGACGGCGGCATGCCGTTCTACAAGTACGTCTCCAACCGGGTGCTGACCGCGGTGCAGAACCTGGTCTGCGAGGCCAAGCTCTCCGAATACCACACCGGCTTTCGCGCCTACTCCCGGAGACTCCTCGAGACCATTCCCTTCGACGAGAACTCCGACGACTTCGTGTTCGACAACCAGCTCATCGTCCAGAGCCTGCTCTTCGGGTTCCAGGTGGGCGAGATCAGCTGTCCGACGCGCTACTTCGCCGAGGCCTCGTCGATCAACTTCCGTCGCAGCGTCGTCTACGGGCTCGGGGTCCTGAAGACCGCGCTGTCCTACCGTCTCGAGAAGAGCGGCGCGGTTCACTTCCCGATCTTCAAGGGCAAGCCGCAGCCGTGACCGACGCCGCGCCCCCGCCCCGCCTCTGCCCGGTCTGTCGCGCGGCGCGCTGGACGCCGCTGTTCGCCGCCCCCGAGCTCTTCGACGGCTCGCTGTTTCCGGTGGCGCGCTGCCCGTCGTGTGGGCTGGTCGCGACCCTCGACGACCTCGAGCCCCAGGAGCTCGCCGCCTACTACCGCTACGCCGAGGAGCCCGACGCCGGGCATCGCTTCCGAGCGCCGCTCGAACCCTTCATGCGCCTGCTGCGCAAGGAGCGCATCAAGGCGGTGCTGCGCCTGCGCGCCGCGCCCGGCCGGATCCTCGACGTCGGCAGCGGTCGGGCGGTGATGCTCGAGGCCCTGGCGAGCCGCGGCTGGGAGTGCTGGGGCACCGAGCTCGAGCAAGAGATCGCGGTCTCGGCGCGCCGCCGCCTCGGCGACCGGGTCGTGGTCGGTCAGTTCGAAGACCTCGAGCTGCCGGTGCGCGACTTCGACGTCATCACCTTCTGGCACGTCTTCGAGCACCTCGCCGACCCCAGCGCCGCGTTCGCGAAGACCCGCGAGCTCTTGGCGCCGGACGGCGTCGTCCTGGTCTCGGTCCCCAACGTCGACTCCTGTCAGGCGCGCCTCTCGGGCCGCGACTGGCTCCACCTCGACGTCCCCCGCCACCGCTGGCACTTCACCCCCGACACCCTCGCCCGCCTCGCGACCGCGGCCGGCCTCGAGGTTCTGCACGCCGAGCAGTTCTCGCTCGAGTACGGTCCCTACGGCATGCTGCAGAGCGGCCTGGCGAAGCTCGGCCTCGGCCAGCGCCTGTTCACCCGCGTCCTCAGACCCGCCGGCGGTCACGCGATCTGGCGCGAGCCGGCCTTTTGGACCCACCTGGCGCTGGCGTTGCCGATCGCCGCGGCCGCGGCCCTGTCGCTGCCGCTCGAGGCCATCGCCGCCGCCGCCGGCAAGGGCGGCGTCATCGCGCTGGCGCTGCGGCGGGCGGATCGCCCACGTAACCGAGCGCCCTGAGCCCCTGCTGCTCGTCGTCCCCCGCCTCCCGCACCGCCGGCCGCGGTGACCGGCTCGTGGCGAGCAACCGCTCGCCGATGACGAATTGCGGCGAGCCGCGCGCCAGCGGCTCGTGCTCGCCCGGGTCCAGCGTCCGGTCGAAGACCGCCACCTTGTCGGGGGCGGTCCAGATGGCCTTCAGGGCCGCGGTGCTGACGCTCCTGCGCGCCGGACCGTAGGCGATGCTCGCGCTCACGACCTCGGAGGCCGCGGCGCCGGGCACGAGCGGCCACAGCGCCCGCGACGTCGAGGTCGGCGGCGGCGGCGTCCCACAGAGCGACAGCACGGTCGCGAACACGTCGCGAATCGAGGCCAGCGCCTCCACCCGCTCGGGCGTCGCGGTCCGCCCGAAACGCGGCGGCACGACGAGCAACGGCACCTGCAACAGCTCCTGATACAAGGTGTGGCCGTGCCCGACCCCCCAGATGTCGCGCGGTCGCTCATCGGCGGCGAGCTGCTCGGCGCCGTGATCGAAGAGCTCCTCACCGTGGTCGGAGACCGCGACGATCGCGGTGCGCTCCGCGAGCCCGAGTCGCTGCAACTCCCGCGTCAGACGGCCGAGGTGAAAGTCGACGTAGGCAAACGACTCCCGGTAGAGCGCCCGCCGACACTCGAGCCGTGCCCCGGTCGCCGACGACAGCGGCGGCTTCAGCTGCGACAGACCCTCGAAGCGATAGGGCAGCGGCCCGACGCCGCGGCAGGCCGCCGGCGGGGGTCGGCCGTCGACGGTCGCGGCGTCCACCGGCTCGTGCAGGTCGATAAACAGCGTCCACAAGAAGAACGGCTCGGCGACGCCGGCGCGCAGCTTGCGGATCGCGGCGTCGACCACCCGCTCGGCGCGGCGCTCGTCGCCGCTGCCACGCCCGAGGTAGGGGAAGAGCTCCGAGAAGGTGTCGAAGCCGCGCCACAGGCCGCGGCTCGCCTGCCAGTTCGAGACGATGGCGTGCGTCGTGTACCCTTGCCAGCGCAACAGCTCCGCCAACGTCGGCACCGCGCGATCGACGTCGTGCTGGTCGCGATCGATCCCCTCGCCGCGGTGCTGGTACGGCGAAAGCCCCGTCAGCATGCTGGCGAGGGCCGGGTAGGTCCAAGGCGCGGTGGAGACGACGTCGGTGAAGAACACCCCCTGCCGGCACCACTCGTGGTAGATGTGCGGCGTCAGCTCCTCGCTCACCGCCGCGCAGTCGAACGCATCGCGGCGCAGAGTGTCGAACACCACC
The DNA here is from genome assembly GCA_016218825.1 of Deltaproteobacteria bacterium. GTDB lineage: Bacteria > Myxococcota > XYA12-FULL-58-9 > XYA12-FULL-58-9 > XYA12-FULL-58-9 > JACRCV01. The sequence goes on from JACRCV010000118.1 coordinate 40,235, forward strand.
AACAGCACGTTCGGCCGGCCGTCGCGGGGTGCGAGGCGCTCGGCCTGCACCTCGGAGACCGCGACCACCGGCGGCTCTTCGCAGTCACCGAGACGCGCCAGCTCGACCTCGAGCTCGCCGGCCTCGGGGTTCGGTCGCGCTCGCAGCTCGACGTCGAGCCACTCCGCCGCGCCCTCGGCCCGCGCCGCGATCTCGTCGCGGCGCTCGCTCCCCTGGGGCTTCCAGCGCACCGCCGCGCCCACCTTGCACTTCGCGCCCGCCTGCCCGGCAAACGGCGGCGCCAGGTAGAGCTTCACCGCCGCGGTCTCGGCCGGCAAGCGCAGCACCAAGGTCGCCGGCGCCGTCACCAGGCGCGCGTGCCGCCGGACCTGTTTCAAGCGCACCGCCACCAGGTGGCCGCCGGGGTCGCGGTCGGCGTCGGCGATTTGCCAGGCCTCCTGCAGCTTGGCGACGGTCGCGGTCGCCACCGCGGTGGACAAGGGCGGAGACAGGCGCGCGATCGGCGCCAGCGCGACGTCGGGCCCGCACCGGCAGAGAGCGAGCAGCGCCAGCGCCGCGGTCGCTCGGGTCACGCGCGGAACTTCTTGCCGGCCTTGGCGTAGCTCTCGAGGATCGCCGCCGGCGCGAAGCGGCTGCCGTGCTTGTCGGCGAGCTGCTCCAGGCGGCGGACAATCTCGCCGGCCCCGACCTGATCGACGTACCAGAACGGCCCGCCCAAGAAGGGCGGGAACCCGAGGCCGAAGATCGCGCCGACGTCGCCGTCCCGCGGGCTGCGCAGGATCCCCTCTTCGAGGCAGCGGGCCGCCTCGTTGACCATCTGCAGACCGATGCGGCGCTGGATGTCCTTCTTGGCGAGCGGCGTCTTGCTGCGGCTGTGGCCGATCACCGCATACACCGAGGTGTCGACGCCGGCCTTCTTGCCGTTCTCATAGAGGTAGAAGCCGCGGCTGTTCTTGCGCCCGTAGCGCTGATCCTTGATCAGGGTCTCCATCGCCGCCGGCGGCGTCATCCGCGCGCCGAAGGCCTCGTGCATGATCTTCGCCACCTTGGCGCCGACGTCGATGCCGACCTCGTCGAGCAGCACGATCGGTCCGACCGGGAAGCCCCAGTCCATCAGCGCCTCGTCGATCTCCTCGATGGTCGCCCCCTCGGCGAGGACGTGCGCGGCCTCGTTCATGTAGGGCGCGAGGATGCGCGAGGTGTAGAACCCGGTGCCGTCGTTGACGACGATCACGGTCTTGCCCTGTTCCTTGCCGAGCTGCACGCAGGTGGCGGTGACCCAGGGCGCGGTCTTCTTGGTGACGATGATCTCCAACAGCGGCATCTTCTCCACCGGCGAGAAGTAGTGCATGCCGATGACGGTCTCCGGGTGCGCCGAGGCCTCGGCGATCTTGGTGATCGGCAACGACGAGGTGTTGGAGGCGAAGATCGTCTCGGCGCCGGTGTTGGCCTCGGTGTCCTTCAGGATCCGCTGCTTCAGGCCGAGATCCTCGAACACCGCCTCGATGATCACCTGGGCGTCGGCGAACCCGGCCATCTCGGTGGTCCCGGACAGACCGGCGATGAGCTGCTCGGCCTCGCGGGCGCTCCTGCGCTTCTTGCGGACGTCGGTTTCGAGGTTCTTGGCGACGTACTTGAAGCCGCGCGCCACCCCGGCGTCGTCCACCTCCTTGATGCGCACCGGGAGCTTGGCGTTGGTGAGGGTCACCGCGGCGATGCCGCCGCCCATCAGCCCGCCGCCGAGCACCCCGACCTTGCGCACCGGCTTGGCGACCGCGCTCGGGTCCGCGGTGCCGCTGTCCTTCTTCAGCTCCTGGGTCGCGAAGAAGATCGACATCAAGGCCTTGGCCTGCGGCGTCATCGCCACCTGCCCGAAGCGATCCGCCTCCGCGGCGTAGCCGGCCTCGATGCCCTCCTGGATGCCGATGCGCACGACCTCGATCGCCTTCTCGGCCGCCGGGTAGTTGCCGCGGGTCTTGGCGCGGGTGGCATCCAGCGCCTTCTTGAACAGGATGCGCTGGCCGACCGGGTTGTCCTCGAGCGCCAGGTGTTGCAGGTGCTCCGGATCGGTCATCGACGCCGCGAGCTCCTTCAGGCGCATGAGCCCGGTCGCCTTCGGCGGCAGCAGGCCCTGGGCCGCTTGCCGCGCCCGCTCTTTGGCGAGGGTGAGCAACAACGGCGCCGGCACCACCTCGTCGGCGACGCCGAGCTTCACCGCCTTCTTCGCCCGGACCTTCTTGCCGGTGAGGATCAGGTCGAGGGCGTTGGCGATGCCGATCAAGCGCGGCAGCCGCTGGGTGCCGCCGGCGCCGGGGAACAGGCCGAGCTGGATCTCCGGCAGGCCGACCGCGGTCTCGGGGGCGTCGCTGAGGATCCGCAGCGAGCAGGCGAGCGCCAGCTCCAGGCCGCCCCCCAACGCCGGGCCGTGGATCGCCGCGACGACCGGCTTGTTCCACTCGCGGTGCAGCGCCTCAACCCGGGCAAAGCCGCGCTGCGCCTCGTGCGACAGCCGGGTGACGTCGGCGGCGCTGGTCGCGGCGTTCAGCATCTTGACGTCGGCGCCGACGATGAACGCGCTCTCCTTGGCGGAGCCGATCACCAGCGCCTTGATCGCGGTGTCGGTCTCGACCCGCTCGATGATCTTGCCAAGGTCCTCGGAGACCTTGGGCGACAGGGTGTTGACCTTCTCGCCCTCGACGTCCATCAGCGCGGTCGCGACCCCGTGAATGTCGACGTCGAAGCGGAAGTGGGTGAGGTTCATGTCACGGTCTCCGGTCTTGGTGGTGGTCATGGTCTTCTCCCCCTAGCGCTCGATGATGACGGCGGCGCCCAAACCGCCGGCCGCACACTGGGTCACGAGCGCGGTGCCGCCGCCGCGGCGATCGAGCTCCCGCGCCATCGTCAACAGCTGCCGGGCGCCGGTCGCGCCGAACGGATGGCCGAGGCTGATCGAGCCGCCGTGGATGTTGAGCTTGTCGTCGGCGACCTCGCCGACGGCCTCGCTCCTCCCCAGGTGCTCCTCGGCGAAGCGCTTCGAGGCGAAGGCCTGCAGGTTCGACAGCACCTGGGCGGCGAACGCCTCGTGCATGTCGACCAGATCGATGTCCTTCAGCGTCATCCCGGCGCGCTCGAGCGCCAGCGGCGTCGCGAACGACGGCCCCATCAGCATCTGCCAGGCGGGGTCGAGGGCGGCGAACGCGAACGACTTGAGGAACGCCAGGGGCTTGTAGCCCAGCGCCTTGGCCTTCTCCTCGCTCATCACCACCAGCGCCGAGGCGCCGTCGGTCAAAGGCGAGCTGGTGCCGGCGGTGATGGTCCCGTGCTTCCGATCGAAGGCGGGCTTGAGCTCGGCGAGCTTCTCCAAAGACGCGTCGGCGCGCGGGAAGCCGTCACGGCTCACGACCTCGTCGAACTTCGGCGGCACCGGCAGGTGCATGACCTCGAGGGCGTAGGTCCCCTTCTCCCAGGCCAACGACGAGCGCTGGTGCGAGCGCAGCGCGAACGCGTCTTGGGCCTCGCGGCTGATGCCGTTCTCCTTGGCCATCTTCTCGCACGACTGGCCCATCGTCAGGCCGGTCGAGCGCTCGGCGAGCGCCGGCGCCTTGGGCAGCAAGTCCTTCAAGTGCAGCCGGCTGAGGGCCCGCGCCTTGCCCATCGGGTCCTTGGCGCTGTTGGCCGCCATCAGGGCGTCGGCCAGACCGTCGGAGACCGTGATCGGCGGCCGCGAGGTCGAGTCGGCGCCGCCGGCGATGACGACGTCGGCCTCACCGGTGAAGATGGCCTGGGCGGCGTTGACGAAGGCCTGGGTGCTCGTGGCGCAGGCCCGGGTCACCGAGTAGGCGTCGATGTGGCGCGGCAGCCCGGAGGACAACAACAGCTCCCGGGCGATGTTCGGCGCCTCCACGGTCGGCACCACCTGGCCGTAGATGATCCGGTCGATCTCACCCGGATCGAGGCTGATGCGGGCGATGAGCTCGCAGACGACCGCCCGGCCGAGATCGAGCGCCAACATCTTCTTGAAGGCGGTCCCCGACTTCAGAAACGGCGTGCGCAACCCGGCGACGATCGCCGCCCGGCGTCCAGCTGCTGGTGAGAATCGCGTGGTGGTCGACATCCTCGCCTCCTGGTGACTGGTGCCGCCACGATAGGCGTCGTTGACGCGACGTGTCAATATGTAACGCGGTGCGGTGTGCCGGGCCCCGAGGACGGAGCGCCGGCGCTTCTCCTCGACCGGGGCGCGCCTCGTTCGCCGGACGCGCTCGACCAGGCGCGGCTCGCGTAGATCCGGGTCGCGCGGCACTCGGGGAACTCGGCGACCAGCGCCAGATCCCCGAGCTCGCCGCGCTCGAGCTTGGCGTACGCCGCCTTTGCGCCCAAGAACGCCGCCGGCCCCTCGAACCACTGCTCGGGGTCGACCTGCATCCGGTAGCGGCCGCGGATGCTGTCGTTGGTGATCACCACCGGCGCCCGATGCGCCTCGATGAGCCGCTCCTGCAGCCCGAAGGTATTGGCGATGTCGACGAACGCCGCCGGCACGTAGGTGTACATGTCGTAGACCAACGCGGTCTCGGTGGGCACGTGGGCCAAGAGCCAGCGGCCCACCGCCAGACACGGATCGCCGACGCGCGCCAGCTGGGCACCGACGCTTTGTCCCAATCCCGGCAGGCGGGGCGCGACCCCGAGCGCCAGCACCAGCACCAGGAGCCCGCGCTCTACCAGGCGACGGACGGGACCACCGCGCGCGCCCGGCCAAAGGACGAGCCCCCCGACCGCCAACACCTCGATCGCGCCCGAGATCGGGAAGAGGTAGCGCAGCTCGAACATCCGCGCCCGCCCGATCAGAAACGCCAGATAGCCGAACGCCGTGACGGCCACGAACGCGTACCCCGGCAGATACGGCCGGCGCTGGTCGCCGCCGGTCTCGATCACTGTGCGCCGCCGCACCCGCAGGGCCACAGCCGACAGCACCACGCCGCCGACCCCGAGCGCGCCGATGACGACCGGCCCCCACAGCTCGCGGTCGGCGAGGAGCTGCAGCCACACCGCTCCCGAGCGGTTCTCCTTCACGAAGGCGCCGAAGCCCGAGTACCAGCTGTGGAACCGGATCCGCTCGACGAACTGCGGCAGCTGCAACACCAGCGTCGGCCCGCCCGCGATCCCGGCCGCGACGAACGCCGCCGCCGCACCGCCGCCGCGCCGCAGCAGCACCCTCCAGAATGGCGGCGCGCTCGCGCCCGCCTCCCGATCACGCCACCACCGCCACACGATGGCGGCCGCGATCGGCGGCACCAGGAAAGCGCCGGCGTACTTGGTCACGAAGGCGAGCCCGGCGACCGCGCTGCCGCTCATGAGCTGCCACGACTTGCCGTGCTCGAGGTAGCCGACGACGAGCCAGGCGCTGGCGACCAACAGCGCGATCTGCAAGGTGTCCGGATGCGCCAGGAAGGCGAAGCGAAACAGCTCCGGCGTGCTCGCGAACAACCCGGCGGCGACGAGGCCCACCGCGGCCCTCCCGGAGAGCGACCGCCCGAGACCGGCGACCGCGACCATCGCCGCGGCGTGCGCCAGCGACGCCACCACCCGGGGCCCGACCACCGCGGCGGTGGCGAGCGGCAAGCCCAAACGCTCGAGCCCCGAGGCGGCGCCGGCGGCGCACATCATGAAGAACGGCGGGTACCAGAAGAAGCGGTACTTCACCGTGTGGTGCTTGACCATCGTGTAGACGCCGTCGGCGATCAGCTGCTCGTCGGTCGAGAACAGCCCGGCCATGCGGCTGTCGCCGGCGGCGACGGTCGACAGCGGCAACAGCAACGCCAACAGCGCGACGGCCATCAGGCCGACGAGCACCCAGAACGCCCGGGCGGAGAGGTCGCGCGCCAGCCACCCTATTAGAGCGGCGCGCCGATCTGTTCGTCGATCTCCCAGGGCTTCTTCTCGTCGGGGTTGAAGACGCTCTTGTCGGGCGCGACGTCGGTGGGCTCGGTCCCCATGCGGTAGTACTCGTAGACCGAGCGCGCCGAGCCCGGGCGCGCGAGGCGACCGGTCTCCGGATCCACGGCCACCCGCACCACGCCCGGCGGCGGGTCGAAGCCGCCTTGCTCCTTCTTCTTCGGCGGTACGACGCTGTAGTCCTTCAGCGCCCGCGCCACGAAGTCCACCCAGACCGGCAGCGCCGTCCGCCCGCCCTGCTCGTTGACGCCGAGCGGCCGCTCCTTCTTGTCGTGGCCGATCCAGACCCCGGTCACCAGGTGCTTGGTGAAGCCCATGAACCAGGCGTCGAAGGAGTCGTTGGTGGTGCCGGTCTTGCCGGCGACGATGTGTCCGGTGTGCGACGCCGCCACACCGGTGCCGTCCTCGACCACGTCCCTGAGGAGGTTCAGCATGATGTAGGCCGTCTGGCTGTCGAGCACCTTGCGCTTCGGGCTCACCAGCCGAACGTAGGCCCGGTCCAGGCGGCTCAGGTAGTCGAGCGTCGGATCCCACGGGGCGCTGTGGTCCTCGAGCACGTTGCCGAAGCGGTCGACGACGCGGCGGATGAAGTGGAAGGCGCGGCGCTCGCCGTACTGGTTGATCGTCACGTAGACGTTCATCAGATCATAGAGGGTGGTGCACGACGAGCCGATGGCGATGCCGAGCTCGCGCTTCAAGGGCGTCGTGATCCCGAGGCGACGGGCGTTCTTGATCAGGTCTTCGATCCCCACCGCCTCGGCGACCCGGATCGCCGGCACGTTGATCGAGTCCTTGACGCAGGTGCGCATCGGCAACGCGCCACGAAACTCGACCGCGGCGTTCTCCGGCTTCCAGCGCACCGCGTTGTCGGGGTCGTCGAAGATCAGCGGCTTGTCGTCGATCATCGTCGACGGCGTGTAGTCGAGCTTGTCGATCGCCGCGGAGTAGACGATCGGCTTGAACGCGGAGCCCGGCTCGCGGCAGGCCTGCACCGCGCGGTTGTAGGTCGACTCGTCGAAGTCGTAGCCTCCCTCTTGGCTGAGCACGTACCCCGACTCGGGATCGACGGCGAGCAAGGCGCCGTTCGCGATCGGCTCCTGCTCCAGGCGCACCAGGTCGCCCTCTTTCGGCACCGAGTCGAACGCCTCCCAGCCGTGCGGATCTTTGCCGAGCTCGGCGCGGGTGACCGGCGCCACCGTCACCACGTCGCCGAGCTTCAGGGCCCGGCGCACGTCGGCGAGATAGTGCAGATCGACGCGCTCGGTCGGATCCGGGGTTCGCGCCCAGCGCATCCCGGCGAGCGGCAGGATGAGCTGGCGGCCGGCGACGTCGACCACCGCGTGCTTGCCCTTGTCCTCGAGCCCGGTCACCACCGCCAGGTACAGCCCGCCGGCGGCGAGCGCCACCTCGGCGCCGTCCTTGAGCCCGAGCTCGGCGCGGTACTTCTCCTTGAACAGGGCCCGCTGCGCGTCGGTCTTCAAGTGTGCGAGCGGACCGCGATAGCCCTGGCGTTTGTCGAGCGCGCGCAGGCCGCGGCCGATGGCCTCGGCGGCGATGAGCTGCAGCTGCAGGTCGACGGCGGTGTAGACCTCGAGGCCCTCCTGCAAGAGCGCGGTCTCGCCGTAGCGGTCGATGATCTCCCGCCGCACCTGCTCGGTGTAGTACGGCACCATCTGCAGATAGAGCTCCTCGCGCGGGTAGACCTTGATCTCCTCGGCCACCGCCTGCTCGTACTGCGGCTTGGTGATCACATGGTCCTCGAGCATCCGCCGCAACACGTACTTGCGGCGCGCCTTGGCGGCGTCCGGGCGTGACACCGGGGAGTAGTCGCTCGGCCGCTGCGGCAGGCCGGCGAGGGTGGCCATCTCGGCCAGCGTCAGCTCCCAGACGTTCTTCTTGAAGTAGTGCTCCGCCGCCGCCTGGACGCCGTAGGCCTTGTGCCCCAAAAAGATCTGATTGACGTAGAGGTAGAGGATGTCGTCCTTGGTGAGCGCCTTCTCGAGGCGCAGCGCCAGGATCGCCTCGCGCACCTTGCGGCCGAGCTTGCGGGCGGTCGCCTCCTCGTAGCTGCCGTGGGTCACGAGCAGGCTCTTCGCGACCTGCTGGGTGATGGTCGACGCGCCGCGCAGCTTCTCCCCCGGATGGCGGAGCTTGTCGAGGAGCGCCTTGAGGATGCCGAGCACGTCGACGCCGGAGTGCTCGTAGAAGCGCTTGTCCTCGGCGGCGATGAACGCCTTGAACAACAGCGGCGGCACCTGGTCGTTCTTCACCAGGACCCGACGCTCGTCCGCGAACTCCCCGATCAGCTGGTTGTCGGCCGAATAGATCCGGGTGCCGAGGCGCGGCTGGTAATCGCTGAGCGATTGGTACACCGGCACCGTCGGCGCATAGGCGAAGTAGACCGCGGCGGAGCCGACGACGCCGGCGGTGGCGCCGACCAGGCAACCGAACACCGCCAGGCGGACGACCACCCACTGCCAACGGGATCTGGGCGACGGCAAGATGCGGTAGTGTCGCAGCGTCCTCAGAGCAGCCATCACCATAGGCGATACCACAGTTGCGCCGCGCGCCTCAAACCCTGCGGCCGGCGTCAGTCGAGGGAGAGCTGGCGGGCGGAGCCCAACCACCGCAGCGCGACCCCGGGCCCGAGCTTGGTGCCGGCCACCGCCTTGGCCGCCTGCGGCGCCGCCACCAACGCCACCGCCCGCGCGCCGCACACCGTCACCGCGTGCTTCAACGCCACCCAGTCCGCGTACCACGCCAGGCGAAAGGTCGCGTCCGGCGACCGGCCGCCGCGGTCGGCCTGCTTCAAGCTGACGATGCCGCAGTCGACCCACGCCACCCGGGCGCCCGCGGGCGGGCGCGCGTCCCACACCCCCAGCGCCGCGCCCTTGCCGGCGGTATCCGCCGCCGGCGCCAGCTTCCGCGCCAGGCCCACGAGCCGCAGCTTGCGGCCCCGACTCGCGAGCGCCTGATGAACCAAGAGCGCCACCTCGACGCTGCCGACGACCACCAGCACGTGGATCTTGTCGACGGCCGCCTGGTCCAAGAACAGCTCCAGCCCCTTCAACACCCGCTCCAGGGTCGCGCCGCGGTGCTGCAGCGCCGGCACCGTGGCGACCAGCACGTCGGCCTGCGGCCAATGGATGACCTGTTTGCGCATCAAGCCGGTCACCAGATAGCGCTCGGTGCCGCTCGCGACCTCGACGTAGGCCGCGCCCAACGCCCCCGGGGCCTCGACGAGCCGCACCTCTTGGCCGCCGAGGCCGATCCAGCGCTCGAAGGGCGCCGGGAGGAACTCGCCCTTGAAGCCCGCCCGGGTGAGCGCCTCGGCCATCGGCGAGCTCAGCACCAGACGGTCGTGCTTCGGCGGCAGGCCGGCGGCGAGGCTGGTGGCGACGCACAACGGTCGCTTGCGGTCGGCGTCAAACCACAGCGGCGTGCCGCGCAGGTGGACGCCGTGCTCGAAGCTGACGTTCGCTAGCATCGCCCGTAAGTCGCGGGGTGGGGAGGACGGGCGCGAAGCGCCCGCCGGGAATCAAGAACGCGAGGAGTCGATTGCCCCGCGGTCACGCGGCCCCGGTCTTGATCCGCATGTGGTAGAACGACCGGTAGACGAAGGTCACCGCGATCGCGAAGAAGATCGCGGCGGCGACCAGCGCCGTCGTCGCCGGCAGCTCGATCGCCAGCTCCACCGCCAACAGGCCGAACAAGGTCGTGAACTTGATCACCGGGTTCATCGCCACCGACGAGGTGTCCTTGAAGGGATCGCCGACGGTGTCGCCGACCACGGTGGCGTCGTGCAGCGGGGTGCCCTTGGCCTTGAGCTCGGTCTCGACCAGCTTCTTGGCGTTGTCCCAGGCGCCGCCGGCGTTGGCCATGAAGATCGCCTGGTACAGCCCGAAGATCGCGATCGAGATCAGGTAGCCGATGAAGAAGTAGTGGTTCACGCAGGCAAACGCCAAGGTCGAGAAGAACACCGCCAGGAAGATGTTGAACATGCCCTTCTGGGCGTAGCGGGTGCAGATCTCGACGACCTTCTTCGAGTCCGCGACCGAGGCCCTCTCGCCGCCGCCCTCGAGCTTGATGTTCTTCTTGATGAACTCGACCGCCTGATAGGCGCCGGTGGTCACCGCCTGGATCGCGGCGCCGGTGAACCAGAAGATCACCGCGCCGCCGGTCACGAGCCCGAGCAGGAACAACGGGTTCAAGATCGACAAGCCCTGGTTCACACCCAACACCCCGTCGGCGCCGAAGCGCTTGGTGAGCAGCTGGATGATCGAGAAGATCAGGGTCGTCGCGCCCACGACCGCGGTGCCGATCAACACCGGCTTCGCGGTCGCCTTGAAGGTGTTGCCGGCGCCGTCGTTCTCCTCCAAGAACTCCTTCGCCTTGTCGAACTGCACGTCGAAGCCGAAGTCGCGTTTGATCTCGGCGGCGACGTTCGGGATGTTCTCGATGGTCGACAGCTCGAACACCGACTGGGCGTTGTCGGTGACCGGCCCGTAGGAGTCGACCGCGATGGTCACCGGGCCCATCCCCAGGAAGCCGAACGCCACCAGACCGAACGCGAAGATCGCCGGCGCCACCATGATCGCGCCCACACCGGTCGTGCTCACGCCCCAGGCGATCGCCATCAGCGCGATGATCGCCAGGCCCATCCAGTAGGCCGAGAAGTTGCCGGCGACCAGGCCCGACAGGATGTTCAAGGACGCGCCGCCCTCCTTCGAGGCCGCGACGATCTCTTTGACGTGGCGCGAGTGCGTCGAGGTGAAGACCTTGACGAGCTCGGGGATCAGCGCCCCGGCGATGGTGCCGCAGGTGATGATGGTCGCGAGCTTCCACCACAGATCGGCGTCACCGGCGAGCACCGGCACCAACCAGTACGACAACACGTAGGTCATCGCGATCGACACCGCCGAGGTCAGCCACACCAGCGTCGTCAGCGGGGTCTCGAAGTTGAACTTGTCGGCGTTGCCAAAGCGCGCCTTGGCGATGATGCCGTTCAGCCAATACGACACCGCGCTCGTCAAGATCATGCCGATGCGCATCACGAAGATCCACACGAGCAGCTGCACCTGCACCGCCGGATCTTTGACCGCGAGGAGGATGAAGGTGATGAGCGCGACGCCGGTGACGCCGTAGGTCTCGAAGCCGTCCGCGGTGGGACCCACCGAGTCGCCGGCGTTGTCACCGGTGCAATCGGCGATGACGCCCGGGTTGCGGGCGTCGTCCTCTTTGATCTTGAAGACGATCTTCATCAGGTCGGAGCCGATGTCGGCGATCTTGGTGAAGATACCGCCGGCGATCCGCAGCGCCGCGGCGCCCAGCGACTCGCCGATCGCGAAGCCGATGAAACACGAGCCGGCGGAGTCGCCGGGAACGAAGAGCAGGATGACGAGCATCATCACCAGCTCGACCGAGATCAAGAGCATGCCGATGCTCATCCCGGCCTTCAGCGGGATCGCCATGGTCGGGAACGGCTTGCCCTTGAGGCCGGCGAACGCGGTGCGCGAGTTGGCGTAGGTGTTGATGCGGATCCCGAACCACGCCACCGAGTAGCTGCCGAGGATGCCGACGATGCTGAACAGCACGATCACCGCGACCTTGGCGACCGAGAAGCTGAGCAGGAAGCCGAAGTAGACCACGATGATCGCGGCGATGAAGGCCCACAAGATCGCGAGGAACTTCCCCTGGGTGAACAGGTAGGTCTTGCAGGTCTCCCAGATGAGCTCGGAGATCTCGCGCATCGCCTTGTGCACCGGCAGGTTGCGGATCTGCACGAATTGGATCAGGCCGAACACGATGCCGGCGACGCAGAAGAGCAACCCGACGAGCAGCAGGTTGTAGCCGTTCATGCCGCCGACCTGGACGCTGCCGAGCGGCGGGATCTGCAGCTCGGCTTCGCTCGCAAACGCCGGCGACGCGAGCGCCAGGCTCGCCGCGGCGGCGAAGAACGACAACAGTCCACGGGCGATGCCCTTCAAGCGCGAGCCGATCGGATCCGGGTGCGCCGGCAGCAACGGATCGGGTATCCCCAGCTCGGCGACACGCGGCAACAACGCGTTCTGGATCTTCGCCTCGAACGACCTACAGCTCATTCCCACACCCTCCAGGCATTGCCCGCACCGCGGGCACGGGACCAGTCAATCAGACGGCAACAACTAAGAGGAGCCGGAGGTCATGTCAACCGGGCCGGAGCGTTTCGCCGCCGAAAAACATCCGGATTCTGGGCATGACAAGCCGCGAGGCCGCTGATAGGGATGCGGCCCGACACGCTCGCGGCCCACCGCCGACAACGCCGCGACCCCACGCCCGAGGGCCATCGATGCGCCGCCAGGTGAAAGCTCCGAAGGTCCGCCGCGAGCTCGTCCCGGGACAATCCGAGGCCCTCCTCAAGGAGATGCACCTCCTGACCCGGGACGGCGACCTCAACGCTGACGCGCTGCGCAAGCTCAAGCAGGTCAACCACCTCGTGAACCTCCTGACCCCGGCCCTCGACGACGTCCTCGAGCGCTTCGGCGCGCCGGTGATCGTCGACTGCGGCGCCGGCAAGAGCTACCTCGGCTTCATCCTCTACGAGCTGTTCTTGAAGGCACGCGACAAAGGCGTGCTGTTGGCCTTGGAGCCGCGCGCCGAGCTCTCCGCCGCCGCCACCGAGCGTGCGACGCGGCTGGGCTTTGGCCGGATGCGCTTCCAACCGGCGGCGATCGACGCCGCCTGTGTGCCGCCCCGGGTTCACCTGGTGACCGCGCTGCACGCCTGCGACACCGCCACCGACGACGCGCTGGCGCTCGCGGTGCAACACAACGCCGACCACGTGGCCGTGGTCCCTTGCTGCCAAGCCGAGGTCGCCCGGCAGCTGCAGGCGGCGCCGCACAAAGACTCGGCCTTCGACAGCCTGCACGCCCACCCCTGGCATCGGCGCGAGTTCGGCTCGCACCTGACGAACGTCCTCCGGGTGTTGGCGCTCGAGGCCTGCGGTTACAAGGTCACGGTGACCGAGCTCGTCGGCTTCGAGCACTCGTTGAAGAACGAGCTGATCCTCGGCAAGAAGATCCGCGCCACCGACGCGCAGGCGCGCGCCCGACTCGCGGCGCTGGTCGCCGAGAGCGGCGCCCGGCCGAAGCTCGTCCGCACCCTCGACCTCGCCCCCGAACCGCCGTAGGCTCTGCGGCGACAACCGGGGCCGCGCCGAAGGACCACGGTCGCATGACGACTTCGATGATCATCGACAACGTACGCTGGCTCGACGCCGCCGGCAGGCTTCGAGACGGGCCGCTGTGGTTGGCCTCCGGCCGCATCCGGCTCGCCAAACCCGACGGCGAGCTCGGAGCGGTCCTGAACGGCAACAGCGGCCTCGTGCTCCCCGGCTTCGTCGACACCCACACCCACCTGCGCGAGCCCGGCCAGGCGCAGAAGGAGGGGATCGACAACGGCTCGCACGCCGCCTGCAAGGGCGGCGTCACCACGCTGCTCGACATGCCGAACAACGTGCCGCCGATCGTCAGCAGCGACCGCTTGGCAGAGAAACGCGCGCGGTTCGCCGCGGCCTGTCGCTGCAACTGGGGTCTCTTTGTACAGGCGCCGGTCGCCGATCCCGAGCGGCTCGGGCCGCACGCCGGCGTCAAGCTCTACATGGCCCAGGCGTCGGCGCTGCCGGCCCTCTCGGACCTGGACGCCGTGGCCGACGTGCTCGGCCGCCACCCGCGCGTCGTGGTGCACGCCGAGGACGAGACCCGGTTCGTGCCGGCGACCTCCACCACCTTGCGCCCGCACCACGAGCGCCGGCCGCGCGAAGCGGTGCTGCAAGCGCTCGCCACCGTGGAGCAGGCGCTGGCATCGATCCCCGAGGCGCGCCGCCCGCGTCTGATCTTGGCGCACGCCGCCACGCTCGAAGAGGTTCGGTGGCTGCAGCGCATGAAGGCCGCGGGCTTCGACGTCTGGGGCGAGACCTGCCCCCACTACCTGTTGTTGACCGAGGCCGACTACCTGCGCGAGGGCGCGCGCTTGCAGGTGAACCCGCCGCTGCGGACCCCGGCCGACCGCGACGCGCTCCTCGCCGCGCTCGCCGACGGCACGCTCGACTTCATCGGCTCCGACCACGCCCCGCACACCCCGGCCGAGAAGGCGGCGGCCGCCGGCGCGCCGTCGGGCATCCCCGGGATCGAGTGGCTCGCCCCGGCGCTCTTGCACCTCGTCGATCGCGGCCTCTTTGACCTCGCGCGCCTGAACGCCATCACCAGCGCCAACGCCTGTCGCTGCTACGGCATCCGCGAGCGCGGCGCGATCGCGGACGGCCGCATCGCCGACCTGGTCCTCCTCACGCCCGAGGCCGCCGCCGGCAAGCCCATCACCCGCGCCGCCTACGAGCCGTTCGCGCATCTGCCATTGCGCTGGCGCACCGAGGCGACCCTCGTCAACGGCGCTTTGGCCTACCATCATGGTCGAGAGTGTCCCCCGACGCGGGGCCAGGAGGTGGTGACATGAAGACAGCGGTGCGAGAGCTCATCGCCTTTCTCATCGAGTGCAAGGCGGTGCAGTTCGGGGACTTCACCCTGAAGTCGGGGGAGAAGTCGCCGTTCTTCGTCGATCTCGGCTGCATCGCCAGCGGCCGGCAGCTGACCTTCTTGGGGCAGGCGCTCGGCCGCGGGATCAGCGCGCGCTTCCCCGACACCACGGTGCTCTTCGGTCCGCCATACAAGGGCATCGTGTTGGCGACCGCGGCGGCGCAAGGCTTTGCGGCGCACAGCGGCCGCGACCTCGGGGTCTGCTTCGCGCGCAAGGAGGCGAAGGGCCACGGCGAGAAGGGGCTGTTCTTCGGCCACAAGCCGGCGGCCTCGGATCGGACGCTGATCATCGACGACGTCGTCAGCTCCGGCGGCACCAAGATCGACGCGGCGCGCGCCCTCTTTGAGGCCTTCGGCGTGCAGGCGACCGGCGTCCTGGTGGTGCTCGATCGGACCCGCAAGGGCCACGCGTTCACCGAGCTGCCGCTCTACGCGCTGGTCGACATCCTCGACCTGGCGGGGTATCTCGAGAGTCAGGGCGACGACCGCGGTCGGCTGCTGCGGCGATTCTACGAAGGAGACTGACATGGCGCCTCACGCGAAGAAGCTCATCCCGGCGCTCGACATCGGCGACCTGGACGAGGCCGTCACCCTCGTTGCGGCCGTCGACGCGCTCCCCGAGGTCTACGGTTACAAGGTCGGCTTCGCGTTGGGCCTGAGCTTCGGCCTGCCCAAGGTCTGCGCCGCGATCCGGGCGCGCTCGCAAAAGCCCATCATCTACGACCACCAGAAGGCCGGCACCGACATCCCCGACACCGGCTCGCTCTACGCCCAGACCCTGAGCACGGCCGGGGTGACCGAGGCGATCATCTTCTCGCACGCCGGCCCGCAGACGCAGGCCGCCTGGATCGACGCGCTGCGCAACGAGGGCCTGAAGATCATCGTCGGCGGGGTGATGACCCACCCGCGCTTCCTGGC
This sequence comes from Deltaproteobacteria bacterium, assembly GCA_016218825.1. Taxonomy (GTDB): domain Bacteria; phylum Myxococcota; class XYA12-FULL-58-9; order XYA12-FULL-58-9; family XYA12-FULL-58-9; genus JACRCV01. Next base: position 55,672 of record JACRCV010000118.1, read on the forward strand.
CTCCGAGGGCGGCTACCTCGTGGACGACCGCATCCTCGACGCCTACAAGCTCGCCGCCGACAAAGGGGTGACCGCGTTCGTCGTGCCGCTGACCAAGCCCGACATCGTCCAGGCGATCGCGAGGCGCCTCGGCGACGGTGGCCAGTGGGAGTTCTATTCGCCCGGGCTGGGCGCGCAGGGCGGCAGCGTCACGAGCCTCGCGACCCTGAAGAACCACTACATCATCGTCGGCCGATCGCTTTTCGCCGCGAGCGACAAGGTCGCCTACCTCAAAGGCTTGGCGGAGCAGGGAGGCCGCTGACCGATGAAACGCGACCTGATCTCGATCGCCGATCTGGGGCGCCCCGATCTGTTGCGCTACCTGGAGCAGGCGGCCCACGTTGAAGCGCTGCCCGCCGCCAGCAAGTCCCGCCTCCTCACCGGTCGGGTGTTGGCGGTGTTGTTCTTCGAGCCCAGCACCCGCACCCGCTTGAGCTTCGAGGCCGCGATGGCGCGCCTGGGCGGCAGCGTGTTGGGCTTCGCCGAGGCCACGACCGCGTCGGTGGTGAAGGGCGAATCGCTGCGCGACACCGCGCGCACCGTCGAGCGCTACGCCGACATCCTCGCGATTCGCCATCCGCGCGAGGGCGCGGCGCGCGTCGTCGCCGAAGCGACCGGCATCCCGATCGTCAACGCCGGCGACGGCACCAACCAACACCCGAGCCAGACGCTGCTCGACCTCTACACCCTGAAGAAGTACTTCGGCACCCTCGACGGCCTGAAGATCGCGCTCGCCGGCGACCTCAAGTACTCGCGCACCGTGCACTCCTTGGTACAGGCGTTGGCGCTCTTCGACGCCGTCGAGTTCACCCTGGTGTCGCCGCCGATGTTGCGTCTGCCCGAGTACCTCCGCGAGTCCGGGCCGGCGGCGCGCGCCAAGTTCGCCGAGACCGAGGTGCTCGACGACGCCGTCGAGCGCTGCAACGTGGTCTACATGACGCGGGTGCAAAAGGAGCGCTTCCCCGACCTCCTCGAGTACGAGAAGGTCAAGGACGCCTACTGCATCGACGCCCGTCTGTTGCAGCACGCCGCCCCCGGGCTGAAGATCATGCACCCGTTGCCGCGGGTGAACGAGATCCACGCCGACGTCGACCAGACCCCGCACGCCGGCTACTTCGACCAGGTCGCGAACGGCGTCATCATGCGCCAGGCGATCATGCTCGACCTCCTCGGAGTGACCCCATGACCGAGAAGACCCTGCTGATCCCGAAGATCGAATCCGGCATCGTCATCGACCACATCCCCGCGGGCCTGGGCCTGAAGGTCCTGGAGATCATCCACTCGTACCCGGAGATGAGCGCGGTCGTGACCTCGGTGGGCCTGAACTACTCGAGCAGCAAGATCGCCAAGAAGGACATGATCAAGCTCCAGACCCAGGCGCTGCCGCCCCGCCTGATGCAGCACCTGGCGATGGCCGCGCCCGGGGTGAGCGTCAAGAGGGTCGAGCGCTACCGCGTGGTCGAGAAGCTCGTGATCACCGTGCCCGAGACCATCGTCGGCACCGCCCGCTGCCGCAACCCCGGCTGCATCACCAACCACGAGCGCGACGTGGTGACGCGGTTCTCCTGCGTCGACCCGGGCGCCAAGCGCTTCCGCTGCTCGTTCTGTGAGGGGATCTTCCCAATCCACGAGCTCGAGGTCATCGTGCCGTCGCTCGTCTGAGCCGAGAGCCGCATCGTGCCCCACCCGACCCTCGTCACCGACCTGTGCGGCGTCCGCCTCGAGAACCCGCTGGTGCTGGCCTCCGGGATCCTCGGAGTCACGGCGTCGTCACTGCTGCGCGTCGCGAACAGCGGCGCCGGCGCGGTCACCACGAAGTCCTTCAGCGTCGACGAGCGCCCGGGCCACAAGGGGCCGACCATCCTGTCGTTCGGCGCCGGCCTCATCAACGCCGTCGGCCTGTCGAACCCGGGCGTCGACGCCGCGGTGGCCGAGATCCGCGCCTACAAGGCCATCAGCCGGACGCCGATCGTCGCCTCGATCTTCGGCCGCACCGTCGACGAGTTCGGCGCGGTCGCCGAGCGCGCCGCCGCGGCCCACCCCGACCTGATCGAGGTCAACGTCTCCTGCCCCAACGTCGCCGCCGAGCTCGGCACGCCCTTCGAGGCCGATCCGGCGACCCTCGCCGCGGTCACCCGCAAGGTCAAAGCCGCGGCGCGGTCGGTGCCGGTGTCGGTCAAGCTGTCGACCAACTTCGGTTTCCTGGCGCGCGCCGCGCAGGCCGCCGCCGACGCCGGCGCCGACCTCCTGACCGCGATCAACACCGTCGGCCCCGGCATCGTCATCGACACCAACGTCCGGCGTCCGGTCCTCGCCAACGTCACCGGCGGCGTGTCCGGGAGGGCGATCCTGCCGATCGCGGTGCGCGCGGTCTTCGAGATCAGCCGCGCGGTGCGGATCCCGATCATCGGCACCGGCGGCGTCGCCTCCGCCGAGGACGCGCTGCAGATGCTGATGGCCGGCGCAACCGCGGTCGGCATCGGCAGCGCGGTCTACGACCACGGCGTCGAGGTGTTCGCCGCGGTCGGGCGCGGCCTCACCGCCTACCTCGAACGCGAAGGGCTCGACCGCCTCGATTCCATCCGCGGAGCCGCGCATGTCGCGTGATCCGGCGTTGATGCGAACCTTCCGGGTGGCGAAGGTCACCACCCACGCGCCCGGTCTCGTGAGCCTGTACGTCGAGCAGACCTACCCGATCACCCCCGGGCAGTTCGTCAACCTCTGGATCCCCGGCGTCGACGAACGGCCGTTCTCGGTCTCCGACGTCAAAGACGGCCTGGTCGAGATCTCGGTCAAGGCGCTCGGCCCGTTCTCGCGCCGCCTGGTCGAGGTCCGGCGCCATGATTGGCTCGGGGTCCGCGGCCCCTTCGGCACCGGCTTCACCGCGGCCGAGCACGGATTGCTGGTGGGCGGCGGCATCGGCGTCGCGCCGTTGCGCTTCCTCGACCGTGTCCTCGCGGCCCAGGGCCTGTCGCGCCGCCTGTTGTTCGGGGTGAAGAGCGCCGCGGAGTTGATCTTCCCCGCCGCCTACGCCGGCACCGCCGAGCTGTGGAGCGATGACGGCAGCCTCGGGGAGCGCGGCCTCGTCACCCAAGGCCTCGAGCGCGCCCTCGCCGCCGCGGCGCCTCGGGTCATCTACGCCGCCGGGCCGGAGCCGATGCTCCTCGCGGTCTTGCGGCTGGCGCGCGCCCACCAGATCCCGGCGCAGCTGTCGTTCGAGCGCGCCATGAAGTGCGGCTTCGGCATCTGCGGCCAGTGCTGCATGGACGGCGCCGGCCTCCGCGTCTGCGTCGAAGGGCCGGTGCTCACCGACCTGCAGCTGCACCAGGTCACCGATCTCGGCCTCCCCCGCCGCGGCCCCTCCGGCCGGCGCCTCGGAGCGTGAGCCGCGATGCCCGCCGCGCCGCAAGACCCAGACCTCCGGGACGACCTGGTCGAGGCGCTGGCACTCGGCCGCCTCGCCGCCGCTGAGCTCGCGGCCATCGTGCCGCGGGAGCTCGAGGCGCTCTTCGAGCTCGGCGCGAGCCTGTTGGACGCCGGCCGCGACGACGCCGCCGCGGACGTGTTCGGAGGGCTCGTGGCGCTGTTCCCCTTCACCCCGAAGTACTGGCGCGCCTACGGCGTCGCCCTGCACCGGCGCCTGGAGATCGCGCGGGCCCGCGCCGCCTACGACGCGGCGCTGACCCTCGAGCCCACACACCAAGCGACCCGCTGCTACCGCGCCGAGGTGTTGTTGTACGCCGGTGACCTCGAGCTCGCCCGCGCCGAGCTCGAAGATCTGGCGCAGCACGGCGCGCCCGCGGTCGCCGCGCGTGCCACGCTCCTGCTCGCGGCGTTCGCCGAGCTCGCCGACCTCGCGGCGCCGCCGGCGCCCGCCCCGGCGGCGGCGGTCGCCCCGGCGCGCTTCACGTTGGGCCCGAACGGCGAGCTGCCCCGCGCCCGCCCGGCGTTTTGCGACGTGACCGAGCCGACGATCACGATCGCCGCAGAGACCACCGTCACCGCGCGGATCTTCGCGCCGGTCCTCGACGACGCGCCCTTCCCCACCGCGCTCGACGCGGCGTTGACCGCGCCGCTCACCGGCTTCGGCAAAGAGATCGATTTCGCGGCCGCCGACGGCAAGGCCCAGGGCGGCAGCGGCGACACCACCGCGGTGTTGCGGCATCGCCCGGGTGAGCACCCCCCGGCGCCGCAGAGCAAGAACATCACCGCGACGGCGCTGGTGTCGCACCGAAAGCAGGCGCTGGCGCGTTCTGCCGACCGGCGGCCGGCGGCCGCGACGTCGTCCGGCACGACGCGGCGCACGACGGTCACCGCCATCGTCAAGCGGCGCCTGCACGAGTCGCTGGCGACCGATCTGGACGCCCAGTCTGTGCCGACGACCCCCGAAGAGCGTGTCTTGCCCGCCGGCGAGGAGAAGTAGCCGATGGCCGAAGGTCGTCCCGAGCTCAACCTCCGCCACGTCATCCTCCCGTGGGCGCCGCCGGAGCCCGAGCCCATCGGCCCGGATCCGCAGGCCGGCGCCCGCCTGAGCGCGGAGGCCGCGAAGCTCAAGGTCAGCCCCGATCGGCTGACGATCGAGCGCAAGCACGAGCGCTCCAAACCGGCCGGCGCCCAAAGTCGCGCTGCCCTTCCGGCCGCCTCGACGCCGCCGCTGTTCGCCGCCGCGACCCTCTTCAAACCCCACCCGAGCATCCCCGACGAAGACCGCGCCCACCTCGACCCCGAGGCGCTGCTGTCGGCGGCCGTGGCGCTCGACGTCCTCGCCACGCGAACCCGGCCCATCCGACCGGACTCCGACGTCCTGCTGCACTTCGCCGAAGCGCTCCTCGCCGTCGGTCAATTGGGCGGCATCGACGACGCCGCGAAGACGCGCCTGTTGGAGCACGCCGCCTCCCGCAGCGGCCAGCTCCGGGGGCTGTTGAGCCGCGAGGTGGCGGCGCGCATGCAGGCGGCGCCGAGACCGGTGTCAGAGGTGACCGCGGTCACCGCGGCGACCGCGATCACGCCGAGCACGCCGCGCACCGTCGCGCACGCCGTGCACCGCATCGAGAAGGCGGCGGCGCGGGTGGTCGCCGAAGCGCGCCTGCGACTCGAAGCGCGCGAGCGGGTGCTGCAGTATCGCCAGGGGTGACCGGCGGCGCCGTCCGGCTCAGGCGATCCCGAGCCTCGCCAGCTCTCTGGCGAAGTCGCCCTCGCCACGAGTCTGAATGCCGGTGTCGTACTTGCCGAGCTGGTTGGTCAGGCACTTGTGCAAAGCACCGCGAGCCTGCGGTGACAACGAGGTCACCGTCGGATCGATCGCCTTGCCCTTGTGGGCCGCGCGCGGCTGACAGATCTGGGCCGCGAAGTTGTCGCGCCACATCCAACCTACGAGCGGCACGATGCGGGTCACCAACGACGACGCCAGCGCCGGGTTGGTCTCGGCGATGGTCTGAATCACCGTCGCCACCTCCGGCTTCGGGCTCGAGGTCGGCAGCATTCGCCGCGTCAGGAGGTTGAAGCGCGACGCCAGAGCCTCGGCGAGCTCGCGGGCCGCCGGGTCATTCGGCGCCAAGGCGCTGACCTCCGCCACCAGCTTCTCCCCCTCGGGGCTGGCGCGCCGCGCCGGATCGACGAGGGTGTCCAAGATCGCGGCCGGATTCTCGCGCAAGCTCTTGGCCAAGGTCGAAGCCGGCGCCTGTTCCTTGCTGCCGGCGTCGGGCGTCCCGGCCTGCGGCGCCGTCACCTTCTCGCCTGCGGGCGCCGGGGTCTGCTTCTGCGGCTGCGGCTTGGTCTTCACGGGCCGATCCGCGGTCTTGGTGTCCTTCTCCTGACGACCGCCGATGACCGCCTTGCGTTCCGGCTCCGGCGGCGGCGGGGCCGCTGCGGGTGCCGGCGCCTTGGCGGCCGCCTCTTCCTGGACCTGCTTCGCGGCGGCCTTGCGCAGCTCCTCCAGGACCGCGAGCTTCTGCCGCGCCGACTGCGGCGCGCCCACGGCGATGTTGATCCCGGAGCGCTTGGCGTCCGTGACCAGCCTCTGCCAGGTGGCGTCGTCGGGGCTCGCCTGCATCCGCGCCGCGATCCGCGCCGCCATCAGCGCGCTCACCACGCCGGTGCCGGCGCCGCCCTTCAACGCGTCGGCCCAGGCCATGTCCAGCGCCGCGACGACCGGCGCCGCGGTGAGAGTGGTGGTGGCCGTTGCGGTCGCCGAGCCCGCCGTGGTCGCCGCCGCCGAGCCGGTGGCGACAGGAGAGACCGCCGGCGCCGAGACGCTCGCGCCGCCGCTCGCCGGCGTGGTCACAGGCGTGCTCACGTTGGCGGTCGTTGCTGTCGTCGCGGTCGTTGCGGTCGTTGCGGTCGGGGTCGCCGCCGCCGAGCCCGACGACGTCGGGCCCGAGAACCGCGTGCCGGCGCCACCGCTCGACGGCACGCCGCCGGTCGTCGGTGTCACCGTCGAGGTGCCCGGAGACGTAACGCCGCTCGTCGCTCCGGCTGGCGGCGTCACCACCTGCTGGTTCTGCGGCTGCGGCGTGACCGTGTGCGGACCGCCGGAGATCGGGGTCTGCGGCTGCGGGGTGACCGTCCCTGGGCCACCCGGGATGGGAGTCTGCGGCTCCGGCGTCACCGTCCCGGATCCGCCATCGGTCGGCGGGTTCGTCGGGTCCGTGGGCGGCTCGGTCGGCGGCTTTGTGGGGTCTTCGACCTTGCCCCGATGCAGCCGGTCATACGCCTTCTGCACGTAGTCGACCGCGACCGTGACCACCGCGCCGGCCACGAAGCCGGTGCCGGCATCACCCACCGCGCCCTCGATCAGCGTCTTGGTGCCGGCCTGCAGACCCTTGTCCCAGGTCCGGCCTTCCATGCCGCGCGCCAAGGCGCCGTAGACCACCGCCTGCTTGGCGCCGATCACGCCGCCGTTGACCGCCTTCAGCCAGATCGAGACGTCGGTCGGCAGCTTCGCGAACGCCTGCGCCCCGAAGTGCGCCAAGAGCCCGGCCGCCCCGCCCTTGATCGCCTGCTTCAAGAGCTCGACCTTGTCGCGCTCGCCGGCGAGCATATAGGTGCCGGTCTTCACCGTAGCGCCGACGCCGAACAGGATCGCCGGTGACAGCTCCGGCGCGCTGATCATCGTCGCCGCCAACGCAATAGTCAGCGCGACGTTCGACACCATCTCGATGCGCTGACCCTTCAGCTGATCGTACTGCGACACCCGCGCCAACAGCTCGCTGTAGGCGTAGCGCACCCGCTCCAGCTGCTGTTCGCTGGCCTCGCCCTTGTCGTTCTTGGCGAGGGTCGCGTCGCGCACCGCGGCCGCGACCTTGTCGGCGTAGACCTCGACGCCGGCGCCCTGCGGCCCGAGGAAGTCCATCACCATGCGCGAGAAGCCGTTGCCGCGGGCGTCGGTGACCATGTCGCGCACGCTGTTGACGAAGACCGACTCCTTCATCCCCGCCTTGGCCGCGAACTGCGCCGGGCCGCCGGCAGCCTTGACCAGGTCTTGCAGGCCCTGCAGGCCGTCGCGCTGCGCGCCGGGGGTCCGCAAGTCGGCGTCGCCGAAGTTCTTCGCGATCCACTCGTCGACGTCGCCGATGTTCTGCTTGATCCAGGCGGTGACCACCGGATCGGTCTCGCCGGCGAGGTACGCCGAGATCATCAGGGCGAGCTCGTCGAAGTCGTGCGGCATCACCTGGGCGATGATCGTCGCGCGCCGGGTGTCCTGGCCCTTCAGCCCCTTGAGATCGTCGAGGAGCGGGTTCGGCCCGGTCTCGAGGTTGATCGCCTTGCCCGTGATCCGGGCGTACTCGGTCATCGCCACGACCTTCTCGAGCGGCGACAGCTTGCCGAGGGTCTCCATGATCACGTCGTTCTCGGTCTTGCCGAACACCCCGAACAGGCCGGGCTCGTGCATCGCGTAGACCAGGCGCTCCGCCGGCGTCAGCACGCCGTGCTCGGCGAGGATCGCGGCGCGCGACGGGATCTTGCGCCCATCCGGCAGCGTGATCTCGCGGCCGAGCTTCTCACCGACGTAGGCGTCGAGGTCCTTGTTCTTGGCGCGCTTGAGCTCGGCCTTGACGTCCCGCAGGAACGCCGCGCGCTGCGCCGCGCTCAAGTCGGGGCGGTCCAGGACCTCGTACACCGCGTGGTCCGCGGTCCCTGCCAGCCCGAGGAAGCCGGAGTCGAGGGCGTTGATGATCCGGAGCGCCGCGACCTTCGGCGAATCGAACGACCGGCCGCGCAACACCTCGGCGGCCAGCGCCTCTTCGCACGAGCCGTTCGTGAGCGGCTCGTTGACGTCGATCAACATCTTGTCGGCGCGATCCGGATATTGGCGCTGATAGAACAGGCGGACGTCGTCGGCGGTGGGCTTGCCGAGCCGCGGCACGGCCTTCAGGTGCTGCCCCGAGGCGTCGGCGTCCGGCTGCAACAGCTTCAGAACCGCGACGGTGTCGTTCTGGGTCGTGACGCCCTCGCCGCCCAGGCGGAAGCTCGTCGCCACGTACTTGGTCACGTTGTCGCGGACCCGCTTCTCGCGGGCCTGCTCCGCCGGCCGGGTCGCCGGATCGGCCATCAGCGCCGCGTTGGGGGTGTAGCTCAGGCCCTCGCACGCCGCCGCGAGGCGTTCCAGCCACAGCTGGCTGGAGTTGGTCTTGATGAGCCAGGGCTTCAGGTCCTCGTGCAGCCGGCGATAGAGCGCGGTCGCCCGGGCGCTGCCCTTCTCGCCGCCGTCGCCCTCCGACACCTCGCGCCAGAGCTTGTCGTTGACGTCTTTGTAGGCCGCGGCGACCTCGAGGAACTCCTCGGGCGACAGGGTCTCGAGCAGGCGGAAGATGCGCTCCTTGTCGTTGCCCCAGCCACGCACCGCTTCGCGGAGCTCGAAGGCGCGCAGGTACGGCACCGGCACCTGACCGTCGACGCGCGGCGAATTGAGCAGGAAATCGACCCGCTCTCGATCGACGTCGCCGAATACCTTGCCCCAGAACCCGGCGAGCTTGCCGCCGACGTCCGCGAGCTTGATCTTGTAGCTCGCCTGCAGCGACCTATCGAGGAGCTGCAGCTGGTTCTTGTCGCAGCTCGCGAGCAGCCGCTGGATCGCGGCGCCGTTCTTGCTCCAGCCCTTGAGATCCAACGCGACGATGTCGTGCGCCTGCAGCTCGCCGTACGGGTTCTTCGGGTTGAACTGGGCCTTGATGCGCAGCGCGTCGCAGGTCTCGCCGAACACGCCGTCGAGCTCCTTGACGAGCTTGGCGTAGAGCGCCTGCAGCGCCGCGTCACCGGTCGCCGGCTGGGCGCCCTTGGCGGTGCGCGCCGCGTACGCTTCGGCGACTGCGATCCGGTCTTGAATGCTCAGGCCGTGGGTGAGCTCCAGGATCTGGCGCTCGTTCCGGGTGCCGTTCCAGTTGCCGCCCATCCAGTCATCGAGACGCCGGGCGACGCCCTCGGGCGTCCACGGCTCGGTGGTGCCCGGGATCAGGTCCGCGGCGGTGTGCGACCGAGGCGCCGTCAGGTTGAAGGGCGAGGCGCCTTTGGAGAACCCAGGCAGCTCGGGCACCGCTTCTCCGGGCGCGGCCGGCGCCGCGAACGCGGTCTTGGCGGCGCCCAAGGGCTTGAAGGCCGGCGCGCCGTCCTCGTAGACGTCCTTGACGTGGTAGGCCGGCTTGGCGAGCACCCGGCCGCGCAGATCGTCGACGGCGCTGGACGTCATCGGGCCGCCCGCGGTGCCGAGCCGCACCAGGCGCGCGAGCTCCTTGAGCCCGTCGGCGTGCGCGGCCATCTTCGGCGCGAGGTTCTTGCCGTCCCAGACCTGAACGGCGGCGTCGAGGACCTCCTTCAAACGACCGAGGCCCGCGGCGTCCTTCGGCACCGGGCCGACGCCGGCGGCGCACAAGCCGAGGTAGGCCTTCTTCTGGACGGCGTCGAGGCTCGACAACACGTTCAGCTGTCGCTCCGAGAGCGCGAGCGGCGCCGGCAGGCGTTGGTCGCGGTTGAAGCTCTCGACGATTGCAGGTTGAACTACGCGGTTGTCGCTGACGCGTGCCATCGTGCACCTCGACTACGCTAGTGTCCGTCTACTCCTCACGGCCTCAGAACGGAAAACCGTAAGCACCATCCCATTACCACAACCAGACTACCAAGAATCTACACCAATGTTCAACCACGGGTTGTTTCTCCCCCGGCCAAAATTCCCTTTACGTTCGGGGAAGATCGGTGCTAGACCCGTTCCGTCGCGGCGCGTCATGCGCGTGGCGGGATCGCGACGTTACCGCGGGTGACTCCCGAAGCCGGGGGCCGCCCGCCCGAAGCGGGAGGAATACGATGGTCCTCGATTTGCGTGAGCGCATTGCCCACCGGCTGAAGACCCTGGTCGCGAGCCCGATGCCGCGCGGCGACAAGGCCGCGGTGACCCTCGCGATCGCCTCCAGCAAGGGCGGGGTCGGCAAGACCACGACCGCGGTCAGCCTGGCGGTGGGCCTCGCGCGTCGCGGCCTGAAGACCCTGCTCGTCGATCTCGATCCGCAGGCGCACGTGGCCGCCTCGCTGCAGAGCGACGTCGCCCCCGGGCAGCCGGCGCTCGCCGACGTCCTGACCGGCAAGCTGCGCGAGGTCCTGGAGGCGGCGCGCCGCTCCCGCTTCGCCAACCTCGACCTCGCGGGCTCCGAGAAGATCCTCGCCGAGACCGAGACCATCCTCGCCGCCAAGATCGGCAAGGAGCTGATCCTCGACGGCGCGCTCGCCGCGACCCGGTCGCACTACGACGCGGTGGTCATCGATTGTCCGCCGAACCTCGGCACCCTGACCTTGAACGCGCTGTGCGCCGCCGACTTCCTCTTGGTGCCGACCGACATGTCGGTCTTGGCGCTCGAGGGCGTCGGCGACATCCTCGCCGCGGTCGACACCGTGAGGAGCCGTCTCGGCCGCCACCTCGAGATCCTCGGGATCCTCGCGACCCGCGTCGACCGGCGCGCCACCCAGGTGAACGGCGCCATCGAGCAGAGCTTCGCCGATCTCTACGGCGATCGGCTGATGGCCACCCGCGTGCCCGCGAGCTCGGCGGTCAACAAGGCGCACCTCGCCGGCAAGCCGATCTTCGAGTTCGCGCGCCACTCGCCGGCGGCCATTGCCTACGACGCGCTCACCGACGAGGTGGCAGGACGCCTCGGCCTCGCGGTCATGACGGTTCCGGCCGCGGCAACCGCCACGGCCAACGGCGCGCGCCTGGCGCCGTAGCGCCCTCACGTCCGGCATGCGTGCGAGATGGCTCGCGCTCGTCGTGTGCTCTGCGGGCTGCGTCCCGCAGCCGCGCGGCCCGAGGCTCGACGAGGCGGGCAAGGTCGCGGCGCTGCGGCAGGCCACCGAATCGTTCTTGCACACCCAGGCGTCGTTGTCCTGGCAGCGCTGGCTGGACGGCGCGTCACTCGAGACCGGACCCGAGGTCGACGATCAAGCGTGGCTGTTCGCGCCGCCGACCATCGACATGCTGCGCCGCGCGATGCGCGTCGAGACCGACCGCGAGCGGCGCCGCGCCCTCCACCACCTGCACGCGCTTTTGGTCGGCGAGCACCTGAAGCTCGCGACCGTCGCCCTCGACCAGAGGCTGTGGGACCTGCAGCGTACCCGGGTTGCTGTCGACCAGCGCGAGACCAGCGCCCGCGATCTGTCTCAGACCCTCGCCGCCGAGCCGGATCCGCACGTGCGGCAGCGGCTGGCGAGCGCCGTGCACCAGGCCCTCGACGCCATGCCGGCGACCGTCCGGGCGCGCGAAGCGAAGCTCACGAGCAGCGCCCGCAACCTGGGCTACGACGACCGACTGCAGCTGTCGTCGGAGCTGCGCCATTATGACCTGCGGCCGACGGCAAAGCTCGCGAACGACCTCTTGGACCAGTCGGAGGCCCTCTACCTCCAGCTCGCCGCCGAGATCAGCGTCGTCGAGGCCGCGACCCCGTTGTCGCACCTGCGCCCCGCCGATCTGCCGGCGCTGTTCGCCGCCGGCCGCTACCGGGAGCTGTTCGCCGCCGACGGCCTGCTGCCCGCCATGCAGTCGACGTTGGCCGAGCTCGGCGTCAACCTCGACGACCTCCAGATCCACATCGACCTGCGACCGCTCGCCAACAAGCACCCGCGCGCCGCCTGCTTTCCGGTGCGGATCCCGGACGACATCCGGGTGTCGGTGCGACCCGCGAGCGGCGCCGCCGACTACGCGGCGCTGTTCCACGAGATCGGCCACGCGCTGCAGTTCGCGATGACGAAGGCGCCCGCCTTCGAGCTCCAGGTGCTCGGCGACGCGTCGGCCGCCGAGGCCTATGCCTTCGTGTTCGAGTCGCTCACCGAGGATCCGGCGTGGCTCGCGGATCACATGGCGCTGGCCGAGCCGGCGCTCTCCGCGTTCGTGCGCCTCGCGGTGTTCAAGCGCCTGGTCGCGGTGCGGCGGCACGCGGCGCGCTTGTTGACCGAGGTCGCGCTGCAGACCGGACAGACGCGCGATCGCGACGCTACCTACCTCGCGCTCATGGCGCGCGCCTACGGGCTGCCGCCGGACGCCGCCACCCGCGTTCAGGCCACGACCGACATCGACCCCTTCGTCGAAGCCGCCGACTACCTGCGGGGCGCGGCGCTCGGCGCCTTGATCCGCGAGCGCCTGCGGCGAGAGCACGGCGCGCGCTGGTGGCACAGGCCGGAGGCCCTGGACGACCTGCGGGCGCTGTGGGCCGCGGGCCAAACCGAGACCGCCGACGAGCTGTGGGTGAAGCTCGACGGCCGCCGGCTCGGACCCGAGCCCTTGATGCGCCTCGCCGCAGAGCAGATCGTGATGAGCTCAACCCCCTGAGAAAGGACGGAGAACCATGGCGGACCAAGACACTCCCACTCAAGACTCCGAAGAACCCGCGGCCGCGGCACCGCCAAGCCCGGCAGCCCCGGTGGGCCAGGAAACCCGGGTGGCGATGAACCTCGCCGGCATCCAGGGCGTCGAGCGGCGTCAGACCGCGATCAAGGTGGTCGTCGGCGTCATCGCGTTCATCGCTTTGATCGCGCTCCTCTACACCCTGTTCTCGGGTGGCGCGCCCGCGGAGCCCTGATAGCTCCTTCCGAACGACTCTTTGTTCGGGCGGTGGCGGCAAAGGCCTCTACACGGCCGCTGGCCGCCGTACGCGGGCCGTGGCCAACGGGCAAGGCGGCAACGCGCCACCTACGGCGGCAGCTCCGTCGCGGTCGTGCGGGGCCGGGACCGCACGAACAAGTAGTCAGAGGTGTCGGCCTTCGGCGTCGAAGCGACCTACTGCTGCTTGGCTTCGAGCTCGGCCCAGCGGGCGTAGAGGCGGTCGACCTCCGCGTGCGCGGCCGCGAGCGCGGCCATGCGATCCGCGAGCGCGGCGGCGTTGCTGGCGAACGCTGGATCTTCGGCCTGGGACCGCGCCGCTGCCAACCGCTCCTCGGCGGCGAGGACCGCCGCCTCCATCCGCTCCCACTCGCGCTGCTCGAGATAGGTGAGCTTCTTGGGCTTCGGTCCCGACGCCTCGGCCTTGGCCGCCTTCGGCCGCTCCCTGGCTTCGGCGCTCGAGCTCTGCCGCTCGGCCTCCCACTGCCGGTAGTCGGCGAGCCGGAGCACGCCACCCTGACCGTCGAGGGCAAGGACGCCGGTCGCGACCCTGTCGATCAGGTGTCGATCGTGGGTCACGAGCACCAGGGCGCCGGAAAACGAGAGCAGCGACTCCTCGAGCACCTCGAGCGTCGGGATGTCGAGATCGTTGGTCGGCTCGTCCAGGACCAAGAGGTCGGCGGGCTTGAGCATCAAGCGCGCCAGCACCACCCGCGCCCGTTCGCCGCCCGACAGCCGCGAGACCGGCATCTCGAGCTGCTCGTCGCGGAACAGGAAACGCCGGGCCCACGACACCACGTGCACCGCGGTGTCGCGATACACGACGCTGTCAGCGTCGGGGGCGAGGGCGCGGCGCAGCGTCACTTCCGGATCGACGAGCTCGCGGTTCTGATCGAAGTAGACCACCCGCAGCCCGTCGACGCGGCGGATCACGCCGGCGTCCGGCTCGATCTCGCCCACGATCATCCGCAGCAAGGTCGTCTTGCCCGAGCCGTTCGCCCCCACCACCGCGAGCCGGGTGCCGGGAGAGAGCAGCAGGTCGAGGTCGCGGACGATGGCGCGCGGCGCGAAGCTCTTGCACAGCCCCTTGCAGCTCCACAGTGACTTGGTCTTGCGCTCCGAGGCGGCGAGCTCGAGCTGCACCGCGCCCGCCTGCCGCCGGGCCCGGCTGTCCTTGAGCTCGGCGATGCTCTCGACCGCCGCGTCGATACGGGCCTTCGACTTGCGGGTCCGCGCCTTGGCGCCGTGCCGCAGCCAATCGACCTCGCGCCGCACCCGGTTGGCGAGCGACTGCTCGTAGCTCGCCTGGTTGGCCAGGGTCCGGTCCTTGGCCTCGAGCAGATCGGCATACGAGCCCTCGACGCTGATCAAGCCGTCGGCGTAGATCCGATCGATGTCGAACATCCGCCGGCCGACGTTCTGCAAGAAGTAGCGATCGTGGCTGACGACCACGAAGGCCTCGGGCTGCGACGTCAGCCAATCTTCCAGCCACAGCCGCGACTCGAGATCGAGGTGGTTCGTGGGCTCGTCGAGGAGCATGAGCTCGGGCTCGAGCGCCAACGCCTGCGCAATCGCGAGGCGCGTGCGCCAGCCGCCGGACAGAGTGTCGACCGCCGCCGCCGAAGCGACACCGACCTTGCCGAGCGCCACCGCGGCACGATGCTCGCGCACGTCCGACAGCCCAAGGTCGAGCACCGCGGCGACCGCGGCGAGGGCGGTCTTACCGGACGCGAACACCGGCCGCTGCGGCACGTAGCCCACCCGCAAGCCCTTCTTGCGCGTGCACTGGCCGGCGTCCGGCGCCTCGAGCCCGGCGAGGATCTTCAAGAGTGTCGACTTACCGGCGCCGTTCGGGCCCACCAGCCCGACGTGATCCCCCTCGTGCACCCCGAACGATAGGCCCGCGAAGAGCGGCCGGGCGCCATATGCCTTGGTGATGCCCTGGCAGCTGATGAGGACGGGCGCAGGCATGGTATCGGGGCATGCCCCAGCCTAAAGCGCGAGACAAGCCGGAAACGGCATCGGTGCCACTCGAAGATTGCCAACCCCAGAGCTTTTGCGTACCAATGAGGGATGCAGCAGCTAGCCGTCCTTCGCCTCGCCGATGTGGTCGCGAACAGCCAGCTGGGCCGTGACGCCGAGAAGGAGCTGCAGGCGCGCCTGGACGACGCCCGGGCGCGGGTCGCCGCCGCCGAGCGCAACGCGACGCTGGCCGAGGCCGAGGCCCGACGGGTCGCCGCCGATCCCCGCCAGGCCGCCGCCAAGACCCGAGAGGCGGCGCGACTGCGGCGCGAGGTGGCACACCTACAGCAAGAGAGCGAGATCGCTTTGAGCTCGCTGCGTCAGGACCTGCTCAACCAGGCCCTGGCCCAGATCCAACCGCTGGTCTCCGAGGTGGCGCGCGAGGTCGCGGCGAGCATCGTGCTCTTGGCGCCGAACCCGGGGCTTGCCCACTACGCGCCCGAGGTCGACATCACCGATCGCGTGCTGCAACGCCTGGGCGGGCCGGCGGCCGACGCCGACCCCAAAGACGAGGCCAAGAAGAAGACGAGCGCACGGGGATCGACGGCCCGATGAGCGACCCGTTCAAGGACCTGTTCGTCACCGCGAACTTCGGCATCGGCGCCGGGGGCTCGATGCTCGGCCTGTCGTTCCTCGGCCTGTCGGTGCGCCCGGCGCGGTCGAGCCCCGGAAACGACCCGTTCCTGGTGCCCGAAGACGGCCGCAAGGCGTGGGAGACCCTGGGCCTCGCGGCGCTCGGCACCGTCGGCACCGGCATGCTGATCCGCGCCCTGAAGAACCCCAACGAGTCGGCGACCAAGCCCAAGGACCTGCTGCTCGACGGCCTGGTGGGCCTGCAGCTCGGCTCGGGGCTCGTCGGCGACCCGCGCGCCGAGGCGTTCTTCTTGAGCGGCATCGTCAGCCTGCCGCTGCAGTGGCTCAACTACCGCCGCGACCCGTCGTGGGACTATCGCGTCGGGATGCTGACCCAGGGCGCGGTCGGCGTGGCGCGCGAACAGCTCGGCGGCCAATGGATCCCGAACCAAGGCTGGCGCGTGAACCCACAGGTGCCGAAAGAGACCGAGACCGTGTTCGGCGAGCTGATCGGCAACGCCGCCGCCGAGATCGCGCTCGACGCGGTCTCCTACGGGCTCGGCAACTCGCTCGCGGCGCTGGCGCAGGGCACGACAAGACCGAGGGAGCTCGGTGCCCGTGCCCTCCAGGGCGCGGCGTACGGCGGCGCCGAGGCGCTCTTGACCACGCTCTCTCTCGGCCCGGCGGTCCGCATCAGGCCCGAGACCATGGCCGCGGCGCTGAAGATCGACGGCCTCACCGGCCCCGACGTCGCCGACGTCGCCAACCACACCACCTTCCGCGCCGGCGCGCTGATCTTGGGCCTGCCGATCGCCGGCATCACCCTCGGTCCGAACGTCTCCCTGGACCCGACCGAGCTCAACAACCCCGTGCTCATCGCCCACGAGCTCATCCACCGCGACCAGATGGCCGGCGCCACCTCGGCGGCCGGCCCGGGCACGGTGCGCGAAGGCCACGGCGTGTTGTCGTTCTATGGCCAGTACCTCGTCTGGTCGGCCCAGAACACCTACATCAACAACCCCTTCGAGCGCGAGGCCTACCACTTCGCGGACCACCGCAGCTACGTCGGCAGCCCGGCGGTCTCGACCGAGAGCCACGGCGACGTCATCGGCATGGGCGCCGGCATGCTGCTCTTCGGCGGCGGCAGCCTGCTGATGGCGCCAAAGCCCCGCCATCCGGCGACCGCGCCCGCCGCGGCCTCGACGCCGACACCCGACCCCGCCACGGCCGGGATCTCCGCGGCCGAGCCCGCGACGACCGAATCCGCCACGACCGCGCCCGCCACGACCGCGCCCGCCGCGGGTGACACCCCTCCGGACCCGACCCGCGGCGAGCCCTGAGGCCGGGATCCCGACCCGTCGCCGCGTGGCCCATCGGCTCGGAGGCTGGTTGTCCTCGAATACGGATCACTGCTAGCTTCCGCCGATGCTCGCCCTCGTGTCGCTCGCGGTCATGCCGCTCGGCGTGGCGCTGGCGCCAACCGACGACGGCCTGATGGTCGCCGCCGACGCCCGGCTGAGCCTCACCGCCTCGGATGACAACCTCGCGGCCGGCGCTGACGGTCAGTCCCGCGGCGGACTCTTCAGCGTCCCGCCGATGCGGCTCTCATTCGACGACCTCGAGAAGCACGACGTCGCCTACGACCGCGACCTGCGCCTGATGCTGCTCGCGGAGGCCCCCGAGACCAGCGGCGCACCCGGCTTCTACCTGGGCGTCCTGCCGACGCTCTCGCTCGCCAAGACGGCCGCTCCGGCAGCGCTCGCCTGGGCCGACGCCTCGACCTACTTCGGCGTTCGCAAGAGCTTCACGTTCGGCGAGCTTTCGCTCACCGCGTTCCCTCTCTCCGGCGACCAGCTCCGCATCGGCTACACGAACCAGACCTCGTGGGCCATCGGCGCCCAGAAGACCGGTGCCGCCCCCGGCGCCCGCCTGGAGTGGACCGGTTTTGGGGGCTACGGGTTCGTCGCCGCCGCCGCGTCCCCGCGTCCGATGGTGCAGCGGGATGGCACGGTTGAAGAAGACACCGCGTGGAGCCTGGCGTCGGGCCTCGGGTGGCGGTTGTTCGCTGCGCTGTACGCGGACCTCGAGGCGGTGACGGCAATGCGCGGCAACATCGACAAACCTGAGCTCCGCATCCCTGGGGTAGAGCCGGTGCAATGGCGGACCCACGGAGGCGCGGCACGCTTGGCGTGGGCGGACGGCGTCGCGCTCGCGACCCCGGTCTCCTACAGCCCCCTCGACAACGACCTGTTCGCATTCGACTCCCTGACCGGTGCCGCCGAGCCGTGGCGCGGCCGGCTGGCGTACTCGGCGGTCGGCACCGCGACCCTGCTGTGGCAAGACCTCCAAGACCCTCAGGATCCTTCGGCCATCGCCTGGCAGCGCGCCCTCGCCGCGAGCGTCATCTCGAAGGTCCATTACGGCCGGTTCGGCGGCGCCATCCTCGCCGCCTACCGCGACCTGTCCTTCATCCTCTTCGATGTCCCTTCAACCCCGAACTACGTCTCGTTCCCCAAGGCGTGGCGGATCTACCCCGAGGTGCGCGCCGCGGCGCGGGGCTCCGCGGCCTTCCGCGCCGGCGACGTCGAGCTGTCGGCCGCGCTCGAAGCGGGCGTGCGTTGGCCGGCTTGGGTGAAGAACCAGCCGGCAGCGACGGGGCCGAACCCGAGCCTGTCGTTCGACAACGTCATGCTTTGGAACAGCGCGAGCGAGATCGAGATCCTCGACGTCGGCGACCGGGTACGACCGGTCCCGGAGGCCAAGCTGTCGCTCGTCGCGCGCTTCAACGAGTGGGCGGGCGCTGCCGTCGAGGTGTTGGAGCGTTACGACCGCAACCAACGCCAGCGGGTCTACGACATGCAGGGCAGCGCGGAGGTGGCGCGGCTGCAGTCGTTGCCGCCCAACCGCTTCGGGCTCAACGTGCTGCTGCGCGCCAGGATTTGACCGCGCGCCGACCCTTCAGGCAGGCGTCCCACAGTCGGCGGGAGGATTCGGGGCCCGGGCGGGCGCCAGCTTTGCCAACAGCAGCCCGGCGCCGACGACCCGGCCCTCCTCGAGCACACCCAGACCCACCTTCCCCGGGGGCGGGATCGGCGATACATGCAATGCCCGACCGCAGAAGCCCAAGGCAAGGTGCGAGGATGACCGAGCAACGCAGCCCAGTGTTTCTCACCCGAGTAGCACTCAAGAACTACCGCAGCATCGCAGCTTGCGACTTTAGCCTCGGGCCCCTCACGTTCCTCGTCGGCGCCAACGGCTCCGGCAAGAGCAACTTTCTCGACGCGCTGCGTCTGGTCACCGACTCGCTGTTGAGCTCCCTCGACCACGCCCTCAGAGAACGCGGCGGCATCCAGGAGGTGCGTCGCCGCTCGAGCGGACATCCGACCAACTTCGGGGTGCGCTTGAGCTTCCTGCTGAAAGACGGCCGCAGCGGCACATTCGCTTTCGAAGTCGGGGCCCGGCCCCGTGGCGAGTTCGTCGTCAAGCAAGAGGAGTGCTCGGTCGGCCAGGATCGGTACGTTGTTCGGGAGGGCAATCTAGTGCACCCCGTCGGAGGAGTATTCCCGCCGGTCGTCGCCGATCGTCTCTACCTCGTGAACGCCGCGGGCCTGCCACAGTTCCGGCCGGTGTTCGATGCCCTGTCGCACATGGGCTTCTACAACATCAATCCGGCCCAGATCCGAAAGCTCCAGTCCCCGGACCGCGGCGACGTCCTGGCGCGGGACGGCGCGAACCTCGCAAGCCTGGTGGGGCGCTTGGAGCGCGCGGACAGTGCCGCGTTGAAGGAGCGAGTCGCGGAGTACCTCGCCCAGGTGGTCCCCGGAGTTGTTGGCTTCGAGCAAAAGCGCGTGGGTCACATGGAGACCATTGAATTTCGCCAAACCGTCGAAGCCTCGGCAGACGCGTGGCGATTCCCGGCGATCAACATGTCCGACGGTACCTTGCGCGTTCTGGCGGTACTTGTCGGGTTGTTCCAGGCGGGCGCCGATCGCCGGGTGCCGCTCGTCGGCCTCGAGGAGCCCGAGACCGCGCTGCACCCCGCCGCCGCCGGTGTGCTCCGGGACTGCATCGTCGAAGCGAGTCGCGGTGTTCAAGTCATCGTCACGAGTCACAGCGCTGAGCTCTTGGACGACACCAAGGTCACAGATGAACAACTTCGCGCGGTCGAGGCGACCGGCGGCCGCACCAAGATCGCCCGGGTCGACGAGGCGGCACGGTCCGCCCTGCACGAACGCCTGTACACCGCCGGCGAGCTCCTACGCGCCAACCAACTCCTCCCGGATGCCAACGCGGTTGTAGATCCACACCAACTCCGGCTGTTCGACGAGGGCGAGGCATGAAGCTCGGCGTGATCGTGGAGGGGCACGGCGATGCAACCGCGGTGCCCCTGCTGTTGCGGCGCATCGCGGTCGATTTGCAGTTTCCGGATCCTCTCGAGATCGCGCGGCCGTTTCGTTTGCCGCGCGGCAAGATCCTGAAGGGGCCGGAGCTACAACGTTGCGTCGAGATCGTCGCCCGCCAAGTTGGTTCGTCCCAACCCATCCTCGTGCTGTTGGACGCTGACGAGGATTGCCCGGCCGAGATCGGACCGCGACTCGCGGCCTTGGCCGCCGCGCAGAGGTCGGACCGATCCCTTGCCGTGATCTTGGCGAAGCGGGAGTTCGAGTCGTGGCTCGTCGCCGGCGCCTCGTCTCTTGCCGGCCACCGCGGTCTTCCGGATGCTCTCCCCTATTCCCAGGATCCTGAGGGGCTTCGCGACCCGAAGGGTTGGCTCGGCGAAAAGCTACCGAACGGCTACAGCGAGACCATCGACCAGCCGGCGCTCGCCGCATGCCTCGACTGGCGACTGGCGTGCCGGGCGGCCTCGTTCGCCAAGTTGGTTCGCGATCTCTGTCGCCTGCTGGGGATAGCCCCGCCACCTGAGGCCGCGTGACCCCAACGAGACGGGTAGAATGCCCTCACGTCGATTTCTGCGTCTACGCGTCAATGCGACTTCTGAGCCCGCGGCTCCGGCGGCGGACTGACGAGCACGGTGCGAACCTGGCCCGAGAGCTCCTCGGCGAGCGCCTGCAGGAACTCGGCCTCGAGCTCGCCTTTGGCCCCGGCCGCCGGCGCCACGAACGCGGCATCACGCGCCCCGGCTTGCGCCAGACAGGTGAAGGCGTTCTTGACGACACCGCGCATCAACGCCCGATCCGCCTTCGCGGCCTCGCCCAACCCGAACAGAAACACCCGCCGCCGCTTGTTGCGTCCCTCGCCCGGCAAGAGCACCACCTCGCCGCCCTTGCCCTCGACGTGGCCGCGCTCGAGGGCGCGCGACAGCCGGCCGCTCAGCCGCCAATCGAGCACCTGGGCGGCGCCGAACAACGGCCGGACGTCGGCGAAACAGAAGACCGCGAACGACTCGACCGCCATCGTGTCGATGGCCTTGAGGTCGGTCGCGATGACCGGCAGCGCGCTCGCGGCGTCCGGCGCCAGCGGCGGCAACACCGGGCTCATGACTTGGCCGCCTCGCCGCCGGCCTTGCCTCCACCGGCGGGCTCGCGTCCGAACTGGTCGAGCACCCCGTTGATGAAGGCCACCGACTCACCGCCGCCGAAGCGCCGGGCGATCTCCAGGGCCTCGTTGATGGCGACCGTGCGCGGCACGTCGGGACAGTGGAGGATCTCGTAGGCCGCGAGCCGGATGAGGTTCTTGTCGACCTTGTCCATGCGCGACAGCTTCCAGTGGTGCGAGACCTTGGCGATCGCGGCGTCGAGCGCCGCGACCGCGCCCGCGACCCCGTGCGCCAGCCGCTCGGCGTACTCGCGCTCGTCGGCCGAGACCTCCTCGAAGCTGTCCCAGTAGCGATCAATGGCGGCGCTCACCTGCTCGCGGGTCACCGCCTTGACGTCGAGCTCCGCCTGCACGTCCAGCTGGTACAGGATCTGCAAAGCGCACTCTCGGGCGCGTCGACGCATGCGGCGCCCTACCGCCCCGCGGCTTTGAGGGTGCGCATCAGCTGCGCCATCTCGATCGCGGTCACCGCGGCGTCGAAGCCCTTGTTGCCGCCCTTGGTGCCGGCGCGCTCCACCGCCTGCTCCAGGGTGTCGGTCGTCAGGACGCCGAAGGCCACCGGCAGGCCCGATTCCCAGGCGGCCTCGGCGATGCCGCGGGTGACCTGGGTCGCGACGTAGTCGAAGTGCGGCGTGCCGCCGCGCATCACCGCGCCCAGGCAGCAAACGGCGTCGTACTTGCCGCTTTGCGCCAGGCGCTTGGCGACGAGCGGCATCTCGAAGGTGCCCGGGGTGTAGGCCACGTCGACCCCGGCCATGTCGACGTCGTGGCGCCGGAACGCGTCGAGGGCGCCGTCCAACAGCTTCTGGGTGATGAACTCGTTGAAGCGGCTGACGACGATGGCGAACTTGAGCCCGGCGCCCACCAGGTTGCCTTCGAAAGATCGTCCGAGATTCTCTGCCATGATAGCTCCGTTAGCGCCGCGGATCGGCGTTGCCGCCCACGACCTTGAGGTTGCCGGTCGGCACCACGGTGACCCGCGCGACTTGCAGCGGCACCACCTCGGTCACGTGAAGGCCGAAGCCTTCGATCCCCTTGAGCCGTTTCGGGTTGTTGGACAACAGACGAATGTGGGTCAGCCCGAGCTCGCGCAGGATCTGGGAGCCGAGGCCGATGTCGCGCAGGGCGCTCTGCGGCGGGTTGGCGGTGGTCTCGACGCGCTCGCCGACCTCGTTGATGCGGCGATCGAGGGGCACCTCGTCGACGGCGCGATCGATGCAGAGCAACACGCCGCAGCCCTCGTCACAGATCCGCGCCATCGCCGCGCCGAGCAGCTGGCGGTCGTTGCTGAACAGATCGCCGAAGACGCTGCTCAAGCTGTAGCCGGCGTGCACCCGGACCACCGGCGCCGGCACCGCAGAGAGGTCGCCCTTCACCACCACCAGGTGCTGGCGCAGGTCGATGGTCGAGCTGTAGGCGCAGAGCGTGACCGTGCCCCACTGCGGGTGCGTGACCTCGCGCGACACCAGGCGGCGCACCAGGGTCTCCATCCGCAGGCGGTACTCGATGAGGTCGGCGATGCTGACGATCAACAGCTGGTGCTCGCGGGCGAAGCGCTCGAGGTCGGGCAGGCGCGCCATCGAGCCGTCGTCGGTCATGATCTCGCAGATCACCCCGGCCGGCTCGAGCCCGGCGAGGCGCGCCAGATCCACCGCGCCCTCGGTCTGACCGGTGCGCACCAACACCCCGCCGGGTTGCGCCCTGAGCGGGAACACGTGGCCGGGGCGGACGAGGTCGGCGGCGGCGGCGTGCGGCGCCACCGCGGCGCGAATCGTCGTCGCCCGATCCGCGGCGCTGATGCCGGTCGACACCCCGTGGCGCGCCTCGATCGACACCGTAAACGCGGTGCCGAAGGTGCTGGTGTTGTTGGCCACCATCAGCGGCAGATCGAGCTGGGCGATGCGGCGGTCGGTGAGCGCCAGACACACGAGGCCGCGGCCGTACTTCGCCATGAAGTTCACAGCCTCGGGCGTCACCTTCTCGGCCGCCAGGCACAGGTCGCCTTCGTTCTCGCGGTCTTCGTCGTCGACGAGGATCACCATCCGCCCAGCGCGGATCTCGTCGATCGCATGCTGGACGGTCTCCAAGGTCATAGAAACCCCTTATCTTTCAGGTACTCCACAGTCAAGCCGCCGCCTTGGTCCGAGCCCCCGGCGATCCCCACCGTCGTCTTCAGGACCCGCGCCACGTAGCGCACCAACACGTCGGCCTCCAGGTTCAGCGCCGTGCCCGCGCGCGCCTCGCCGAGCGTGGTCTTCGCGACGGTGTGCGGCACCAGCGCCACGAAGATCTCGTCGCCGTTCACCTCGGTGACGGTCAACGACACCCCGGCGATCGCGATCGAGCCGCGGGGCGCACACAGCGCCGCGACCTCGGGCGCCCCGGCGACACCCAGATAGAGGGCGCTCTCCTTCATGCGCCGGGTACGCACCCGGCCGACCGCGTCGACGTGACCCATGACCAGGTGGCCGTCGAGCCTGCCGCTCGCGGCCAGGGCCCGCTCGAGGTGCACGCCGTCCCCCGCCTTGAGCGCACCCAAGGTCGTGCGCGCCAGGGTCTCGTCGGCGGCCTCGAAGCTCAGGGTGTCGGCGTCCGTCGCCACCACCGTCAGGCAGCAGCCGTCGATCGCCACCGAGTCGCCGATCTTCACCTCGGCGGCCGGGATCGACGACCGGATCGTGAGACGGCGCGGCGCGCTGCCCGAGGCTCGAACCACCCTGCCGACGGTTTCGACGAGACCGGTGAACATCGGCCGACACTAATCACGCGCCGCCTTCGGCGACAAGGCGCGCGAGGTGGTCACCGCCTCGAGGTGCAGCTCGTCGCCGTGCCAGAGCAGCCGCAGCCGGGTGTCGGCGAGCGCCGCCGCCAGCGCGCCGGCGTCGGGACGCGAGCGCCCGGTCGCCTGCAGCCAAACCGGGAGGAGCTCGCCGTTGACCGCCGCGGTCGCCACCGCCTCGCCCGATGCCGCGGGCGCCGCCGCGACCTTGCGCTTCAGGTAGGCCGAGAGCGCGGCCTTCGAGGTCGCGACCACCAACACCGCCGGCCGCTCCCGAGCCGTGGCTGCTCGTACCGCGAGGGCCAAGAACGGCTCCTCTGCCCGCCGCCGGTGGGCGACGGACAGCGTCCGGCCTTCGGGGCCGTCCGTCGCGGCGAAACGCAGATCGGGGAGCAGCGCCGTGAGCACCTGGGTGTAGCGCTCGCACAGGGTCAGCACCGCGAAGGGATCGGCGAGCTCGGCGGCGACCACCAGATCCAAGCGCTCACCCTTGGTCCGCGACAGATAGGCCAAGGTCGGCCGGCCGTCGTCGCCCAGCGCCCGATCGAGGCTCAAGCGCAGCTCGTCTTCGATGCCTTGGAGCTGTGCGGTCGCCAGGGTCACCTGCAGCGCGTCCAGCTGCGCCAAGACCTTCTGCGCCACCGCCCACAGCCGCGCCGGCCGCAGCATCACCCGGCCCCAGGCGAGCGCCGCGGTCGGGACCTCGGTCGGGCGGATCGCCGGCGCCGGGGGCCCGAGCGCGTCGAGGATACCGGCGTGCGGCGACCGGACGGTCACGCGGAGATCGGCCACCAGGCGCCCGTCGTGGTCGCGGCGGCCGGCGAGGGTCACGACGCCGAGCCCCTCGAGCCCGAGGCGACGGATCCGGCCGGAGAAGCGCGCGCCGTCCGGGGTGCGGGCGAGAAGCCCATAGAGCCGCTGGACCTGCAGGACGCCGTAGAACAGCGCACCGGGCGCCGCCTTCGCCAGCGCCTGCCGTTCTGCCGCGAGAACACCCTGGGTGCCGTTCGTCCCGCGTGCCTCCGGGCCGGCGAAGGGCGCGAGCCGGCGCGCCGCGGGATCCCGGTAGACGCCGAAGAGGAGGTCGCCGCCACCCTCCCCCGTCTCGTCCTGCCGCAGCGCCTCCGGCCACAGCGCCAGCACCACGGGCGCGAGCGGATCGCCGGCCTTCGCCGCCGCGGTCAACCACGAGCGCGTCGCGGCCAACACCGCGACCGCGTCGTCCCCCGGGATCTCCGCCGGGGACGGCATCGACAGGCACGCGAGGACGACCCAGCCGACCATGGTGACAACGCTAGCGGGACCGCGACGGGATTGCCACCGGCAACCCATCGGTGCCAGAGTCGGGATCCAAATGTCGAAGACGTCGAAGAGCCGGCGAAGCAAGCATGAGCCCAGACCCTTGTCGCCGAAGGTCGGGCGGGCGTTGCAGCTCGCCTTCGAGCTCCACCGCCGCCAGCTCCGCAAGGGCAGCGGCGTGCCCTACCTCGCGCACCTGCTCGGGGTCGCGAGCACCGCGATGCGCTACGGCGCGACCGAATCCGAGGCCATCGCGGCGCTGTTGCACGACGCCATCGAAGATCAGGGGGGCAAGAAGACCCGCGCCCGGCTGCGGCGCCTGTTCGGCGCCCGGGTGACGGGCATCGTCGACGAGTGCACCGACACCGACCTCGTGCCCAAGCCCCCGTGGCGGGCGCGCAAAGAGGCCTACATCCGCCACCTCGCCTCGGCCTCGAAGAGCGCGTTGTTGGTGTCGGCCGCGGACAAGCTCGACAACGCCCGCGACCTCCTCGCGGACCACAAGGCGGTCGGCGACGCGCTCTGGGAGCGCTTCGCGGGCGGCAAGGCCGGGACGCTGTGGTACTACCGCAGCCTGATCACCGCGTTTCGCCGCGCCGCTGCTCCGGAGGCGCTGGTCAACGAGCTCGACCTCGTCGTCACCCAGATCGAGCGCCGCGTCGCAGGGTCTCAGCCTTCGACGAAGAGGATCGCCGCCACCACCAGGCCGTAGCTCACCACCACCCCCCGCAGCACCGTCGGCGACAGGCGCTGCGCGAAGCAGGCGCCGGCGAAGCCGCCGGCGAGCGAAGCGACCGCCATCAGCAAGCCCTCCGGCAGCGCCACCACGCCCGCCGCCAAAAAGACGATCGCGGCGGCGCCGTTCGTCAAGAGCGAGAACAGGACCTTGAGCGCGTTCGCGCCCTGGAGGTTGTCGGGCATGAAGCTGCCGAGCACCGCCAGCATCAGGATGCCGATGCCGGCCCCGAAGTAGCCGCCGTAGACCGCGACCAGGAGCTGCGCGGCGACGAGCCAGCAGGCGCCGCCCCGGATCCCGCGCGGCTGGCGCGCCGCCACCAAGCGCGCGACCGCGTCCTGAGCGGCCAAGAGAGCGCAGGCGAACAGGATCAACCACGGCACCACCGCGCGAAACACCGCCTCGCCGGCGTGAAACAGCAGCACCGAGCCCACGAGGCCGCCGAAGAGCGACGGCAGCGCCAGCCGCAGCGCCTGCCGGCGCTCGCCGTAGATCAGGCGGCGGTAGGCCCACGCCGACGACACCGTCCCCGGCCAGATGGCGATGGTGTTGGTGGCGTTCGCGACCACCGACGGCAGCCCGCAATGAAGCAGCGCCGGAAAAGTGATCAGCGAGCCGCCGCCGGCGACCGCGTTCACGGCTCCGGCCGCGAAGCCGGCGACCGCGAGCAACAGGTAGTCCTGCATCGCCACGAGCCTACCGCAACCTCTCCGGGCTGCGAATGCCTCGCGGCTGTGCTCGCAGGGCGATCGAGTTCTCGACTTGGACCGATGTTGCCCACCCC
Source organism: Deltaproteobacteria bacterium (assembly GCA_016218825.1). Lineage (GTDB taxonomy): Bacteria > Myxococcota > XYA12-FULL-58-9 > XYA12-FULL-58-9 > XYA12-FULL-58-9 > JACRCV01. Next base: position 82,535 of record JACRCV010000118.1, read on the forward strand.
ACCCGGGGGCGGGCAACATGCCTTGCGAGGTTCGCGCGAGTCTGCCAAGTAGACCTGATGAGCCTCCAAGACCGCGTCGTCTTCATCACCGGCGCCTCCCGCGGCGTCGGCAAGGCCTGCGCGCTGGCCGCCGCCCGCGCCGGCGCCCACGTGGTGGTCGCCGCCAAGACCACCGAGCCGCACCCGAAGCTCCCGGGCACGATCCACGAGACCGCCCGCGAGGTGGAGGCGCTCGGTCGCAGGGCGTTGCCGTTGAAGCTCGACGTCCGCGACGCCGACGCCTGCGCCGCGGCCATCGAGGCGACGGTCGCCGAATTCGGCCGCATCGACGCCCTGGTGAACAACGCCGGGGCGCTGTGGTGGGCCGATGTCGTGAAGACCCCGATGAAGCGCTTCGACCTCATCATGGGCGTCAACGTCCGCGCCGCGTTCGCGCTGTCGCAGGCGGCGCTGCCGCACATGATCAAGGCGGGCTACGGTCGCATCGTGATGATGTCGCCGCCGGTCGCCGCCGACGCGGTCGCGCATCACGGCGCTTACGCGGTCAGCAAGTTCGGCATGACCATGATCGCGCGGGCGATCGCCGACGAGCACCGCGAGCACGGCATCAGCGCCAACGCCCTGTGGCCGGCGACCTTGATCGAGAGCTCGGCGACCGAGGTCTTCCTCTCCGGCGTCGACCGCTCGCTGTGGCGCAAGGCCGACGTCCTCGCCGACGCCACCGTGCTGCTCCTGCAGCAGGAGCCGAGCGCCTACAGCGGCGCGGCGCTCATCGACGAGGACCTGCTGCGCGCCGCCGGGGTCACCGACTTCGCCAAGTACCGCCTGGTGCCGGACAAGGAGCCGCCCCCTTTCCGCTTCAAGGATATTCCGCCGCTGTCGGCCTGAGCTCGGCGGCGTTCGCCGGCTTCACGGGCGCCGGCACCAAGACCGCGAGGGCGACCACCGCCAGCACCGCGAACAGCGCCGAGCCGACAAAAGCGACGCGGCCGCCGAGGTGGTCCCAGACCCAGCCGAAGGTGGTGCTGGAGACCAACGCCGCGACCCCGACCGCGAGGTTGTAGGCGCCGAACGCCTTGCCGAGCCGCCGGCCGCCGGCGAGCTCGGCGACGAGCGCCTTCTCCGCGCCCTCGACCAGGCCGTGCGAGGTGCCGTAGATCGCGGTCACCCCGAACAAGACCGGCAACGAGCCGACGAGACCGACCGCGCCCCAGGTGAGCGCGTAGACGCTCCAGCCGAGCATCAACGCCCGCTTCTTGCCGACCCGATCGGAGAGGCGGCCGCCGCGGGTGCCGGTCGCCGCCTTGACCAGGTGCAACAGCAACCAGAGCATCGGCGTCAGCGCCGGCGACGCGCCGAGCTCCATCGCCTTGACGAGCAGGAAGGCGTCAGTGGCGTTGGCGATCGCAAACAGGATCACCGCCAAGAGCCCGCGGCGCAGCGCCGGCGGCAAAGGCGCAGCCTCGACCCCGGTCGCGTCACGCTTCGGCGCCGCGCGCCGCGGCTCCGGCGTCAACACCAGCGCCAGCATCGCCAGGACCCCGGGCACCGCGGCGACGACGAACACCTGTCGCATGGTGTGCAGGGTCACGCCGGACGTACCCGTCCCCAGGAGCCACAACAGCCCCGACGCCAGCATGGTGCCGAGCGCGGCGCCGGCGTGGTCCATCGCGCGATGAAACCCGAAGGCCCGCCCACGGATCGCCGCATCGGTGGCGCCGGCGATCAGCGCGTCGCGCGGGCTCGAGCGCACCCCTTTGCCGACCCGATCCGCGATCCGCACCGCGAGCACGTGCCACGGCGCCGCGGCCAACGCCACGAGCGGCCGGGCCACCGTCGACACGCCGTAGCCGAAGAGCACCAGCGGCTTCAAGGTCGGCCGGCGATCGGCGACGAGGCCGACGAAGTACTTCAACAGGCTCGCGACCAGATCGGCCACACCTTCGACCACCCCGACCCAGACGTGCGCCGCGCCGAGCGCGGCGAGGAACGCCGGCAAGAGCGGGAAGATCGCGTCGCTCGACAGGTCGGTGAGAAGGCTCACGAGCCCGAGACCGATCACGGTCGCCGGCAGCCGCCCGCCGGCGTCCTGGGGCGCTTCGGCCCTCACCGCTCGTCCTGCCACAGACCGAGGGCGTGCTGGCGCACGAGCTCGAGCGCCGCGTAGGCCGCGACCAGCTTGTTGCCGCGCCGGTCGAAGGGCAAGCGCAGCACCTTGGTGACCTCGAGACCGGGACCGATCGCCGCGACGTGCACCGTGCCGACCGGCTTATGCGGCGTGCCCCCGGAGGGGCCGGCGATGCCGCTGATCGCGACCGCGTAGGTGCTGCCGGCCTTCGCGCGCACGCCCTTCGCCATCGCGACGACTGTCGCCTCGCTCACCGCGCCGTGGATCGCGAGAGTCTGCGCCTCGACGCCGAGCATCTCGCGCTTGGCGCGGTCGCTGTAGGTCACGGTCCCGAGTAGGAAGACCTCGCTCGCCCCGGGGACGTCGGTGAGCAGGTCGCACACCAGCCCGCCGGTGCACGACTCGGCCACCGCCAGCGTCGCCTTGGCGGCAAAGAGCGCGCCCACCACCGTGGCCGCGAACGACTCCTCGCGCATCGAGAACAGGTGGACGCCGAGCCGCTCGCGCGCCAGCTCGGCGGCGAGATCGAGCTCGGCTGCGGCCTCGGGTGGGGCGACGAACACCACGTGGATCTCGGGGAACTTGACCTGAAACGCCGTCCGCACCCGCGGACAGCGCACCGCGACCTCCTGCAGGCGCGCGTCGACCTCGGCCTCGATGAGCCCGTAGCTCGAGAAGTGCCGCCGGCCCCAACCGCCGGCCTCGGCCGCGAGCGGCGCCACCACCGCGTCGCCGATCATCCGATCGAACTCGTGCGGCACGCCGGGCGCGGCGACGAAGGAGCAGCCCGAGAGCTCCATCCTGAACCCGGGCGCGGAGCCGACGCTGTTGACGAGCAGCGTCGCGCCCTCGGGACGGTCCGCCTGCTTCAGCTGGTTGGCGCCGACCGCGCGGCCGCGCTTCGTCAGCCAGGCGCGGATCTTCGCGGCGGTCTCCGGATCGCGGGCGAGCGGCACCCCGGCGAGCTTGGCGAACGCCGCCGCGGTGAGATCGTCGGCCGTGGGACCGAGCCCGCCGCTGACGACGCACAACGTCGTCCGGCGCGCGATCACCGCCTCGACCTCGCGGACGATGGCGTCGACGTCGTCGGTGATCGTGGTGACCTGCGCCAGGCGCCGCCCGAGGCCGGCGAGCGCCCGGCCGAAGCGCGTGCTGTTGGTGTCGCTGACCCGGCCGTCCAAGAGCTCGTCGCCGATCACCAGCATCTCGATGCGCGCCACGCTCATCACCACCAACCTCCGTAGAGCGCCCGGCCGAGGTGCATGAGAGCGCAGGCGACCGCGCCGGCGGCGACGTCGTCGAGGACCACCCCCAAGGCGCCCCCGACCCCGCGGTCGATAGCACGGATCGGCGGCGGCTTGGTCATGTCGAGCACCCGGAAGAGCACGAACGCCGCCAGGATCTCGGGCCAGCGGAACGGGACCCCGATCGCGGCGACCAAGAGCCCCGCGACCTCGTCGATGACGATGCGCTGCACGTCGTGCTCGCCATAGATCCCTTCCGCCAGGTGCGCGACGCCGATCGCGGCCCCGGTGAAGATCGCCGCCACCGCGGCGAAAGGCAACCACGCGAGCGACGACAGCGCCCACCACAGGGGGATCGCGGCGAGGGTGCCCCAGGTGCCGGGGGCGAGCGGCAGATAGCCGAGCCCGAACGCCGACGACAACGACAGCACCAAGAGCCGCCGAGGTCTCACGCGATCCTCCCGAGGCCGCGCCCGAAGACGGCGCGTTTGACCGCGGCGAAGCTGCCCCCTGCCTGCCAGGCGTCGAACAACGCCAGCCCGGTGTCGCGCGTGCCGGTCGCGACCAGGTGCTCGATCGCCGCCCAGCGGCCGCTGGCGGCCCCGAGGGTGGCGACGCCGAAGAGATCCTGGCGAAGCTTCTTCAGGCGGCGCTCGGCCTCGGCGACCCCGACGAAGGGCGCATGGGCGAGCGGGGTGTTGGGCTTGGGCACGAACACCGAGGCGCCGACCGCGAGCTTGCCGTAGGGGCCGAGGATCCGCTTGAGCTCGCGGGCGAGGCCGGCGAACTCCTCGAGGTCGCGGTCGGTCTCGTCCGGGGTGCCGACCATCACGTAGATCTTCAGCTGCGTGACCTCGGCCGCCACCGCCAACGTCGCCGCCTGCCGCAGGTGGTCGGCGTGGATGTGCTTGTCGAGCGCGCTGCGGAGCGCCTCCGAGGCGCCGTCGGCCGCGATCGTCAGCGTCCGGTTGCCGCCGGCGACCAGCGCCTCGACGAGCGGCTCGGTCACCCGATCGGCGCGCAAGGACGACAGGCCGACGCCGTGGCCGCGATCCACCAGGGCTTCGACCAGCGACACCAGCTCCGGATGATCGGAGACCGCGGCGCCGACGAGCCCGACGCGGGGGGCGTTCTCCGGGATCGCTTCGAGGATGCGGGTCTTCGGCACGACGCGCATCCCCTGCCGGCCGCTCCTGCGCATCAGGCAGAAGGTACAACCGCGCGAGCAGCCGCGCGCCGCCTCGACCAGGAACATCTGCGGCAAGGCCGAGTGCGAGGTCCAGATCGCGGCCTTGGCCGGCAGCGCGGTGTCGTCACAGCGGTTCAACGGTGGCGGCCGGTCGCCCTGGAGCGCCGGGACCATCAGCCCGGGGATCGCGGCGAGCCGTTGGCGCTGCGCCTCGCGACTGTCGCTCTGAAACACCGCGTCGCACAGCGGTCCGAGGCTGGGCTCGGCCTCGCCCATCACCACCGCGTCGACGAAGGGCAACAAGGGTCGCGGGTTGACGAAGGTCAACGGACCGCCGGCCAACACCAGCGGCTGGCGGCCGTCGCGCTCGGCCGCGAGCAGCGGCAGCCCCATGCGGGCCAGGCAGGTCAGGAGCCCGAAGAGCTCGAGCTCGTAGGCGACCGAGAAAGCGATCACCGCGGCGTCGGCGGCGGGCCGCAGGCTCTCGTAGGTCACGATCAGATCGCGATCGGAGTCGTCCTCCGGCAAGAAGGCGCGCTCGGCGACGGTGTCGTCCTGGGCGTTCAACAGGCGATACACCGTCTGGAAGCCCAACGACGACATCGCGACCGGGTACGGGCTCGGGTAGACGAGCGTCAGGCGGCGCCGCCCTTCGCCCCCTACTCGCCCAACCTCGGCCGCGAGGCGCTCGCTGATCAACTGCTGTGTGGCGCGCGACAACATGAGGAAGGCGGCGACTGCCGGCGACCGCATCCTACCTGCCCCGACCTCGGCGACACCAGCCTCCGCCAACCCGAACACCGCACAAAATGCGGCGACCGCGACCTCGACGTCAGCCGCTGACTCGCCGCGTCATCGTCGCCGGAAGAAACTTCAATCTTCTCACCCGGTTGTACAGTGGTCGGCCGGGCATCGTTCTTGCTCGAATTCCATTGGGTTTTCAGGTGTTGATCAAACGATTTGACCGCGGCGTGTGCGCCGGCCTCCTCTTGATGGCTGGGTGTGGTGGCGTCGCGTTCGGGGTTCCGAGCGCCAAAGAGCCGAGTGCGACCGCGAAGATCGACCTGCCGCCTTTGTCGAGCGCCGGCGCCGACCGCGAGATCTTGCGCGGCCTCCCGGCGGCGCTGAACGGCCTCGGGACCAGCCACCCGCTGCATCGCGCCTTCTCGGTGCGTTGGACGCAGCAGGGCGGCGAGCCGGTGTTCTTGTCGAGCGACACCGCGTTGTGCCCGACCTTCGTACCGCCGCTCGAAGAGCAAGACCTGAGCTTCGCCCTCACCGCCGACGACGGGATCTTGCAGACCCGCGACGAGGTGGTGTTGCGCATCCGCCGCGAGCTGCACCTCGCCGCGCCGCGGATCGCCGCCGGCCCGGACCGGATGCTCGCCTACGACGACCCGCCGACCCCGCAGCAGCAGGACCTCGCGACCACGCCGGCCGCGGACGTCACCGCGACCTGGGAAGAGACGGTGGCAGCGCGAGCGCCGAGCGCGCCGCCGCCGGATCCGGACGCGGTGGCGCCGAGGATCTTCAAGCTGACCGGCGAGCGCGGCGGACTGGCCTCGGCACCGGACTATCTGCTGCTCTACCCGTTCTCGAGCACGATGATGGGGTACCAGGCACCGGTCGCGAGCCTCGCCGGGCCGCAGATGCTGACCCCGGGAGAGGCCTTCGCGCTCGACGCCGGCGGCAGCGCCGACCCGAACGGCGACCGCGTCCGCCTGCGCTGGGAGGAGGAGAGCGCGCTGCCCACCTGCCTCGACCTCGGTGACCGCGAACAAGCGTCGCTGTCGGCGCCGGCCGCGCCCCAGGAGATCGCGTTCCGGGTGTTCGCGAGCGACGGCTGGCTGGAGTCGGGCCCGGAGGAGGTGGCGACCGTGGTCAGCGCCGGCCAGAACCAGAGCGCGCCGGTCGTGAGCCCCGGCGCCGATCAACGCACCCGCGCCGGCCGCACCGTCCGCCTCGACGCGATGGGGGGCTCCCCTGCCGGCACCTCGACCGGTGCGACGCGGACCTACACCTGGACCCAGACGATCGGTCAAGCAGTGGCGCTCGCCTACGCCCACGACGGCCAGGTGGCAGAGCTCGTCGCCCCCGACGTCCGCGACACCCTGGCGTTCGCGGTGCACGCCAAGGTCGACGGCATCGAGGGCCCGCCGGCGGTGATCGCGGTCACCGTCGTCGACGACACCGACAATCGTGTCCCGGCGGTCTACCTGTCGGCGTCGTCGCTGACACCGAAGGTCGGCGCCGAGGTGCTGGTGAGCGCGCGGCTGCTGGACCCGGAGCACGACCCCATCCTCCTCGTGACCTGGAAGCAGCTCGAAGGCAGCCGCGTGGATCTGGTCCCGGTCCTCGCCCCCGATCTCGCGACCGGCGCCGACGCCGCGGCGACCTTCGTCGCGCCGCAGAGCCTGACGCCTTTGACCATCGAGGTCGCGGCCTGCGACGATCACGCCGGCTGCGGCAGCGCCCACGTCTCGATCAGCCCGATCGCGCCCTGAGCCGACAAAACGAGAGCTCTCGGATCGCAGCAAGGGTTCTGGTCAGCGAGCGAAACACTACCGCGCCAGGGGGGACGGAAGGGGCGGGCCGCGGGTGGCGGCCCGCAGACTCCGAAGCGACGCAGGCGAGAGCCGAACCGTGGACGCCAGAGGCGCCGCGGAGGAGGCCGAGCGCGGCAGCGCGAGCCTGGAGGAGACCCGCCGCCGGCGAGAGCCGGCGGGGCGCCCAAGACAGGCCAACATGTGATGGAAGGAGGACGTTAAGGCGCCGGCTCGACCTTCTTGCGCATGAACGCCGGGATGTCGTACTCGCTGTCGCCGACGTCTTGGACGTCGGGCGGGTGAACCTTGGCGAGCTTCTCCGCCTCCCAGCGGTTGCGGATCACGGTCGGGATGTCGTGGGTGTCCTTGGCGACCGGCAGGTTGTGGACGTTCTCGCCCAGGGTCTTCTCGGCGCGCTCGAAGCCGGTGGCGATCACCGTGACCTTGATCGCGTCGCCCATGCTCTCGTCGACGACCGCCCCGAAGATGATGTTGGCGTCGTCGTCGGCGGCCTCGTGGATCAGGGCGCTGGCGGCGTTGATCTCGTGCAGCGTGATCCCCGGTCCGCCGGTGACGTTGATCAACACCCCGGTCGCGCCCTCGATGCTGACCTCTTCCAAGAGCGGCGAGCTCACCGCCTGGGTCGCGGCGGCCACCGCCCGCCCTTCGCCGCTGGCCCGCCCGGTGCCCATCAGCGCCATCCCCTGATCCGACATGATGGTGCGGACGTCGGCGAAGTCGACGTTGACGATGCCGTGGAAGGTGATCAGGTCGGAGATGCCCTGCACCGCGTTCAACAGCACCTCGTCGGCCTTCTTGAACGCCTCCATCATCGAGGTCTGCTCGTCGGTGATCGCCAAGAGCTTCTGGTTCGGGATGATGATCAGGGTGTCGACCGATTCCTTCAGGGCGAGGATGCCGGCCTCGGCGTGCCGCCGCCGGCGGTTGCCCTCGAAGAAGAACGGCGTGGTGACGACGCCGACGGTCAACGCCCCGACCGAGCGCGCGATCTGCGCCAGGATCGGCGCGGCGCCGGTGCCGGTGCCGCCGCCCATGCCGGCGGTGATGAACACCATGTCGGCGCCCTCGAGCGACGCCGCGATCTGCTCGCGGTCCTCGAGCGCCGCCTCGCGCCCGACCTCGGGGTTGGCGCCGGCGCCCAAGCCCTTGGTCAGGGTCTGGCCGATCTGGATCTTCACCGGCGCCAGGTTGTTGGCGAGCGCCTGGCGATCGGTGTTCGCCGCCAAGAACTCGATGCCGTGAATGTTGGCCTCGATCATCGTGTTGATGGCGTTGCCGCCGCCGCCGCCGACGCCGATGACCTTGATCAGGGCGTCGTGCGTCGTGGTCTCGTCGAGCTCGATCATCATGGGTACCCTCCAGTCACTTTCTCGGGGCGCGCACCCCGAAGATGGTTTTAGAAAATCTCTCCGAGCCACGACCGCATGCGGCTCTTGACCTTGCCGTAGACGTTCTCTTCCCGAACCTTGAAGTAGCGGCTCTCCTCGTGATCCCGACCGTAGAGGACCAGACCGACGCCGGTGGCGTAGATCGGGCTCTTCACCACGTCGACGAGGCCGCCGACCCCCGCCGGCATCCCGAGCCGCACCGGCAGGCCGAGGATGTCCTCGGCGAGCTCCGGCATGCCGCGCAGCAGGGTGGCGCCGCCGGTGATCACCACGCCGCTCGCCAAGAGATCCTCGTAGCCGGTGCGCTGGATCTCCTGGTGCACCAACGAGAACATCTCCTCCACCCGAGGCTCGATGATCTCGGTCAGGATCTGCTTCGACAACGTCCGCGGCTTGCGGCCGCCGACGCTCGGGACTTCGATGGTCTCCTCCTTGTCGACCATCCCCGCCATCGCGCAGCCGTGCTTCTGCTTGATCTGCTCGGCGTCCTCGAGCGGCGTGCGCAGGCCCACGGCGATGTCCGAGGTGATGTGATCGCCGCCGACCGCGACCACCGAGGTGTGGACGATGCTGCCCTCGCTCCAGATCGCGATGTCGGTCGTGCCGCCGCCGATGTCGATCAGCGCCACGCCGAGATCCTTCTCGTCTTGCGACAACACCGACTCCGACGACGCCAGCTGCTCGAGGACGATGTCCGCGACCGTCAGGCCGCAGCGCTGGGCGCACTTGACGATGTTCTGGGCGCTGGTGACCGCGCCGGTGACGATGTGGACCTTGGCCTCGAGGCGCACGCCGCTCATCCCGAGCGGCTCGCGGATGCCGTCCTGCTCGTCGATGATGTACTCCTGCGGCAGGATGTGGATCACCTCGCGGTCCAAGGGGATGGCGATGGCGCGCGCCGCGTCGATCACCCGCTCGACGTCGGCCTGCATCACCTCGCGGTCCTTCACCGCGACGATGCCGTGGGAGTTGAAGCCCTTGATGTGGCCGCCGGCGATACCGGCATAGACGTGCGAGATCTCGCAGCCGGCCATCAGCTCCGCCTCCTCGATCGCGCTCTTGATCGAGCTCACCGTGGCCTCGATGTTGATCACCACGCCCTTCCGCAGGCCCTTCGAAGGGTGGGTGCCGATGCCGACGATGTCGACCCGTCCGCCTTCGGCCACCTCGCCGACGATCGCGCAGATCTTGGTCGTGCCGATATCGAGACCGACAATCAAATCTCCAACTTGTGCCATGGCTCACCTCGCCTTTGCGATGAAGGTTGCATCTGCTTTCTCGGATGAGTCCCGCAGTCGTGCCGTGACCCGACCGGGGTTCTTGAGCCCGTCGACCCGCAAAACCTCGGGCTCGCGGTGGTGCTGCCTCAATCGTGCGAGCGCGGCGCTCGCGGTCTTCAGACGGTCGAAGGGACTGAGGCCCAGGTAGACGCGCATGCCGGCGGCCGACTGCAGCCCGGGGCGGGTCACGACGCTGAAGCCCAGATCGGCGTCCCAGTGCAGCTCCTCGAGGCGGCCGAAGCTCGCGGCCTCGGCGTCGATGGCGCGCGCCAGCTGAACCGCGTCCTCGATGCGGGCGGCGACGAGCTGCGGCCGGCTCGCGACCTCGTCACGGCCGATGCCGGTCAAGACCGGCAGGACGATGCCGTCCTCGGCGCTCAGGCGCTTGAAGATCTGACCGTCCGCGCCCGCGAGGTAGAGCTCGCCGAGGGCGACGACGAGCGCCGGCTCGTACTCGACGAGCGTCACGAAGACCCGATCCGGGAGCCGCCGCCGCACCGACGCCTTCTGCACCCACGGGTGCCGGCGCAACCGCAGCGCCGCGCCGTCCAGATCGGCCTGCAGGATGGCGTCGCCGAGCTTGACGCCGGCGTAGGCCGCGACCTCCTCGCGCCGCACCCGGCTGTTGCCCTTGACCTCGATGCTGTGCACCGCGAGCCGCTCGCTGCCGGCGAGCGCCTCGAAGCCGAAGCGCACCCCGACGACGCCGCCGCAGAACGCGGCGATCCCTACCAGGTACGGCACCAAGCCGCTCGCGCCTTGCACCAGCCCGCAAGACGACGACGGCGACACCGTCAACCGCGAGGCGGTGCGGCGGTTCTTCCGCGACCCGATCCGATGCCGGGACGTCGTTTGCCTTCTCATGGCTGCCCACCTTCGGCGAAGTCGCCGACGAGACGGAGCTCGAGCTCCAGGCTGACGCCGGCGTGTGCCAGCACCCGGCGCTGCACCTCGCGGATCAAACGCAGGACGTCGGCCGCGCTCGCCTCGCCGGTGTTGACGATGAAGTTGGCGTGGCGCTCCGACACCTCGGCGCCGCCCTCCTTCAGCCCCTTGCAGCCCGCCGCCTCGATCAGCTGCCCGGCGAACCGGCCCGGGGGGTTCTTGAACACCGAGCCGGCGCTCGCCTGGTGCAGCGGTTGGGTCGCGCGCCGCCTGTCGACGGCCGCGTGCACCCGGGCGCCGATCACCTCGGGAAGGTCGGCGCGCAGGTCGAGCTCGACGGCGACGAGGATCGCGCCCTGCGGGAAGGCGCTGTGACGATACCCGAACCCGGCCGCGGCGGCGTCGATCCAGCGGCGCGCCCCGGCCTCGAGCACCTGCACCCGGCGCACCGCGGCGCCGATCTCGCCCTCGCGGCCGCCGGCGTTCATCACCAGGGCGCCACCGATCGAGCCCGGCACCCCGGCCAACATCTCCAGCCCCGAGAGCCCGAGGCGCGCCGCCCGTCGCAGGGTCTTGGCGCTGCTGGTCGCGGCGCCCACCTCGAGGACCGCGCCGCCCGTCGCGTTCGGATCGGCACGGACGTAGTCGAACCCCGCCCCCAGGCGCAGCGCGACCCCGGCGACGCCGCGATCCGACACCAGCAGGTTGCTGCCACCACCGAGGACCAAGAGCGGCAGCGCGTGCCGCCGACAACGCTCCACGACCTCGGTCAGCGCCGCGAGGGTCTCGGCGACGACGACCAGCTGCGCCGGGCCGCCGATCTCGAAGGTCGTCAGCGGACCGAGGGGCACCGCCTCCGTTACCGTGGCGCCGCCGACGTCGGCGAACAGCGCGCCCTTCGCCGCTGGTTGAGTCTCCGGGGCCACGCTCACCTCCCGGCCGCCGACGGCTCGGCGCCGCCCCTGAGGTAGACCAACAGCTCTTCGCCCGCCTGCCAGATGTTGCCGGCTCCGAGGGTCAGCACCAGATCTCCCGGCTGGACCAGGCTCGCGAGTCGGGTCGCGACCCCGGCGACGTCGCCGACGTACTCGACCTGCTGGTGGCCGTGCCGGCGCACCACGTCCACGAGCTTGGTGGCGCTCACCCCGGGAATCGCGGGCTCGCTCGCCGCGTAGATGTCGGTCACCAGCAAGACGTTCGAGGCGTTGAACGCCGAGGCGAAGTCAGCGAGCAGATCGCGGGTGCGCGTGTAACGGTGCGGCTGAAACGCCACCACCAGGCGGCGGTTGTAGGCCTCCCGCGCCGCCTGCAGCGTCGCGCGGATCTCGGCCGGATGGTGACCGTAGTCGTCGGCGACCAGCACGTCGCCGGCGGTGCCCTTGATCTCGAAGCGCCGCCCGACCCCCTCGAAGCCGGCGAGCGCCGCGGCCGCGGTGGCGAAGGGAATGCCCACCTCTTCGGCGACCGCCAAAGCCGCGAGGGCGTTCAGCACGTTGTGCCGGCCGATCATGTTGAGGCGCACCCGTCCGAGGCCGGCGCCGCGACGCTTGACGTCGAAGGCGATGCCGCCCTCGGCCACCTCGACGTTCTCGGCGACGTAGTCGGCCTGCTGGCTCAGACCGTAGGTGATGTGGCGCTTGTCGACTCGGGGCAGCATGCCCTGGACGGTCGGGTGATCGAGGCAGAGGACCGCGACGCCGTAGAACGGGATCTTGTTCACGAAGTCGACGAACCCATCGACGATCTGGCTCAAGCCGCCGGTCCAGTGGTCGAGGTGCTCGGCGTCGATGTTGGTCACGACGGCGATCGTCGGCATCAGCTTCAGGAACGAGCCGTCGCTCTCGTCGGCCTCGGCGACCAGGTAGTCGCCGGCGCCGAGCCGGGCGTTGGAGCGGATCGACCGCAGCCGGCCGCCGATCACCATCGTCGGATCCAGGCCGCCCTGCTCCAGGATCGTGGCGATGAGCGAGGTGGTGGTGGTCTTGCCGTGGGTGCCGGCGATCGCGATGCCGTACTTCAGGCGCATCAGCTCGGCGAGCATCTCGGCGCGCGGGATCACCGGAATCCCGCGCTGCCGCGCCTCGACGACCTCCGGGTTGTCGGCGCGCACCGCGCTCGACACCACGACCACGTCGGCGTCGCCGACGTGGGCCGCGTCGTGGCCGGCGAACACCGTCACCCCCAGACCCTGCAGCCGCGCGGTGAGCGGCGTCGGGTGGGCGTCCGAGCCCCGCACGTCGTAGCCGAGGTTCTGCAGGACCTCGGCGATGCCGCTCATGCCGATGCCGCCGATGCCGACGAAGTGCAGGCGATGGGCGCGATCCCGGAACATCTAGCTCGGCCTCCTTCCGGATGACGCCGCCGGCGAAGCGACGCCTTCGAGCGCGGTGACGATGGTCGCGGCGCTGTCCGGTTGGCCGTAGCGGTGCGCCGCCGCCGCCATCGCCCGCAGGCGCTCGGGCTCGCGGGCGAGCGCGGCGACGAGCTCGGTCAAACGGCCGCAGCTCATCTCGGCCTGCGGCAGGTGCACCGCGCCGCCGGCCGCGGCGAGCGCCCGGGCGTTGGCGCTCTGGTGATCGTCGACCGCGAACGGGAACGGCACGAGGATCGCGGGACGACCGCAGACCGCGAGCTCGGCGATGGTGCTGGCGCCGGCGCGGCACAAGACGAGATCGGCTTCGTCGTAGGCCGTCGCCATGTCGTCGATGAACGGCAACACCCGCGGCCCTTGGACGCCGGCCGCGGCGTAAGCCGCGCGCACCCGCTCGCAATCGGCGCCGCCGGTCTGGTGAGTGATCTCGAGCGCCACGCCCTGCGCCTCGAGGGCGGCCGCGGCGCCGATCATCACCTCGTTCAAGGCCCGCGCCCCCTGCGAGCCGCCAAACACCAAGAGCTTCAGGGGCCGATGCGGGGCGTACGCCGAGCCCCGCACCCGCAACAGGTCGGCGCGCACCGGGTTGCCGACCACGGTGACCTTGTCGGCCGGGAGCCCGGTCGGCGGCAGCCCCGCGAGGACGCGACGCGCGAGGCGCCCGAGGACCCGGTTCGTGAAGCCCGGCACCGCGTTCTGCTCCATCACCACACACGGCACGCCCAACAGCCGCGCCGCCAACACCGCCGGCCCGGCGGCATAGCCGCCGACGCTGACCGCGACCTGCGGCCGGAAGCCGCGCACGAGCCGGAGCGCCCCGAACAGAGCGCCCGGCAGGCGCAGCAACCCCAGGCACAGCCCCAAGAGGCCGGTGCGCCGCAGCCCGGAGACCGGCAACAGCGCCAGCTCGAAGCCGGCCTTCGGCACCGCCTTGACCTCGAGGCCGCGCGCGGTGCCGACGAACAGCACCCGCGCCGCAGGGTCACGACGGCGCACCTCCTCTGCCACCGCGATCCCCGGGAACAGATGGCCGCCGGTGCCGCCGCCCGCGATCAAGACGTCCATCACGTCGCCGCCTCCCAGGCCGCGACCCCGCGACCATCCCTCTCCACCCGCATCACGAGCCCGAGCGCCACCAGGGTAAGGACGAGGTTGGAGCCGCCGTAGCTGATGAGCGGCAGCGGCAGCCCCTTGGTCGGCAACAGCCCGGTCGCGACCAGGAGGTTGAACACCGCCGGCACCCCGAGCAGCATCGTCGCGCCCACCGCGAGGTAGGCGTCGAAGCCGGTCGCCGCGCGCCGCCCCGCCTCCAGGCCGCGCCAGATCACGATCCCGAAGGCCCCGACCAGCGCCACGACGCCGACGAGCCCGAGCTCCTCGCCGAGGATGGCGAAGATGAAGTCGGTGTGCGCCTCGGGGAGGAAGAACAGCTTGTGCTTGCCCTCGCCCAGGCCGACGCCAAACACCCCGCCCGAGCCGATCGAGATCAGCGCCTCGGTCACCTGGTAGCCGATCGTCGAGCGATACGCCCACGGATCGATGAAGCTCAACAGGCGTTGCAGCCGGAAGGGCGTGCCGACGACCAGGTGATAGAAGACCGGCAACGCCGCGAGGCCGATGAGCCCGAGGGTGCGCAACCGCAACCCCGCCATGAACACCATCATGCCGACGATGATCTCGATCACCAGCGCCGTGCCCAAGTCCGGCTCGGCCAAGATCAACAGCACCGGCACCTGAGCGAGCGCCACCGGCACCAGCAGACTCTGCCGGGCCTCGGGGCTCTGGGAGTCTCGTCGCGCCAGCATCGCCGCCATCATCAGGACGACCGCGACCTTGGCCACCTCCGACGGCTGAAAGCCGACGCCGGCGACCGTGAGCCAACGACGGGCGCCGCCCGCCAGGTGGCCGATGCCGGGGATCAAGACGATGGCGCACAGGAACAACGAGACCGCGAGGAACAACCCGGCGCGGCGGTGCAAGAGCTCCGCCGAGGTCCGGGTCGCGACCCACAGGCCGACGAGCCCCAACACCGCCCAGCCGAGCTGTAAGCGCAAGAAATGCTCGGCGTCCTGATACGTGCGGGCCGCGAACACCGAGCTCGACGAGTACACCAGCACGATGCCGATGCCGACGAGCGCCGCCACCGCGCCGACGAGCCAGACGCACAGCGGCAGACCCTTTCGCCCACCGCCGTGCCCCCGCGACTCCTCCCGCGCCATCGCCGCCATCGATCGCGACGTGCTGTCTCGACGCGAACGCACCACCGGCGTGCTCATCGCTTGCCTCCCGCGAGGTCGTGCACCAGGCGCTTGAACTCTCGGCCGCGGTGCTTGTAGTCGGTGAACTCGTCGAAGCTCGAGCACGCCGGCGCCAGGAGCACCACGTCGCCGGGGACGGCGAGCGAGACCGCGGCCGTGAACGCCGACCGCATGCCGGCACAGCGGCTGACCTGCAGGTTGGGCGCGAACGCCGCGGCCAACAACTCCTGGGCCTCGCCGAACGCGATCACCGCCTTCACCTTGCCGGCGGCGGTCTGCACCAGCCGGCGGTAGCCGGCGCCCTTGTCCCGTCCACCGGCGAGCAGCACCACCGGTCGGTCCATCGCCATGAGCGCCACCGCCGCGGCGTCGTCGTTGGTAGCCTTGCTGTCGTTGATGTAGCGCACGCCGCCGACGTCGGCGACCAGCTCCAGGCGATGCTCGAGGCCGGTGAACTCCTGGTAGGCGCGGCTGAGCCTGGCGCCGGTCTCCGGCCGCAAGACCCCGAGCCCGTAGGCCGCGAGCAGCGCCGCGAGCGCGTTCTCCCGATTGTGACGACCGAAGAGTCGGGGATGGGCGAGATCCATCTGACCGAGCGACGCGAGCCCGGCGGTCGGCGTCAGGACGTCGCCGCGGAGGTAGGCGCCGTCCCCCGGGAGCTGTTGCCTGGTGGTGGAGAACCACAGCGCCCGACCGCGCACGACGCTCGCCATCGCGACCACTCGCGGGTCGTCGGCGCTCAAGACCGCGACGCCGTCTTGGTCCATGTTCTCGAGCAGGCGGCGCTTGGTGAGCGCGTAGCTGTCGACGTCGGGGTAGCGATCGAAGTGGTCCGGGGTGACGTTGAGCATCACGCCGACGTCGGCGCGGAAGCGATAGGCGGTCTCGAGCTGGAAGCTCGACAGCTCGATCACCGCGATCGCGGCCGGCGTGCCGCTCGCGACCCAGCCGGCGATCGGCTCGCCGAGGTTGCCGCCGACGAAGGTCTTCGCCCCGGAGGCGGTGACCAGCGCCCCCAACAGCGCCGTCGTCGTGCTCTTGCCGTTGGTGCCGGTGATCGCCGCGACCTTCGCCGGGAGGGGGTGCACGAGCTCGAGCTCGCCGCAGATCGGCACGCCGCGGTCGCGCGCCGCCGCCACCGCCGCCTGGCGCGGATCGGCGCCGGGGGAAACGACGACCAGGTCGACGTCGGCGAAGGTGGACGGTCCCATCGGTCCGATACGCAGCTCGACGCCGCGCGCCGCGAGATCATCTTGGGCCGCCGCCGGCTTGAGGTCGGCGCCCACCACCCTGGCGCCACGAGTCACGAGCAGGGCCGCCATCGCCCGCCCGGCGATCCCGAGGCCCAAGACCCCGACGCGCCGGCCGCAGGGCGCGCTCAGGATCTCGTCGAGGCGACGCATCGCCTCCGGGCTCGAGTCGATGCGCGTCATCTGAGCTTCAACGTCGCGAGGCCTACGAGCGCCAGCATGATGGAGACAACCCAGAAACGGACGATGATCTTGGGCTCGGGCCAGCCCTTGAGCTCGAAGTGATGGTGGATCGGCGCCATCTTGAAGATGCGCTTGCCGGTGAGCTTGAAGCTCGCCACCTGCAGGATGACGCTCAACGCCTCGGCGACGAAGACGCCGTGGACGATGACGCTCAGGAACTCGTTCTTGGTCAAGACCGCGATGGCGCCGAGCGCGCCGCCGAGCGCCAGCGAGCCGACGTCCCCCATGAAGACCGACGCCGGGAAGGTGTTGAACCACAGAAAGCCGATGCCGGCGCCGGCGATGCCGCCGCAGAGCACCGCGAGCTCGGCGGTGCCCTCGACGTGCGGGATGTTGAGGTACTGCGCGACGTTGAAGTCGACCCAGACGCCGTTGGTGTTGAAGACCAGCACCAAACCGGCGGCGTACGCCAAGACCGCGAAGGTCACGGCGCTGACGATCGTCGGACCGATCGCCAGCCCGTCGAGGCCGTCGGTGAGGTTCACCGCGTGCGAGGTCCCGAGGACCACGAGGAGCGCGAACGGCAGGTAGAGCCAACCGATGTCGGGGCTGAACCACTTCACCGCGACGAACGGCACCGACAGCCGGGTGTCGAACACCGCGGCGACCCCGCCGATGGCGCCGTCCTTCAACAGCAGCAGGGCGCCGGCGACGAGCGCGAACACCAGCGTCTGGTAGAGGAGCTTCTTCTTGCCCGCGAGACCCTTGGAGTCGAGGTGCTTCACCTTGCGGTAGTCGTCGACGAAGCCGATGGCGCCGAAGCCGACGAGGATCGCCAGCACCGCCCAGACCGAGTGGTTGGCGAGATCGGCCCACAGCAGGGTCGACACCACGACCGCGATCAGGATGAAGAGGCCACCCATCGTCGGCGTGCCGCGCTTCTTCTGGTGCTGCTCGGGCGTGTCCTCGCGCACGTTGCTGGCGCCGTTCTGGCGCTCGCGCAACAGCTCGATGAAGCGCGGGAACAGCCACAACGTCAGCACCAGCGCGGTGAGCGCCGCGCTCGGGATCCGGAAGCTCGGGTAGAGGAAGACGCGGAAGGGGCCGACCGTCTCTCGGAATGCGGTGAACAGGTGGTAGAACATCAGGCACTACGTCCTTCCAGGTGCGCGACGACGCGCTCCATCCGCATGCCGCGCGAGCCCTTCACCAGGACCCAGTCGCCGGCCGTGAGCACGCGGTCGAGGGTCTGGCACAGCTCCGCGAGCGAGCCGCAGTGGCTGGCGTGTGCCCCCGCCTCGGTGGCGCCGCGGGCGATCTCGGCGGCGTGCTCGCCGACGGTCAGCACCAGGTGGACACCGGAGACCGCCGCGGCTTTGCCGACGCCGTAGTGGAGGGCCGGGGCGTCCGGCCCGAGCTCCAGCATGTCGGAGAGCACCGCGACCCGGCGGCCTTGGCTCAGCTGCGCCAGCGCCAGGAACGCCGCCTGCATCGACGCCGGGTTGGCGTTGTAGGTGTCGTCGATCAGGTGGATGCCCTTGGCCTCGATGCGCACCGCCCGCAGCCGGCCGCCGGGCACGACGACGCCCCCGATCGCGGCCTGGATCTCGCCCGCCGTCAGCCCCAGCGCCAACGCCCCGGCCACCGCAGCGGCGGCGTTCATCGCGTTGTGGGCGCCGACGAGCGGGATCGTGAGCCGGCACGGCCGGCCGAGGACCTCCAGATCGACGCTGCTGGTCTCTCCTCGCAGCCGCTGGCCGACGACGCGAACGTCCGCGGCCCGGCTGCTGCCGAAGGTCAGCCGCTTGCGCGCCCCGAGCAACGGCACCGCCACCGCGGCCAGCACCGGATCGTCGGCGTTGACGACCGCCGTCGCCTCGGGCGACAACCCGGTGTACAGCTCCCCCTTGGCGCGGCCGACGTCGGCGACCGTACCGAGCCCCGACAGATGCGCCGGCCCGACGTTGGTGATCACGCCGACGGTGGGCGCGGCGATCTCGGTGAGGCGGGCGATCTCGCCCGGCGCGCTCATGCCCATCTCGAGCACCGCGGCCCACGCCGCGGTCGGCCAGGCGAGCATCGTCAGCGGCAGACCGACGAGGTTGTTGAGGTTACCGGTCGTCTTGTGCACCGGGCCGCGCGCCGACAGCGCGGCGTACAGCAGCTCCTTCGTGGTCGTCTTGCCGTTGGAGCCGGTGACCGCGACCAGCGGTCGCCCGATGCGCCGCCGCACCTCGCGGGCGATGTCGCCGAGCGCCGTGAGCGTGTCTCTCACCACCAGCCGCGGGACCGACACCGCGCCGAGGTCGGCGCTGCCGCGCTCGTCGACCAGCACCGCGCGCGCCCCGGCGTTGACCGCCGCGGCGACGAAGGCGTGGCCGTCGAAGCGCTCGCCCCGCAACGCCACGAACAGGGACGCGGGCGGTAGGGACCTGGTGTCGGTCCCTACCGCCTCGACGCTCACCGGGAGCGCCCCTCCGACAATCTGCGCCTCGGCGGCTCGCGCAAGCGCGCCGAGATCCCATGCTGCCATCTTCCCTACTTTCTGCTCGGCCTTCACCTCTTCTGGCGATTCGATTCCGGTTCTGGAGACGGTTGATAGCCGGCGGCCGCGAGCGCCCGCGCCGCGTGCACCCGGTCGTCGAAGGGACGCTTCGTCGTCCCCACCTGCTGATAGGTCTCGTGGCCCTTGCCGGCGATCAGCACCACGTCACCGGGGCGGGCGGCGCCGCCCCCGCGCTCGATGGCCTTGGCGCGATCCGCCTCGACCAGATAGCCCCGAGTCTCGACCCGGTCGCTCGTCGCCGCGCCGGCGCGATCGCACCCGGCGACGATCGCGGCGAGGATCGCCTGCGGCGCTTCGCTGCGCGGATTGTCGCTCGTGACCACGGTCCAATCGGCGAGCCGCGCCGCGGTCTCGCCCATGACCGGCCGCTTGTGCGGATCGCGATCGCCGCCGCACCCAAAGACGCAGATCAGCCGCCCCCGGCAGAGCTCGCGCACCGTAGCGAGCGCCTTGGCGAGCGCGTCGGGGGTGTGGGCGTAATCGACGAGCACCACCGGGCCGCCCGCGGCCGGCACCCGGTCCAGTCGCCCCGGGACCCGGGCGAGCGCCGCGACGCCGTCGCGGATGGCAGCGGCCGGGATCTTGAGGGCCACGGCGGCGGCGACCGCGCCGACCACGTTCGCGGCGTTGAAGCGCCCGACCAACGGCGAGTGGATCGACAGCGGCACGCCCCGGCAACGGACGTCCACGTCGATGCCGTCCGCCGACAGCCGCAGGTTGGTGACCCGCACCGAGGCGGCGGCGTTGTTCGCGAGGCTGAAGCCGAGGACTTGGTCGGCCGGCAGACCACCGGCGAGGCTCGCGACCTTCGGGTCGTCGAGGTTCAACACCGCGGCGCCGTCCGCCTTCAGCCGCTCGGTGAACAGGCGCGCCTTCGCTGCGAAGTAGCGCTCGAGATCACCATGGTAGTCGAGGTGATCGTGGGTGAGGTTGGTGAAGATGCCGACGTCGAAGTCGACCCCGGCCACCCGCTCCTGCGCCAGGGCGTGCGAGCTCACCTCCATCGCCACCGCGCGGACACCGGCGTCGCGCATCGCGGCGAGCAGACGCAGCAGGTCCACCGACTCCGGCGTCGTCATCCCGGTCGCGGCGTCGTTGCCGGCGAAGCGGGTGCCGAGGGTGCCGATGATGCCGGGCCGCATCCCGGCCGCGGCCAATACGCTCTCCAGCAGATGGACGGTGGTGGTCTTGCCGTTGGTGCCGGTCACGCCGACCGTCTGCATCGCCGCCGCCGGGTCGGCGAAGAAGCGCCGCCCGATCTGGGCGAGGCTTTGGCGGCTGTTCGGCACCGCGATGGTGGTGGCGGAGCCGACGTCGACCGGCCGCTCGCAGAGCACCGCGACCGCGCCTTTGGCGATCGCCGCCGGCACGTGCGCGTGGCCGTCCGCCTGGACGCCGACCAGCGCCGCGAACAGCGCGCCCGGCTCCACCCGGCGCGAGTCGTAGGCGAGCGACCGCACCTCGACGTCCGGTCCGGTGACCACCGCCTCGATGCCCTGTGTCAGCTCGCGCACCTTCACCTTCGCCTCATTGGTTCGCCAGGTTCAGACGCAGGCGCAGACCGCCGGCGCGCGCCGCACCCGGCGACGGATCTTGGCTCACCACCCTGCCGCTGCCGACCATCTCCAGGTTCAACCCGGCGCCGAGCTGGGCATAGACCCCCAGCACCTCGCGCGAGGTCATGCCCAAGAACGACGGCACCGTCCCGGGCGGCGCCACTTTCCGGCCGGCCGGAAGCGGCGGTCGGTTGTCGACCAGGGTGCTCTCGGCCGCGACCGGCGGCGCGACCGCTGCCGGCGGCGGGCCCGCCTGGCCCTCGGAGGGCACGACCCCGAGGAAACGCATCGTGCTCAGGCCGATCGACGCGAACACCGGCGCCGCGACCGCACCGCCGGTGTGGACGTCCTCGGGCTCGTCGATCGCGACCACGATGACCACCCGGGGCGCCTCGGCGGGGAGGTAGCCGGCGAACACCGCGACGTAGCGATCGGCGCTGTAGCCCCCGGCGACCGGATCCGGCTTCTGCGCCGTGCCGGTCTTGCCGGCGACCCGATAGCCGGGCACCCGCGCCAACAACCCGGTGCCGTCGGCGCTGACGACCTTCTCCAACATCCCGGTCACTCGCGCCGCGGTCTTCTCGGCAAGCACGCGCCGCTCGGCGCGCACCGGCGGCGTCTCCACGGCGCCGTCGGGACGCAACACCGCCTGGATCAGCGTCGGCGGCAGATAACGGCCGTCGGCCGCCAGGACGCGATACGCGGCGCCGAGCTGCAGCGCGTTGACCGCGACTCCGTGACCGAACGAGATCGTCGCGGTCGACACCGTCGACCAGGTTTCGGCCGGGCGCAGCAGGCCTGCCACTTCGCCGGGGAGCTCGACACCGGAGCGCTCGCCGAAGCCGAAGGTCCGGAGCGCCGCGGCGAGGCGGTCCCGGCCGAGGTTGGCGCCGATCTTGGCGGCGCCGATGTTGGAGGACTTCGCGAGGATGTCGGCGACGCTCAGCCAGCCGTGCGGCTTGGTGTCGCGGATCGTGTGATCGGCGACGCGCATCGCCCCGTTCTCGCAGAAGAGGGTAGCGCCCGGCTCGATGGCGCGCGCCTCGAGGGCCGCGGCGACGACGATGGGCTTCAGCGACGACCCCGGCTCGAACAGGTCGGTCACCGCCCGGTTGCGGCGCGTCTGGGCGTCGCTCTGCGCCGCCTGGTTGGGATTGAACGCCGGCACCGTGGCCAGCGCCAGCACCTCGGCGGTGCCGACGTCGAGCACCACCGCGATCCCGCCTTTGGCGTGCGCCGCGCGGACCCCCGCCTCGAGCTCGGTCTGGGTGCTGTGCTGCACCCGAAGATCGAGGGTCAGGCGCAGATCCGAGCCGTCGGTGCGGCGCTCCGGATCGACGCTCCCCTTCAGGACCGCCTTGCCGCGCGCGTCCCGTACCGTCGGCACGACCTGCGGCTCGCCGGCGAGATCCGGGTCGAAGATGCGCTCGATGCCCTCGAGGCCGTGACCGTCGACGCCGACGAACCCCAACAGGTGAGCGGCGACCTCGCGGTTCGGGTAGAAGCGGCGCGACTCCTTGGTGATGCCGACGCCGTCCTGGTGCAGCGCCGTGACCTGGGCGGCGATCTCCGGGGTCACCTGGCGCTTCAGCCACACGAACAGCCGATCCCCGGCGAGCCGCTGATAGACCGAGTCGAGATCCAGACCGAGCACCGGCGCCAATCGCCGCGCCGCGGTGCGCGGATCGACGACCGCCGCCGGGTTCGCGAACACCGACGGCACGTCGACCGAGATCGCGAGCGGCTTGCCGTGACGATCGTAGACCTGGCCGCGACGCGCCGGCAGTCGCAGATCGCTCAGGTACTCGCCGCGCGCCAAGGCGGTGAGCGTGTCGTGCTCGAGAACCTGCAGCTGCACGGTCCGACCGACGACCAGCGCCAGGCCGGCGAACAGCACCACCGCGAGAAAGCGGCCGCGCGCGGCGAAGCGCCGCCGGTCGTGCCCGGTCATCGCCGCTCCTTGGCGTCTTTGGCCGGCGACGCCGCGAGCACCTGCTCGGCGCCGGGTGGCACCAGGCCGAGCTTGACCGCCAGGCGGCTCAAGTGATCGAGCGACTTCTCCGACGCCAGCTCGACCTCGAGCTGCTGCCGCAGGCGCACCAGCTCGGTGCGCCGGCCCATCTCCTCCGACAGCTGGTAACCGGTCTGCACCGCGTCGTTGTGGACCCAAACCCGGAACAACCCGACCGCGACCAACAACATCGCCAAAGACGCCCACATCAGCCTGCGCCCCAAACCCGTGAGCATCACGAGCCCCTCGGCAATCTTTGCGCGACGCGCATGCGCGCGCTCGCGGCGCGCGGATTCGACGCCGACTCTGCGACCGTGGGCCGGACGGCGCGCCCCCCCAGGAGCTTCAGGGTCGGGACGAGCCCGCAGCGACAGACAGGCAAGGCGGGAGGGCAGCGGCAGGGATTGGCGGCTCTGCGCAGCGCGCTCTTCACCGCGCGATCTTCGAGGGAGTGGAAGCTGATCACGATCACGACGCCGTTGTCGGCAAGGATCTGCGGCACCACGTCGAGCCACGATTGAATCTCCTCGAGCTCCTGGTTGACGTACATTCGCAGCGCTTGGAAGGTGCGGGTGGCGGGATCGAGCCCGTCCTTGCTCTTCGGCACCACGCGCCGCACCAGCGCCGCGAGCGCGTCGGTCGTCTGCGGCCGCGCCTCGTGGATGGCGCGCGCCACCCTGGTCGCGTAGCGCTCCTCGCCGAGGTCGCGGATGATGGCGGCGAGCGTCTGCAGGTCGAGCTCGCCCAAGAGCTCGGCCACCGGCCGCCCGGCGCTCGGATCCATCCGCATGTCGAGCGGTGCGGCGCTCCTGAACGAGAAGCCGCGCGCCGGGTGATCGAGCTGGTGCGACGAGACCCCGAGATCGGCGAGCAGCAGATCCGCGGTCGACAGGCCGCGGGCGCCCAACGTCTGCACGATCTCCGACAGCCGGCTGTGTGCGACCGCCGCCCGGGAGCCGAACGCCGCGAGCCGCGCCGACGCCGCCTGCACCGCGGCCGGATCGCGGTCGAGCCCCAAGAGCTCCGCCTCTTTGAGCGCGGTGAGGAGCGCCGCCGCGTGCCCGCCGCCGCCGACCGTCGCGTCGACGATGCGCCGCGGCCGGTGCGCCAGAGCGATGTCGACCACCTCGGCCTCGAGGACCGGCTTGTGGGCGAAGCCCGAGGCGTGCTCGTTCGGCACCAAGGTTCGCATCAGAGGCCGTGCTCCGTGAGGGCGCGGGCGATGGCGTCGCGGTTCACCCGCGAGCTCAACGACTGCTCGGTCCACAGCTCTTTGGCCCAGATCTCGATGGTCGTGACCATGCCGGCCCAGACCAGATCGCGGTTGAGCCCGGCGTACTCGCGCAGCATCGGCGGCAAGAGCAGCCGGCCGTGCCGGTCGACCGTGCACTCGCTGGCGCCGGCGACGTAGATCCGCTTCAGCTGCACCACCGCCGGGTCGAACTGCGACAAGGCCGCGAGCTTGGTCTCGAACGCCTGCCACTCCGGGAGCGGATACGCGACCAGACACCGGTCGATGCCCGTGGTCACGATCAGGCGCGCCTCGCGCGCCTTCACCCCGTCGCCGTTCGCCTCCCGCTCCATGCGCGCCAGCACTTCGCGGAACCGCACCGGCAGGCTCGTTCGGCCCTTGGTGTCGACACTGTGCTCGAACAGCCCCCGAAACACTGTCGCGCTCCGTCCTTCTTGATCCCGTTACGATCCGGGCCGATCAAACTTGATCCAACTCGATCCAATCTGATCCAAAATTTACCACCGAATTTACCCAAAGCCGGGTGCGAGTCAAGAGGTTTTGAGACTTTGTTTAACCAAAACATGAGGATGCATGGACGTGAGCATTGCTGGCCATCACAACAACACTCAACATGGATAGCCGCATCTATTCGGGACGATACAGCAACAACACCGATGTTATTTATCAACTTATGTAAGGACTCGGCGGGCATCACGGCGGACTCCCGCGCGTACGGCGCACGATGGGTGTGGCGACGACCGGGGGTGTTGCGCCCCTCGGGGTGAACGGTGGTGCCCCGGTGCACGGGCTCCGGGACGAAACGCCTGCGCACCGACATCGGCGCTCCGCTCGCGCCGGGTGCATGGTAGAGTCCCCGCGTGCTGCCGGCTCTGACGCCAACGCCCGCCCCGACAGCGGCAAGGAGACACCGACGCGACGTGCGCTCGGCCCTGGTCCTCGCCGGCGCCGCCACCTTTATAGTGTCGATCGCGCCGATCCTCGCCGGCTGGTACTACCACGGCCTCGACCTGACCCGCGTCGACCTCGGGCTGTTGTGCGCGGTGCAGGACCAACTGCAGCGGGGCGAAAGCCTCTGGCTGTCGCGCTACCTCGGGGGCGGCGGGCCGCTGTTCGCCCGCCCTGACACCTTGCTCCTCTATCCGCCGCGCTGGCCGGCGTTCCTGATGCCACCGGACCTCGGCGCCGCCTGGGGCGTCGTCTTCCACCTCACGGCGGCCGCGGTCGCCACGACTTACTTGTGCAGCACGTTCCCGGTGCGCCCGAGCATCGCCGCGATCGCCGGCGGCTGCTTCGTCTTGTCCGGCACGGTGCTCGATCTGATCCTGCACGCCAACTACATCGTCGCCGCGGCCTGGGTGCCGCTGGCGTGGGCGGCGACGCGCGCCTATCTCCGCTGCCGTGGACGCCGGTTCCATCTACTCACGGTCGGTACGAGCCTGGCGTTGTTGCTCCTGGGCGGCGAACCACAGGCGTTCGGGATCGCGACCGCGCTCTGCGCTTACGAGAGCGGCGCGGCGCTCATCCGTCACGGTCGCGCCCGGCTCAGGAAGGTGGCGCTCGGCGTCGCGACGGTCGGCGCCGCCTTCCTGCTCGGGATGAGCCAGTGGCTGGCGACGCTCGCCGAGATGCGCCTGACGCCGCGCGGCGCGAGCCTGTCAGCAGACCAGATCTTCGCCTGGCCCTTCGAGCCGCTCACCTGGGCCGCGGTCCTCTGGCCGGGCTTTCTGACCGAGCCGGCGCGCCCGTACACCCATCTGTGGGCGATCTTCCAGGGCGCGATGGGGCCGTCGTTTCCGTGGAATCGCCAGCCCTACCTCGGGCCGCTGTTCGTCGGCTGCCTCGTGGCCGGCATGTTCTCACCGCGCTCCCGGCGCGCCGCGGTGGTGGTGCTCGCGGCGTTGTTGCTGGCGCTCGGTGACCGGACGCCGGTGCTGCCGCTCGCCGCGAAGCTGCTGCCGGGGATCAGCCTGTTCCGCTACCCGGCCAAGTACCTCGTGGTCATGACCCTCGCGGCGGTGGTCGTCGTCGGCGTGTTCTTGACCCGCCTGGCGCGAGACCGGGCGGCCCGGCGCCAGCTTGGCGTCGCGGCGCTGACGCTCGTCACCTTTGAAGGCGGGGTCTGGTGTTGGCTTCGCGCCCACGCCGACCTCCTCGACCGGACGGCGGCGGCGGTGCCGGCGGGGGTCGACATCGCGACGCTGCCGCCGCTCAGCACGCTCGTCGAGTCGATGCTGGTGCAATCGGCGACGCCGCTGGTGCTGGCGCTGGCGCTCTTGGCGATGCCCCGGGCCGCGCGGTTGCGACCCCACGTGGGGTTGCTGATCCTCGCCGATCTCGCGGTCGCGGCGCCGGCGGCGCTGTTCATCGGCCCGAGCCTCGCCGACCTCACCTCGCCGTTTGCCTCCAACCTCGAGAACCCGGTGCTGTGCGTCGATCCGAAGGTGCGCGGCCGCGCGTTCCAGAACGACGCGGTCTACTCCCGCTGGGGAGACCTGGTCGTGTTGCGCGCGCTGCCCGACTCCGAGACCAGCGCCTGCGACCACGTCGTCACCGCGGTGCCCTACTCGGCGCTCACGAGCTCGATGGCCCAGCACCTGGAGCGCGGCCTGTCGCACCGCCGCGCCGCCGCGGCCCGGGCGTTGGGCTGCACACACTTCTTGAGCGAGCGGCCGCCGATCGAAGGCACCACCACCCCGCTCCCTTCGACCGCGCCCTGGGTCGAGGGCTACGAGGCCCTGACCCGCGCTCGCCTCAACGGCGTCGACGACCCGTTGCCGCCGCAGTTCTCGGTGCACCACCCCACCGTCGTCCACGGCGACCTGAAGCTGGTACGCGCGCTCAGCGCCACCCGCGACGCGGCTGCCGCGGCGCGAATCGTCGACGACCCCCTCGCCCACCTCCCCGAGGGCTCGGCCCTCCCCGAGGGCGCGGCGGTCACCGGCGTCGAGGTGGTCAGAACGGCGGCGGACGCCATCACCCTGACGGCCTCGGGCAGCGGCGGCGGCGTGCTCGGGGTCAGGAGCGCCTTCCTCGTCGGCTGGCGCGCCTTTCAAGGCGATGCCGAGCTGCCCACGGTTCGGATCGCGGGCACCCACCTCGGTGTCGTGGTCGCCGACGTCGGCCGCGGCGCCGTGACGCTCCGCTACCGCCCGCCGCGGCTGTTCGCGGCCGGCGCCTTGGGGCTCGTCGGGCTCGGCCTCTTGATCGCGCTCAGCGTCGTCGGTCGTCGCTCGTGAGCAGCGAGAAGATCGGATCGATGAACAACGGCGCGCGCCACCCCTGCAGCTCCGGCACCGCCTCGACCTCGGCGCGGGTGGCGGGCGGCGACCGCGCCAGATCCTCGAGGACCGCGTTGCCGAGCGCCACCTCCGGATCGACCTGCAACGCCGCCGCTTGATTGAGCCGCAGCTCGCGCAGCGCCTCGAAGCGATGGCGGGCGGCCGGGTCGAGGAAGCGGCCGGAGCGTCGCCGCGGCCGCCGGTCGCGCGGCGGCTTGTCGACGACCGGGGTCGCCTTCTTCAGCGCCTGCAGGATCTCCCGCCCGAAGCGACCGATCCCGGCACGGCGCAGCCCGGGACGCGGCTGGAAATCGTCCAGGCTCTCGGGCGGCAGGGTGGCCAAGTCGATGAGCAAGCGATCGCCGAACACCTTGAACGGCGGCCGGTCGAGCCGCTCCGCGATCCCTTCGCGCAGCAGGTAGAGCGCCCGCACCCGGCCGAGCACCGGCGGCGACAGCGACCGGATCCCGGCCATGCGCCAGAACCCCGCCGGATCCGGACCGTAGGTCCGTGGCGTCGCGCGCGCCGCAACCTCGGGCAGCCGGCGGAACTCCTCCAGCGCCCAGGACAACCGGCCGCGCGCCTCGAGCTCCTGCCGCAACAGCGCCGCGAGCTCGGGGAGAAAATGGGTGTCGAAGCGGGCGTAGGCCAGCTGCTCCTCGGAGAGCGGCCGCCGGGTCCAGTCGGAGCGCTGCAGGCGCTTGTTGGCCTCGAACCCAAAGCGCTGCTTCAGGATCGCGGCCAGGCCGAAGTTCCGCTCCCCGAGCAGGCGGCTGGCGAGCATGGTGTCGAAGATGCCGTGGACCTCGAAGCCGAAGTCGCGCCGCAGACAGATCAGGTCATAGCAGGCGTCATGGAAGATCTTGGTGCGTGACGGATCGGCGAACAGCGGCCCGAGCGCCCCCAGATCCTTGAGCGCCAGCGGATCGAGGATGGCGTCGTCGCCGGCCGCCGTCATCTGGATCAGGCAGACCTTCTCGCGGTAGTGGTGGAACGAATCGCTCTCGGTGTCCACCGCCACGGCGCTGGCAGCGGCCGAGCGCTCGACCCACTGCGACAACCCGTCCGTGGTGTCGATATATCGCGGCAACAAGAGCTCGGTCACTGCTCCCTTCATATACGCTAAGGCCGCTTCCCAGACCAGGTCCCCACGAGGTCGGCGCCGATCAGCAGCTGGAAGTGGCCGTTGTCGATGATCCCCGGGTCCGGAGGCGGGTTGCCGAGCCTGTCGGCGACGCCGTCGGCGGGGGCGAGATCGAGCGCCTTGGCCTTCTGGTCGAACTCCATCACCTCCCAATCGACGGTGATCCCGAGCAACAGGTCGGTGACTTGCTGCAGAACCTCGGTCCGCGCCAGCACGCAGGCGCCGCCGACCGCGGGCTGGGCGCCGCAGATCCCGAGGTTGTTACACAGGAACTGCTCGACCCCGGCCTGCACCCCGGCGCAGTTGACGAGGGCGGTCAGCGCCGCGTTGAGGTCGGGGTACTGGTTGTGGGTGGCGATCCGCACCAGTTGGTTGATCACGTAGAGCACGAACTGCGAGATCTGCATCTCGACCTGCCGGCCCGGGAACGCCAACTGGTCGCCGATGAGCGTGCCGGCAAAGGGCCGGGCGCGCGCGCCGATGGTGCCGAAGTTGGTCACCACCTGGTTGAGCGGCACCGACACCGCGGCACAGCCGGGCCACCCCGGGTCGCTCTCGCCCAACGGACAGTTGTCGATGACCGTCACGTAGCCCCAGGTCCAGACCTCGTTGCCGGACACTTGCGTCGGCTGGGTCGCGTTGTGTTGCAGGCTCATCGCCCCGACGACCTTCAGGTCCTGAAAGAGGTGCACCACCTCGTTGAGGATGTGGACGACGTCCCCCACCCACGCCGGGATGTAGGACAGGATAATGGCGGTGATGATGTCGCCGGCGATCGGCAGATCGACGATGGTCGAGTTGCCGAGCAACACCTGGTCGATGAAGTCGATCTCGGTGCCGAGGCCCGCGAGCGGCCCGAGATAGTCGGAGAGATCCAGGTGATACTCGGTCAGCCACTGCCCGGTAACCCGGAGCGTCGCCGGAGGTGGATTGCCTCCGCCACCTCCACCGCCGCCGCCACCACCGCCGCCCCCGCCCCCGCCCCCGCCCCCGGGGTCGGTGGGATCGGGCGCGACGCACGCGCCGGCTTTGCACTGTTGCCCACTCGGGCAGTCGACGCTGGTAGTGCAGGGGGGCGCGCCTTCCGGGCCGACCTCCACGTTGCCGGAGCCGAGGCCGTGCAGCGAGTCGTCGCCGCACGCCGCCGCCAGCATCAACGGAATCAGCAGCAGGCCAGGTCTACATCTCACGACTGCCTCCTCGAACGTCGTCTCCAGCCACGCGCCCGGAAGCGCCGCTCAGTTCGCGCCGGGGCGCCTCGGAGCTCCACGACCCGAGACATCCCTGGGATCAGTATCGGCGGGGACACCGGGCTGTTTCTCGTGATGCAACGAGAGTGGACGCCTGCAGACGCGTCGCGTCATCGCGGGTCGCGCGACCCACCGGCGCCTTCCGTGCGTGACAACCGGCGCGGGCACGGGCTAAGGTGCACCCGATGCACCCGGTCCCGCTCGCGGTAATCGTAGCCCTTTGTACCCTCGGCTGTAGTCTCGAACGCCCCGCGGCCGGGATCATCGACGACGACAACGCCGATTCGATCCTCCTTCGTGGCCCGTTGGCGGCGGGGACGATCGGCGACTACTTCCTCAGAAACGATCGCCTGGTTGCCATCGTTCAGAAGCCGGGCCGGATCTTCGGCCCCGGACCGTACGGCGGCAACCTGATCGACGTCGGCGCGACCGAGCGGCGGGACGACCCCCTGAACGAGGCGATCCCGTTCATGCAGCTCGGGCTCACCGCCAACTTCACCTCGGTGCGCGTCGTCGACGACGGCTCGGCGGGCGGGCCGGCGGTGATCGAGGCCGAGGGCGAAGACGCGATCTGGGACTTCATCAACATCCAGACGCTGTCGCCGCTGTTGCGCTACGAGACCGACGAGAACGGCAACGCCGTCGGCCTCTTGAAGTTCGATCCGAGCGCCGACCTGCCGCTGTCGCTGC
Organism: Deltaproteobacteria bacterium; assembly: GCA_016218825.1. Classification (GTDB taxonomy): domain Bacteria; phylum Myxococcota; class XYA12-FULL-58-9; order XYA12-FULL-58-9; family XYA12-FULL-58-9; genus JACRCV01. The sequence goes on from JACRCV010000118.1 coordinate 113,028, forward strand.
GCGCCCGCTACAGCCTCGGCAAGCACGACACCCACGTCGAGGCGCGCTACTTCATCCGCAACACCGGTGCCGTAAAGATCGACTTGCACCCGGGTTTCGCGATCGCGATGCCGGGCGCGGTCGAGCCGTTCACCCCCGGGCGCGGCTTCGACGATCCGGGAGTGGATCTCTCGGACCCGCTGTCGGCGCTGACGATGGAGATGGACACGCCGTTCATGGCCTACCAGGGCGACGGCTACGCCCTCGGGGTGCACAGCGTCGACTTCTTGGACGCCGCGGCGGTGAAGAGGCTGGCGGTGGGCGTCGTCGGCATGGCGGTGGTGATGGTCGGCGACAAGAACCTGTTGAGCGTGCTCGACGTCAAGGGGCCGTTGGTCCTGGCGCCCGGCGAAGAGCGCGGCCTGGGGTTCGACCTGGTGCTCGGCCGCGACGTCGGCGACGTGCGGACCTGGGTGGCGGCGAAGAGCGGCGACCCGACCGCCGTCGGTGAGCTCCAAGGCACGGTCGTCGAGCGCGGCGGCGGCGCCGTCCCGGGCGCGCGCGTCGCCCTCCTCGATCTCCAAGACGGCGACGTCCTGCTGTCGTTCGTCGCCGACCGGGACGGCCGTTTCGGCGGCAAGGTGCCGGCGGGCAGCTACCACATCGCCGCCGACGACCTCGCGCGCCTCCCGGACCCGGGCCGGCAAGTGACCATCACCGCGGGCGCGGTCACCTCGATGCCGATCGAGCTCGCCCCCCCGGGGCACGTCGCGATCGAGGTCCAGTCGGCGAACGCCGTCGACCAGAGCGCGCTCGCCTTCACGCCGTGCCGGCTGCTCCTCATCGGCCAGGGGTATGCGCGCGACGGCGGCCTCTGCGGCCCCGGCCCGTGCACCGGGAACGTTCCATTCCGCCACGGCAAGCGCTTCGAGCTCGGCGCGCCGACCCCCTACGCCGCCCACCTGCTCCACTGCAGCACCGGACTCGGTCCCGAGGCGGCGCTCGCGGTGGTGCCCGGCAAGTACCTGGCGGTGGTCAGCCGGGGTCCGGAGTACGACACCGTCGTGCGCCTGCTCGACGTCGCCGCCGGCGCCACCGTGACGGTCGCCGGCGTCCTGCACCGGGTCGTCGACTCGAAGGGCTACGTCGCCGGCGATTTCCACGTGCACCAGCTCCCGTCGCTCGACTCGGTGGTCGAGCTCGAGCAGCGCCTCGCGAGCGTGGTCGCGGCCGGCATCGAGTTCTTCGCGACCACCGATCACGACGTGGTCAGCGATCTGCGGCCGCTGGTGGCGCTCCTCGGCCTCACCGACCAGGTCGAGACGATCCCGGGCGTCGAGGTCAGCACCATCGATCTCGGCCACTTCAACGGCTACCCGATCGAGCCCAGGGCCGGGATGCAGAACGGCGATCCACCCGACTGGGCCGGAGGTCGCGCCCGTCCTAGCCCCGGCGAGCTCTTCGACCGCATGCGGCTGCGGGGCGCCGAGGTCGTCCAGGTGAACCACCCGCGCATGCGCCGCTCGTACTTCGACGCCATCGGCATGAAGGTCGACCTCGAGGGCGGCACGATCTACCACGACCCGAGGGTGGCGCCGTCGCCCGAGCTGATGCACATGGCGCCGGGCTCGGCGCTGTTCTCGCCGAACTTCGACACCCTCGAGATCTACAACGGCCTGGCGCAGGGCTCCGCCGAGGCGGCGATGCGCGATTGGTTCAACCTCCTGTCGATGGGCTTGCGGCCCACCGGCGTCGCGGTGAGCGACACCCACGGGGTGTTCAACCGCAACCCCGGAGAGCCGCGGACCTACATCGCCGCCAAAGACGACCGGCCGCCGTTCGCGTCGGTGTCGGAGCTATTGCAGAACCTCAAGGCCGGCCACGTGTTCGGCTCGAGCGGCCCGCAGCTCACGGCCGTCCTCAGCGCCGGCGACCAGAGCGCGACCTTCGGCGACCTCCTGACGCCCGCGACCTTGCCGCTCCGCCTCGACATCCACGTCGAGACCGCGACCTGGTACGGCGTCAGCGCCGCCGAGATCTTCATCACCCAGACCTACGCCGACCAGAGCGGCGACTCGTCGACGCTGGCGCTGTCGCCGACCTTGACGCTGCCGCTCGCCGGCCTCGAGGTGACGCGCGCCAACGGCGGCGTCGGCAAGATCTACGACGCGAGCGTCGATCTGGACGCTCTCCAGCTCCCGGAAGGCGACGGTTGGATCGTCGTCCGGGTGCGGGGTGTCGGCTGGAGCCTGTATCCGGTCTGCCTCTCCGGGGGGAACGTGACGTTCGATCCGGCCGCCACCACGCCGGAGACCTTCGCGGTGCTCTCGGGCGGCAGCGAGCCGTTCGCGTTCGGCAACCCGATCTTCTTCGACCGCAACGCCAACGGCGTCTATGACCCGCCATTCCCGATGCGCTAGCCGCGCCCCGGGCTGCTATACTCTGACGATGGCAAAAGGCCGCCCCCTCTACCCCCTGGTGCTCGCGGCGCTCACCGCCTGCCAGGGCTCGCCCTCGGGTTGCGCCGGCTGCGCCGGCGCGCCGTCGACCCCGTATCCCGCGCCGCCCCCGGCAGGCGGCGAGGTCGTGCCGGGCGGCGTCAGCCTCCGGCTCACCGAGACCCTGTTGCGCTTCCTCGAAGGGCAGCTGCCGGCCCTCGCCGCCAACGTGCTCCAGGTCGCCGGCGACCGCGGCGTCTACCCGCTCGACGAGACCCTGCTCGACCCGGCCACCGCCCCGGTCTACTTGCGCGACGGCTGCATCGGCGAGCCGGACGCGCCGTGCGTGGCGCGCACCAATCCGGCCGCCGAGCTCGGCCCGACCCACCTGTCGACTTTGGGCTTCGACCTGCCGGCGCTGGCGACCGCGCTTTCGATCGAGTGGCTCGATGCCGACGGCAGCGGGCGCCCGGGGGTGCGGATCTCGGCGTCGAACGTCGACGTCTTCGTCGATCTCGCGGTGGTCACCAACCTGCCGAGCATCGGCACCGCGGCCTGCCACGTGCGGGACACCCCCGGCTACGCGGGGATGCGGGTCGCGAGGCTGGCCTTCGATCTCCGCCTCGGCGTCGATGCGACGAGCGGCCGGCCGCGGTTCGCGAGCAGCGCCGAGAACGTCGTCGTCGACCTGGGCGACCAGACCGACGACTCGGCGCTGCACCTGACCGTCAGCCCGTGCGACGGCGTCAACGACACGAGCTGCGACGACCCGCGCTGCCACGGCGCCTACGGTCCCTATCCCGCGGGGAGCTGCGTCGACGTCTGCGGTCTCTTGGATCTGTTCGCCGAGCTCGGCGGCTTCATCAGCAACGTCTTGCGCCCGGTCCTGACCGCGATGGGGCCGGCGGTCGCGACCGCGATCTCCGACGCGCTGACGCAGGGGCTCGCCGTAGCCCCCCTCGCCCTCGAGACCCAGATCGACGCGGCCCAGATCCTGCCGTCGATCTTCCCGGCCGCCACGCCGCTCGCGGTGGCGGCGCTCGTCGCTGACCGCCTCGACGTCCGCGGCCCCGCACCGGGCCGGGGCCTGGAGATCCCGCTCGACACCGGCACCGCGGCGCTCACCCCCGCCGCCTGCGCCGCCGGCGTCGCCCCGCCCGACCTTGCGGCGATGATCGGCGCGCCACCGCCGTTTACCGGCTTCGTCGAGGTCCTGGATCCGGCGAGCGGCGCGAGCCACTTCGAGGCCTATCATCTGGTGGCGAGCCTCGCCCTGGCACCACTGCAACAGGCGTTGTTCGCGAGCTTCCAGGGCGGGCTGCTCTGCTTTGACCTGACCGCCGACCAGGCGAGCGCGCTGACGAACGGCGCCATCGAGCTCAACGCCGGCATGCTGATGAACTTCGATTCCCGATTGGCGGGGATCGCCGAGCCCGAGTCACCGCTCGCCTTGAGCTTCCTCGCCACCCGCGCGCCGACCGTGAGGCTCGGCGCCGGCGGCATGGTCGGCGACGGCGTCCAGGACCCGCTCGTCGAGATCGTGGTCGACGACCTGCAGGTGGACATCTTCGTGTTCCAGGACGACGAGCTCGTGCGCCTGGCCGGCATCGTCGCCGACGTCGTGGTCCGCTTGAGCGTCGATCGCGGCGCCGCCTCTCTCGATCTCCTGGTGGACGGCATCAGCCTCGTCGACAGCCGCCAGCTCTACAACGAGCTCGCCCCGGGCGCCGACCTGTCCCGCCTGATGGAGATGGTCGTGGACCTCGCGGTGTCGCAGCTGCTCGCCGGCGGCCAGCGGATCCCGCTCGCGGCCTCGAGCCTGCTCGGCGCGCCCTTCGGCACGCCCCTGTACCTGCACGTCAGCGCCGTCCGCCGCGACCTCGGCGACACCGGGGTCCCGTTCCTGTCGTTCTACGCCACGGTGTGCGACGAGCCCGCGACCCTCAACCCTGACGACCCTACCTGCTTCGTCCTGAAGCGCGCCCCGGCGCCGATTGTCTTGGTCGCGACGCCGACTCCCGGCCCGCTCTACGCCGGCGGCGCCGTCGTCGTCGACGTCGAGGCCACGCCGCGCGCCGCCTCGCCGTATGCCTACCAAGTGAGCGTCGACGGCGGGCCGTGGAGCAGCTTCCGCCTCGCCGCCGCCGGCAGACTCGAGGTGAAGAGTCCGCGCTTGAACGTCGCCGGCCGGCACCTGCTGGCGCTCAAAGCGCGCCGGGTCGGCGACCCGAGCCGCGAGAGCGCCACGCGCATCGTCACCGTCGACCTCACGCCGCCGCCGGCCCCCCCCGAGCCCGTGCCCGTCCCAGCCGACGCCGCAGGCCCGCTCGAGGTCTCGTCAAGCTGCCGCGCCGCGGCGCTGCCCTGGTGGGCCGGCCTCGCGGCATGCGCCTCGGCCTGGCGGCGCCGCCGCCCTTAGCCGCCGAACGGCCGAAACAGCAGCAACACCACTTGCACCGCCACGATCACGGTCACCAGGGTCGTGACCGCCATCACCCCACCGAGGCTGATGCGCCACAACACGGTCGCCAGCGTCCACGGCGCCGCCGGGCGCGTGCGGGCTCGGAAGCGCTCCCCGAAGCTCCCGACCCACTGCGACGCGGCGTGCCCGAACCGCTGCAGCTCGCCGCGCCGAAAGGCGTGGACCGCGACCGCGGCCAACACCACGAGGACGACGAGCGCCACGTGCCCCAGCCAAACGACCGGCCCCACGGTCACGATGCCCAGCGCCAAGCCGCCCGCCGCGCGCCGCCGTCGTGCCGTCCTGAGGCGGACATCCTGCAGCCACCACGACAGCCCCAACAGCAACAGCAGCGCGCCGCCGAGCAGCAACGGCAGGCGCAGCCATCCGAGCAGATGCCAGAAGCTCACGGTCACCGGCTGGGCCGCGGCGAGCCAGTAGCGCTGGTAGTGCAGCTGGACGCCGCTCTCCGGGAGCTTGATCCGCACCGGCATCGCGCCGCTGTCGGCAGAGGCGATCGCGTGCTCGGCCGGACCGCCACCCCCGTGCCCGCCCCCCGCGGCGGGCGCGGCGTTCGCCTGGTGCGCCTGGTGCCAGCTCGCGGTGCGCGCGATCCCCTGCGCCTCGATGTCCCCCTGCGGCCGGCTGTAGATCTGGTTGGCCGGCACGTAGAGCGTCCACGCCAACGACGCCGCCGGCAGCTCGAGCGCCGGCAGCTCCAGCGCCACGCGACCGAACCGACCCAGGGCCGACTGCGCTCGACTCAACACCACGACCACGGTGAACGGCTCGAGGCGCTCGCCGCCGCGCGAGCGCGACAGCGGCAGGCGGAGCTGCCCCGAGGCGTCGCGACTCGGCTTGACCGGCTCGCCGTCCAAGAGCGTCGAGCGCACCTCGGTGCCCTCGGGCAACGTGATGCCCAAGCTCGGCAGCAGGCGGTTGCGCAGCGTGATGCGCAGATCGGTGAGCACCTGACCGTCCGCGGCCACGACCGACGTGGCCCGCACCCGGTCGATCGACGCCGACGCCGGCTCCCGCTCCGGCAGCCGCACGGCGCGCAGCGAGATCGCGGCGCCGCCACCGTGGTAGCGGTAGGCGCGCAGAATCGGGCTCACCGCCGATTGCGTCACCTCGGGCGGCAGCTGGCGCACGTCGATCGCCAGCGCCTCCTTTCGCGCCACCTCTTGCAGCTGCATCTTCCCCGGCACCTCGACCGCCAAGTAGCCCTGCTCGCGCTCGACCCCGAGCGGGTGCAACAGCGGCACCGCGAGCTCGTCGCCGCCGCCGGCGCTCCGCCGCCGAAGTCGCAGCGAGATCTCGTAGCCGTTGCGGATCGGAAACGCGGTCTCGCCGCGCACCAAGAGGCCGCCGGCCGCCGGCTCGGTCTCGTAACGGAAGGCGCCCTCGCCCTCCGCCGACACCACGCTCATTCCGGCCGGCACCATGATCTGGAACTCCTTGGCGCCGGCGTAGAGGATGGTGTAGCGCACCACCGCGAACAGCTCGACCGAGCTCTCGTCAATCGACAACAGGCTCAGGGTCTCGGCGTACATCCGCCGCTCGCGGCCCTCGGTCTCGCCGATGTCGCGGAACCCGACCAGGTGAACGCGGGTCGTCGGCCGCAGGGTCGCGCTGAGCACCGTGGTGTTGCCGACGCTTCGCACCTCGGAGCGCACCGCCGCGCTCAGACGCGGCTCGAGACCGGCGACCGGGAAGCGGCACTCGAAGGTCGTCACCGGCGTCCGCGGCACCAGGAAGTCGTACTCGATCGACCCCCGCGGGCCGCGCGCCGGAACCCACAGGTCGAGCACCAGCGTCACCTCGCCGACCCGGTTGGTGACCCAGACCTGATAGCCATTCTGGCGCGCCATCGTCAGCGCCGCCCCGGCGGCGGTCGCCCGTGCCACGACGACGTCGTCGCCGACGAGCGGCACCGCCTTGTAGCGCCCCGCCTGCCCGAGGGTGACCTGCAGCTGCATCCGCAGGCTCAGGCCACCGTCCTTCGCCACGCCGGTGTAGCCCGCGGCCCCCAACACCACCGCCGGCCCGAGCTGTTTGGCGGCCCGCTCGCGCAGGCCGTTCAAGCGCTCGCGCACCGCGGCATACTGCCGCAGCGGCACCTCGACCGTCGCCGCCGCGACGTTGCCGCTACCCTGCAGGGCGATCTCGTTGAAGCTGCGGATCTGGGCCTTTTGCAGCGGCGCCGCGTTCTGCCGCATCAGATCGTCGAAGCTCTGATCGGCTTGGCTGGCCCGGACCGCGGCGCGGCTGCGCTCCTGCTCGTCCTGCTCCGCCTGCTGATCTTGCTCCGCCGGCTCCGGAATCGAAAGGTCGACGTCCGGCTCGTAGCCCGAGCTGTCGCGGACCTCGCCGAAGTCATCCGCGTCCTCCTCTGCCCGAAGCGAGGCGCCGTCCGCGCCGAGCGTCAAGACCGCGACCCAGAACGACACACGGACGAGACGGGCGCTACTCATGGCCCACCTCCGTGCGACCCTGCCGGCGCCACCAGACGACGCCGATGAGCGCGAGCGTCAGGGTCGACAACAGCAGCGGCAAGATCAACGCCAACGACAGATAGACCAACGTCACCACCAAGACGCCGAGGTTCGACAACGTCAGCACGTCGACGACCCGCCACGGGGACTCGAAGAGCTGGCGCCCGCGCCCGACGGCCAGCGGCACCTGCGCCCGCAGCACCACGACCAAGAACGCCAGATCCACGCCCCAGAGGATCCGCCGGTGCATCCCCAGGAAGTAGTAGGCCAAGAACAACAGCACGCCGAGCGCCGCCACCGCCGCCGGCCAGTACCGGCGCCGCTCGGGCCGCAGGAGCAACAACAACGCGGTCCCGAAGGCCACGACGAACGCGCCCCATCGGAAGATCGGTGCCAGATCGCGATCGACGTAGGTCAACGTCAGGTGCGGCGTCTCCCGCGACAGCGCCACCCGCCGGAAGCGATAGCGGTCGCCGACCAGCGGGAAGCTGGACAGCACCATCCGCCCTTCTTCCTTCAGGCCGGCCTCGGCCTGGTAGATCCCTTTGCGCTGCACCAGGATCGATTGGTAACGACCGCCGGCCCAGGCGTCGCGCACCCAGAGGGCGCGGCGCAGGAAGTCGCGCACCCGCCGAAATGGATCGTAACGGATCGCGGAGTACTGGGTGAGGTTGCCCGAAAACGCGATCGGATCGATGGCGTGCGGCAAGTAGAGGTGCCAGACCGCCTGCATGCTGTCGACGTCGAGCGCCGGCAGCTCGAGTGTGGCTCGACCGACGCCGCCGAGCGCCGGGTGCCGGCGCTTGTACGCCAGCTCGACCACGAAGCTCGACTCCTGCACCGTGCCCTTCTTCGCCGGGATCCGCAGCGCCGCCCCGGGCTGCAGATCCATCGCCGACGAGATCTCGGCGGTGTTACGGTCGAGGATCGCCTGCCAGCCGTTCGGGTCCGAGTAGTAGAAGTTGGCGATGCCGGAGAGGGTCTCGCCCTCCGCGACCACGTGGGTGTGCTCGCCCGCGGCACCCAGCCGCTCGCTCTGCCGCAGCGGCAACAGCAGCGCCTCGGCGTCGGGGCTGTCGGTCGCCACCGCCGGCCGAACCGGGTGGCCGTCGATCAGCGAGTGCGTGAGCACCGCGCCTTTGGGGAACAGGACGCGCAGGTACTGCCGGGTGTTGTTCCGCAGCCGCAGCTTGATCTTGGTGAGCTCGGCGCCGTCCTCGATCAGCACCGTCGACGCCTGAACCTCGTCGATCAAGGTCGACAACAGCTCCACGGTCTGCAGCCTCGCGATCCGGACCGCGAGCGCCGGTGGGGCCGAAAACGCGAAGCCCTGCAGGATCGGGCTCGTCGTCAGATCGATGAGCGCCCGCGGCAGATCGACGACCTCGACCGCCTCGGCGTCCTTGACGACGCTCGCCTCGATGCTCAGCCCCGCCGGCCCCTGGATGCCGACCGCGCCGGACATCGCGGTGCCGATGAGCGGCAGCGGCAACGACAGCGGCGTCGGTTTGTCGACCTCGAGCGGGAACTGGAATCGAACCCGGAGGTGAATCTCGGTCTCGACCAGGTAGCGCAGCAGGATCGCCAGGCGCCCGCCGTCCTTCGCCTCGGTGTACCACTGCAGCACCGCATCGCCGTCGACCGCGGTGACCTCGACCTGGCCGGGGAGCTGCAGATCGACGCGATCGACCTCTCCTTCTTGGAGGCGCAGATCCAACGCCAGGACTCCCGCCATCAGGGTCTCCTCGGCGGCGAACAGCACGTTCAGGCGCGCCTCCATCTTGGCGGCGCTGCGGCTCTTGTGCGACAGACGGCGGTTCCAGGTCAGATCCACGCGCCCGGAGGCGTCGGTCTGCCCCTCGAGGACCGTGCCCGCCGCCAGCCGCTCTTGGCCCACGAGCACCCCGGCGCCGAGCCGGGCCTCGATGTCGACCTCGGGCACCAACACCCGAAGATGGGTGGGCCCGCCCTCCGGCAGCTCGAAGCGCAGCCGGCGCGCGAAGCGGTCCTGCTCCTTGCCCCAGAGGAAGCGGACGCTCAGCGTGTTCCTCCCCGGCCGTTCGACGCCGACCGTGTACAGCCGCCCTTCCTTGAGCAACGAGGTCCGCTGGCCGTTCAAGCGCACCTCCTCCACCGCGGCGGCGGCGTCGAGCACCGGTACCCGCACGTGACCCGAGTCGACGTTCGGGACCTCGAAGATCGCGGTCAGGGTGGCGCTGAACAACCCTTTGCGCAGCACGCCCTCGACGCGGCGATCGATGCTCAACACCGTGACCGGCGGCCGCGCCGCGCGGCTCGCGGTCTCGAGCTCCTGCAGCATCGCCTCCCAGGTGGCGGCCGGCAGCGTCGCCTTGCCGTCCTCGGCGGCGGCGGCCGAGCCCGCAAAGAGCGACAGCGTCAGGAGCGAGACGTACGGCAACGACGACGTGTGCATCGGACACCCCCAGGCGCGAGCGTTATGACGCGACGCGACGCTAGCAGGGTGACGACCAACGCCGCAACCGCCCCGCCACCGTCAGGCGGAACGGTGCCCTTCGAGCCACGCCGAGATGGCCGGCCAGACCTCTTGCGGCGCGTGTTTGCCGACGATCAGATCGAAATGGCCGTATTCTTCGCTGTCGCCGTGCTCGCGCCCGAAGATCCGGAGCTCGGGTTTGCCGCCCAACACCGAGGCCAGATGTGCCACCGCGGCCGCCGGCGCCTGCAGGTCGCGGCTCCCGCCCAAGACCAAGGTCGGGATCCGGTAGCTCCCCAGGTGCTCGCGCACCTTGGTGCCGTCGTCGAGCGCCAGCCCGGCGTCGCCGAGCACCCCGGCGAGGCTCATCAACAGTGACGTCGGGATCGCGTGGAAACCGATGGCGTGCAGCCGCCGCGCCATCGCCGGCTCGAGGTTCTCCGGCCAGTAGCTGAACGCCTCGGCCAGGTCGATCACGCCGCGACCCGCGAGCGGTGCGAGCCAGCTCATCAACGTGCCGTAGGGGACGAAGGGCATCGTCTGCAGCAGACCCTTCGCGGGCAACAGCCAGCGAAACGCCGAAGCCCCGAGGCGGTAGTCGATGGCCGAGCCCAACATGATCCCGGAGCTGACCGGCGCCGCGGGCGTCAGGATCCCGTGGCAGAGCAACAGCAGACCGCCCATGCTGTGGCCAACCCAATGGATCGCCTGCCGACCGGTGACCCGGCGGATGGTCGCGAGAAACGCCGGCAGATCCCGGCGCAGGCAGTCGTCGAAACGCCAATGCCACCCAGGCCGAGCGCTGTCGCCGGCGCCGCGCAGCTCGGGCAAGAAACAGTCGAAGCCCCGGCCCGCGAGGTACGCCGCGAGCGATCGGCCCGGGAAATTGAAGGTGTGACGGTTCGCCGACAGCCCGTGCAACAACATGACCACCGGCCCGGGCTCGCCCTCGGGATGAACGCGGTGCAACGCCAGGCGGACGCCGTCGTCGGTGACGACCTCGAAACGCCCGCCCGGCGTCGGTGGCACGCCCAGGAGCGGACCCCACGGACGAAGCAACAGCGACCGCAAACCCATCCCTACCTCCTGGTGGCCGACTTGCGACCGCGCGCCGCGCCGCTGAGCGCCGCAACCGCGATCAAGTGACCGTGCCGACGTTTGGCCTTCAGGTAGCGAGCATTGTGGCGGCTCACCCCGACCACGAGCGGCACCTGCTTCGCGACCTCGACGCCCATCTCTTCCAGCGCCCGGCGCTTCAGCGGGTTGTTGCCGAGCAACCGGACCGAAGCGCCGGAGCCGCGAAAGTAGTTGATGAGCCGCGCCGCATCGGAGAAGTCGCGCGAGTCGACCGGCAATCCGAGGCGGACGTTGGCCTCGTAGGTGTCGTGGCCGGCGTCCTGCAGCAGGTAGGTGATCGCCTTGGCCCACAGCCCGATGCCACGGCCCTCGTGCCCCGCCATGTAGATCAGCGCCCCGCGCCGCGCCTTGACGATCGCCTCGAGCGCGGCGGCGAGCTGCGGTCCGCAGTCGCAGCGCAGCGAGCCGAAGACGTCGCCGGTCAGGCAGTTCGAGTGCACCCGCACCAGCGGCGCCGCAGCGGCGGCGAAGTCGCCGTAGACCAAGATCGAGCTCACCGCCATGAACTCGGAGAGCAGGCTGTAGATGCCGCGCGGGCCGCTCTGCCGCACCTCGGCGACCACGGCCTCGATGCGCGTCAGATCGGCGTTGCGCACCCACGCGTACCACTGGAAGGTCCGCTCCTTCGCGCCGACGCGGATCGGCAGCGGGATCGGCCCGACGACGCTCAAGAACGGCGCCGCACCTTTCTTGACCGCGGCGAGCGCCCGACCCTGCTCGTCGAGGAAGAAGAGCTTGCCGTCCTCTTGCAGCTCGCGCTTGATGCTCGGATCAATGTAGGCAAACATCGGGACTGCGACCTCACAGCGGCGGTCGGGCCGTCGCGGCGCGCGGAGTCTAGGGCGACCCCGGCTGCTCGGCAAGCCGCTCGACAAACAAAGGTTGCGTTGCCTCCGACATCGGGCAACGATGGCGACCGCAACCGCGTTCGGCAAGGAGCAACGCCGTGACCAAAGCCCCCCGGCGACGTCGATCCGAATCGGCGTCGCGGCGACAGCAGCAGGCGACGCGCGCGATCCGCGCCCTCCTCCAAGGTCTGGGCGTCAGCCTCGCCGGCGAGCTCAAAGGCACGCCGGCCCGCGCCGCTTCCCTCTGGGTCGAGCACCTGCTCGCCGGTGAGGGGCTCGACCCGAAGGAGGTCCTCGGCCGCGGCAGCAAGACGCGCTCCCGATCCCCGGTGTCGCTGTTCGACGTCGGCGTCCACCTGGTCTGCCCGCACCATCTGACGGTGGCCTTCGGCGAGGCCCACGTCGCCTATCTGCCGCGGACCCGCGTCGCCGGCTTCGGTGCGCTCGCCCGCCTGGTCCGCGCCTGCACCGCGCGCCTGGCGCTGCAGGAGGACGCCACCCAGCTGATCGCCGACACCCTCGTCCTGCACCTCGGCGCCGTCGCGGCGGTCGTCGTCATCGACGCGCTGCATCCGTGTCACAACGTGCCGCACGCCCGCTCGCACCGCGCCCGCGCGGTCACCTGGGGCATCGCCGGCGACAAGGCCGCGGCCGACTCCCTCGCCCGCCTGCTCGCCGGACCCGAGCCCGGCGCCAAGGACGACTGCGGCTGCGACGGCTGTGCCTGAGATGCCGCGCCCCGTCGTCAGACTGAACATGGCGATGACCGTCGACGGCAAGACGGCCTCGGCGGCGCGCGAGGCCGGCCGCTTCACCTCCGCCGCGGACCTCGCGCGGATGCAGGAGCTGCGCGCCGACGCCGACGCGGTGCTGGTGGGCGCCGAGACCGTGCGCCGCATCGATCCCCCGCTCTCGGTGGTTGACCCGGCGCTGCGGCAGCGGCGCCGTGACCGCGGCAAGAGCGAGCACCCGATGCAGTTGGTCTTGAGCGCGAGCGGCGACCTGCCGCCCACCTGCCGGGCGCTCTCCGAGCCCGCGGCCGCACCCCGGGTGCTCGTCACCGGCGCCGACCCGCTGCGCCTCTTGCAGCCGCTCGCAAACGGCGTCGAGCACTGGCGACTCGGCAAGGGGACGGTCGATCTCCAAGAGCTCATGGGCCGCCTGGAGGCGCGGGGCGTAGAGGTCCTCCTCGTCGAGGGCGGCGCCGAGACCAACGGCCGCTTCCTCGACGCGGCGCTGGTCGACGAGGTCTTCGTCACCCTGGCGCCGACGCTCTTGGGCGGTCGCGGCGCCCCGTCCTTCGCCGGCGGCGCCGGTCTCGCCCTCGCGCGGCGCCTGCCGCTGACGCTCGCCGCGACGTCGCGGCTCGGCGACGAGCTGTTCTTGCACTACCGCGCCCTGCACCCCGACCGCCCACTCGCCGGAGGGACGTGAGATGAAACACCAGCCGCGCGCCTCCATCCCCGGTCTCGAAGGCCAGACCGCGATCGTCACCGGCGCCAGCCGTGGCATCGGCAAGGCGACCGCCCTGGAGCTGTGCCGCTACGGCGCCCGGGTGGTGCTCACCAGTCGTGACGCGGCGCGCGCCGCCGCCGTCGCCGAGAGCTGGGTCGCGGAATTCGGCGACGTGGTGCTGGCGCTGGGGGTCGACGTGTCGGATCGCACCGCGGTCGGCGAGATGGTCGAGCGGGTGCTCGCCTGGAGCGGCGGCCGCATCGACATCGTGGTGAACAACGCCGGCCATCCCATCGAGGCCGAGCTGTGGGACACGCCGCTGCACGCGATCCCCGCCGCGGCGCTCACCGAGCGTTTTCGCCGCGTCGCCGACGTCGATCTGGGCGGGGCGCGCAACCTCACGCACGCGGTGCTGCCGACGATGATGGCGCAGCGCTCCGGGGCGCTGGTCTACGTGTCATCGACCCCGGCGCTCGCCGGCCACAAGGCCACCCCGTACACCGAGGCCAAGGCCGGGCTGTTGGGGCTGATGCGCGACGTCGCCAAAGGCTACGGCGCCCACGGTGTCCGCGCCAACGCCGTCGCCCCGGGCAACATCCGCACCGGCTGGTTCGACACCTTGGGTCCCGAAGAGCAACGCGCCCTCGCCGAGGAGGCGCCGCTCGGGCGCTGGGGCGAGCCCGAGGACGTCGCCGGCGCCATCCTGTTCTTGGCGTCACCGTTGTCGAGCTTCGTCACCGGTCAGACCCTGGTCGTCGACGGCGGCAAGGTCATTCACTGAGCCGCGTCGCCGGCTCCGGGAAGCCGCGTTTGCGCATCAGCGCGCCGATGCCGGCGTCCCGGCCGCGAAACGCCCGATAGCCGTCGGCGGGGTCGACGGTGTTGCCCACCGAGAACACGTATTGCCGGAGCTTCTTGGCGACCGCCTTGTCGTACGGGCCCTTGCCCTCGAGGAAGGCCTCGTAGGCGTCGGCGCTCAGAGTGTCGGCCCAGAGATAGCTGTAGTAGCCCGCCGAGTAGCCGTCGCTGGCGAAGACGTGGCTGAACTGCGGCATCCGATGGCGCAGCACGATCTCGCGCGGCATCTTCAAGACCGCGAGGGTGTCGCGCTCGAACGCCGCCGGATCGATCGCCTTCGCCCCGGCGAGGTGCGCCTTCATGTCGACCTGCGCCGCGGCGAGGTACTCGACGGTGGCGAAGCCCTGGTTGAACTTCGACGCCTTTTCGATCTTGTCGACGAGCGCCTGCGGGATCGGCTTGCCGGTCTTGACGTGGAGCGCGAACTTCCGCAGCACCTCGGGGGTCTCGACAAAGCGCTCGAAGAGCTGCGACGGAAACTCGACGTAGTCCCGCGCGACGCTGGTCCCGGCGAGCGACGGGTACATGACGTTCGACGACAGGCCATGCAGCGCGTGGCCGAACTCGTGGAACAGGGTCTCGGCGTCGGTGAAGCTCACCAGCACCGGCTCGCCGGCCTTCGCCTTCACGAAGTTGGCGTTGTTGGAGACGATGGTCGGGACCTCGCCGTCGAAGCGCTCCTGGTTGCGGTAGGCGTTCATCCACGCCCCCGAGTGCTTGCCGTCGCGGGCGTAGGGGTCGAAGTACCACAGCCCGACCTGCTTGCCGGCGCCGTCCTTCACCACCCACACCCGGACGTCGGGGTGGTACACCGGGACGTTCTTCGCCGGGCTGAAGTGCAGATCCAAGAGCCGGCCCGCCACCCAGAACATCCCTTCGCGGAGCTTCTCGAGCTGCAGGTAGGGCTTCACCTCGCTCTCGTCGAGGTCGTACTTCGCCTTGCGCACCTTCTCGGCGTAGTAGCGATAGTCCCAGGGCTCGACGACGACCTTCGCGCCCTCCTGGTCCGCGACCGCCTGCATGTCGGCGACCTCTTCGCGGACCCGCGCCACCGCGGCCGGCCACACCGCCTCCATGAGCTCCATCGCCCTCGCCGGCGTCTTCGCCATCGCGTCCTCCAGGCGCCAGTGGGCGTGGGTCTCGTAGCCCAAGAGCGAGGCGCGCTCGGCCCGGAGCTTCAGGATCTCGGTGATCGCCTTCTTGTTGTCGCGGCCGTCGCCGTGGTCGCCGCGGGCCACGAACGCCCGCCAGACCTTCTCGCGCAGGTCGCGCCGCTTCGCGTACGTCAGAAAGGGCTCGACGCTGGAGCGGGTGTTCAACACCGCCCACTTGCCCGGGTGCCCCTTGCTCTCGGCCGCCGCCGAGGCAGCCTCTTTGAGCGACGCCGACAGCCCCTCGAGGTCGGTCTCGTTGTCGAGCACCAGGGTGTAGTCGGCCTCTTCGGCGAGGATGTTCTGGGTGAAGCTGGTGTACAGCGACGCCAGGCGTTCGTTGATCGCTGCGACCCGCTTCTTCGCCGCCCTGTCGAGCTTTGCGCCCTCGCGGACGAAGTTCTTGAAGTACAACCACGCCAGGCGCTTCTCTTCCGGCGTCTTGCAGGCGGTGTCGCGCGCTTCGTAGACCGCGGCGATGCGGGCGAAGAGCTTGTCGTTCTGGGTGATCTTGTCCTGGAACGCGGCGAGGCGCGGCGCCATCAGCCGCTCCACCGCCTGGAACTCCGGGGTGCTCATCGCCGACGACCACACCCCATAGAGGTTGCTGACCCGATCCAAGGTCCGCCCGGAGCGCTCCAGCGCCGCGAGGGTGTTGGCGAAGGTCGGCGGCGCCGACTCGGCGGTGATACGGTCGATCGCCGCGAGCTGCTCGGCCATCGCCGCCTCGAGCGCCGGCTCAAACTGCGCCACGACGACGCGGTCGAAGGGCGGCACTCCTTTATAGGGGCCGGTCCACGGCGCGAGCATCGCCTTCATGTTGGTATCCTCCACCGTCGCGGCGTTGGTCTCGACCACGGCCGCGAAGAGCATTGCTGTCCCGCACACCCACCAGGAGACGACCATGTCCGACGACCCTCCACCTCCCCTGCCCGGCGTTGAACGTCCGTCGCCCTGACCCCGGCGTCAAGGGTCGCGACGCCCCGCTTGGCGACCACCCGGGCGGCGCTGATTGAGTTGGTGTCCCCCTTTCCGGTACAACCGGGCCGTGCATGGCTTCTGGCCCCGGCGGGCCCGACACCCGATCGCGATGCCGGTGCCGCGGAGCCTCACTGAAGGTGCTGCGATGCGTCTCGCCCGCCCGACCGGCGCCGCTCTCGTGGGTCTCCTGGTGTTCGGCCCCGGCCCGACTGGTTGCGGCGGCAAACCCGAGACCCGCCTGGAGACCGCGCGCGCCGATCGCGGCCCGCTCGTCGCCAAGGTCACCGCGACCGGCGTGCTGTCGGCGCTGGTGACGGTGCAGGTCGGCAGCCAGGTCTCCGGCCGGCTGAGCGAGATCCTGGTGGACTTCAACTCCGAGGTGAAGAAGGGCCAGACCATCGCCCGCCTCGACGCCCAGCTCTTCGAGGCCGCGCTCGAGCAGGCGCGCGCCAACCACGCCGCCTCGCTCGCGGACCTGAAGCGCGCCCAGGTCCAGGCCAAAGACGCCGGCCGCCAGCTGGATCGCGCCCAGAGCCTGCTGTCCCGCAAGCTCATCGCCCAGGCCGACTTCGACACCGCCCAGGCCACCGCCGAGGCAGCGGCCGCTCAGGTCGACTCGGCCGCCGGCCGGGTGCAGCAGACCTCGGCGGCGCTTCGTCAGGCGCAGATCAACCTGGCCTACACCACGATCGCCTCGCCCATCAACGGCACGGTGATCTCCCGCAACGTCGACGTCGGCCAGACCGTCGCGGCGTCGCTGCAGGCGCCCACCCTGTTCGTCATCGCCGAGGATCTGCGTCGCATGCAGGTGGACACCTCGGTGGCCGAGGCCGACATCGGCCGGCTGCAGCCGGGCATGCGCGCCACCTTCACGGTGGATGCCTACGCCAACGAGCGCTTCGCCGGCGAGGTTCGCCAGATCCGCAACGCCGCCACCACGGTGCAGAACGTGGTCACCTACGACGCGGTCATCGACGTCGCCAACCCCGACCTCCGCCTCAAGCCCGGGATGACCGCGAACGTCACGTTCATCTACGCCGAGAAGGCCGACGTGGTGCGGGTGCCGAACGCCGCGCTGCGCTTCAAGCCGCCCCCCGAATTCCGCGCCGCAGCTCGGGCGCCCTTCGAGGCCGACGGTCCCCGCCCCGAGGCCGACGCCGACGACAGCGGCCTGCCGGCCAAGGGCGTCCGGGCGCAACAGCGGGTCGTCTGGATTCAACGCGCCGAGGGGCCGGCCCCGGTCCGCGTCGCGACCGGCCTGACCGATGGCTCGCTGACCGAGATCACGAGCGGCGACCTGAACCCCGGCGACGTCGTCATCCTCGACGCCTTCAGCGGCGGTTTGAAGTTCGGCCTGATGGGTGGCCCGCCGACCCGGCGGCCGTGAGGCAGCGGTGCGCGACGCTTTCATCCTTCTCGCAGACGTCACCAAGCGCTACCACATGGGCGACGTCGAGGTGTCGGCCCTGGCCGGCGTCTCGCTCCAGGTCCACCCCGGCGACTTCGTCGCGATCATGGGGCCGTCAGGCTCGGGGAAGTCGACCCTGATGAACATCCTCGGTTGCCTCGATCGCCCGACCACCGGCAGCTACTTTCTCGGCGGCGTCGACGTCGCTCGTCTGCGCGCCGACGACCTGGCGCGCCTGCGCAACCGCACCCTCGGCTTCGTGTTCCAGAGCTTCAACCTCCTGTCCCGCACCAGCGCCCTCGAGAACGTCGAGCTGCCGCTGTTGTACGCCGGGGCCGGCGGCCGCGAGCGCTCCCTCAGGGCCCACGCGGCCTTGGAGCAGGTGGGGCTCGCGGACCGCGCCCGCCACCACCCCAGCCAGATGTCCGGCGGCCAGCAGCAACGGGTCGCGATCGCGCGCGCCCTGGTGACCGGGCCGCGGGCGATCCTCGCCGACGAGCCCACCGGCAACCTCGACTCCGCGACCAGCCTCGAGATCATGGCCATCCTCCAGGGACTCGGAGCGCGCGGCATGACCATCATCCTCGTGACCCACGAGCCCGACATCGCGGCCTACGCCTCGAGGCTGATCCAGATGAAAGACGGCCTGGTCCAGGTGGACCGCGCCCAGACGCCGCTCGTCGCGAGCCGGGCGCCGGCGGCCGGGAGGACCCGATGAGCTTCCTTCAGATCTTGCGGGTGGCGTCGCGAGCGCTCTTGCGCAACAAGCTGCGCTCGATGCTGACGACCCTGGGGGTGATCATCGGCGTCGGCGCGGTGATCGCGATGGTCTCGATCGGCGAGGGCGCCAAGTCCCAGGTCGAGCGCGCCTTCCAGTCGATGGGCTCGAACCTGATCATCGTGATGTCGGGCACCAGCCATCGCGGCGGCGCGTTCGGCGGCATGGGCTCGATGCCGTCGCTCACCTGGGACGACTTGAAGGCCATTCAGACCGAGGCGCCGGCGGTGCGGGTCGCGGCCGCGGTGATGCAAGCCAACGGCCAGCTGACGAGCGACGAGCAGAACTGGAACACCAACATCGTCGGCTCGAGCGCCGACTACTTCGCGATCCGCAACTGGCCGACCGTCAAGGGCACCGCGTTCTCGCCGACCGACGTCGACAGCGGCAACAAGGTCGTGGTCCTCGGGCAGACCGTGGTCGAGAAGCTGTTCGGCGTCGGCTTCGATCCGGTCGGCCAGACCATCCGCATCAAGAACATCCCCTTCCAGGTGACCGGGGTCCTCGACCGCAAAGGTCAGTCGCCGATGGGGCAGGACAACGACGACACCGTCGTCATCCCCTACACCGCGTTCTTGTCGAAGATCCGGGGCGGGCTGCAGAAGTTCATCGCCGGGGTCATCTTCATCAGCGCGGTCTCCGCCGACGCCGCCAACTCGGCGCAGTCCCAGGTCACGAACATCCTCCGCGACCGCCACCACATCGACCGCAACGCCGACGATGACTTCTCGATCCGCAACCTCAGCGAGGTCGCCGCGGCGCAGCAGCAAGGCACGAAGACTTTGACGACCCTGCTCGCCAGCATCGCCGCGGTGTCGCTGTTGGTCGGCGGCATCGGCATCATGAACATCATGCTGGTGAGCGTCACCGAGCGCACCCGCGAGATCGGCATCCGCATGGCGGTCGGCGCCCGCCCGCGAGACATCCTGTCGCAGTTCCTCGTCGAGGCCCTGACCCTGTCGGTCGCCGGCGGCATCATCGGCGTCGCCATGGGGCTGTTGACCGCGAGGCAGTTGGCGTCGAGCTTCAACTGGCCGTTGTTGATCCGCCCCGACGTCATCGCGATCTCGATGGGCTTCGCGGCCCTGGTCGGCGTGGTCTTCGGGCTCTACCCGGCCTGGAAGGCCTCCCGCCTCGATCCGATCGAGGCGCTGAGGTACGAATGACCGGGCCTTGTTGCCTGCTGCTGTGCGCCGTCACCCAGACGCCGCCGGCGGCTCCGACCACGCTGACCCTGCCGGAGGCGGAGGCCACCGCCAAGGCTCGCCATCCGCAGATCCGCAGCGCCCACGCCGCCACCGTGGCGGCCGAGGCCCGCCTCGACGCGGCCCGCGCCCCCCTGTTGCCGCAGCTGCAAGCCGCGGCCGGCTACCAGCGAGGCAATGCGAGCTTCGCCGCCCGCACCGGCACCGCTGCCTTCGGCGCCGCGCTCCCGTCGACCGGCGGTGGCAGCCACGACTACTTCAGCCTCGGGCTCTCCGGGAGCCTCTTGGTCTACGACTTCGGTCAGGCCTGGGGCCGCTCGCGGGCCGCGGCCGAAGGCGCCGCCGCCCAGCAACAGGCGGAGCACACCACCTGGCACGGCCTGCTGCTCGCGGTGCGCACCGCGTACTTCGACGCCGGCGCGGCGCGGGCGATGGTGGCGGTCGCCCGCGAGGCGCTTGCCAACCAGGAGCGCCACCTGGTGCAGATCCAGGGGTTCGTCGAGATCGGCACCCGCCCGGCGATCGACCTCGCCCAGGTGCGCACCGACAGGGCCAACGCTCGCCTGCAGCTGATCACCGCCGAGAACTCCTACGCCACCAGCCGCGCGGTGCTGAACCAGGCGATGGGCCGCGACGGCCCCGTGAGCTTCGAGGTCGGCGACTGGACCTTCGCGCCGGTTCCCGGCGAAGACGACGAGCTCGGCGTCCTCGTCGCCCGCGCCCTCGAGAACCGACCCGAGTTTCGCGCCTTGACGGCCGAGCTTCGCGCCCGAGAGGCGCTGCTCGCCGCCGCCCGCGGCGGCTACTTTCCGAGCTTGAGCCTCGGCTCGTCGATCACCGACGCCGGCAGCGAGCTGCGCGCCTTGAGCTATGCCTGGAGCGCCGGCGCCACCCTCACCTGGCCGCTGTTCGAGGGCGGCAAGACCCGGGCGGCCGCTGCCGAGGCCGCCGCGGATCTCGCGGCAGCTTCAGCCGCGATCGACAGCCTGCGCCAGCAGGTCATGGTGGACGTGGATCAGGCCCGGCTCGGGGTCCGCGCTGCCAAGGAGTCGCGGCTCGCGGCCGACGAAGCGGCGGAGAACGCCCGCCTGCGCCTGCGCCTGGCCGAAGGCCGCTACGAGACCGGCGTCGGCAACGTCATCGAGCTCGGCGACGCGCAGCTCGCGCTCACGAACGCCGCCGCCCAGCAGGTGCGCGCCGATTACAGCCTGGCGACGACCCGGGCCCAGCTCCACAAGGCCCTCGGCTACGACTGACGGCCGGCGCACCGACGGCTGACGTCGGCGGCGTCGACCCGCCGCCCTCTTGACTGACGCGCAGGTCCGGCGCCGCGCCGATCCAAATCTCCAGCCGTTTGCCCTGGCGTTGTACCTCGAGCGCCAGGCGCTCGTTCGGGAGGGACTTGGCGATGGCAGCCACCAGCGCCTGCGCGCTGGTGACCGGCGCGCCCGAAAGGCGCAGGACGACGTCGCCGACCTTCAAGCCGGCGCCCGCGGCCGCCGATCCGGGATCGGCGCGGGTCACCAGGACCGCGCCACCCGCGAGATCGAGGGCTGCCGCCGCCGCCCCATCCAGATCACGCACCCCGATGCCGACCTTCCGCCCCCGTGTGCCGCGCAGCACCGCGAGCCGCAGGTCGAGCAGCTTGATCTCGCTCTCGAGCTCGCCGAGCCGCCGCTTGGCCTCGGCCACCTCGGCCTCGGCGGCCCGCGCCTTGCCTGCCAGACGCGCGGCGCCGACCCGCAGGCTCTCCACGCGCCCCGAGGCGGCGCCGAGCTCGATCGACCGCCTGGCCCCGGCGCGCACCAACTCGATCGCGGCGCCCGCCGGCGCCTTCTCAATCACACCGGCGAGCGGCGGCGTCGCCCCCACCGCGACCCCACCCACCGCGACGATCACGTCGCCGGCGACGAAGCCCAGCCGCTCGGCCGCGCTCTGCGCCTGGACCTTCGTGACATAGACCCCGGTCCCCGCCGGCAGGCCCATCACCCGCGCCACCTGGGTGTCGACCGCCTTTACCTCGAGGCCGCCGATGCCACCGCTCCCGTTCTTCGCCGCCCGTTCCAGCTCGCGGCCGGCGTTGTCGGCCGCCTGCCGCCATGCCTGGATCTGTGGCGCCAGCGCCGCGGCCTCGAGCCGCGCCAGCGCCCGCTCGGCGTCCAGCACCTGCAGGCGGGTTTCGGTCTCGACCGCGAGCTGCCGCGCCTCGCCTTCGGCGCGCCGGTGCTCGGCCACCGCCCGCTCGGCGGCGCCATCGTCCGCGGCCACCATCGACAAGCAACACCAGAGTAGAGTCGTCACGTCGTGCCTCCTCGCAGCGTCGTTTCGGGGCGCACCCTACAGGGGACGGCGCTCGGGGGCGTACGACAAATGTCCTGCTTCACGAAGCCGCGACCGTATCGCTCAGAGCACGGCGCACACCCGGCACTTGAGGTACTCGGTCTCGGGCACACCGCAGAGCACCGGGTGGTCGGCGCCGGCGCCGCGGCGCTCGACGATCTGGACGCTGCGCCGGGCGTCACGCGCCGCCGCCTGCAGCATCGCGTCGAAGTCCGCGGCCGACACTCTCCCGGAGCAGGAGCACGAGATCAGGACCCCGCCGGGCCGCACCAGCTTCATCGCGCGCAGGTTCACGTCCTTGTAGGCTCTGAGCGC
This sequence comes from Deltaproteobacteria bacterium, assembly GCA_016218825.1. Taxonomy (GTDB): domain Bacteria; phylum Myxococcota; class XYA12-FULL-58-9; order XYA12-FULL-58-9; family XYA12-FULL-58-9; genus JACRCV01. The sequence goes on from JACRCV010000118.1 coordinate 135,332, forward strand.
CCGGGCCTCGGTCGCGGCGGTGCTGGCGAACGCCGGCGGATCCAGGACCACGGTGTCGAACTGCGCCCCGGACGCGACCAGGCGCGGCAACAGCTCGAGGACGTTCGACCGCACCCACTCGATGTTCTGCCGGCCGGCGCGGCCGGCATTGGCCCGACCACGCTCCAGAGCCTCCTGCGATTGATCCACCGCGGTCACCCGGGTGCAGCGCTTCGCGAGCTGCAGCGCGAAGCCGCCGTGGTAGGTGAAGAGATCGAGCCCCTCGCCCGCCGCCACCTCGCCGGCCCGCAGGTGGTTGGCGCTCTGGTCCAAGAACGCCCCGGTCTTCTGGTCGGTGAGCACGTCGATCTCGAGCGCGACGTCCCCCTCGTGAAACGCCACCGTGGTCGGCGCGCCCCCGACCGCGATGCGCGCCTCTTGCGGCAGCCCCTCGTGGCGGCGGGAGGCGGCGTCGTTGCGGATCACCAGGAGCCGCGGCCGCAAGACCTCCTCGAGGGCCGCGACCAGATCCCGCTCCAGGCTCGCGGCGCCTGCACAGGTGGTCTGCAGCACCACCGCGTCGCCGTACTTGTCTACGAAGACGCCCGGCAACAGGTCGGCCTCACCGTGCACGACCCGGTAGGCGTCGCGACCGGCGACGAACCGCTGCCGGCGCGCCGTCGCCGCCCGCAGCCGCGAGAGCAAGAGCTCGCGATCGACCTGCAGCCGCTCGCGGCTCAACAGCCGCAAGGTGATGGTCGAGCGCGGCGAATACAGCGCCAGCCCCAAGAAGGCCTTGCTCGGGTCACAGACCTCGACGACACCGGCGTCGCCGTCCGGCAACGAGGCGATGTCCGATCGGAAGATCCACGGGTGCCCGGCCTGCAGCCGCCGCAGCGCGCGCCGATTGACGATGGCGAACGCCGCCACCCTGCCGCCTACGGCACCACGGTGGGCGGGATCGCGGGCGTGTCGAGCCAAGCGGCGAGGAAGGCCACCGCGCGCTCTTGCGCCTTGGCGTCGTCGAACAACACGAAGTGGCCGTCGCTGCCCGCCGCCGGCTGATGCACGCTGACCGCGACCGTCAGCGCCACGTTCGCGGCGCCGCTGAAGTTCGCGGTGAGCGGCGGCGTCGCCCGCGGGTTGTCGAAGTCGGTCCCGGCGCCGCCGACGTAGATGCCGCAGGCCTGGTTGCTGCCGCCGCAGGTGTAGCGCTGGCGCTCTCCCGGCGCCCAACGCAGCGCCAGCGCCGCCGCGGTCTGGTTCGGGGTGTAGGTGTCGCCGATGCCGACCAGGTGCAGCAGATGCTTGGCGTTGCCGCCGGCGGCCGGCTCCAGGGTGATCTTGCGCCCGAAGTTGATCGCGTCGACGTCGTCGAGGTAGCCCTGGATCAGGCTCAACGCCGGGTGGGCGCGGAAGTCCTCGAGGCCGGGATCGGCGAGCACCATGCGCACGATCGCCGCCATCGGATAGGGGCTGGTCTTGTGGGCCAGCGCGTCCAACAGACCGCCCCCGGCCCCTGAGAACACCGTGGCGCCGACCTTCGGCTCTTTCGCCATCGCCAGCGCGCCGACGGTGGCGCCCTGCGAGTGGCCCACAAACGCGATCTTGGAGCCGTCCAGCGTCGCGCCGCTCATCCCCGCGAGGGCAGAGAGCGCCGCCGACACCGCCGGCACCGCGCGCGCCAGAGTCATCTGGTCCACGGCCCCCTGCAGCGAGTTGCCCTTCGCGGCGCTCGGGTTGGCGACGTTGAAGAACAAGGTCTCGGATGACGCGGTGGCGCTCCCGCGCCGCGCGCCATTGGCGACCTGATCGATGCCGAGGACCGCCGCCGGGTGCGCCGCGGTCGCGAACGCCTCCGCCAGGCCCTCGGTGAGGTGACTGCGGTAGTCGCCGCCGGTGCCGTGGGCGTAGATCACGACCGGCCAACCGCCCGGCGGGATCGTCCCCTGCGGCACGGAGAGCGCGAAGCGTACGTCCTCGGTGCGCACCACCTGCGGCACGCCGGCGCCGTCGACGCTGATGCCGCCCCCCGCCGCCGCGTACGGTGCCGTGCCCTCCTGGAACACCGGCAGGGCCACCTTGCCCTGGACCTCGACGACGCTCGCGGTCGGCGCCGAGCAGCTGGCCACGGCGCTGGCCGCGGTGCAGGCGACGAGCCCGCTCGCGGCGGGCGTCAGGGTCGCGACCGCATCGCCGAGCGCGCTCAGCATCGCGGTCGGATCGCGAATCGTAAACAGCGCCGCGGCGCCGAGATCGTCGCCGCTGACGGTCACCGGCGCCTCCATGCAGATGTGCGCCGTGGTGTCGCAGACGTGGGTCCCGGGGCACGGATCGTTGTTCCTGCACCACTCAGCGCAGGTCTTCGCGGTCGGGTCGCAGGTTTGCGGGCTCGTGCACTCGTTGCCGTTCGGGCAGGCGACGCCGGTGAAGTGCTTCTGGGGATAGATCGGCGCCGCCGCGAGCCAGGCGCGCAGCGGCGCGTAGGCCGCGTGCGCCGCGGCGAGCACCGGATCGGCGGGTGCGCTCGCCAAAAGCATCGCCTCGAAGTCGCTGTCCTGGGTCATCGCCTGGTTGTCGGCGCTCTTCAGGCGCGTGTGCACGAAGACGATGTAGGTGTGCCCCACCTCCCACGGCGTCCGGTACAGGGGCATGACCGCGAGCCACGGGCCGCAGATGTAGTGGGGGGCGGCGGACGAGGCCTGCCACGCGTACCACACCGGCGAGAAGGTGCTGCGCGCCGGATCGGTGATATCGACGATGTGGAGGACCGGCTCCGGCTCGCCGGGCCCGAAACAGCCGGCGGCGCAGGAGCTGGTCTGGGCGCAGTTGGCGGCGCACTTCAGCGGCCAGGCGGAGAGGCGCAAGAACACGCTCTCGTTGGGACCGAAGCCGGTCTCTTCGGCGCCGATCGCCGCGACGTAGCGCGACATCAGATCGGTGGGCACCGCGTACAGCGGCGGCCGCGGAAAGCCGCTGACGTCCACGCGGCCGCCCTTCACCCGGACGTCGTTCGGGTACGGCAAGCGGTAGAAGTCCTCGTGGGCAGCGCGCGGCACCTCGAACAGCACCCGGAAGCTGCTCCCGAGCTCGCCGGCGCCGGGGCAGCGCACCCCGCCCCACGGCGGCACCGGCTGGCCGTCGGGGCCGGTCCCGGTGCAAATCCGATCGGCGGGGTCGGTGGTGCCGGTGTCTGCGAGGCACAGGATCCCGAGGTCGGGCACGCAGTCCAGATCGCGCGCGCAGCTGTTGCCGGCCGGCGCCGACCAATTGACGGCGCACTTATTGCTCAGCGGATCGCAGACCATCGCCGCGACGCAGTCGCTGCTGGCGGCACAGTCGTCACCCAGGTCCTTGGTGCCGCCCGGACGGCAGGTGCCGCCCAGACCCTCGAACGCGCAGTAGAGCTCGGACCGGCACTGCGCCGTCGACGAGCAGACCTCGCCGTTCCGGCCGTTGCCGGCCGGAGCACAGACGCCGCGGGCGCAATAGTGGCCGGCGATGCAGTCGGCGCTCAGCACGCACTCGCCGCCTTCCGGCACCGCGTGGCTCGGCGTGCAGACGCTTGGTGACGTGCCGCAGATGAGCGGCGTCCGACACTCGGCGGTCTCGGTGCACGGATCGTCGAGGCCGAGCACCACCCGGTAATAGATCTGACGCTGGCCGCACGCCGCCCCCGCGACCGCGACCGCCACCGCCAACAACGAGATCGGGATGCGCATCATGACTCCCTCGGGCTGGAGCCCCGCGGCACAGATCGGCCGGCTCAGTGGTTCTGCCACAGGCGGTGCATCCAGCGTTCGACGTCGTCGGAGGCCCGCGGCGCGTCGGTCAACAGCTGACAGCCGCGGGTGGTGACGAGCACGTCGTCCTCGACGCGGATGCCGAGGCCCCGATAGCGGGCCGGCACCATCAGATCGTCGGTCTGGAAATAGAGCCCCGGCTCCACCGTCAACACCATGCCGGCCTTGAGCTTGCCGTAACGGTAGACGGCCGGCCGCGCCGCGGCGCAGTCGTGCACGTCGAGGCCGAGCATGTGCGAGGTGTTGTGCAGCGTGAAGCGCTTGTGAAACTGGTGCTCGTCCTTGAGCGCCTCCTCGGCCGGCATCGCCAGGATCCCGAGCCGCTCGAGGCCGTGTGCCAGCACCCGGATCGAGGCCCGGTGCGGCTCGAGGAAGTCGTTGCCCGGCTTGACCGCGGCGAACGCCGCGTCTTGGGCCTCGATCACCAGGTCGTAGAGCTCGCGTTGCGCCGGCTGGAAGCGGCCGGACATCGGCAGGGTGCGAGTGAGATCGGCGGTGTAGATCTCGTTCGACTCGACGCCGGCGTCGAGGAGCAGCAGATCACGTTTGCGCAGCCGGCCGTTGTTGGCGGTCCAGTGCAGGATGCAGGCGTGCTCCCCGGAGGCGACGATGGTGGTGAAGCCGACGTCGTTGCCCTCGACCCGGGCGCGGGTGTTGAACACCCCCTCGAGCTCGCGCTCGGTGGAGGCGTGCTTCAACGCCACGATGACGTCCTCGAAGGCGCAGCGGGTCGCGACCGCGGCGCGCCGGATCGCCGCGACCTCGATCTCGTCCTTGATCAGGCGCTCTTCGGCGAGCGCCGTCGGCAGCGCCGGATCGAGCTTGTCGTTCTTGCGGACCGCGGCGTCGACCGTCGGGTCGAGCCCGCGCACGATCCGCACCTTGCCGCGCTTCTCCTGGCGCAGGAACCGCGCCAGATCCGCGATCGGCTCACAGCGGTCGACCTGGTAGCGCTCCCGACTCTCCGGCACCCCGAGGCGCCGCCCGACCCAAAGCTCGCCCTTGGCGCGGTCGGTGAAGAAGGTCGGGTCGGTGCGGCCGGGGTTGGGCTCGACGAACAGGATGTCCTCGTGGCCGCGGCCCTTCGGCAACATCACCAGGACGCAATCCGGCTCGGTGTTGCCGGTGAGGTAGTAGAAGTCGCTGCCGGGGCGAAAGCGGTAGGTCGAGTCGTTGGCGCGGATCTTCTCGCGCCCCGACGGAATCACGAGGGTATCGCGCGGGAAGACCCGCGACAGCGCCCGCCGCCGGGCCTTGTAGCGCACGTGTCCCTTGACCTTGGCGACCGCATGCGCGGCGGCCGGCTTCCACTGCTTCATCATCATGTCGATGAGTGCTTTGGGATTGACGATCTCGCGCGGCGCGCCGCCCCGAACCGGGGGCGTCTTGCGCCGGACAACTCTGCGCTTTGCCGATTTCATGCCGTAGCAGTATCAAGCCACGCCCGGGCCTTCAACATCTGCTGGATCATTGCCGTGGCCGAGCGCATAATTCGCGGCCGCCGGAGCCCGGCGAGTGCTTATAATGAATGATGAAGCGTGAGGTTTCCATGCGCCGCCAATCGCTGCCGTCGTTGACCGCTATCGGTGTCGTCGTACATCTCTTCGGCTGTGGCTCGCCGGGGCCGCAGCTGCAGGCCAACCTCAAGATCGAGCTGGCGCAGACCGCGGCCGCCGCGAGCTACGCCGAGGTCGAAGCGACCCAAGGGGACGGGCGCGTCCGCGCCGTGCTCGACGCTGCCGGGACCGCGACGCTGCGGGTCAGCGCAGGCCTCGAGACCCGCCTCGCCGGCACGGTCTTCGACCTGCAGCCCCAGATCTGGGACGGCTTCGAGGGCAGCCACATCTTCACGCCGCTGCCGGGCGCCAACGACGTCGCCTTCGAGGTCGCCGCGGTCGCGGCCCGCGAGATCGCGATCACCCCGGTGTTCGACACCGGCGTCGCCCTGGCGAGCGCGCTGCCGGTGACCGTGCACGACGAGGCCACCGGCTTCGAGAACCTCGGGCTGTTTACCACCCAGAGCGCGCTCCGGCTGCCGGCGGGTCGCGCCTTCAGCCTCGCGATCGAGTGGCCGGGCGCGGCCGGCAGCGTCAGCATCGCGGTGCCGCCCGATTCCGGCGCGGCCCTGGCGTTCGACGCCGTCGTCGGCGTCGAGCCACAGCTGACGGTGCCGGCGCTGCCGATCTACGCGACCGGCACCGCGATCGATCTCTCGAGCCTCCAGGATCCGGTGTTCACGGTGCAGTGCGCGGTCGGGACCGAGTGCGACGACAGCCTGCCGTGGACCGACTGCGGCACCGCCTTCGACCTCGGCGCCTCGTTGCCGGTCGACACCGAAGGCGGCGTCACCGTCCAGGTGCGCTTCCGCGACATCCCGGCGCTCGGTTGCGACAGCTTCCGGGTGCTGCGCGACAAGACGCCGCCCTCGGTGGCGGTCGGGTTCGACCCGCCGCTTTTCACCGCCGCCCGGAACGTCATCGTCACCGTCAGCGCCGACGAGCCGCTCGCGACCGGCTCGCTGTCGCTGGTCGCCGTCGGGGTCAGCACCCCGACCTTCGCGGCGGCGTGCAGCGCCTTTGCCGCCGCACCCCCGACCGGCGCCGCGGCCGCCCGCTACCGCTGCACCCTCGATCTGAGCGCCTGGACCGTCGCGGCCGGCAGTGTCGCGGTCACCGTCAACGGCGCCGACTCGGCGGCGAACCCTTTCACGGCGCGCGCGGTGCTGCCCTATGTCCCCGCCCCCACCGGCCTCGTCGTCCTCGGCGCCCGGACCCTGCCGCCGGTGATCGAGGCCGGCCAGGGCAGCTTCCTCTTCGGCCTCGACGTCGCCAACTTCGGCGGCGAGGACCTCTGCGCGCTGTCGGCGCTCGGCTATTTCGTCACCATCAACGACGGCGCCGGCTCCCAGCTCCCGACCTACGCCGTCAACCTCGGCGATCTGAGCCTGGGCTACCTCCCGGTGTCGACCCCGGCGGCCCCTGACGTGCGGGTGATGTGGGCCCGCGGCACGGCGTCTGACTTCCTGCTCCCCGACACCTACTCGGTGGTCGCCGCGCCGGTAAGCACCTCGGTCTGCGCCACCGGCTCGATCGGCCCGAGCGCCGACCTCCCGGCCAGCTCGCAGTTCCGCGTCGACCCGGCCCACCTCCGGCCGGTCACCACCGCCCCCTACTACGTCGGGCTGCCGACGATCATGAACGGCTCGGTGCGGCTGCAATCGCTGGTGCTCGGCGAGACCCCGACCACCCTGTGGACCTCCGACAACCCGACGACGATCCGGATCGACCAAGGCGACGGGTTCATGGAGTTGTCGGCGGTCGCCCCTGGCCACGCCCGACTGACGGCGGCGGATCCAACCCGCCCGGAGGCCGGCGCCGCGACCCTCGAAGTGGAGGTCGTGACCGGCCCCACGCTCGCGGTGTTGCAGGCGGATCAGGTGGTTCAGCTGGCCTCCGGCGAGCGCAAGCTACAAGCGCTGGATCCGGCGCTCTTCGGACCGCAAGGCAGCACGCCGCTCCGACTGCTGTGGGAGTCGGCCCGCGACGCCTTCATCGCGGTGACCCCCACCGGCGTCCAGATCTTCGACGCCGCGAGCGCCGGCACCTACCTCGCGCCCTGCGGCGGCGCCACGACCCACGTCCTCGACGCGACCCTGACCGCGGCGGCGCCGGCGCATGCCCGACCGCAGGCCGACCTGGTGCTGTTGACCGACGACGGCGCCGGCTACGGCCACTGCGAGATCGATCTCGACAACCCGGCCGCGGGGGTCACGACGCCGCTGCCGGCCACGATCACCGACACCTGCCCGACGTTGTCGCGCATCGTCGCCGATCCAGTCAGCGGCCAGTTCACCGTCGTCGGCAACGTCGTCGGCGCGCGCGCGTCGGCGTGTGCCGCCAGCTACTTCGAGCGCGGCGCCGGGATCACCAACGTGATCGCCGCGGCGGCGCCGGCGCTGGCGGCCGACGCCGTTCCCGAGCGCGCCCTCCTCGACCCGAAGGCGAGCTTCGTGTTGCTCTCGGCGTACTCCGCCGCGAGCGCCCCGGCGTACCGCACCGTGGGCGGCTTCGGCTTGGGGCCGACCCTCGCGCCCACCAACCCGTTCGATCTGTCCCCCCCCGGGACCGCGAACAACGTCGGCATCAGCGATCTCGCCCTCGACCCGCTGACCGGCGCCGCCCTCGTCGCCGCCTACTCGACGCCCGCCGGCTCGCTGGTGACTGCGCACCTCTTCCAGTACCCCGACCGCATCTTCACCGGTCAAGCGCCGCGTGCCGCACCGGTGAAGTTGACCACCGGCGCCGGGACCGGGTTCTTCTGGACCCGCCTCGCGGTGGACGGTGCGGCGAGGCTGTTGTTCGCGGTCGACACCTTCGTGACGCCGGGCGTCTGGGCCCTGGATCTCGACAATCTCGCGGGCATTCAGTTCGGCGGCGGCATCACCGCGCCGCTGTTGTCCAACGAGGCGACCTTCGACATGCTGGTCGCCGGGCCGCAGCCCCTCGGGATCACGCCGCGCCGCGCGTCGGGCGGCAGCCTCGTCACCATCACCGGCATCGGCTTCGCGGGCGGCGGCGTCGACGAGGTCTACGTCCGCGGCATCAAGGCGCAGGTCACGACCTCGACCACCACGAGCGTCACCTTCCAGGTGCCGACCGGCCTGGTACAGGCATACAACGACGGCTACGCGCGGTCCGGGGTCCCGGTGACCGTACGCTCGCACGGTCGGATGTCGGCGCCGGTACCGTCGCCCTTCGCGGTGGACGCGCCGCGGCCGTCGCACGTCATCCTGGGTCGCCTTGCCGCGGCCGGCCAGGCGTGCCCGGTCTTTGGCTCCTGCCTCAAGCCGGCGGTGCTCGACGCGGCGACCGGCCTGCTCGCGGCCCGCTACGAAAACCCGGTGACCGGCTCCGACACCCTGACCGCCTACGACACGGCCGGCTCTCGCACCTGGGAAGCCCCGACCGCCGGCAGCAACGTCGCCGTCACCCTCGCCGGAGACCGACAGGCCGTCGGCCACCACGTCCTGGGCGCCCGCGGCGACGCGCCGGGGTTCGTGCTCTACCGCACCGCCGCGGCCCTGAACGCCGTCGGTGCCCAGGATCTCGCGGAGACCCCCCGGGCGTTCACCGGCACCTTCGTCCCCGCCGTGGTGCCGGCAATGGCCGCCGACCCGAGCGGCCGCTACCTCGCCTACACCGACGGCACCAAGACCCATCTGTCGTGGGGCGCCAACCTGGCACCAACGGCCTTTGGCGCCGCGCTCCCGGCGGGCGGCGTCGCGAGCCCGCAGCGCTTGGTCTTCAGCCTCGACGGCAACACCCTCGCGGCGGCCGGCAGCGACGGACGGCTGGACCTCTTCGATGTGAGCGCCGCACCGGCGACCGTGACGCCGGGCCTCGCGGCCACCGGCTGTCCCGCCGGCACCCCGAAGCTCGTCGGCATTTGGCCCCGCGCCCGCGGCACCCCCGAGGTCGTCACCTTGCTCGCATACGGCGGCAGCCAACTCGTGGCGCTCGCGACCGTCACCCTGGGCGCGAGCGGTTGGACCTACGACTGCACCGACCAGCTGACCCTGGCTCCCGGGGCCGCGGTCGTCGACGCGGCGCTGTCGCCGCTCGGCGACACCCTCCTTCTGTATCAGCAGGTGCAGAGCGGCCTGGGTCACCAGCTCAGCCTGGTGAGCGCCGACGATCTCGCGACCGAGCTCGATCGCGTCGTCCTCCTCGGCTCGCCGCAATACGTCGGTTTCGTCGCCGGTCACAACGCCGGCGGGCCGTCGATCGTCATCATCGACGCCAGCGACACCCTCGTCTCTGCCGTGGACGTAGCGAGGTAGATGCCATGACCCTCACCGTCGTTGTCCTCCTGGCCTCGATCGGCGCCGCGCCCGCCGATGCCGCAGAGTCCCTGCTCGCCGCCGAGCGCGCCTTGAGCGCCGGCGACCTCGAACAGGCCGACCGCGCCCTCGCCGCGGCCCTCGCGGCCGACCCCGAGAACGTCGACGCCCTCCAAGCCGCGGCGCTCGTCGCCCTCCAACTCGGGGACGCGGCGCGCGCCGTGGCGCTGTTGGAGCGGGCGCTGGCGCTCGATCCGAACAACGACGACGCCCGCATCGAGCTGGCGCGGGCGCTGGCGCAGGGCGGCGACCTCGCGAAGAGCCGGGCGACCATCGCGGCGGTGCTCGAGCGCCACCCGCGCCTGATCTCGGCGTTGAGCCTCGACAAGGAGATCCGCGCCGGGGCGGTCAGCGCGCCGTCCCGGCCGTCGCCGTGGCGCTTCTCGGGCCGCGCCGGTCTGTCGACGCTGTACGACTCCAACATCTCGCTCGACGCCGGCCGGAGCCGCGACGTGTCCCATCAACGCGCCGCGCTGTTGGACCAGGAGGCCGCCGCCGCGGTCGGCCACGCCGCTGGTCCCTTGCCGGCGACCCTGTTCGTGCAGCTGCGCAACACCACGCCGCTCTCCAATCAGGACATCGCGCGCAAGCTCGCGCCATCGATCGTCCTCGCCGGCCTCGTCGGGACGCACGCCATCGGCGACCTCAGCCTCGGCGTCGACGCCCGCTATCAGGAGCTGTTCACCGACGGCTTCGGCACCCACCTGCAGCAGCTCTTGAGCCCGAGCCTCTTCGCCGGCTACCGAGTCGCCGGCCAGGATCTGCGGCTGCTCGTCGGCGTCGAGCGCCGGCGGCCGTATGGCGTGTTTGGCAGCGACCTGTCCCTGACGACCAAGGCGACGCTGCGCGACACCCTGGCGCTCGGCGCCCTGTCGCTCACCGTCGACGTCGCCGGCCGGCGGGACCGTAGCGGCGCCGCCAACACCGCGGGCGCCGAGCTGCGCACCGACTTCGACGAGCTCGACGCCACCCTGTACGCCGAGTACGCCGCCTTCTCCCACCTCGCCGCCTTCGTCGCCGCCGACCTCCAGGCCCGCAAGTTCGACACCGGCCTGAAGGAGAGCACCTACAATGGGCTGGCGGGCGGTCGCTACGAGCTCGGCCTCGTCGAGCTGCACGCCGAATACAGCTTCACGAAGAACCTCTCCGATGCCCTGCATTCCTACGACCGCCACCAGGTCACTTTCGGCGTCCGCGCCTACTACGAATGAGGTGATGCCATGATCGCCGCCACCTTTGCCCTGTGCCTGGCGCTCGGCGCCGACGCCACCGTGGTCAGCGTCACCGGCAAGGTCGACATCGAGCCGGAGGCGGGCGGCGCCGCTCACGCCCTGGTGCGTTTTGCCACGGTCCCGGCCGGCTCGACCCTGGTCACTTACGAGGGCGCCTTTGCCGCGGTCCGCTTCCCGGACGGCTCCCTGATCCGGCTCGGCGAGCGTACCCGGCTGACGGTCGGCAGGGTCGAGCAGCACGAGCCGGCGGCGCGCCGCAACACCAAGGTGCGCCTCGCGGTCGGCAAGGTCTGGGCGCGGGTCATGGACCTGTTCGGCGACGACTCCCGCTTCGAATTGGAGACCCCGAACGCCGTCGCCGGCGTGCGCGGCACCGCGTTCTTCGCCACCGCCAACGACCGCGGCGACTCGTTCACCGTCGACTTCGGCGCCATCGGCATCAGCCGCGGCAGCTTCGCGCTCGACCTCGGTGGCGCCGGGGCGAGCACCAGCACCACCGCCCAGGGCTTCGCGCCGCCGGCGCGCATGTCCCCGGAGGCGCTGACCCGGCTGCGCGCTCAAGTCAGCGGCCCGAGCGGCGCCCTCGTCGATCGGTTGCGTCACGACGCCGTCGCCGGCCCGCCGCCGGCGGCGAGGCGCGAGAGCTTGCGCCGCACCCTCACCGGCCCGGACGGCGTCGCCGACACCCCGCTGGCGCCGACGCGCCCCGGCGCTCAGCTGCGCGGCACCGCGGAGGTCACGGTGCGCGTCCAGATGCCGGCCAGGTAGGCCGGCGCCGGCGCGCCCCGAGCGCGCCCGGCACGGCAGACGGCAGGCCGCTTGTTTGCGGTCTGTCGCTCCGGTACCTTCAGCCCGCACGCCGGAGGAAAACCAATGCTCGACTTTCGCATGGAGAAGCTGGCCCAGACCCTGGTGCGCTACTCGTGTCGCCTGAAGCGCGGCGAGAAGATCCTCATCGAGGCCATCGACATCCCCGACGAGATGGTCGCCTTGATGATCCGCGCGGCCGCAGACGCCGGCGGGGTGCCGCTCGTGACCACGAAGCACAACCGGGTGCTGCGCGAGCTCTACCGCCACGGGAGCGAGGAGAGCATGAAGCTGGCCGCCGCCTCCGAGAGGTTGCGGATGGAGAAGGTCCAGGCCTACGTCGGCTTGCGCGGCAGCCACAACATCAACGAGCTCGCCGACGTGCCGCAGGAGAAGATCAAGCTCTACCAGACCCACTGGCTGTCGCCGGTGCACTTCGAGGTCCGGGTCCCGAAGACCAAGTGGGTGGTGTTGCGCTGGCCGAGCCCGTCGATGGCGCAGCAGGCGAAGATGTCCACCGACAAGTTCGAGGACTTCTACTTCTCGGTCTGTTGCCTCGACTACGGCAAGATGGCCAAGGCCATGGATCCGTTGCAGGAGCTGATGGAGAAGACCGACCAGGTCCAGATCGTCGCGCCCGGCACCGATCTGAAGTTCTCGATCAAGGGCATCGCGGCGGTGAAGTGCTCCGGGCTGCGCAACATCCCCGACGGCGAGATCTTCACCGCGCCGATCAAGGACTCGGTGCACGGCACGATCCGCTACAACACTCGCTCGCTCTACCTCGGCACCGAGTTCTCCGACATCGCCTTCACCTTCAAGAAGGGCAAGATCGTCAAGGCCGCCGGCAATCCCCAGGACCGCGTCGACGCCATCCTCGACTCCGACGCCGGCGCCCGCTACCTCGGCGAGTTCGCGATCGGCGTCAATCCGTACGTGACCCGACCGATGCTCGACACCCTGTTCGACGAGAAGATCGCCGGCAGCGTCCACGTGACGCCGGGGAGCTGCTACGACGAGGCGTCGAACGGCAACAAGTCGCAGGTGCACTGGGATCTGGTCCTGATCCAGACGCCGGAGTGGGGCGGCGGCGAGCTCTACTTCGACGGCAAGCTGGTGCGCAAGGACGGCCGCTTCGTCCCGAAGGCCCTGCAGCGCCTGAACCCAGAGAACCTGATGTAGCGCGCCACCCTTGCCGGAGGCACTCCCGCCTTGCGCGGCGGCCGTGGAGGATCGATGGCGCAAGAGACCGAGATCGACCGCGTCGTCCTTTGGCTGCAGCGCGCCCGCCGGGTGTTGTTCATCACCGGCGCCGGGATCTCCGCCGACTCCGGCCTGCCGACCTACCGCGGCATCGGCGGCCTCTACAACCGCGAGACCACCGACGAGGGCTACTCCATCGAAGAGGCGCTCTCCGGGCAGATGTTTCAGGAGCACCCTGAGATCACCTGGAAGTATGTCTGCCAGATCGCCGCGGCCTCGAAGGACGCCACCTTCAACCGCGCCCACGAGTTCATCGCCTGGCTGCAGACCCAAGCGCGCACGGTCTGGGTGCTGACCCAGAACGTCGACGGCTTCCACCGCCAGGCCGGCTCGACGAACGTCATCGACATCCACGGTGACGTGCACGACCTCACCTGCACCCGCTGCCCCTACGGCAGCCGGGTCACCGACTACACCAAGCTGCCGCCCCTGCCCCACTGCCCCGAGTGCAAGGGCGTCTTGCGCCCCAAGGTCGTGTTGTTCGGCGAGCTGTTGCCGCCCGACAAGGTGGCGCTGATGCACCGCGAGCTCGAGACCGGCTTCGATCTGATGTTCTCGATCGGCACCTCGAGCATCTTCCCTTACATCTCCGGCCCGATCTTCAAGGCGCGCCGCCTCGGCGTACCGACCGTAGAGATCAACCCCGAGACCACCGACGTCTCCGCGGTCGTCGACGTACGCCTGACCGCGGGCGCGGCCGTCACCTGTGACGCGTTGTGGCGCCGCCTCGAAGCGGCACGGTCGTCGGCGACCCGCTAGAGGGTCCGCCCCGGCGCCGGTCCCAGGCGTAGAGCGCCGCCCCGAGCGCGACCGCGTCGTCGCCGAGCTTCGACAGCACGATGCTGCTGGTCGCCGCCTGGGCCGCAGGAAACACCTGGGCCCGCGCCGCCGCCTTGACCCGAGCCAGCAACCGCTTCCCCATCGCCTCGATGACGCCGCCGCCGAGCACGACCTTCTCCGGACCGAGCAGGGTGATGACGTTGGCGACGCCGATCCCGAGATAGGTGGCGGCCTCGTCGACCGCCGCCCGCACCACCCGATCGCGCCGGCCATAGAGTCGAGCGAGGACGCTCGACGGGATGTTGTCGAGATCGATCTCCGCCTCGCCGCTGATCGCCGAGCGCCGGTGATCCTTCTCGACCGCGGCCCGGATCTGCTTGCTGATGCCGGTCTTCGAGGCGTAGGCCTCGAGGCAGCCGGCGCGCCCGCAGCCGCAGCGGCGGCCGTTCGCCACCACCACCATGTGACCGAGCTCGGCGGCGAGCCGCGCCTCGCCGCGCAGCATCTCTTGTCGGTGGACAATCCCGCCCCCGAGCCCGGTGCCGACGAACAGGCCGACGACGGTGGTGGCGTTCTTTCCCGCCCCGAGGCGTACCTCCGCCAGAGTGCCGAGGTTGCAGTCGTTCTCGGCGACCACCGCGCGCCCCAGCCGCCGCGACAGGCTCTTCGCCACCGGCGCGTTCCTCCAGCCGACGTTGGGGCCGTCGACCGCGGTGCCGTCCTTGCGGATCGGGCTCGGCGCCCCCACCCCGACCGCCGCCAGATCCTTGGGGCAAACGCCCGCGGCCCGACACGCCTCCTCCAGGCACTTCACCACCCGATCCATCACCGCGTCGAAGCCCCGCTTCGCCCGGGTCTTCTTGCGCGCCGTGGCGACGACCCGGCCGTCGAGCGTCGCCACCACCGCGTGCAGCTTGGTGCCGCCGATATCGACACCGCCGATGAGCTTCGCCGTCGTTCGCCTCGCCTTCGCCATCCGTCACCTCGACGGCTGCGATGAGATCCACCCTCCCCCATCGCTGTCAACCAGCGGCGGCGCTTGTGAGCGCCCCGTGGTCGCGCTACCTTCGGGCGCCGCCACCCGCGCGACCGAGGGCCGAATGCCGCAGGCGCCACCTCCCCCGTCTCCCGCAAACGAAGAGACCGCTTTGCAGCTGCAGAGGCCCGCGGAGCGCGACACCGAGGCCCAGACCCCACGTCTGGTGGCGGCGATCGACATCGGCTCGAACTCGTTGCGCCTCGCGATCGCCGAGGTCGGCGCCGACGGTCGCATCGAGATCGTCGACCAGCTGCAGCGCGCCGTGCACCTGGGTCAAGACACCTTCGGGCGCGGTCGCCTCGGGCGCGGGACGATGCGCGCCGCGATCGCGATCTTGCGCGACTTCCACAAGAGCCTGGAGTTCTACGGCGTCACCCAGGTGCGGGCGGTGGCGACCAGCGCGGTCCGCGAGGCCGCGAACGCCGACACCTTCCTCAACCGGGTCTACCTGGCCACCGGCCTAGACGCCGAGGTGATCGACACCACCGAGGAGAGTCGCCTGATCGTCCAGGCGGTGCGCCGGGCGCTCGGCGCCGAGTATCGCAAGAAGAGCGGCAACGCGCTGGTCGCCGACGTCGGCGGCGGCAGCACCCTGCTGACCCTGCTGTTGAACGGCGAGATCACCCTGTCGCAGAGCCTGGTCCTGGGCGCGATCCGGATCCAGGAGACCTTCCTGCCCGCAGCCGAGACCCCGCTGCGCCGCGCCGCCGTCGTACGCCAACAAGTGCACACCGCGATCCACTCGGTCGAGGCCCAGCTCCGCCTCAAGCAGATCCGCACCCTGGTCGCGGTCGGCGCCGGCGCTCGCTTCGCCGCCCAACAGGCCGGCAAGGCCACACCCGAGAGCGATCTGGCGACGATCAGCCGCACCCGGTTCGCGGCGTTGGTCCGGCGCTTCGAGCGTTACTCCGCCGAGGAGCTCGCACGCCATCACGGCCTGAGCTTCAGCGACGCCGAGATGCTGAACCCGTCGCTGTTGGTGTTCGAGGCCCTGCTCAAGGCCACCCGCGCCAAGGAGATCATCGTGCCGCCGGTGGCGATGCGCGACGGCGTGTTGCTCGATCTGGCGCGCTCCGCCGGCAGCGCCGACGATCCGGCGATCATCGAAGGTGTGGTGCACTCGGCGCTCTCGGTCGCCCGCAAGTACAACGTCGACCTGGCGCACGCCCAGCACGTCTCCGGCCTCGCGGTCCGCCTCTTCGACGCCCTCCAAGGCGAGCACCGCTTGACGGCGCGCGAGCGCCTGCTGCTCCAGGTCGCGGGTCTGGTGCACGAGGTCGGCGGTTTCGTCAGCAGTCGCGCGCATCACAAGCACAGCTACTACCTGATCGCCAACGCCGAGATCTTCGGGCTGACCCGCGAGGAGATCCACGTCGTCGCCCACGTCGCCCGCTATCACCGCCGCAGCCCGCCGAAGTCTTCGCACCTCGAGTACATGGCGTTGCCGCGCCCGGCGCGGATGCTGGTCTCCAAGCTCGCGGCGATGCTGCGCGTCGCCGACGCCCTCGACCGCGCCCACGCGCAGCAGGTCACCGACCTGCGGGTCCAAAAGCAGGATGACGATCTCACCCTCTACATTCGCGGGGCGGTGGATCTGACCCTGGAGCGCGCCGCGGTCGTCGGCAAAGGTGACATGTTCGAAGACATCTACGGCATGCGCCTCCGCCTCGAGGACGAGCCGTTGCCCCCAGCCGCGCCGCCGCGCCCCTGACTCGGAGCTGCCCTTGGCCAAGATCGACCTCAGCTCACCGGCGCTGTTCATCAACCGCGAGCTCTCGTGGTTGGAGTTCAACCACCGCGTCCTCGCCGAAGGGCTGCGCCCCGAGGTGCCGCTCTTCGAGCGCCTGCGCTTCCTCGCCATTGTCAGCTCGAACCTCGACGAGTTCTTCATGGTTCGAGTCGCAGGCTTGATGCAGCAGCGCAGCGCCGGGGTTCGCCGCCGCGACCAGAGCGGCCTGACGCCCACCCAGCAGCTGACCGAGATCAGCAAACGCGCCCACCGCATGGTCGCCGAGCAGGCGGCGGGTATCCGCCAGGCGATCCGCGAGCTCGCCGGAAGCGGCCTGCGGGTCCTCGAGCCGCAGCAGTGGACCGCGGAGCAGCGCCACTTCCTGCGCTCGCACTTCGCCGGCGAGATCCTGCCGGTGTTGACGCCGCTCGCGGTCGAAGAGCTGTCGCCGGTGCCGTTGTTGCCGAGCGGCCGCCTGCACTTGGCGCTCCTCGTCACCTACGCCCCGGGGTCGAGCTCGCCGGCGGCGTCACAGAAGATCATCGTCGTGCCGGTCCCGGCGAGCTTCAATCGCTTCATCCCGATCCCGGCCGCCGACGGCATCGAGGTCGCCCGCCTCGAGGCCATCATCGCCGAGAACATCGGCCTGTTGTTTCCCGGCGGCGCGGTCGTCGCGGTGGCGACGTTTCGCATCACCCGCGACGCCGATCCGGCGATCGACGAAGACGACGCCAATGATCTACTGCAGGCGCTCGAGCACGCGGTCCTCGAGCGCCGCCGCCGCGCCGCGGTGCGCCTGGAGCTGTCACCCGAGCCGGAGCCGCGCCTGAAGAGCTGGCTGATGGACTGGCTGCAGCTTCGCGCCGAGGAGGTCTACGAGGGCGACGCCATGCTCGATCCGACCGGCCTCTTCGAGCTCCAGAACCGCCAGGGCTTCGCGGCCCTTCGTGCCCCGGAGTGGCCGCCGCAGCCGCCGCAGGATCTGCCGGCGGAGGGCAGCCTGCTGCAGGCGGTGCAGAGCCGCGACGTGCTCTTGGTTCATCCTTACGAGAGCTTCGATCCGCTGCTGCTGCTGCTCGCCGAGGCGGCCGTCGATCCGAACGTCCTGGCGATCAAGATGGTCCTCTACCGCCTGAGCGGCGACTCGCCGATCATCTCCGCCCTGGAGACCGCCGCGGCCCAGGGCAAACAGGTCACGGTGCTCGTCGAGGTCAAGGCGCGCTTCGACGAGGCGCAGAACATCCGCTGGGCGCGCCGCCTCGAGGACGCCGGCTGTCACGTGGTGTACGGCATCGCCGGGTTGAAGACCCACGCCAAGGCGATGTTGATCGTGATGCGCGACGGCGCCCGCATCCGCCGCGCGGTGCACCTGTCCACCGGCAACTACAACGACAAGACCGCGCGCCTGTACTCCGACGTCGGTCTCCTCACCGCCGACCGCGATCTGTGCGGCGACGTCGCCAGCTTCTTCAACCTCCTCACCGGGACCTCCGAGGCCGTCGGCTGGTCGGCGCTGGTGATCGCCCCCACCGATCTGCGCCGCCGCCTCTTGGAGCTCATCGGCCGCGAGGCCGAGAGCGCCACCGCCGGTCAGCCCGGCCTCATCCTCGCCAAGCTCAACTCCCTCGAGGACAAAGAGATCTGCCAGGCGCTGCTGCGCGCCGCCCAGGCCGGCGTCAAGGTGCAGCTCAACGTGCGCGGCATCTGCTGTCTGCGGCCCGGCGTCAAGAAGATCTCCGAGGGCATCGAGGTGCGCTCGATCGTCGACCGCTACCTCGAGCACGCCCGCATCCTCTACTTCAAGAACGGCGGCCACGACGAGCTCTACCTGAGCAGCGCCGACTGGATGGGCCGCAACCTCGATCGGCGCTTGGAGCTCTTGTTCCCGGTGCGCGCCGCACCGCTCCGCCGCCGCCTGCTCGCCGTCCTCGAGACCTACTTCGCCGACAACCAACAGGCGTGGCGCCTGGGCGAGGACGGCACCTACGCGCGCGTCCCGGCGACCGGCGCCCCGATCCGTGCCCAACAGAAGCTCTACGAAGACGCCGTGCGCGCCGCGACGCTCGGCAAACAAACCGCGGTCCGCTTCAAGCCGCTCGCGGCTCCCGAGGGGCAGGGTCCCCGCTGACCCTCACGGCACCTTCCAGCCGCACTCGAGGCCGGCGGCCGCCTCCGCGGCTCGGGCACGACTGCAGGGATCCCCGGTCCAACTGAACTGCCCGGTGGCGACCTGGTCTTTGCGACACTCACAGCGGTACGCCGCGCTCGTCGTCACGCACCTGAATCCCAGCTCGCCCTCCGGACAGCTCCACGTCACGTCACAGCCGAGCATCGCGCCGCCGGCGTCGTAGGTCGGCCCGCCGACGTAGGGCGCGCAACGGTGCGGACCGGTGCTGACACAGGGGCTCGCGGTCGCCGCCGAGGCCTCGGTGACTGCGTCACACCGGGCGCCGCTGAAGTCGACGCCGCCACAGCCTTGAAGGATGGACAGGATGACGAGGAGCGCTCTCACGAAGAAACCAGGTGACACGCCGTAGGACCGCACCGCGTTAGCGTAGGCATCCACGCCGCGCCCTACAAGCGCCCAGCCGCGGCGCGCTCGCCGTCGTAGGGCCAGCCCCGCGGCACCTCGGCGCGGGCGACGGCAACCGCGCGCACGACCTCCTGCCAGCAGGCGGCGGCAAACGCCTCGCGGTCCGGGTGGGCCGCCGGCTGCACCACCGGCCGCAGCACCAGCACCAGCGCCGCCTTGAACGCCAGGGGCAAGGTGTCACCGTTCATCGCCCGGCGACAGCCGGCGTGCCCCACCGGCAACACCGGTAGACCGCGGTCGTAGGCGTGCCGCAGCAGGTTCAGATGCGGCGCGCGCAGCGTGCCGTCCTCGTGCCCAAAGGTGCCCTCAAGGAACGCCAACATCGGCGTCGAGCGCGTCGCCATCGTCAGCGTGCGCTCGATGGCGCGCTCGCGGCTCTCTTTGGCGCCACGGTGCACCGGGACGCCGCCGCTCAGGTACGCGCCCCAACCGATCGGCGACAACAGCAGGCTCGCCTTCATCAAGAAGCCGGGGCGCAGGTAGTGCGCCAAGAGCCAGATGTCGGCGACCGACTCGTGGTTGGCGATCATCAGGAAGCCGCGTCGCGTCTGCGGCAGGTGCTCGGCGCCGATGATCCGGCTCGTGGCCCGAAAGAGCATGGCCTGCATCAGCCAGGTCCAGCACGGCATGCCCAAGCGCGCCGCCCAGGGCTCCCGCCGGTGCCGCGGAATCAGGAACAGCCACAAGAAGATCACGATCGACAGCGTGAACACCACGAAGAACAGCGCCAGCCACGGCCCTTGCCACCACGGCACCCGCGTCGTCTGCGTCACGGTCCGGTCTTCCACCCTATCGCGGCGCGCCACGCCACTGTTGCAGCGCCATGAGCGGCGTGGCGTTGGCGGCCTCCTCGCTCCGGCTCTCTTCCCACCACCGCTCGACCGCTTCAAGGGTGTCGAGCTTGTGCGCCGCGCTCGCCATCGCGTCGTAGGACTCGTCGCTCTGCTCGACCTCGTGGCGCAGCATCGCCTCCAGGTAGTTGGTCTCGGCGTCGATGAGCGCCACCGCGAGTGAGCTCAAACCCATGCGATCGGACTATGCGGTCGGCAAAGCAGCGCGTCAAAAAACCGGCTCGCACCGCCCCCGGGCCCGTCGGCGGCCGCACCCTGTCTGCCCTGTCGGCCGCGATCATGCCGCTTCTCCGACGTCGGGTTTCGCGATAACAGTCCCTGACGCTGCCCACCCCGGCTGCCGCCGGTTGGAGATCGACCCGCATGACCACTGAGGCGAAGAAGCACCCCTTGCGCGAGATCCTCGATCCCTTCATCGACTTGGCGCACGCCCCCCGGGCCCTGTGGGGCATCAACTTCCCGTACTTCCTCGAGGGCTTCGTCTACTTCGGCATGCTCGGCTACCTGGCGATGTTCTTCAACCAATCGGTCGGCCTGGGTGACACCGAGGCCGGGCCGATGGTCGGGGTCCTCACTTGGGGGATCACCTTCGCGATGTTCCTGTTCGGCGGCCTCGCGGACAAATGGGGGGTCCGCCTGGCGCTCCTCCTCTCGTTCGTGCTGATGATCATCGGCCGCGCCATCGTCGCCGCCGGTCCGAGCTTCGGCCTGCCGCCGGCCGGGATGTGGTCCGCGGTTCACCTCGTGACCCTCTTCGGGATCCTCTTCATCGTCACCGGTTACGGCATGTACATGCCGGCCGCCTACGCCGCGGTGCGCCAGTTCACCAACGCCAAGAGCGCCGGCATGGCCTACGCGATGCTCTATGCGCTGATGAACCTCGGCGGCTGGCTCCCCACCTTCTTCTCGCCGGTCCGCAAGGCCATCGGGATCGCGGGCTCCTATTGGGTCTTCGCCAGCTTCACGATCGTCAGCCTCCTCGTCACCTTCTTCGTGCTCTCCAAGAAGACCGTGGCCGCGGCCATCGAGCGCGCCAAGAAGGAGCGCGAAGAGATAAGTCGGGCCGAGGGCAAGACGCCGGACGCCGAGGTCGCGGCGCCCGCGAAGGCCAACCAGCCGTTCTCGGTGTGGGGCTGGCTCAAGGCCCATCCCTTGGCGGATCCGAAGTTCGCCTTCTTCATCTTCTGCCTCATCCCGGTGCAGACCCTGTTCGCCCACAACTGGCTGACGTTGCCGATGTACGTCGAGCGGGCCTACAAGACCACTTGGCCGTGGATCAGCGAGAACTTCGAGCCGGCGACGAACTTCAACCCGCTCTTGATCTTCATCCTCGTGCCCATCGTCACCGCCCTCACCGAGAAGGCGAAGGTGTACAACATGATGATCGCCGGCACCTTCGTGATGGCGGTGCCCACCTTCCTGTTGGCGATCGGGCCCTACCCTTGGACGCTGACCGGTTTCCTGGTGCTGATGACCGTCGGCGAGGCCATGTGGCAGCCGCGCTTCCTGCAGTACGCGGCCGAGATCGCGCCCGAGGGCCGCACCGGGGCCTACATGGGCGTGGCGCAGTTCCCGTGGTTCCTCACCAAGGTCATCACCAGCCTCTACTCGGGCTGGTTCTTGCTCCACTACTGCCCCGATCAGCAGAGCCTCGAGACCGGCGTCGGCGTGATGGCGACCGAGCGGATGTGGCTCATCTACGGTTTCGTCGCCATCTCCTCGACGGTGATGCTCGTCTTGGCGCGCGGCTGGCTCGGCAAGGACTTCAAAACCAAGGCGGCCTGAGCGGCTGACACCCCAATCCGGAGGTCTTCGATGCGACACTCAACCTCGTGCCTGTTCGCCCTCGCCTTGGCCGGTTGCGCCGGCAAGCCGCCCGTAGCCCCTGCCGGCGGTGCGCCGCCGCCCGGCGCCGACCAGGAGGTCACGACCTTCCTCGCCACCCAGAGCGCCACGCTGGCGCTGCTCGACAAGAACGCCAACCTGGCGTGGTACGAGGCCTCGATCGCCGGCACCGACGAGGCCTTCAAGAACAGCGAGACGCGGGACGGCGAGCGCAACCGCTTCCTCGCCGATCCGGAGCTCTTCAAGCAGGTCAAGGCCTACCGCGACGGCGGCAAGGTCACCGACGCGCTGCAGAAGCGCCAGCTCGACGTGCTGTATCTATGGATGGTGGGCAAGCAGGTGCCGCCGGAGATGCTCGCGAGGATCACCACCCTGGAGAAACAGGTCGAGCAGGCGTTCAACACCTTCCGCGGCAAGATCGACGGCAAAGAGGTGTCGCAGAACCAGCTGAACGACATCCTCCGCACCGCCACCGACGCCAAGAAGCTGAAGGCGGCGTGGGAGGCGCAGAAGGCCGTCGCCCCGGCGGTCGCCCCGACCCTCAAGGAGCTCGTCAAGCTGCGCAACGAGGTCGCGCGGACGCTCGGCTATCGCGACTTCTACGCCCTGCGTATCGCCGAGAGCGAGCAGGACGAGGACAAGCTCCTGGCGCTCTTCGACGAGCTCGACAAGCTGACGCGCGCCCCCTTCCTGAAGGCCAAGGAGGATCTCGATCAGCGCCTCGCGAAGCGCCTGAAGCTCAAGCCCGCCGACCTGATGCCCTGGCACTACCAGAACGCCTTCTTCCAGGAGCCGCCCGACGTGTTCGCGACCGGCTTGGACGCGGTCTACAACAAGCAGGACACCCTGGCGCTGTGCAAGGCGTTCTACGCCGGCATCGGCCTCGACGTCGATCCGGTGGTCGAGCGCTCCGATCTGTTCGAGAAGCCCGGCAAGACCCCGCACGCCTTCGAGGTCAGCATCGATCGAACCGGCGACGTCCGCGTCCTCGGCAACATCGTCGCCGGCCAAGAGTGGCAGAGCACGATGGTGCACGAGCTCGCGCACGCGATGTACGACGCCTACATCGCCCCCGACCTCCCGTGGCTGCTGCGCGAGGCCTCGCATCCGCTCGCCACCGAAGGGATGGCGATGATGTTCGACCGCCTGGTGGAGAATCCGCTGTGGGCGGAGGCGATGGGCATCGTCGACGCCGCGGCCCGCGACAAGGCCCTCCCCGAGGCCAGGGCCCGCGCCGCGTTCGCGCCCTTGCAGTTCTCGCGCTGGACTCAGGTGATGTTGCGCTTCGAGCGCGCGATGTACGCCGACCCCGACCAGGACCTCAACAAGCTGTGGTGGGATCTGGTCGAGGAGTACCAGGGCCTCAAGCGCCCGAAGGATCGCAACGCCCCCGACTACGCCAGCAAGATCCACCTGGTGGTGGCCCCGGTCTACTACCACAACTACATGATGGGCGACCTGTTCGCCGCCCAGGTCCACGAGACCATCGCCGCGGCGCTCGGCAAGCCGCCGTTCGAGACCGTTTACGTCGGCGAGCCCAAGGTCGGCGAGCTGCTCAAGACCAAGGTGTTCGCGCCCGGGCGGCGCCTGCACTTCGAGGCCCTGGCGCTCGCGGTCACCGGCAAGCCGCTCACCGCTGAGGCCTTCGCGCGGCGCTTCGGCCCCTAGGACCATCGCGGTCGATGTCGCACAGCGCCCTGGTAGCGGACGCCGACGGCACCAGCCTCGAGCTGTTGGCGGCGGTGCTGACCCGCAACGGCTTCGCGGTCACGTCCACCAACGACGGCGGCGACGCGATCTCCCGCTTCTTCGCGGCCCCGTGCCGCCTGGTGCTCTGCGCCAGCGACATCGCCGGCTTCAGCGCCGAGCGGGTCTGCCGTGAGATCCGCCAGCACGACCCGAGCACGCATATCGTCTTGGTGTGTGGCCCGGAGCTCAGCGAGCTCGACCGCCTCGACCTCGCGGCTCGCCTCGGCTGCGACGCCGTCATGGTCCGACCGTTTCGCTTCGCCGAGCTGCGCGAACGGCTCGGCGAGTGGGGCCTCACCTCCACCGAGAGGGCGCGCGGCGCACCGGCCGCCGTGGCCCTGGACTTCGGCGTGCCCTCGCCGCCGCCCTTGCAGCTCGCGCTGCCGCAGCCTCCGCCGCCGCCCGCCGCCGCCGATCTGATGCCGGAGGGCGTGACCTCGGCCCCGGGCCCGGCGCTCGCGTCCGCGGCGCTGCCGCTGCCGGTCGGAGTGCCTGACCTCCCCGAGATCCCACTCGAAGACGTCGTCACCGAGACCGTCCCCAAAACGCCGCCGGCCGTCGCCACACCGCCCGCCACCGACGACGACATCGACCTGAGCGAGCTCGCGAGCGTCGCCCCGGCTGCCGCCCCCCCCCCGCCGTCACCGCCGCCAAGCGCACCGCCGCCACCGCCACCGGCGCCGCAAGCGTTGGCATGGCCCTCGGTACCGGTCGCCGCCCGCACCCCAACGCCGTCGCCACTGCCACCGGCACCGGCACCGGCACCGGCGCCGGCGGTTTCCGAACGCCCGGCCCCGTCCGTCGTCAGACCCACGCCCTTGCCCCCGAGCGTCCCGCGCCAGGGCGACCTGGCCTCGATGCCGTTGCCGCGGCTCCTCTTCGAGCTCTACATCGCCACCTACTCCGGGATCGTCCGTCTGAGCCGCAAGTCGGCCGAGCGCGCCATCTACATCTGGGGCGGCTTCCCGGTGCGCGTCGACGCCGAGCAGCTCGCCGAGTCTTTGGGCGTCCTGTTACGCGACGAAGGCCGGATCACCGAAGAGCAGTACGCCGCCGCCCAAGAGCTCGTCCTCGAGCGCAACATCAAGCTCGGCGAGGCGTTGGTGGAGGTCGCGGCGCTGCGCGAGAGCGAGCTCTTGGACGCGCTGCGCGAGCAAACCGAGCGCAAGCTCGTCGCCACGTTCGCCTGGCGCGACGGCAGCTACCAGATCGTCGACGACCTCCGCTTCGCCAACAAGGCGGTGCTCTCCGAGATCCACCCCCTCAAGGCCATCTGGCGCGGGGTGCGCGAGACCTACGACCTGATGGGCCTGATGACCTTCTTCGCCAAGCTCAGGACGCGCTACATCGAGGCCACGGACCTGTTCACGATTCACTTCGACTCCCTCGGGCCGTTCTTGCGCGAGCTCGACCTTTTGCCGCTCTTGAACGGCCACACCACCTTCGAGGCGGCGCTCCGCGCCGACGACGCCCGCGGCCTCGAGCTCGCGCAGGCGCTCTACGTCCTCCTGGTCACCGACATGATTCGACCGACCGCCAAGCCCGGACGCGCGGCGGCGCCGCTCCGCGCGGTCGCCACCGCCGCCCCCGGGGGCGCGGCGGTCGACTATCGCGATCTGATGGCGGCCGCCGAGCGCATCGCCAAGGAGTACCTGCGGGTGACCGGGGCGAGCTACTTCGCGGCCCTCGAGGTCGAAGAGTATGCCGGCGCTGACGTGGTCGAGGCCGGGTTCCAGCGCGTCACCCTGCGCCTCACCGCCGACGCCGGCATCGCGGCGTCGTCACCCGACGTGGTCAAGCGCGCCCGCCAGATCGCCGACACCCTCGCCGAGGCGCGGCGCGTCCTCACCGACCCGGCGCTGCGCACCCACTATCTGCAGACCCTCTTCGAGCGCGAGCCCGAGATCCCTCTCGACACCGAGGTCGGCGCCGGCGCCACCACCGCCGCCGACAGCGCCCGCCGCGAGACCCTGATCAACGCCGAGCAAGCCTTCCGCGACGGCACCCGCCTGCTCGAGGCCGGCGACGCCGACGGCGCCCGCGCCCACCTGCGACGCGCCGTCGAGCTCAACCCGTCCGAGCCCACCTACCACGCGGGCCTGGCGCAGGTCGCGATCGCGCTCGCGGCCCCCGACGCCGACACCACCGTGCTCGCGCACCTCGAGGCGGCGTTGCGGCTGGACCCCGCGAACCTGGTCGCGAACCTGGAGGCGGCGAAGCTCTTCTGCCGCCAGGGCCATCTACCGCAGGCCAAGAGCCACCTCGACCGCATCCTGCAGCGCGCCCCGCACCATCAGCTCGCCCGGCGGCTGCTGGCCGAGATCACCGCCAAGCTCCAGGGCGCCCCCACCCCCTAGGGCCGCTCTGCACTGCCTTTGATTCCCGCGACGCGGCGACCGCGTCGCTCCCCACCCCCACTCATCGAGTAGGCGCCCCCGTCACCGGGGGCGCCTCTCACAGAACCGTACTTGTGCTGTTCACATACGGCTCTTCGGGACCGACGGTTGTCACCCCGCCGGCCGGCCAGTTCACTGACCTCGCTCATCCCAACGCCAGCA
>JACRCV010000121.1 GCA_016218825.1 Deltaproteobacteria bacterium
GCCCGCGACGACGGCGGCGTTGTTTCGCACCTGGAGGTACGTCAGGTAGAAGTCGCCGGCGGGCAGCGTGAGGATCTCGTTGCTCCCGACATCGAGCCCACCGTCGACGAAGGACGATGCGACCCCAGGGTCGGCGAGCAGAAGCGAGTTGTCGTTCGACACCGCCATGGTCGCCATGACGCCGGGCAGATCATAGCCGCAATCGCACGGCGTCGCCGCGTCCTTGAGGGCCACGACGGTCCCGTTGACGGACGAGTTGCCGCTCGTGCTCGTGGCCAGCGCCACGTAGGCGTTTCCAGCGACCCTGGAGTTGCTCACGAGCGACAGGTTACCGCCCGCGACGACCGCGCCGCCGAGCCAGACGTCGTTGCTCAGCAGGACGTTGCCGGCGGCACCCACGTGCCCGCCTCGCGCCACGGCGCCGCCGTACTGCTCGACGCTCGCGACCGTCGCGTTGTCTTGCAGGGTGACGTTGGCGTTGGCGCAGATGGCGAGGCTCGAAGGCGGGGTCGCGAGGAGGTCGCCGGCCATCAGGGCGCTGAGCTGCAGTAGGGCCTCGAGGAAGGCCGCGGGCAGCGCGCCGCTGCCCTCGTTGGCTTTCACGGTGAGATAGAGAGATCGATAGGCGCCCCTCGCCGCGGCGAGGTTTCCGGCGGTGACGAGCGTGCACGCCTGGGACACGTCGTCGTTGATCGTTGCGGCGAGCGTGGCGTCCGTCACCGCGCCGAGGTTCTGGTCCACGAGCTCGCGCAAGATAGTGCAGGCGAGCTCCTGGCAGGGCTTGTAGCCGGCGTACTCGCCGCACTGCTCCAGCTGATCGGGGATGCCGTCGTTGTCGTCGTCGGGGTCGCAGGCGTCGCCGAGCATGTCGCTGTCGGTGTTCGACTGGGTCGGGTTCGGGTCGTAGGGGCAGTTGTCGACGAGGTCGGGCGCGCCGTCGGTGTCGGTGTCGCACGCGCGTGCAATGCAATCCTCGAGCCCCCGTCTCGCGAGTGTGCGCAGAGTCTGGAAGCCTGCCGCGACCGATGGCCGTGACTGTTGCTCCTGCCAACGCGCTTGGACCTGCGCGACGTAGGTCGGCGCGAGGAACTTGAACCAACTCTGGACCAGGTCGGTTAGCGCCGCCCGATCGGCGTCAGTCACCCGGTTGTCGCCGTCGATGTCGAGAGTCCGATCTGTGCTGCCGGAGGCGGCGGCGCGAGAGACGCGGGCAAGATCGAAGCTCAGCCGCTCCGAAAGGGGCGTGCGGGCGAATTCGAGCAGCGCCTCTTCCTTGGCGATCTGTGACAGGCGCGGGTCCGCAAGCGCTCGCATGACCTCGGGGTCACGATCGAAGGGTGTATCGAAATAGCGCTCGTACTGGCCGCGAAGCGACACCGCGGCGGCGCGCGCCGTTGTCGCCGAGGAGGCGGCGACCAACAAACCGATGCAGATGCAGGTCTTCATGGCGTCCCTCCCACGGCGGCGTCGTGCGCCTTGACGGCGTTGTAGCCCGAGCACTCGAGCCAGGTAGTGCAGTCCGACATGACACAACCAACCCAACCATACGGTTGACCCAGCACAGACGTACGTTCGACCTGCCACACGAATTCCGGGGTCACCTCGACACCCAAGCATTGAGCATCGAAGTCGACTGCTGCGTTGTCGACCACCAACGAAGTCTCACCGATTCCGCTCGCATACCGACACCAAGCGATTGAGGCGCAGGTGGGTGGGGGCGGGTTGTCGGCGGCACACGCTTTGAGGGCGTCGGCCTGGGCAGCTGCTTCAGCGACCAGCGAGGCATCAGGGCACCGCCTGCACTCTGCCACACATGTCTTCGCGACGTTCTCTGGGAGGTAGGAGTCGGGTATCTCGCCTCGGATATCGCGGTACGCCTCAGCGCGGCAATTGTAATAGGCTTCGCACTCGGCTCGACAGTCCGACATGTACGGGAAGTCGTACGGGGCCACGTCGGGCGGCATGCAAGCCGAGTACCCGAGCTGAGTGTCCTTGCACTCGTAGCGCCGCCGGCAGTCGTCACCACTACTGCATCGAGCCAGCGCTCGAATCACGACGCCGGCTGGAGTCACCACGGCCATCATGGTGGACATCGTGTAACTGCTCCGCCCTTCGCATGTACCCGAGACGACACAGTAGCCGCCCGGCCAATCCTGGATGCAGATGTCGCTGGCGTGGCCGTAGTCCTTCGACCAGCAGTCTTCGTCTTCCGAGCACGTGTCGCCCACGGCTGGAGTCGTGCTCCCCTGACAGGAGAGCACGCTGTCACAGCTCGCGATTCCCACGAGAAGTGGCAACAGGCCGGCGCGCACCTGCACCGAGCTGGGGCGCCTCATGGCAGGACCTCACAGAGAGCGTCCAGCTCCGGTATGAACGTCTCCACGGCCCATGGGTCCGTCGTGCCGGGTGCTGTCCGGTTGCGCACGACGTAGCGCTTGACGCGATTGCACACGTCGCCCACGCAGGAGCATTCGGTGCAGCTCGTTTCGAGTGGGAAGTCGTGAAGCGGGTCGTCCAGGTCACCCGCGAAGCGCTCCATCGGGAAGGTATCCCCGATTGTGCCACACGGTGTAAGGAACGCTCGGCCAGGCTGTGACGGAAATCGGGTCCGGTCATCCAGGCCCGGCAACAGCCCTTCGAGCCCGACTGCGTAGGAATTCAGCGCAAACGGTTCGAGTGTCTTGTCACCGAGTGCCTCTTGGAATCGCCTCGGGTCAAGCAGGTCCGGCCAACAATCCCGCGCCGGATCGAAGACGGCCGCCGGGTCGCCGTTCCACCCCTGCGCGGGGAAGACCTCCTTCTCGACGACCCAACACCCGGTCACGTAGCCCCTGGGCATGTAGTTGACGTTTGGGTCACCGGACTCGCTCTCGTCGACCCCGGTCCCGATGTCCACGCGTCGGGCCACCACGCGCTCGGGCGTGACCGTGTAGTGCATGAAACCGTCGTCCATCACGCAGGCGCCGTTGGCGAACCCGTAGTCACCCTTGCAGGTGCCGGAGAACTGACTCCACTCCGGCGCGTAGGACCGCCCGCTCGCGGGGATGCTGCCCCCGTCGGCGGCGCGCACCTTGTTGTTCGCGTGCTCTCCGGAGTGCCCGGAAACGAGGATGTCGATGCCGCCGGATGGATCGCGGGACCCGGGATAGATCTCAGCACCGAGTCCCAACAGTCCGCAGAACTCCGGCCGGCTGTAACAGTCGTTCTGGAACTGGTTGTGCATCATGCCGAAAACCCAGGGACTTCGCGCCGCGAGCGAAGGCAGCGTGTCTCGGATCCAGCGCCACTGACCCGGGGCCTCGTAGGTGGGCTCGAGGCAGGTCTTCTGAAGCCAGCTGAAGCCCAGCTCTCGAACATCCGTCCGGTCCTCGGGGTAGTCGAACGCCGCAACCGAGACCTGGCCGTGGCTGAAGCCATAGAACTGGCTGCTGTACGACGGATTGCAGAGATAGGCGTGATACCTCGGGTCGTGGGTTGGCATCGTGAAGACGTTGAAGAACTTCTCTGAATTCATGTCGTAGCCGGGCTTGTCGAGCCCGATGTCGTGGTTTCCGTGGATCGGAAAGAACGGCACCCCGGCCATTACCGGCGCGAAGAACGGAAACACGCGGCCATAGTACGTCCACACATCGTTGTAGCTGTCGCTGATGTCTCCGGCGCCGAGAACGAAGTCGACGGCGCCGCGGTAGAAGTAGTGCTGCAGCGTGTTCGCGACCCGCCACTGGTTGAGCTTGTGCTTGTGCGCGCTCGTCGGGATGTCGCTGTCGCACTTGAACCCGATCCAATCCCCGTCATGTTGGTGCTGGCTGCACCACGCGACGTCGCTGACGACCGCGAACTGGGTCGCACTCTGCCGGCGGGTCTGCGGCCGATCCGGCGTTCGGAAGTATGCGTCCGCGCTCGCCACCGTCTCCCAGTCCGACCAGTCGCCCGACGTCCCCTCGGTGCAGTACACCTGGTACGCATGGATCTGACCGGGCTCGAGGGGCCCCGGGAGGTCGGCAACGAACGCCGCATGAGTGTTGAGGTTCCACTCGTAGCGGCGCGCGGTCCCGGCAGTCAGGCCTTCGATGTCGAGAGACGAGGTCGGATCCGGGAAGTACGCGTCGCGGCTGGTCGGCATCGTTGCGTAGCCGGCGGCTACGGTGTGCGCCATGGCGTAACATTGCGGTCGCGCATGCGACCACCAGAGGATCCGCGTCTGCAGCTCACCACCATCGTCCCACCAGCTGTAGACGCTCGCTCCGAGGTTGTGATGGCGGGTGTTGTCCAGCACGTCGGTGAGGTGCGCGCCTTCTATCTGCGCGTCCTCATCGTCACCAAACGGCGGCATGCACCTGTCGCAACGTTCGCCGTGCTCGCCTAGATAGATCACGTCGCGAGGGACTCGTGACACCGCGAAAGGATTCGCCGGCGGCGCATCCGGCGCCAGCGGCTCAGAGTCCGTGCTCAGCTCGATCGTAATGTTGGCCGTCGCCAAGATCTGATCCATGGGACCGCCCCACGGCGTGGGCGTGAACGAGGCTGTTGCCCATCCCGGGATCTCGACGACCAGCTCGGACGGCACGGTTCTGGAGACGACCGTGGCACCCGCCACAATGCCTCCTCGGATCACCCGCGCTCGCGTGTCCGTGAAGAGGTTGTCTCCCACGACCGTGACGTACTGTGGCCCGATAGCCGCCGTGTTTGGCCGCGCTCGTAGGGCGTTCGGCGTGACTGTTGTAACGCCTGGGCTCGGATACTGGGGCCACACCGGCAGCGCATGACTCCAGGCGCGCGACCCCCCGTACGCTGCCCGCACCACGACCATGCCGTCGAACAGGTCGAGCAGCCGGACGCCCCCGTGGCGGGTGCACTCCGCCTGCTCGTTCGCGACCCCGTAGATCCGAATCATCTCGAACACCTGAGAGTCTCCGGTGTGGAAGCTCTTCACCAGCAATTGCATCCCTGACTCGGGGTCCGTGACGTTCACGAGGAGCTTCACGGGATCGTTCGTCGTGTCGGCGTCGAACTGCCACTCCTCGGAAAGCAGTCGGATGTCGCGGACCATCTCGATCGCCGGCACCCGAGGCGCAGCCTCGAAGATCAGCTGGTGCCGCGCCCACGTCTCGTGGTTGTTTGACGCAAAGTTGTCGGCCAGGAAGTACAGCACCGACCCCGCGCCGTAGGAGTCGTCGAACAGCAGCTCCGGCACCGCGACCGTCAGGTGCTCCTCGTCGGCGTCAATCGAGAAATTGGTCATCTCGAAGACCTCGGGCACACCGCCCGCCGCGTGCGCGGCCTCGAACGCGACCCGCGTCACGCCTGGATAGAAGTACCCGCCGGTCACGGTCATCGTCAGCGCCTTGTTCGCGCTCGGTAGCCCCGCAGGGTCCGTCTGCACTATCGCCGGCTGCGCTCGCCTCACAGGAACCACCCGGCTCGTGGACGCCGTCGCACCGGTCGACAGATCTGTGTTGGTCAACGTGAGCGTCACCGACCCCACGTCCGGCAGCACACCGCCGTCCACCCGGATACCGATGCGCGTCAGGCCACCCGCGGTGTCGTCGCGCCAGGCGACCGCGAGCGGGATCCCCCCGAGGTCCACACCCGTCCCTTCCGCCAGGCCGCTACCGGTCACGACCAGATCTACCGGCGACTGATACTGTGAGTGACGTGGCAGGCTCGAGGGAGCCACGGTCTGGATGACCGGAGGCGACAGAGCCACCGTCACCGGTTGCGCGGTCGCGCGCGCGAAGGAGCTGTAGGTCAGATCTTCCACCTCCACCACCGGGGCGTAGGTGCCCGCCGACCGATACCTGACGCCGGCCAGTCCCGCGGTGGAGCCGAACGCAGTGTCCCAGACGCCATCACCGTCGGTATCGAACCGAAAGCGCAGCTCCTGAGCGACGGCACGCGACCGAGACTGAGACGCGTCGAGCTTGAACGACGTGTCGACCGTCCCGCTGCCCGGATCGACCACCAGCGCCGGCACCGGCGCCGGGGGCACGTTCACGCACTCGGCAATCGGTACCTTGTTGCAGCTACAAGGGCCCGGCTCCGCGGAGGTGGCCCAGCCACTCTTCCGGCAATAGGGGTGGGAATCGACGGCGTCGCCCCGGTTCGTGTCCACTCCGGCTACAAACAGCGGCCCGGCGACGAAGTCACCCGCCGGAGTGAAGCCGCGCCCCCACCAGTTGCCCAGGCCGTATCGTGACAGCTCCAGCGGTCCGGACTCCGAGATCCACTCGTACGCCGAGAACACCAGGTCGTTGTCATAGAGGTCACTCCACCAAGCCGCCGGCCGTTCCTCGAGCGGCAGGCTGGTCCAATCGCCCTTCACCAGCACGCCGCCTCGCGAGAGCCCGGTGAGCTCGGTCTCCTGCACGGTGAGCCACCGACCCGGCGCGTCCCGATACGACATCACGATGCCGTACGCGTCACCGGTTAGGTTACTGTCTTTGACCAGGCAGGCCTCCGATGAGTCGATCCAGATGTTCGCCGACGCGAACCTCGGGTCACTCGGCGGGCTCACATTCAACGCCGACCCGCCAATCCCGATCTCGCGGCTCTGGACGATCAGCACCGCCACCCGGTTGGCCTTGTTGATCGGCGTGCCGGCGGCATCAAGATTGTCCAACCGCATCTGGTAGGCGCCGCGAAGCTCGATCGCGCCGTCGGTCGAGAGCGACGTCACCTGCCCGCCTGGCCGACCCGCGGCGGTGTCGGCGAGAGCCAGCCCGAACTCGAAGCCGCGGACGCTGCAGTGCTCCACGTTGGCCCGCGTAGGGCCGGTCCAGGTGATGCCTACGGCCGATTCGGGGGAGAACGGGCCGCGAACTTCGTAGCCCTGGCAGTTGAGCGTGATGCCGTCTGTGAGCTCGATCGCCTCGCCGACGTTGGCGTCGAGGTAGCAGGTGCTGCCGGCGAAGTGAGCCGGCGGCGTCTCCGTGGGGATCTGGCACCCGCCGTTCGTCAACTCTCCCCCCTTGCACGAGCATGCGTCCCGGATCACGCGGGTGGAGGGCCGCCGGTGAAGGTAGAAGTGGGTCGCACCCTCTGGAGAAAACGAAACCGTGCCCGAAGATCCAACCTCGACGACCTGCGCCTCTCGGTCGAAGTCGTCACGGTATAGGAACCAGCGCTCGCCTTGCGCCAATCCGTCGAGCCACACGTCTCCTCGTGGCGGCGCGCCGGCGGCCAGGTGCAGCCGCGAATCAGCAGTGCGGAACCAGAGGCCACTCGATCCGGCAGCAGTCGCTCGGATCCCTCCATGCTCAACCACGTCACCGTCCACCTCGGCGAACGGCGCCTCGACCTGCCCGACTCCGAACGGTGAGAGGTGCCGCGTCATCGCCCACGTGCCGGAGCTATCCTGCTGCGAGCCAGAGACGGGGCCGAACTGGCCGCCGACCCGGGTCATGATGACGTCCTGTCCCCGCTTCGACCGGCTTCGATAAGCGACATGCACCCGCACCGGCCGCAAGAAGCGAAACCCCGTCGGCCCGATCTCGAACCACGGCCCCGAGAACCCCTCGACCTCCGGCGTCGGCATCCGACTCAACGTCAAGCCGACGACTTCACCCACCGCGCCCGGCGGCACGCTCAGCGTCAACTCGCCAAGCTGGAACTCGCCACCCTCGGGCCCCACCCGCACCGACGAAGTGTCGCCGAAACCCGGCACGCTCAGGGCTGCGTCCCGACACCCACTCCCCGCGAGACCCACCAAGAGCGAGAGCAGAAGCGAGCTGAGCGCCCAGCGCCCGATACCGCGGCGCAAACACTCGGCGCGCCTGGCGAGGACCGCAGGCGGATGCGGCCGAGAAGCCGCGCACAGCGGCCAACGCGCGCCGGTTGAAATGTAGGCAGGTTCCGCGAGCACGGCGGCGCCGAGGACCACAGACAGGCGACTCTGACGAGGTCATCGTGCACCCCCGGGGTCGCTTGACTGCCGCTCGGCGCTGAGGTTTGCCCGGTTGCCCGGTTGCCCGGTTGCCCGGTTGCCCGGTTGCCAGAGCTGCCGCTATCGACCGACTGCAACATGCGTCCTCCCCGATGCTGCGAGTTGAGCTGCGAGTCCTGCCTGCCCGCTCTGAAACCTCCGAAGCCGCTCACGTCACGAAAGCGAACGCGCAAAGCAACAGTGATTGTGCCACACGACAATTGGTGATCGCCGCAGAAAATCACCCGCCGCACCAAAACTACCCGCGCCCGCGCGTGTCCTCAAACGGAGTACACCGAGCGATTCGGTTCTTGACTTCGACTCCGCCCGTTCGCCACCGCCCACCCGGGGCGGGGGCGCCCGGCCGGCGCTGAGACACTTTGCGGGGGGTGGGGTGGGGAGCGACCGCGGCTGCGAAGCGGCCGCGGCGCGGGAATCAAAAGCAGAGCGCGGTGACTGGACGAACGGCGTCGAGGCTAGAACGTGTACTTCACCTGCGGCGCCAGGCCGACGAACACCCGCAGCGGGCTCACCGGCGCGAAGACCGACAGCTCGACGCCCACCGAGAAGTGGCGCACGTGCACGTAGTACTCCACGCCGACGCCGCCCATCGCCGCGACGCCCTTGTCGGCCTTCTCGACTTCGTTCTTGGCGCTCGCGTAGGCCACCCCAGCCGACACCAGCACCTTGAGGCGATCGCCCACGTCGATGGCGCCACGCGCGCCGAGGCCGCCGAACAACACCCCGAGGTCGCGGACCTTGTCGGTGCGCGTCCCCGACACCAAGGTCGCGCCGCCCACCGCCTCGATCGCCAAGAACGGCGTCAGGTCGTAACCGGCCGCGAGGTGCACCAGGCTCCCCGGCCCGAGCCCCTCGCTGCCGCCCGCGAGCGGAAACGCCGGGTCCGGTTTGAAGGGGGCGTTCTTCACCATGTAGCCGCCGCCGACCCGACCCTCGACGTAGAGCCCGCGCACCACCGCCAGCATCGCCGCCGGCGGTTCCTCGGGTTTCGCCGGCGCCTCAACCGCAGGGGGCGCCGTCGTCGCGGCCGCGGCCGCAGCGGGCGACGCCTTGAGCTCCTCGGCGGCCCCGACCGCCGGCAGCGACACGACCAGCAGCAGAACACCCACATACCATCGTTTCATGGTCATCAGCCTGACGCTCTGAAGACAAAGGGATAGTTGACCTCGACGATGCCACCGCCCGCCGGCGCCGGGAACTTCCAACCCCGGATCTTGGCCATGATGCACTCTTCGACGTTCTTGTTCTTCAGCGTCGACTCGGTGACCATCACCTTGGCGACCATCCCGGTCGCGGCGATGATCCACTTCACGCCGACCTTGCCCTCGAGGTCCTGCTTGCGCTGCAGCTCGACCTCGTAGCAGTAGCGGATCTGCTGCTTGTTCTCGTTGATGACCTTCTGGATGACCTCGCGCGGCAACGCCCCCATCACCACCGGGGTCGAGAAGCCGATCAGGTTGCGATCCTTGCGGCCGCCGATGCCGACCCCGGAGCCGTAGCCCATGCCGCCGCCACCCAAGCGCCCGGCGGTGCCGATACCGGCGATGCCGCGGCTCGTGCCCATGCCGCCGCCGGTCAGCGGGCCGCCGCCGCGAATGCCGAAGCCCGCGAGCCCCGCGGTCGCCGAGCCCGCGCCCGCGGTGCCGATGACGTTCGACAACGTGCCCGACAAGCTGCCGCCGCCGCCACCGCCGAGGATGCTGCCCGCGGCGCCCGAAGCGCCGCCGACCCCGGCGAACATCTTGGTGAACTTCTGCTTCACCTCGGCCTGCTTCTGCGCCTCGGTCTTCTTCGGGCGCACCTGCTTGTCGGTCTGCGGCGGCAACACCACCTTGTTCTTGTCGGGCGGCGGCTCCTTCTCCGGCTTCATCTTCTCCTGGTTCTTCTCCACCGTCTCGCGGATCTTCTTCAGCATGTCCTGCGTCGACTTCTTCTCCTTGGTCGGCTCGAGGACCAGCTTCGCGAACCGGTCCGGCTGACTGAACAAGTCGTCGCGCAAGGACTCGGTGTCGTAGGGGTAGACCAAGAGCGTGATGATCAGCGACACGTGGAAGAAGATCGACATCAACAACATGTTGAGGAACTGCAGATCGACGTTGCGGAACGGCTCCGACGGCAGCCGCCGCGCCGGCGCCACGAAGCGCAGCGCGAAGGTCGCGCCGCCCCAGTGCAACACCGCCCGCGCCTCGGGGGGCAGCGCCAGCGAGTAGCTGCCCTCGAGCTGGCTGTCCTTGCGCACCACCGACGACGCCCGGAGCGCCTGCAGCGGGGAGAGCTCTCCCCCGAGCTCGACCTCGCCGTCCATGGTGTTGGTGAACGTCATCACGTAGTCGCCGCTCGCGTAGCGGATGATCGGGTACTCTTCGGTCGGCAGGCCCTCGCTGGAGATGAAGAAGTCGGTGCGCTTGGTCTCGCCGATGGTGATCGCCTTCGGCTCCTTGTAGTGGTAGACGCCGAGCAACACCTCGCCCCAGTAGACCCGCATCTCCAGCAACCGATTCTCGCGGGTCATCGGCTCTTCGGCCGCGAGCGCCGGGTGTGGCTTGCTCTCGACCGCCGCGGCGCGCAGCCGCTCTTTGGTGACCCGGCGAATCGGCGCCGCCGGTTGGTCCTGCTCGAAGCGCGGCTGCACCATCGACCCGGGCATCGACCCCAGCGGTCCCATCGGCGCCGGCATCGCTTGCGGCATCGCGCCCTGCGGCATCATCGCCGTTGGTCCCGCCATCGGCATCGCCGGCGCCGGCATGTTCGGCACCGTCTGGACCCCGGAGTACTGCGCCGCCGGTGCGCCGCCGATGTTGATCACCAGCTGGATGTCGCCGATCATCACCTGGTCGCCCGGGTTCAGCTTGACCTTGTGGATCTTGGCGCCGTTCACCACCGTGCCGATCGCCGAGCCCATGTCGATCAGCGACACCTCGGCGCCGGTGAACTCCAACACCGCGTGGATCCGCGCCACCTTCGGGTCATCGATCTTGAGCTGCGCGGAGGGCAGGCGTCCGATCTTGATCGTGCGGTTCGAGTCGGAGTCGAATTGGTGTTGGCCGAGCAGCTGCCCGGCCTTCACCACCTGTACGTCGAGCACAACGCCCATCTCAAAATCCTTTTTGCCGACAGGCCGGCGACACCGCCGCTACAAGCCTCGGACCGACATCAAGATCTCGGTGCGAAACGACTCGCGGACCTTGATCAACCGCGCGTGCCGCTGGTTCTTGCGGCTCTCCAGGTAGGCGCCGTCGGGCTTCGACAGGCTGCCGTCGATGGTGTCGTCGCCGAAATCGACCACGGTGTGTTTCTTGAATACGACCTCGTCCTCCGCCATCGCCGGCGTCGCCAAGAGCACCAACGCCGAGAGCACGAGGCCGGAGACCAACCACCTGCGCACCTGCATCAGCCACCTCCTCGTCGCCACACCGCGTCTCGCGGACTGCACCACTATAGTACACAGTCTGCCCCGAGCCCAACCCTAGATCGTGCCGGCGCGCCCAAACCGGACACCGCGCGCTAAGGCGTGCCCCCGGCAGCAGGGTCGCCTGCCGCGTCTGCCGGCGGCGTCGCGCCATCGCCGGCTGCCGCACCGCCCGCTTGCTGCGCGGTGATCAGAGCCTCCAAGTGTTGTTTGAAAATCTGGGGATCGGGGTTCTCGGGATCGCACTTGATCGCCTCTTCGATGGTCGCGAGCGCCGACTTCAACGCCGGGATGCCGGTCAACATCCCGGCCTGGTCTTGGATCTGGATCCAGTTGACCCGCAGCTGGCCGCAAGCGACCGCGCCGGCGCCCGGGGTGTTCGGCACGATGCCGAGCGCACAACGAGCCGCGGCGTCGCCGCCGGGGACGTCGCCGCCCTGGATCTTGGTGACCGCGGTGACCAGCAACAGGTCCCAGGCCGCCTGGATGCGCTCCTGCTCGCCGCCGATGGCGTCGCCGTCCGGGGTCTTGCCGGCGGCCACCGCCTGACACGCGGTTGCGATCCCTTCCTGCTTCTTGCGCTCGCGCTCCTCGCGCGCCTTGCGCGCCGCGTCGTCGGCCTTGAGCCGGTCGAGGTTCGCGATCCGCGTCTCGATGCTCTCGGCCTGCTTGTCGCCCGCCGGCGCGTGCTTCTTCGCCTGCTGATAGGCCTCCTTGGCCTCGTCGAAATGACTGAGATTGTAATGATAGAGCACCGCCAGGTTCCACCAGGCGTCGAAGTCGTTCTTGTCGGCGGCGAGGATCTCCTTGTAGAGCTTCTCGGCCTGGTCGTAGCGCCCCAGGCCCTTGTAGGCCACCGCCAAGCCGAGCCGGGTGGCGCGATCGCTCGGCACCTGCTTCAACATCGCCTCGAACTGCTGCGCGGCGCTGCCGTAGTCGCGATACTGCAGCGCGATGTCCGCGAGCCGGGCGCGCGGCTTCAGCCAGTCGGGCTTCAACAGGATGATCTGCTTCAGGGTCCGCAAGCCGCCCGGGAGGTCGCCTTCGTCGAGCTGAATCTCCGCGGTCAGGAAGTGCAGCTGCGGGTCGTCCTTGTTCACCTTCATGCCGCGACCGATGATCAGCTCGGCGAGCGGCACGTTGCCGAGCGCGGTGTAGCTCGCCGCCATGATCCGGAAGGCCTCGATCTCGTCGGCCTTGCGCTGCAACACCTGGCGGCAGAGCTCCACCGCCTCGTCGTGCTGTCCCTGCGACTGGACGATCCGCGCCA
The DNA here is from genome assembly GCA_016218825.1 of Deltaproteobacteria bacterium. Taxonomy (GTDB): domain Bacteria; phylum Myxococcota; class XYA12-FULL-58-9; order XYA12-FULL-58-9; family XYA12-FULL-58-9; genus JACRCV01. The sequence continues at coordinate 12,622 of JACRCV010000121.1, forward strand.
ACGCCAGCCGCGAGGTCTGGTTCTTCGGATCCGCCTTGACGATCTTCTTGTAGACCGCGGTCGCCTGCGGCAGGTCGCCCTCGGTGACCCAGATCGCCGCGAGGTTCTCCGCCGCCGGGACGAACTTCGGATCGTCCCTCAAGATCGCCTCGTAGGCCGCCCGCGCGCCTTTCAAGTCGCCGCGCTTGGCCTGCAACACCGCGAGGTCGAAGCGCGCCGCGGAGTGCTTCGGATCGACCGCGACGATCGCCTTGAGTTGGCTCTCGAGCTGGTTGCCGTCTACCGGCTTGTCGGCGGCGCGCTCCTCCAGGTCCTTGACGACCGCGGCGAACTTGGTGCCCGCGTCATCCTTCACCGGGGTCGGCGCCGGCGCCGCTGCCGCCTCGGCCGGCTTCACCGCGACCGCCGCCGCCTTTGCCGGAGCCGCCTCGGTGCTGCCGCCGCCACAGCTCGCGATGCTCGCCAGGGCCGACAACCGCAGCAGCCGGGACAGCAGCGCCGGGCCACGCGCTCGCGAACCACACCAGACCGGCATCGTTTGGATCCGCATTAGTTGTCACCCTTCCCGGCCTTGCCCTTCTTGCCCTTCTTGCCGCCCTTCTTGCCCTTGTCCTCGCCAGGGATCGGCGGCGCCGCCACCGGCTTCGACACCCCGGCCTTGGCCTTCTGCTCGGCGCTCACTTCCTTGGCGCCGGCGAGCTCGATCGGCGCCGACACCGGCCGCCAGGAGTCGCCGTCCGGGATCACGACGCTGTTCGCCTGCACCGTCAGCGCGTCGACGAACTGCGCCTGCGTGGTGCGCTCGTAGACCGGCGGGAACTCCTCGGGGCGGAGCTTCTGCAGCTCCTGGAGGGCCTTCATCGACCACTTGTTGTAGACGCCGAGCTCGTTCGCCTTGTTGACGCAGATCCGATAGGCCTCGATCGCCGACTCGACGATCGGCTGGGTCTGCTTCTTCAGGTCGTCCTTGATCTGCTGCTTGATCTCGTCGGGGACCTTGACCCCCTGGATCTTGTCGGGGATCGGCGCGTTCAGCAGCTTGTCGACCGAGTCCATGTAGGCCTCGCCGATGTCGAACAACGCCGCCAGCGCCCACTCGGCGACCCCGTACTCGACGACGCCCTTGTACTTCTCGATCAGCTGGTCGCGGGTCTTCACCTTGGAGTCGCGCGAGGCGTTGAAGGTCTTCATCTTCTTCTCGTCGGCCGGGTTGATCTCGGTGATCGTCATGTCCTTGTACTTCTTGAAGTCGTCGACCAGACCCCGGAAGTCGATCTCCGCCATCGCCGTGGCGCACTTCGGCACCTTCTCCAACCCCTCCGCCTTCCAGCGCGGCCAGGCCTTCACGAGCAGCTGGTGCTGGTCCCAATAGCCCTTGGCGTAGTTGGTCTTGACCCGCATGATCTCGCCGCGCCGGAACTGCGCGTGGCAGACGAGATCGGCGTCCTTGTTGCCGTAGACCTTGTTGCCGACGTACTTCCCGAGACAGTCGTTGGCGTCCTCCCACTTCTTGAGGATCACCTTGCCGAGCTCGGCCTGCTTCTTTTCTTCTTGGGCGCGCTTCTCGAGCAGCCCGGCCTCGTCCTCGATGGATTGGCAGTTGGCGAACGCCACCTTGTGAGTGTCGGGATCGGCGGGGTAGAGCTTGATGAACTGATCCCGCAGGCGCCGGGCCTCGTCGAACTGCCTGAGCTGCGCCCGGTACAGGCCGGCGTTGTAGAGCGCGTCCTTGCTCTTGTCGTCCTTGGGGTACTTCTGGGCGTAGATCTCGAGGTACTTGGCCGCCTTGTCGAAGTCGACGACGCGCTCGTAGGACGCGGCGATGTTGTAGTTGGTCTCCTGCTTCAACGCCGCGTCCGCGGTCGGCATCTTGTTGACCAGGAACTCGCGCATCGAGATCGCGTCGTCGAGCCGGCCGGCCTGGTCGTAGCAGTACGCGGTGTTGTAGATCGCGTCGTCGGCGAACTCGCCGGTCGGGAAGCGGGTGTAGTAGTCGCGGTACTCCTTGGCCGCCGCCATCCACTTCTTCTTCTCCTCGAGCTCGACCTTGATGAACTTGAAGGCCGACTGCTCCTCGATCTTGGCGAACTTGGCGCGATCGTCGTCGGCGCACGCCAGCTGCTTGTTGCCGACGTACGAGTGCGCCGCGTCGCGCAGCGAGGCGTAGCTCTTCAGGCCGTTGTAGATGTCGAGGGTCAGGTTCGCCGCCAGGCAGGCCTCGTCCGCCGCCGGGTGGTTGGCGACGATGTCGTTGAAGGACGGCGCCGCCTGGTCGAAGTGGTTGTAGACGTAGAAGATGCGCGCCTTCATGAAGCGGATCGGCACGATCTTCTCACCCTCGGCGCCGACGTAGCTGATGTAGCGATCGCAGGCGTGGATGAACTTCATCTTGATCTCGGGGATCGCCTTCGGCTCGGTGCCCGACACCTCCGGCGGGCTCTTGCGATCCATGTCCTCGATGAGCTCCTTGTAGGAGCGCACCGACTCCTCGGCCGCCGCCTGGACGATGTCCTTCTCCTTCGGGTTCGTCGGGTGCGGGTTCATGTCGACGACCATGTCGTAGTTGTCGGCGGCGTCCTTGAAGGTCTCGAGCTTGTAGAGCACCTCGGCGTAGTAGAAGCGCATGTAGAACACGTAGTTGACCTCGGCGCCCTCCTTCGGCTTCGGGAACACCGTCAGGTAGTGCTTGTAGAGGTCGTGCGCCAGCCGGAAGGTGCGGTCCGCCGCGGTGCCGCGCAGTTTCTTCGCCTCGGTGTGGAAGTCCATCGCCAGCTTGCGCAAGGTGTTCTCGGCGATCTCTTCGGCCTCGGCCAGGTCCTTGTTGACGGTCTTCTTCTCTTCTTCTTCCAGGTCGCCCTTCTGCACCCGCTCGCGCACCGTCTCGAAGTACTCGGTGAGCTTCTTCGACTCGGGGACGACGTTCTTCTTCTCGAGCTTGGCGACCGCGTCGACGATGCGCCCCTGCCACAGCGGCGTGCGCGTCGAGCGGCTGTAGTTCTTGATCAGCTCGCGGTAGGTGGCGATGGTGTCGGTGTGGGCGTCCTTGTTGATGTACCAGTTGCCCAGGCTCTCCATCATCCAGGCGACCGACTCCTTGCCGCCGATCTTCATGAAGGCCTTGAAGGCCTGCTTGGCGTCGCCGACGTTGGAGTAAGCGCGGACGTAGTCCTTGAGCGCCTCGCGCCGGAGGCTGACGCGGCCCTTCTGGTCGAGCTTCTGCCGCTGATCCTCGCTGACCGTGACCACGCGCTGGAAACGCTCCAGCGCCAGGTCCCAGTCGGTGGTGTTGATGTAACACCAGCCCTGCTTGTAGATCGCGTAGCCGTAGATCGTGGAGTCCTTGTACTCCTCGGCGCGCTTGTAGGCGCGCAGCGCCTTCGCGGCGTTCTCGTTGACGTTGCCGGTCGTGGTGTTGAAGAAGTACTCGCCGACCATGAACCAGGCGTTGCCGACCCACTCCGACTGCGGGAACTCTTTGATGATGCGCTGGAAGTAGTTGGCGCCCTCTTGCGCCTTGTCGATCTCGGAGAGCGAGCTGCCCAAGAAGAACAACACCTTCGGGAAGTCGGGGAAGCCGGGACAGTCGTCGGCGATCTTCTTGTAGTTTGCGATCGCCACGTTCTGCAGCTTCTTCATCTGCGCGCCCCACTTGGCGCGATCACCCTCCGCGACGTTGCCGTCCTCCGACTTGAAGAACGCCCGCTTCGACTTCTCCCAATAGAGGTCGGCGAGGCGGAAGCGCACCGGCGCCCCTTCGGCGCAATCGGGCTGCAGCTCGACCAACTGGTTCGCGAGGCCGATCTGCTCGTCGAGCTTGGCGTCCAAGAACGCCTCGGCCTCGAAGCGCTTCAGCTCCGCGGGGCTCAGGCCCGGGCGCTTGCTGTCCTCGATCGCCGGCTTCAAGTCCTTGGTCTTGAGGATGGTCTCGTCGAGGGTGTAGTCCTTCTTGGGCTGCAGGTTGCCCTCTTGGCCCGACAGGTCACGCTTCTCGATGTCGATCTTGTCGTCCTTGTCCTTGTCCCGGTCCTTGCCCTTCTTCGCCTTGCCCTTGGCCTTCTTGGGCCGCGCCGCTGCCACTTGGACACCAACGACCGGCGGCAACAACACCGCCATGCCGGTACAGACCAGCGCCCACGCGAGGCTGGTCGTGCGTAACGACGACAAGATCGAAGCGGTCACTTGAGTTCTGCTCCTTGCTTGGCAGGTCAGCGCGCGGCCAGAGGACGGCACATGCTGAAGTCGAGCTCGTAGGTGCCGAGCTCGTCGCGCCAGTACTCGCCCTCGTACGGCCAGTAGAGCTGCTCGTCGCCGACCACGGTGCGCGGCACCGCCGGCACGATCTCGTCCGAGGACTTCTCGTTGTTCAGCTTGCGCTGGATGATGTCCTGCTCGGCTTTGGCGACCTCGAGCTTGATGCGCAGCGCCTGCGCCAACAGCCCCTTGAGGTCGTAGAGCTCGCGCTCGAACTTGGCGCGCGCCACCTCGCCGGCGGCGCGGGTCACGTCCATCGCGTGCTGCTTGAGCTCGTCGTAGAGGTCACGGCCGATGCGGCTCTGGCGGAACGCGTCCGACATCTCGTTCCACAACGCCACCTGGTCACTCGCCTGTTGCACCACGTCCTTCGCGGTGCGGATCACCGGGTCGGCGAGCGCCAGGCTCACGACCCGAGTGGTGATGTCGTCGCCTTGACCCTCGGCGAGCTTCTGCATCTGCAGGATCCGATCGTAGAGCAGCTCGGGCGCCTCTTTGGACGACGCGATCTTCTCGATCTCCTTCATCACCTTCGTGAAGCGCCGCAAGAAGTCGTCGACGAACGCCCGGCTCTCGTCGTAGCGACAGGCCTCGAAGTAGATGATCGCCTTGACCATCTGCGACTCCGGGAAGTACTCCTTCTCGAAGAACGGCGAGTGCAGGGTCAAGAGGTTGCCGAGCGCCTTCTCGTAGTCGCCGCGGCGATAGTAGGCCCAGGCGGCCTCGAACAACGCCGTCAGCCAGTTCTCCGAGTCGCGGTCGATCAGGTCGTAGTAATACGCGGCGCGATCGAACTGCTGGTAACCGTAGTGAACGCGGGCGAGCGACAAGAACGCCTGCTCGCGCAGCTTCGGATCCAGGCGCTTGCCCTCGCGCGGGTTCAAGACCCGCACCACCTCTTGGAACGCCTTCACCGCGTCCTGGTCGGCGCCCTTCAGGTAGTTGAGCAGCCCCTCGAGGTACTTGGCGCGCGGGTAGTACTTGCTCTCGGCGTCCACCTGGGTGACCAGATCCAGCCCCTGGCGAATCGCCTCCGCCGCGGTCTGCGGCGCGTTGTCGCGCACCGGCCCGGTCTCCTCCGTGCCCCCGGCCGTCGGCTTGCCGAGCGCCCCTTCGCCCCCGGCCGGCGGCGCCCCGAAATCGATCGCCCCACCGCCACCGAAGTCCAAGGCCCCCCCACCACCACCGCCGCCACCACCACCCCCGAAGTCGATCGCGCCGCCACCGCCGCCGCCAAAGTCCATCGCGCCGCCACCCCCGCCGCCGCCACCCCCGAAGTCGAAGCCGCCGTCGGAGACCGCGGAGAAGTCGAACGCGCCGCCGGAGTCCAGCGCCTCGGACGCGGCGCCGAAGTCGATGGTCGCCGCCTTGGACTTCTTCTGCCGCGCCATCTCCTCGGCCTCGAGGCGCTCGACCTCGAAGCGCTCGGCCTGCTGGAACAGGTACTTGGACAACAGGTAGCGATACTCGTTGCGGTAGGCCTTCGGGAACGTGACGTTGCGGAAGCGCGCCAGCTCCGCCAACACCGGGGTCTCGTCGGCCATCTTGCGGCTCAAGAAGAACAGCCACTCGACCGACTTGCGGTAGCGGCGATGCGTCGGCCCCTTGTCGAGGATCGCCTGGAAGCGGGTCAACGACGCGCTGATGAAACCGAGCTTGTAGAGCGCCTTCGCCAGCTGATACTCCGACTCCGGCAGGAACTCGGTGAACTTCGGGTCCTCGATGAAGTAGCGGAACTCGAGGATCGCCGCGGCGTACTCCTCGTCCGACATCATCCTCAGGGCCTTCTCGAAGCGCTCGCGCTCGGCGCTGTCGACCTCGATGTTGACGTCGAAGGTGCCGAGGTCGGAGCCGAAGTCGAAGGTCGCGTCGCCGCCGCCCAGATCGACGCCGCCGCCGAAGTCGAACTCGCCCTTCTTGCCCTTCTTCTTCTTCCCCTTGCCCTTGCCCTTGGCGTCCTCTGCCGGGGCGCCCTTCAGCATCTCCTGGCGCGCCGCCTCGGTGTCAGCGCTCGTGCCGCTCAGATCGAGCACCGGGGCGCCGCCGCCGCCGCCTGCAGACAGATCGAGGGTCGGCGCCGGCGCGGGGGCGGGCTTCGCGGCCGGGGGGGGCGTCGGGGCCGCCGCTGGGGGTGGCGTCGGGGCCGGGGCGTCGAAGAGCGCATCGGCGGCGCTGCCGGCGGCGGTCTTGGCCTTCGCCGCCTTGCCCTTGCCCTTCTTGGTCTTCTTGCCCTTCTTCGCCTGGGCGACCTTCAGCTCGCTGACCGCATCACCCGAGCGCTCTACGTGCCAGGTGCCCACACTCGCGAGCCCCACCCCCGCCACCAGGAGGAGCGCCGGAACCGCTACGATGATGATGAGCCTTCTCACCGTGACCACCTCGCGCCCGTACGGCGCGTCAGAGTTTCTCGTGCTCGAACGTCGACGGCACGAAGAACGACAAGCCGAGAGAGAACGACAGCACGTTCTGCAGCTTCTGATCCGTCGACACCGACGGCGCCCGCGCCATCATGAACGCCAGGTCCCGGACCTCGAGACGCAGCGCCAGCCATTCACTCACGAAATAGCGTTGGCCGACGGCGGCGCTGCCGGCCAGAGACATCGAGCCCTCGGCGGGCCCGACGGCGCCGGCGCCCACGGTGACGTAGGTGTCGAAGTGGATCACCTTCTCGGCCATCAGGCTGAGCTTGCCGTAGAGCGGCGCGAAGCCGACCGCGAGGTCGACGTCGTACACCGGGCGGTTGTAGCCGACCTTCGCCACCGCCCCGGCGCCGACCACCGGCACCGCGGTCTGCATCGAGCCGTAGAAATCGCCGCCGGCCTCGACCCAGAGCCACTCGGCGACGTGGTAGGCGGCGCGACCCGACAACAGGATGTGGCGGAAGAAGGGGTCGTTCGCCGACAGCCCGACCGCCGGCGTCAGCTCCATCCGGCCGCGCTTCGCGAACACCCGCGCGGTGACGCTGGGGATGCGCTCCGCCAGGGTCTTCGGCTCGACCGCCGCCGACGGCGCCTTGGCCTGGGTCTCTTCTTCCTCGACGGCCTCCTCGTCCTCGGCCCGTACCCGCGGCGCCGCAAAGAGGACCAGCAACAGCGAAGCGATGGTGGCAATGCTCTTCATCGGTAGGTGTACTCGAAGGTGGGAGGAATGAAGAAGCTGACCCCGGCCATGAACAGCAGGTAGCTCTGCAGGTCGGAGCGCGTCGGATCGGGCATCCCCGACACCTCGAAGGTGTCGACGAAGAAGTGGTCGCGGACCTCGAAGCGCAGCGCCAACCAGTCGCCGAGGTAGAAGCGCTGCCCGACGCCGGCGTTCACCTCGACCGGCCGCCGCTTCCCGAACGCGGTCACGAGCCCGGCGCCGGCGCTGCCGTAGAAGTCGAAGTGGATGATGCCGCTCTCGAACAGGCTGACCTTGCCGTAGACCGGGATCCAATAGAGATCGAGGTGCGCGAACAGGCGCGGCAGCTCGAAGATCGCCGGCACCGAGGTCAGGCTCTGGCGGACGACGTCGACGTTGCTGGTCTTGGGGCGGGCGTAGAGGTAATCGGCGCCGAAGCCGATACCGAACGCGTCGTGCGGGTAGAACACCAACGCGGCGTCGAACGCCAGGTGCTGGTAGAAGGCGTCGTTCGTGCTGAAGCTCGCGGCGCCGAACACCTCGAAGCGCCCGTTCTTCAACACCGGCTTGCGCGGCACCGCCTTGATCCGGTCGGCCTCGAGCGCCACCGGCGGCACCACGGCCGCCGCGTCCTTCCTCTCGACGCTCTTCGGCGCCACCTCCGGCGCCGCCTTGACCTCCTCGGGCGGCGCCGTGGTCTCGTCGGGCGCCGGCGCGGTCTCCCCCCCCACCGGAGCCAGCAGATCGTCGTCCGCGGGTTGCTGCGCCGCGGCACGCAAGGGCGACAGGCACAGGCCCACACTCACAAGAAAACAGAAAGGAATTCTCGCCACGGTAGCTCCCGCGTTCATGGCAGATCCGGCAACTCGCGAGGCTACAAAGCCTCCTCGCGGCTGTCAATGAACTCCATCGGCGACCCGGCTTGCCCTGGTTCTTTGGAGCGTGTTACTCGAACAGCGTGGCGCGTCTTCGTCTCCAACTGCTGGCGGTGGCCGTCGGCGTCTGCATCGCCGCCGGCTGCGACGCCAATGACATCGGCAAGGATTGCCCGGACTTGCTCGGCGACCAGAGCCCGGGCGGCGCCGCCGGGACCCGGGTCGAGACCGAGGAGGTGGTCGAGCAGGACGTCACCTTCCCGTGCGACGAGCTGATCTGCATCGCCACCGACGGCCGCTCCGGCTACTGCTCCAAGCGTTGCCGCGAGAACGCCGGCTGCCCCGCCGGCTTCGAGTGCCGGGTGATCCAGAAGATCGGCCCGTTCGCCGGCGAGATGTTCTGCGCCTGGAAGCGGTGCGCCACGAGCGCGGATTGTGGCTCGAAGAAGGAGTTCTGCTGCGTGGCGGCGCCCAGTCCCGTCGCGGGTGAGGAGCTGAAGCTGTGCGATTTCAAAGGCAACGACACATGTCCATGACCGTGAGAACGGCGCTCGCGGTCCTCTTGGTCACGAGCGCCTGCGAAAAGAACGACCTCGGCAAGCCCTGCGGCACCGCAGGAACGCCGGTCCCCGACCCGGTGGGCGGCGAGGTCCCGGTCGTCGAGGTGGTCCGCCTCGAGCGCGACAGCACCTGCGAGTCGTTCCAGTGCCTCACCCACCGCGGGCTGCCGCCCTACTGCACCCAGAGCTGCACCCTCGACCCGGCGCCCAAGGCGAAGACCTGCGCCGCCGCCACCGCCGCCAGCGACTGCGCCGCCGATCCGTTCGCGGGCGGAACCAACCCGGCCGAGTGCATCGACGGCACCTGCCGCTGCACCGCCGACCTGCAGTGCAAAGATCCGCTGCACTGCGAGGACGGCGCCTGCGTCGACGACGATTGTCCGGCCGGCTACTGGTGCAAGCGGCCGCAAGAGGTCGGGCCGCTCGCCAACCAACGCTACTGCGTCTTCAAGACCGGCTGCCGGGACAACCTCCAGTGCGAGGAGCTCGGCAAGATGGAGTGTGACCACCTCGGCTGCTTCGACGGCTGCCTCCGGGACTATTACACCTGCGTCAAGCCCGAGAGCACCAAGTGCGACGACCTCGAGTGCTACAGCGGCTGCGTCCGCACCGGCGGCACCGAGTACCTCTGCCGCGTGCTCCCCGAGGCCTGCGTCGCCGCCCTGTGCTTCCCGAGCTGCACCCCGCCGCCGGGCGCCGCGTGTGCGTTTCACCGCCTGGTCTGCGAGCCCTTCGACGGCCTCGGTTGTCCGGCGGCCGGGTCCTCCGAGGCCTGCAACGATGATCCGCAGACCTGCCCCGACAAGGACCTCCGCTGCCGCCCGGACGCCAGCGCCCCGACCTGGCCGCCAGGCGCGCTGAAGAAGCTGAACGTCTGCACCCCGAGCGGCTGACCGCGTGTCGCGCGCCGTCGCCATCGCCGTCGCCGTCGTCCTCTGCTGCTGCAACAGCGGTGCCGAAAGCCCCCCGGCGGATCCGGGGTCAGCGCCGCCGCCCGCGCCGCGCGTGGTCTTTCACACCGCGCTCGGTGACGTCGCGGTCACGGTCGAGGTCGCCGACGATGCGGCGACGCGCGCCCGCGGCCTGATGTACCGCACCGCCCTCGACCCCAACGCCGGCATGATCTTCATCTTCCCGAACGAGAGCGAGCACAGCTTCTGGATGAAGAACACCTACATCGCGCTCGACATGATCTTCGCCGACGCCAACAAGAACGTGGTCGGCGTGGTCAGGAACGCCGAGCCGCTCACCGAAACTGCGCGTTCGATCGGAGTGCCGTCGCTCTACGTGATCGAGGTGAACGCCGGCTTCGCGGACCGCCACGCGATCGACACCGGCGTCGGCTTCAGCCTGGAGAACGTCGCCGCCACCACGCTCCGCTGAGCGCTCAGCTGCCCTTGGCCTTGCGCACCAGCTTCTCGTAGAGCTCGGTGCCGAGTGACTCGACCATCAGCTTCTCGACGTCGCCCTCGAAGCCCTCGCGCTCGCCGGCGCGATCGAAGACGAAGCGAATGCCCATCCCCATCTCCTTGACCTCGGGGCGCTGCTGGTCGCCGGGCTGGTTGATCCACACCACCTTGCCCTTCAACACGAAGGGCAGGTCGCGCTTCGGCAGGCTGAGCTTGAAGAGAAACTCGGTGCCGACCGGCAGCGGCCGCTCGGTCTTGATGAAGGTGCCGCCCTTGGAGATGTTCTTGGTGTAGTCGGCGAAGAAGGTGTTGAGCTTCTTGTACTCCACCTTGAGCTCGATGGGGGCGCGCGGATGAATGCGCTTGTCGTCGTCCTCGGTCACCTCCCAAAGATAGGCGGCTTCCGGCGTGCGGGTCAAATGATCGTACGCCCGCCCGCATTTGGCCGTCCCCCGGCGCTTCGCTAGAGTGTGCGGATGCGACCCGGACGCTGGTTCTGGATCCCGACCGCGCTGCAGGCGCTGTTCGCCGCGAGCCTGGCGTTCGTGCCGCTCTTCAACCTGCTGGGCTACGAGTTCGCGCTCGCCGTCGGGCTCGCCGCGGTGCCGACCGGGCTGTGCATCGGCGCCGGGGTCGCCCGGTCCGGCAAGACCGGCCTCGCGGCGTTCGGGAGCGCGGTCGGCCTCGGCGCCGCCCATCTGCTGCCGGGCCTCGCGATCATCAGCGCCAACGCCTGGCGGATCCGCAACTGCGACTACGGCGAAGGCCTGGCGTTCTTCGCGCTGTTGCCGCTCTCGACGAGCCTGTACGCCGCGGCCCTCGGGGTGCTCGTCGGCCGGCTGTGCGCCGATCGCAAGCTCGGCCTGCTCGGCCTCGGGCTCGGCCTCACGGCGCTGGCGCCGCTCGCCGTGGCGCTCGCCGAGCTGTACCTGGAGCCGCCGATCTTCGCCTACGACCACCTGTGGGGCTACTTCGCCGGCAGCCTCTACGACGAGGCGATGCGCATTGGCACCCCCCTCGTGATGCTGCGCCTCGGCACCACGCTGCGCCTCGTCGCCGTCGCCGTCTTCCTCGTGGTGTGGGAGCGCCGCGCCGCCACCGAACGGGCCCGCGTCGCCGGCCTCACCCTGGCGCTCGTCAGCCTGTGCGTCCTCTACGAGCGCGGCCTCGGCCCGATCGCCGGCTTCCGCGTCAGCCGCGCCGACGTCGAGCGCGCCTTGCCGCTGACGCTCTACCGCCCGGGCCTGGTGATCCACGTGCCGGCCGCGCTCGCCGCCAAGGACCGCGACGCGCTCGCCGACGAGCACAGCTTCGCGCTCGAGCGCGTCAGCGCCCGGCTCGGCGTCACGCGGTCGCGGCCGATCCACAGCTACGTCTACGCCAACGCCAACGACAAGGCCCGCCTGATGGGCGGGCGGGCGACGATGATCGCCAAGCCCTGGCTGCACGAGATCCACATCCACGACGTCGTGGTGCCGCACCCGGTGTTGGCGCACGAGCTCGCGCACGCCGTCGCCGCCGAGCTCGCGCCGGGGCCGCTCCACGTCAGCGCCCGCTTCGGGCTCCTCGTCAACATCGGCCTCATCGAAGGCCTCGCCGAGGCGGTGACCACCGAGCGCCGCCCCCTCGACCTCGACACCTACGCCCGCGCGATGCGCGATCTGAAGATCCTGCCCGACGTCCGCGAGATCGTCGGCCCGGCCGGGTTCTGGACCGAGGCCGGCCCCCGGGCCTACGCCGCGGTGGGCTCGTTCGTGCGCTTCCTGAACCGGCGCTACGGCGCCGCCGCCCTGGCGCGGCTGTATCCGCACGCCGACTTCGAGGCGGCCTACGGCAAGCCGCTCGCCGCGCTCGTCGACCTGTGGCAGCGCACGCTCGACGAGGTCAGCGTGGCGCCCCGCGAGACTCGCATCGTCGAGCAGCAGCTCCAGGAACGCAGCATGTTCGCCCGCACCTGCGCCCGCGAGGTGGCGCAGCTGCGCGAGGCCGCGGCGCACGCCAGCCCGCAGAAGGCGGTGGCGATCTTCCAGCAGATCAGCACCCACCTGAGCCACGCGCCGAGCGCCGAGCTCGAGGTCGCGAACGCCCTCGAGCGGGCCGCGGACGAGACCGGCTTCCTCGACAAGGCCGCGGCGCTGCTCGACGCGCCGGGGCTCAACGCCGGACAACGCGGCGGTCTCTTCGAGCGCCGCGCCGACCTCCTGTGGCGTCGAGGCGATGTGGAGGGCGCGCGGACCGGCTACACCGCGGCCCTCGAGCTCGCCGCCGGCTTCGACGGCGAACGCATGAATTGGGTCAAGCGCTGGGCCCTCGATCAGGAGCCGGAGCTCCGCGCGACCTTGCGCGACTTCTTGATGGGCAAGCTGCCGCCCCTCGCGGCAACGTTGACGCTCGACGCGGCCGCGGCGCACTCCGACGACCGCACCCTCCCCTACCTCATCGCCCGCCAGCTGGTGCGCGTCGACGCCTGGGAGCGGGCGCTCCCGTACCTGCAGCGCGCCGCACCGCACCCGTTCGCGCCCATCGACAGCGAGCGCCGCCGCCTGGTGGCCGAGTGCCTGTTTCGCCTCGGCAGGCTCGAAGAAGCGAGCCGCGCCTACGAAGCGTTCGCCGCCGGGGCGCTGGTCTCCGGGGAGCGCGCCCAAGGGGAAGAGTGGGTGGCGCGCTTGCGCTTCCTCGAGGCCCGCCAAGAGCGACCGCCGCTGACGCCCGGACGCTAGTGGTGTAGGGTCAGCGCATGGCGGCCACCGAGTTCCCGTTCGGCATCGTCATCGCGGTGGTCGTGGCCCTGGCGGTCGCCGCGTGGCTGCTGAAGGTCGGGGTGGTGAAGAAGGGCCCGGAGTTCGAGTGCTCGGTGTGCGGCCGCAAGCAGAGCGGCATGCACGCCTCACAGTGGCGCTTCTGCCCCTACTGCGGCACGCCCCGACCGCGGCCGCCGCGGATCCCGGGTCTGAACCTGTAGCGCTGCGGCGCTGCGCTCAACGACAGGTCACCGCCAGCATCGCCTGGCTGCCGGCGCAAAAGGCGCCGGGGGTGGCGCAGGTGCCGCCGGAGCACTGGGCAACGCTCGCCCGAGCGCCGCAGGCCGAAAGCGGCGCGCTCCTCGCCCCGGGCGCGCAGCTCCCGTCGGTGCAGACGCACGCGGTCTCGGCGAGCGGCTCGCGCTCCTCCGCGCCGCTGCAGTCATAATCGAAGCTGGCGTCGCCGCGCGCGCTGCTGAAGTAGGCGAGCTGGCCGGGCTTGGCGGCGGCGTTGCCGTCGTAGCAGTCGTGGTTGTAGTAGACGACGATCCGGACCTGGTCGACGCTGAGCTGGCAACCCGCGTCGGCGCCGGTCACGCCGGCTGCGATCGCGAAGCCGAAGCCCGTGGCGTTGATCTGGGCGGCGCTCCACGTCCGCCCCCAGAGCTCGGTCCCGGAGCCATAGGTGACGGGGGGCAGCGGCCCCACCACGTCCGTCGGCCACGCCGTGCCGGTGCCGACCGCCGCCGCCTGCGGCTCGATCACGCCGCCTCGAACCAGCCGCACGGCCGCGTCAGTCGCGCCGCCGCAGGTCGTCGCCCGGTAGGCGGTCACCTCGATCCCGAAGATGATCGAGCCCGCGGGCAGGTTGAACCGGAAGTCGCTCGCCACCAGGTAGTCGGTGACCAGGGGGAAGGCTCCCGCGCTGGCGCTGGCCGTGACCATGGAACCGTCGAGCGCCGCGAGGTCGCCCTGCTTGATTGCCCAGGCGAGCGGGGCGGCGCCGTTCGTCCGGCTGGTGACCGCGCCCGGAACCTGCGCCGCGGTCGGCCCGCTGTCGACCGGCTGCTCCAGCCAACCGACCGGCAACGGTCCGGCGCTGCACACCGACTGCCTCTGGCCGACGACGTACCCATCGAGGTCGGCGTCGCGGTAGGCGAATCGGCAGATCGTGGGATCAGCCGCGGCGCGATCACCGTCCGGCCCCGGATCGGCGGGCAGGGACGAATCGGCCGGCGGCCCCAGATCCGCGAAGGCCCCGCTGTCGCTACCGCCGTCTGCAGACGACGGCGGCTCGCCGGGTGCACCGCCGTCGGCGTCTGACTCATCTCCACCACCCGGCACCAGGCAGACCCCGGCGTCGCAGCGCTCGAAGCCGAAGCAGTCGCGGTCGCGGTTGCAGCTGCTGTGACAGGTTCCCGCGTAGCACACCGCGCGGTCCGGGCAATCGGCGGTGACCGTACACGGAGCGCCGGCGGCCGGCGACGACCGGCAAGCGCCGAGCCCCGAGAGCAGCCCCAAGATCGCAGCGACGCGCCATCGCCGCGCCGCGCTGGGTGCGAATCGTGCGCCCATCGAAGGAGCATACCGGGTTGCTCGACGCTTCGCGACCGGTAGGTGTCGTCACCCAGGGCGCCGCTGCCGACGCCGAGCTACTCGTCGGCCTTCTGCTGCCGGCCGCGGACCAGGAGTCCGTGACGCTTGAGGATGCGCTTGAAGTAGGCGCGATCGACACCGGCGGCGCGCGCCGCGTGCGCGATGTTGTGGTTGGCGCGCTTCAGCTGATCGAGCAGGTAGTCGCGCTCGAAGGCGTCGACGACGCGCCTCTTTGCGACCAAGAACGGCTGGTCGGCGCCGGCGGCCACGGTCGCGGGCTTGTCCCGCGCCGCGGCGAGCCCCGCCGGCGTGGTCCCGAGACAGACGGCCTGGATCACCGCGTGCGCCAGCTCGCGGACGTTCCCGGGCCAGTCGTAACCGCAGGTCAGGAGCTCCATGGTGTCGGGGGCGATGTCGACGTCGGCGTGGCCGCGGCTCTCGAGCACGTGGCGCACCAGCATCGGGATGTCCTCGCGCCGCTCGCGCAAGGGCGGCACGTCGACGCGAATGACGTTCAAGCGGAAGTAGAGATCCTCGCGGAACGCCTTGGCCTTGACCCGCGCCGCCAGGTCCCGGTTGGTCGCGGCGACCACCCGGACGTCGACCTTCGTCATCCCGCTGCCGCCGACGCGGCGGATCTCGCCGGCCTCGAGCGCTCGCAGCAGCTTCGGCTGCAGCTCGAGCGGCAGCTCGCCGACCTCGTCCAAGAACAGGGTGCTCTGGTCGGCGCGCTCCAGGATCCCGGCGTGCGCCGCCTCGGCGCCGGTAAACGCGCCGCGCACGTGGCCGAAGAGCTCGTTCTCGATGAGGGTCGCCGGTACCGCGCCGCAGTCGAACACCTGCAGCTCGTGATCGCGGCGCTTCGAGTGGGCGTGGATCTCGTTGGCGACCAGATCCTTACCGACACCGGTCTCGCCTTGAATCAGCACCGGGTAGTCGAGCGACTCGATCTTCTCGAGCAGCGCATAGAGCCGCTGCATCCCCGGCGTCGCCCCGCGGATGGCGCCGTAATGTGTCGCGTTCTTGTAGTCGGCGCCCGGCTGCGGTCGCCGCGACAGCAACCCGAGGCGACTGCGACCGACGGTCAAGACCGCGCCGTGGGTCAGCGTCGCCGCCTCGATGCGAGTCGCGAGGTAATAGGTGCCGTTTCGACTCTTCAGGTCGCTGACCGCGATGCCGAGCGGCACGACCCGAATGTCCAGGTGCCGGGACGACACCGTCGGATCGGAGAGCTGGAAGTCACAGGCGTCGCTGCTGCCGACGGTGACCGTGCCGTCGACCAGATCGAGCTCCTTGCCCTCGTCCGGCCCGGCGACCACCCGCAACCGGCAGCCGGCGAGCGCCGCGGGCGGCGCCGCGATGGCCTCGGTGTCCGGCGTCAGACCGCTGTCACGTGGATTCGCCATGCTGCAGCCCGGGCCCGCGGCTCTACCGCGACAGCTCGACGCGCTCCTTCACCACCCCGCCGGGGGGCACAACGATGACCTTGTCGACGCTCAGGCCGGCGTCCGGGTTCACCAGACGCACCTCGAGGTCGCCTGCCGGCACAGGATAGTTGATGAGTGGGGTCGGGCCAACCAGGCGCCCGCGAATATAGACGTTCGCCCACGGCACCGCCTGCAGCGTCAGCTTGCCCTGGACCGGCGCCGCGTCCACCGCCGGCGCGTCCACCGCCGCCGCACCCCCCTTGACCCGGCCGCGAGCCCCGGCCGCGCCGCGCGGCCGGAAACCGACCTCGCGTTTGCCCTTGGAGCTCTCGCGTGGTCGTTCGCCCACCTCGGTCTCCGGGGGCGCCTCGACCGTCACTGCCGGCTGCGGCTCCCGATCGCCCTCCGCCCCCAGACTCGGCAGCGCCGGCTCGGCAACACCGAGCGCGACCCCGCCGCCGACGGCCGCCGCTGGCGCCCGCGGGGGCGCCCCGACCGCGGTCGGCGGACGGCGCCCGCCGACGACGAGGGCGCCCAACGCCACCGCCGCGAGGAACACCGCGGCCGCGAGCAGCTGCCAACCGCGGCGTGACCGGGCGTCGACCGCCGTCCAGAGGGCACGCGCGTGGCCCCAGGAGCGCGGCGCCGACACCGGGCCGGCGCCGCCGGCCGCTTCCAGCTCCTCGGTGCCGCGCCACGGCCGCGAAGACCGCGACGCCGGCACCGACACCGGGGCGCCGCGGCCGTCGTCCAGGGTCGGCGCCGCCCACGCGCTCGCCTCGACCGCGGTCGGGTCGGCGCTCACCGCCGCGCCGCGCGCTTGCTCATCCGCCAGGTCGGCGACGACCGAGTCGAGCGCCTCTACGGTGCGGGCGTCGGCGTCGAGCCGTTTGACGAGCGACGTCCGCTCCCCGAGGCGCTCGAGGCAGGCCGCGACCTCGCGCGCGTCTCCCCACGCCCCGACCGCGCGCGCCGCGCGCTCCAAAGCGTCCGCCATCGCCCCGGCCGACGGATCGCGCAACGCCCGGTCCTGCTCGAGGGCACGCATCGTCGCGACGATCAGGGCCATCGGCAGCGCCTCGCCGTCGGCGCGCGCCGGCGGCAGGATCGGCGCTCGGATGATGGCGTCGGCGATCGCCATCGGCGTCGGCTGGGTGAACAACCGCCGCCCGGCCAACAGCTCGTGCAACACCACCCCGAGAGAAAAGACATCGGAGCGGGCGTCGAGCGGCTCGCCCCGACACTGCTCCGGTGACATGTAGCACCACTTGCCCTTGATCTGGCCGGCGCGGGTGTGGCGCCGCTGCAACGCGCTCTTCGCGATCCCGAAGTCGAGCAGCTTCAAGACGCCGCCCTTGGTGACGAAGAGGTTCTGCGGGCTGACGTCGCGGTGGATGAGCCGGAGCGGCGCGCCGTCGTGCGTCCACGCGGTGTGCGCGGCGTGCAGCGCCCGCGCCGCGTCCACCACCAAGGGCAGCACCGCGGTCGCCGGCAGCACGCTGGCGGTTGCCGCCGTGTCGCCGGCCACTTGCGCCAGCGTCCACCCCGACAGCCACTCCATCGCCAGGAAGTGACGGCCGTCCTCGGTGCCGAGGTCGTAGATGTCGACGATGTTCGGGTGCTTCAGCGACGCGATCGCCCGGGCTTCGTCCAAGAACATCGCCACCGCGTCGGGGTCGGCCGCCAAGTGCGGCAACAGGCGCTTGATCGCGACCTTGCGGTCCAAGAGCACGTCCCTGGCGAGGAAGACCTCCGCCATGCCCCCTTCGCCCAGGCGTCTGACGATCTGGTAGCGGCCGAACGGCTGACCGGCATCGCGCGAAACCACGACGATCGATTATAATAGTGGCCCATGAGCATGTCACGGCAGGGGCTGCAGCCGACGACCAAGGCCCGAGAGCGCGCGAGCCCCCATTGATGCCGCCGCTTGCGATCCTGTTTCTGAGCCTGGCGGCGGCGACGCCTGCCAACGACGAGGTCGAGGCCGCGGTGCAGGCGTACCTCGATCTCGACTTCGAGGCGGTGGCGCCGGCCTTGGAGCACGCCCTCCGGCACGCGAGCTTGTCGCGCGCCGACAGCGTGATCGCCTGGGCGTACCTCGGCCGTGCGCACGCCGTCTTTCACCGCAACACCGAGGCGGTCCGCGCGTTCGCCAAGGCGCTCGAGCTCGATCCCGACGTGACGGTCGGCGACGACGAGTCGCCGCTGGTGCGCAGTGCGTTTCTGCAGGCGAAGCGGAGCGCGGGACCGCCGAGCGCCGCGAACACCGCGCCCGCGGGGTCGTTGCCGCCCACCCCCGCCGCGAGCACCGCACCCACCGGAGCGGCAGCGACGAGCGCGACCGCTCCCCAGCCGGCACCGGACCGCATCGACTGGTTTACGGTGAGCATCGTCCTGGAAGCGACGGCGGCGGTAGCCGGCGGCGTCGCGCTGACCTACTACCTGACCCGCGACCGAACTCCGAAGACCACGCTCGGCGAGTGGAGGCTGCCGTGAAAGCCGTGGTCCTGGTGCTCCTGGTCGGCGTCGCCGCCTGCGGCCACGAGCCGATGGTGGTGGTGACCATCGACCTCGGCGGCCTGACCGTTCCGGCGACGCTCGACGCGCTGTTGTTCCGCGTCGTGCACCAGAGCCAGACCTACGGTGAGAAGACCTACCCGCTCGCCGCCGGCGACCGTGAGGCGTCGCTGCTCTTCACCAAGGGCGCCGACACCCCGGACACCCTCACCGTCGTAGCGATCGGCACCAAGGCCGGGGCCCCGGTCGCCCAGAGCTTCGCGAAGGAGCTCGCCTTCGTCGACGGCGACGTCCGCCACGTGGATCTGCTACTCAAAGCCCTGCCGTGAACGACTCCCCGGCCCGCGGGCGCAGCCGGCGGCGCGGGAATCAGATGAACGCGAAAACGGTCTAGCGCGGCGCGACCACGGGCGCCTCTTCGAGCGCCGCCGGAAACGCGCCGGTGCGGTAGTAGTAGTCGAGCAGCCGGTCCTTGTCTTCGAAGCGCTGCAGCAGCCAACGCGCCAGCGCCGTGTCCTCGCTCGGCAGCTCCGACACCAGCGACCGCCGCACGTGCAGGTGCGCGACCTGGGCGTGACCTCTGATGTACTGCCAGAGGGTCGGCACGCCGTGCCCGTAGCCGATGGTGACGTCGTAGACCGCGGCGGCATGGTCCGCGAGGCCCCGCACCGCGGCGACGAAGCCTTTGGTGCGCGGCACCATCAGATGCGCGAGCTCCGGCATTCCTTTGCGATTCGCGTCCGCCTGGCTCTTCGAGAGCTTGTTCGGGGTCAGGCGGGTGCCTTCGGGGAAACTCAACAACCACATCGGCACCCGGTGTTTCTTCAGCTTCGCGAAGGTGCGCTCGATCGCGGCCTTGTCGGCGGCCCAGTTGCGCTTGACGAACACGCAATCGAGGAAGGCCATACCCCAGCCGGCGCCCGGCACCCACTTGACGATGTCCTTGACCATCCATTTCATGTCGCCGAGGCGCTTCTTCTGCCGCGCCCAGATCATCAGGAAGGTGACGTCGGTCATCTGCTGATGGTTGGCGACCACGATGGTGTTCTCGCGCTCCGGGACCGGGTCGCCGGTGACCACGATCTTGATGTTCTGCAGCTTCTCCGACCCGATCACGCACCACCCCCACCAGGTGTCGGCCGCCCAGCGGTTCACGGCACGAAAGGCGCGAGACGAGAACGGGCGCAGCATCAGGCTGAGGGTCTGAGCGACGTTGAAGAGGATCAGGGTCCCGAACAAAAAGACGGCGATCGGAATGCCGGAGACCAGCCCGCGCAGGCGGCGCACCCAGGACTTCGGGTCATCGAGCGGCAACATCGGCATGCGGGGCTTAGATAATCCCTGGAGAGACGTTCGCCAATCAAATAGCGCCGGCCGGTCAGCTCGCGTCCTTGCCGAACATCCAGCGAAAACCACCCTTCGCCGCCCTGTGCACCGCGTCGCCGAAGCGCACCGCGTAGTCGCGTCGCTCGCCCGTGAGCGGTCCATTGCCGACCCCGACGACGTCGGCGTCGAGCTCTGCCGCGGTCCGCGCCGCGCACCAAACCACGTCGACCATCGGGTGCCCGAGCACGAAGCGGTAGCACTCGGCACCCGACAACGCCTCGGCGAACCCCTTCTTCGGCAGCGGCTTCAGCAACAGGCCCCAGCGGGTCGCGGTGTAGGCGATGATCCCGGGCCGCTTCGACCCGAGGGCGGCAAGGGGCGCGAACACCTCGCGCTCGGCGCCGCGGTGGGCGGCGTTGTAGCGGATCATCAGGACGTCGGCGTCGAGCTCCACCGCCAACTTCGCCGCCAGCGGCCGATCGTGCGACGAGAAGCCGATCGCCTTCACGCGTCCGTCGGCTCTAAAGCGCCGCAACGTCCCCCAGACGGCGTCGCGCACGAACCAGCGGTTCCGGACCCAGCCGACCAGGAAGACGTCGAGATAGTCGGTGCCCAGGATTGCGAGGTTCTTCTCGAAGTCGCGCCGCACCGCGCCGGCGAACGGCAGCCCGGTCTCGGACACCAGCACCAGCTCCGAGCGATGGCCCTTGGCGATCAAGTTCTTGACGCCGACGCAGAGCTCCTTCATCAGCGGATGCGCCAGGAACGTGTTGACACCGTGCTCGTGAAAGGCACGCTCGACGTCGGCGGCCCTGAGCGCCGAGCCCCCGGGCCGCCATGCCGGTACCGCCAACGCCGCGAGGCCGAGAGGTGTGACCTGGAGGCCGGTCCGCCCGAGCGGCCGGCGAGCGAAAGACGGAGTCGCGGTAACCATCCGCCGTACCTACCCCGAGATCCGAACGACGTTCAAGCCGGCGCCGGCGCCCTCGAGGCCGGCGCGACTGCGACGGCTTCTGCCGGATCTCCCGGCCCGCCGGGCTCGTGACCCGGCTCCAGCACCACCACCGGCGACCGGCCGCGGTCGGTTCAGAGCTCGGCGGTCGGCGGCTACTCGAAGCGCGCGCCGATGATATCGTTGGCCGCACCGTTCCCCTGTTGCCAGATCGCCGTGGCGTTGCCGCCGCCGTCAGCGGTGATCGCCGGGTCCATCGCGTCGTTGGCGGCGCTCTCGATGCGCTTCGCCGCCCCCCACGCGCCGGCCGCGGCGTCGAAGCGATTGGCCCAGATGTTGAACTGAATGCCGTCGGACTGCGGCCAAACCGCGACCGCGCTGCCGTCACCCGCGATCGTCACCTGGGGCCCACCGGCGGTACCGACCGCGCCCACGGCGCCGTTGTTGGTCTCGATCAGCACCGGCGGACTCCAGCTGGCGCTCACAGCGGTGAAGCGGCTCGCGACCACGTTGTCACGGCTACCGTCGTTCTGCCGCCACACCGCCACCGCGTTGCCGTTGGCGTCGAGGGCCAGGTGCGGATCGCGCCCGTCGTGGGTATCGCTGGCAATCCGCGCCGCGGTGCCCCACGCCGTCGTGTAGCGGTTGTACCAGATGTTGTAACGGGCGCCGTCGGTCTGCGCCCACACCGCGATGACCGTGCCGTTCTGGCTCACGCCGACCTGAGGGGCGTCGGCGTCGCCGGTGCCGCTCTCGAGGGCCGCGGCCGCACCCCAAGCGCCGTCGTAGCGATTGGCGAAGATGCTGTCGCGGGTGCCGTCGTCCTGCATCCAAACCGCGGTGGCGACCCCGGCGGCGTGCATTGCGATCCGCGGCATCGCCGAATCACCGTTGGCGGCGTCGAGCCCGACCGGAGCCCCCCAGCCCACCCCCGCCGCGTAGCGCGCCGAGAACACCCGCACCCGGACACCGTTGCTCTGGTACCACACCGCGGCGGCGTTTCCGGCGGCGTCGGCGGCGACCCGCGACGCGTTGGCGCCGTTGTCATTGGTATCGAGCAGCGCCGCCGCGCCCCACGTGGCCAACGCGCCCCGGTAGCGCGCCGCCCAGATGTTGCGGCGTGTGCCGTCGCTCTGGGACCAGACCGCAAAGCCGTTGCCGACGCCGTCGGTGCACACCTCGATCGCGACGACGTTGTTGACGTCGGTCTCCAGCGCCTGGTCGGTGCCCCAACCAACGCCGACGGCGTAACGATCGGCCTTGGCATTGAACACCGAAACGCCCTGGCGCCACACCGCGAGAACGTTGCCGCTCGGATCCGTCGCGACTCGAGGGTCGGTCGCGGCGCTCGCCGCGACCTCCACCGCCGCCGGCGTTCTCCAGTACCGACACCGCGCGCCGCCCGCACCGCTGCCGGCGGTACATTCGCCGTTGGCCATCGCCGCGCAATCGGCGTCCTGGGTGGCATCGTAGACGCAGCTGAAGGACGTGCCGCTGCCGCTGCACGTGGTGCACACCGTGCTGCCGCTCGCCGGGCACAGTCCCTGATCCGCGGCGCAGTCGAACGTGGTGCCGGCGCCGCTACAAACGTCACAGCCACCGGTGCACAGACCGGCGCGCGGCTGACAGTCGTAGGCGGTGCCGGACCCGACGCAGGCGTCGCAGTTGCCGGTGCACAACGCCGGGCTCGCAACACAGGCGCCGCCGTCATCACAGACGTCGCAGTTGCCGGTGCACAGCGCCTGGCTCGGCGTGCACCGGCCGAGGGACCCGGGCAGCGCGCAGCTGTCGCAATCACCGCCGCAGGCGCGGTCGCAACAGACGCCGTCGACACACCGCCCGCTGGCGCACTCGCTGTCGCCGTTGGGGCAGGCGACGCCGAGATCTCTCTTGCATAGGCCGGCGCCGTCGCAGGCGAGACTGGCGCCGCTGCAGGTGTTGAGGTCGATGGCGTCGTCGGCACCGCGGGCATAGAAGCCGACGCAGCTCGCCAGCTGACCGCCGTCGACGCAGGTCACGCACGGCTCGCACTCGCCGTCGTCGACACTCGCACACCCGGTGCCGTACGCGTCCCCCGAACAAGTCCCGGTGTAGACCACGTCCCGAGCACAGTAGTCACAGCGCTGGCCGAGCTTGGAGCACTGCGGCGCCGCACCGCTGCAGGTCCAGGTCCCGGCGCAGTCGCCAGTGCCGCACCCCGAACCGTATTCACTCGACGCGCCGGGCGGGTTCGCGCAGGTTCCGGCGCAGCAGAAGGTGCCGGCGGCGTTGCAGCCCTTGCCGCCGGCCCCGGTGACCGGCGCACAGTTGCCGGCGGCGTTGCACGCCTGACACGTCGGGCATTCAGCGGCGTCACCGACCGCCAGCGCCACACACGCACCGCTGACACAGGCGCTGCAATCGTCCACGCAGCCTTTGCCGTCGGTCGCGGTGATCGCGACGCAGTCGCCGCCGGCCACGTTGCAGCGCCGACAGCTACCGCACTCGGTCATGTCCCCGGCCGAACGCGGGCTGCAGACACCGACGCTGCCGCCGAGGTTGCACGCCAGGCAATCGTCATCGCAGGCGAGGTCACAGCACACGCCATCGCTGCAGTGGTTGCTCTCGCAATGGCCGTCGGCGTCACAGGGCGCACCGTCGGCGAGGTTGCAACCACCAGCGCCGTCGCAAGTCTGGGCGCCGCAGCCGCCGTTGCCGTCGTCGACGCCATCCGCGAGCGGGCCGGCGCAGCGGCTGCCGTCGGCCGACACGAGCTCGCAGACACACCGCAGCGCGGCGCAGATCTTGGCGTCACAATCGGGGTCGGCGCACTGGCAGATGCCGCTGGAACATTCACCGCTGGCGAGGCAGGGCACCCCCGTGGTCCGCGGCGGCTCGCAGGTGCCGTTCGCTTGACAGCGCAGGCTGCCGGCACAGTCGGCGTTCGCGGCGCAGCTGGTCCGGCACTGGTCGCCGGCCGGCGCGCACGCGAAGCCGTCGCACGAATCGGCCACCCCGGTGGGACAAAGGCCAAGGTCACCGCAGACCGCGGCGTCGTAGCGCACGCCGTCGGCGCACAGCGCGCCGCGGCACTGCACCGCCGGCTGCACGGTGTACACGCACCGGTTCGCGGCGCACGCCGCCGCGAAACAGACCGAGTAGTCGGTGGGCGGCGAGCGGCACTGACCGGCATCGTCGCACTCGACACACGCGCCATCCAAGCAGACCCCGCCTCGCGACTCGGCAGCGGCAGCCGGCAAGTCGCAGGGCGCGCCGTCCGGCGCCGCGTCGTACTCGCAGGCGGGCGGAGCGCTCAGCGGGTCGCAGCGTCCGTGGGTGGTGCAGCCGCCGTGCAGGTCGTCGCAGGCGATCCCCTGACAAGGAGCCAAGCACTGCGCCTGGCAGCTCGGACACGGCAGCTCGAGGTGCTCGTAGACGCAGTCGCCGCTCTGGGCGGCGCACGTCCCCGGCCGCAGGTAGACGATGTACTGGGTGTCGTCGGCGCTGCACTGGCCCGCGGGCGCGGACAGGCAATCCTTGGCGAACCCGGCGCAACCGCCGAAGCCGTCGCAGGCGTCGTTCTCGGTGCACGGATCCTGGTCGTCGCAGGGCGTGTCGCGGGCCCGATTGACGTAGCGGCAGGAACCCCCGAGGCACGCCGCGCCCCCGTCGAGTTGGCAGGCGTTGGGCGTGCGGCAGTCGCCGTCAGCGGTGCAGGTCGGGTTCTGCACCTCCTCGCACACGCCCTCCTGACATGCCTGGGTCGTGGTCGGACAATCGCCGTCGACGTTGCAGATCTTGGCGCAGGCCGATCGGCTACAGATGTAGCCGTCGGCGCAGTCGGCGTTGGCGGCGCAAACGCCCGTGTCCTGACCGACCTCCACCGCGCTCGACGCACACCCCGTGAGCCCCCCGGCGCCGATGAGGACCGCTGCGACCACGACCCGAGGCAACCACCGCCGCGGCAGCGCACGATCCCCTAACGGCCCCATCCACCGATACTACCAGCGTCGAGGCCGTTCGCCCACACCGCCAACGCAACCGTGCCAGCCGGACGGTCGTTCTCGCGACGTCTCGTGGCGCTACTGCACGCGGATCGGGTTGGTGATGATCCACAAGTACTCGTGACCCGCGAGCCCACTGACCGAGCCGAGCTGCGACGCCAAGTGCCGCGGCACGATCCGCAACTCGACGTGGTAAGCGCCCGGGGTGCTGACGACCAGATCGATTTGGACCCGGTTCTAGAGAGCGCCCCGCCCGCGCGCCCCGGGATCTGGACCGCGAGCCGCGAGCGTCACGAGCGCCCGCCGCAGCTTGGCGTGGGCGTCGAAGCGCCGGGCGTACTCCAGCTCCGAGCGGCCGCCCTTGGCGCGCACCACCTCGAAGAACGCGCCGCGCTCCTTGGCGCTCCAGCGCTCGATCCCCGGCAGCAAACAGACGAGCGGCGCAAACCGGGCGAACGCCAAGCGCTCGTCCCGGCCGAGCGGCGCCAGCGAGCGCACCGCCAACAGGCGCGCGGCGTGGCGGACGAGCTCGGCCACACCCTGCCGGCGTTCCGCCCCGTAACGCTCCGCCAGGAACCGGGTCAGCTGCAGGCCGACGTTGCCGATCGGCACCAGGCCGAGGACGTCGTCGCGGCGGCGTCCGAGGTGGAAGTACACCGATTCGGTCGCGAGCTCTTTGAGCGTGGCAGGCGCCGAGCGATGCCCGGGATCGCGCCGCATCGCCCGCAGCTCGCGCCGCATCAGGCGGAGCAGAGCCGCGCTTTGCGGCCGGAAGCCGAGCTTCTGGTAGAACCACCAGGCGCCCGACTTCACGGCCTCCGGGTTGTCGTCGCCGATCTGGTACGGCGTCAGGCTGAAGCTGTCGGCGCCGAACAGCGCCCGCGCGCAGGCGCACAGGCGCCCGAAGACGTGCGCGGTCTCGCCGCCGCGGAAGGTCGCCGCCATGTTGAAGGCCAGCTCGGCGGTCCCGAACAGGCTGGCGACCGTGCCGTAGCCCAGCGCGACGCCGTTCTGCAGCGCCACGTAGCCGTACAGGGCCTCGAGCATCAACCGACGCTCGGGCACGAAGCCGATGAAGGCGAAGCACAGCCCCGCACCGCAGTCCGCGAAGCAGACGTCGGCGTCGCTCGCGTACGAGAACACGTCCAGGTCGCGCTCCATGCAGACCATCATGCTGCGCGCGAGCTTGATGACGCGGCGGGCCTCGACGCGACTCGCCCTCTGCACCCGGTGCGGTGGCTTGCGGATCTCGACGGCGAGGTCGGGCCGCTCGCGCCGCAGCGGCCGGGTCTGCCAGCGCACCGGGAGGAAGTCGAGCTTCAGCCGACCGCGGGCGGGAGTGTCCGGGCCCGGGCTCAAGACGCAGGGGAGGTCGAGGTCGTCGTAGAGCGCCTCCAAGAGCCGCGGCTCGGCGTCGATGTGGTGAAACGCCCGGGCCACGAAGCCGGCGTCGGTCTCTTGTGGCCCTCGCATCGCGTCGATCCACTCCGTCACCGAGAGCGGCAGCTCGTCCAAGCCCATCGTCTCGGCGAACAGCGCCAACCGCTCGAGATAGGGCGCGAGGCCGTCGGCGCCTCGCAGCCGGCGCCGGTCGAAACGGAGCGCGTCCGGCCAGGTCGTCGTGAGCCAAACCGCGGCCGGCGAGAAGAACGGGAAGTGGATCGACGTGCCCGCGATCCCCGAGTTGGCGAGAGCGCGGCGATGACGGCGAAGATCACGGCGATCCGCAAACTGGTGCAGCAAGCGCTCCACCGTTCTCAGGATCCGAGCGTCGTCAGGATAGGCCCGCATGAAGCACAGCGCCTCGTGCAGCCGATGCACCTGACGCGCGGTCGGCAGCCGTGCATCCGCCAGGGCCGCGAGGAGCGCGAGCTTCCGATCGCTCCGACCAGCCGTGAAGTCGGTCTTCAGGCGCTCGAGCTCGGAGAGCCAGGCCGAAGCACTGCCGCGCAGGACCACGAGACACCCCCAGAACGAGACGACGATGCGACAAGATGGTGGAATCCACTTGCGCTGTAAAGACCGGTGACGAAGCAAGAACACCCCGAAAACACCCATGCCGATCCGTTCGGGCGGTCACGGCCACGCCCCACCCCAACGGAGCCGCCGCCGTAGGTGTCGCGGTGCACAACCCGCCTGCGGCAGCCAAAGTCCCGGCGCGCGAAGGTCGGCCGAGACTGCCCGAACAAGTAAGTCATGGAGGGCGACCCTTGGGTTGACGTATGCATAGAAATCTATATCATTCCGCTCCTCTTCAAAGGCAACGACTTCGCCCAGACCGACGTCTTGAGCGCCCTCTGACCGCTACGGACAAACGATCGGCACGAAGCACGCCGGTGGTTGCGCCTGGCCGGCGCACGCCGGACACGAGAGGGCGGGACGCTCGCGCAGGAAGCGGATCGGGGTGACGTGTCGCCGCGGAAAGCTGCGGCCGCCCGCCGCGATCGTCTCCTCGACCTCGGCGTACCAGGCGATCTCGTTGCCCGCGGGCGGCACCGCCGCCGCCTGCCCCACCCAGGTCCGCGAGCCCGCGGTCTCGGGCGCGAGCTCCAACGCCGTCCAGGTGGCCTGGTCGCTGTCGTTGAGCTCGCGGTCGGGGGAGTAGGTGCCGTAGATCCGCACGTGGGTGACGTCGGGGTCGCTCTTCACCCGCACGCTGAAGCTGATCGCGGCGCCGGTGTCCGTCGCCGTCGCCGCCTCGATGGTCGGCCACGCCGCGAGCGCCACCGCCGGGCTGCCGGTAGAGAGCAGGTGGCCGAGCTTGCCGAGCTCGGCCGCCTGACCCGGCTCGGGGCTGCCCTGGGTGGTCTCGAAGTAGCGCTCGTGCCTGAAAGGCTTCGCGGCGAACGAATCCAAGAAGTGGGTGTCGTCGCCGGCGGTGAAGAAGATGCCGTCGTGCTGCCACCACATGCCGAGATCGGAGTTGATCACGAGGGCCTCGGGCTTCAAGTCGACGGCAAAGTCGGCGACCACCATCAGCCGCGCCGCGGTGCGGCCGGCGGCGCTGTTCGCGAACCAATCGAGCGCGGTGAGCGTCGCCGGCACGTCGACGGTGGCGCTGGCGCCGTTCGGGCCGCAGCCGGAGTTCTTGGCGAGCATCGCCAGCCCCTCGAGGTCCTGGCGGTGAAAGCGACCCGGGGCGGCGACGATGAGGCGGTCGTCGACCGCGGCGCAGATCCAGGTCGCGAAGCCCTCCTTCGAGGCCCCATACAACGCCGCGCCGCCGGCGCTGTTGCCGACCGACTCCAGGACCCGGGCGCCGAGGCTCAGCGCCAGCATGTTGGTCTTGGCGAGCGCGTACCCGTAGTTGCCGGTCAAGAGGTCCGTGAGCGCGCAGGCGTTGTGGTAGACGAGCCACGCCAGGCCGTCGTTGGTGAGATGCCCGCGACCGTCGGCGGTCGGGGCGTAGCCCAACGTCACCCAGTCGTCGCTGAGCTCGCCGTGGACCACGACCGCGATGCCGAGCCCGGTGACGAGCTCGCGGTGCGCCACCTCCAACGTCGGCACCAGGGTGTCGAGGTGCGCGGCGTGCACCAAGATCGGCAGCGCCCCGGTCGCGGCCGCGGGGAAGAACACCCGAGCTCGGCTCTTCATCACGATGGTCTCGACGTGGCTGCCGTCGGCGACCGGGCCGACGTAGGTCCCGGGAGAGAACGTACCGTCGAGCATCCGCACCCCGTCCACCGTCGTGTCGCTCGTCGTCACGAACCCCAGCGTCTCGAGGCTCGCCGCCTTGATCGCGCCGAGATCGAAGGCCGCCGCCGGGAGCGCGGGCACGCCGCCGGCGAAGAAGCTCGGCGGGCCCCCCGCCCCGTCGTCCATCACCGGATCGCCGCCCCGCGTATCGCCGCCGCCGTTGTCCCCACCCCCACCGCCGGTGCACGCACCGCTGCCCGCGAGCATCAGAACGCAGAACAGGAGCCAGGACCGTGGCGGTCGAAGACCTCGCGTCGCGACGCCGATGCGTGGATGTCTCATGCCGGCAGTATCGTCGACGATCGAGCGCTCATCAAGAAGGTCCTTTGCTGTTGGACGCCGTTTGACACTGTATGTGGCATATATTACTATGACAGTATGCGTAGCGTTAACGCACTGAAAGTACGGACGAAGTTCGGCGAGGTGATGGACGAGCTGAACGAGACCGGCGAGCCGATCTTGCTGAGGCGGGGGTCGAAGGTAGAGGCGGCGCTGGTCCCGATCGCGTTGTTTCGCGAGCGCTTCGTCGATGCTCTGAGCCAGGACGAGCTGCGGGCGGTTCGGGAGCGCGTACGAACGCGGCGGGTCCGACCGAAGGGCGACCTGTCGACGCTCGCGACGTTGCGCCGCCTGCGCGGGTACGACGATCAGGATGGCCCGGCGCCGGGCGCGAAGCGCGAGCGATGAAACCGGCGGTCCTCGACGCGTCGGTCGCCGTCAAGTGGTTCCTCGAGGAGCCGGGCGCGGACGTCGCCGACCGCGTGCTGGACGATATCTACAGCGGCGCGCGCGAGCACCTGGTGCCGGAGCTGTTCTTCTTCGAGGTCCTCGCGGTTTGCCTGCGCCGCCACCCGAAGCCCCGAGACTTCGCCGCGACCGACATGCCGTACTTGCTCGCGCTGCCGATCACTCGGGCCCAGATGACCGCCGCGCTCACTCGCGGTGCCGCCGAGCTCGTCGAAGCCGGCCTCTCCGGCTGCGACGCCGCCTACGCCGCCCTCGCCCGCGAGGTCGACGGCGAGTGGCTGACCTTCGATGAGAAAGCCGCCGGCCTCCTCCAGAATCCGGCCTGGGTCCGCGTCCTCGCGTAGCGCCCTCTGACCGCCACGGACAAACGATCGGCACGAAGCACGCCCGTGGTTGGGCCTGGCCGGCGCAGTGTTGATATGAT
Source organism: Deltaproteobacteria bacterium (assembly GCA_016218825.1). Taxonomy (GTDB): domain Bacteria; phylum Myxococcota; class XYA12-FULL-58-9; order XYA12-FULL-58-9; family XYA12-FULL-58-9; genus JACRCV01. The sequence continues at coordinate 42,246 of JACRCV010000121.1, forward strand.
AGCATATTAGCAATATGATACTATCATGCTAAGAACGCAGATCCAGGTCTCCGAGGGCTTGTACGAGCGCCTGCGTCGTCTCGCGAAGGAACAGGACCGCTCGATCGCCGAGTGCATCCGCGACGGGATCGAGTGGGCGGTGAGGAGCGCCAGCATGCCAGGCGGCCGCATCGAAGACATCGCCGGCAAGTTCCGGCCGCAACCGCACGATGACCTGAAGCCACACGACCAGGGCTTCATCGACACCGCGGCGAAAGCAGGGCGACGACCGTGACGGTGGTGTTCGTCGACACCTCCGGCGCGTACGCGCTGTTGGATGGCACCGATGCGATCCACCCGGCGGTCAAGAACGCCTTCCTGCGCGCCGAGCACGAGCATCACTCGCTGCTCACCACCAGCTATGTTCTGCACGAGTCCTGGGCGCTCATCCAGGCCCGGCTCGGTTGGGAGGCCCTGAATGCCTGGCACGACAAGCTGGTGCCGAAGCTCGACGTGATCTGGGTCGACGAACGACTGCACGCGCTCGGCGCGGCCCGCTGCCGCCAGGCTCGCGAGCGCCGACTCAGCCTCACCGACTGTATCTCCCTCGAGGTGATGCACGCACGAGGCATCGAGACCTTCATCGGTGCCGACGAGCATTTCGAGCGCGACGGCTTCCGGCCGTACTAGTACTAGTTAGGTCGTGTCGTTGACCGAAGTATCCTGGAACCGACGGTCCGTGAGCCGCGTCCCTGAGGAGGGCTCCGCGGGAGCCCGTCTCGAAGGGCGCGGCTGCTGTAGATCCCCTGTCAGGCGGCTTGCGACGCCGGCCGCATCGTTTCCCGCCGCTGCCGGCTCTTACCGAGCGACGGCATTCACCAGGAGGCGACGATGACCAAGACCGTGAAGCTCACCGAGGCAAACTTCGAGACCCAGGGGCTCGGCCAGAACGGCAAGCCGATCCTCATCGACTTCTGGGCGTCTTGGTGCGGACCGTGTCGGGCGATGGAGCCGGTGTTGGAGTCGCTCGCGACCGAGCTCGAAGGCCAGGCGGTCATCGCCAAGGTGAACGTCGACGAAGAGCCGGCGCTCGCGAACGGCGCCCGGATCCAGTCGATCCCGACGATGCTGTTGCTGAAGGACGGCCAGGTCAAAGAGGTGTTCGTCGGCGTCACCAGCAAGAGCGCGCTGCGCGCCGCCCTCGTCAAGCACATGCAGGCGGGGTCCGGGACCACCGCGGTCCAAGCCGCGAGCCTTGCATCTGCCGGCGCCGTGCCGCATTGATGATCACCGAGGAGAGCCCCGATGCCGGTCTACGAATACGTCTGTGAGAGCTGCGGCACGCGCTTCGATCTGCAACGCAAGGTCGCCGAACGCAACGACAAGGCCGGCTGCCCGTCGTGTGGCAAGGCAGGCAAACGTGAGCTGTCGGGGTTCGCGGTCTCCGGCGGTGGTAGCGGTGGCGGCCGGGCCTTCGCACCGCTAAGGTCGGCGCCGTCCTCCTGCGCCTCCGGTGGCGGCTGAGGGATCTCGCACTGACCGCCCGGGCGGCGGTCCAATCACTGACTCTCCAGAACCCGCTTGATCGCGGTCAGCCGTTCTTGGAGCTTCTCGCGGCCGCCGCAGTCCTCCATCTTCTTCACGGCGAGCGGCGTCAAGAACTCGCGGTCGGTGCACTCGATGATCGCCGCGAGCTCCTGCAGCTCGCGCTCCAGGCTCTGGGTCGACGGCATGAAGCCGGCCACCACCTCGGTGAGGATGTCGCGGCTGATGTGGTCCTTGCCGGCGAGCAGCGCCTGGCGCCAGGCGCGCCCCACCAGCCCCTCGATGTCGGCCCCGGACAGGTGCCCCTTGTGGGGGATCTCCGGCACGTCGTCGGCGGCGAGCTTGGCGTCGAGCTTCTTGGCGACGTTGACGAAGAAGGTGCGGATCTCGGCCGGGTCGTAGGGATAGAACAACGGGATGTGGACCTCGGCCCGCCCCTGACGCTTCAGATCGATCGGCAGCAGATCCGGGCGCGCCGTCATCAACACCCAGACGATGCGACCGCGATAGCGGCTGTCGCCCATCTGCGCCGCGATCATGCCGAACACCCGCGAGCCGACCCCGGAGTCGCCGCCGGTCTGCCGGTCGCCGAGCATCGCGTCGGCCTCGTCGACGATCACCATCACCGGCCCCATCGAGCGCAGCACCCCCAGCACCCGCTCGAGGTTGGCCTCGGTCTCGCCGACGTACTTGGAACGGAAGTTCTTCAGCATCACGCAGGGCATGCCGATGGAGCCGGCGGCGCACTGGGCGAGGAATGACTTGCCGGTGCCGACCGGGCCGCAGAACAGATAGCCCATCGGCGCGCAGTCGAGGGCACCGCGCTGGATGAGGAGGGCGTCGTCCTTGAGCCGCTTCTTCGCCGCCTCGTGGCCGACGACCATGTCGAGGGTCCACTTGGGCTCGATGAACTCCAGCAGGTCCTGCGCCTGGCGCTCGATCAAGCGCTTCTTCAGCTCGCGAAAGCGCACGCTGTCGAGCCGGCGCTTGGCCTCGATGCTCGACTTCACCAAGGTATCGAGGTCGGTGAGCGAAATGCCGGCGGTGAGCTTGGCGATCTCGGGGACACCGTAGTCCGAGAAGCTCGCCACCTCGCGGTCGCCGACCATCGTCTCGAGGAAGGCCCGGCGCTCCTCGTCGTCGGGGAGCGGGACGTCGAGGGTGGCGACGTGGAGGTTCGCGGTCAGGCGCTCCGCGACCTCGGAGAGCCTTGGATCGATGAGCAGGAACGCCAGGTTGTGGCGCTTGACGTAGGGGCTCGCGGCCCAGTTGATGAGCGTCACCAGGTGGGTCGAGGTCGCCGGCGTCAGGCGGTCGCCGCGCGGCACGACGTACGACGCTTGATCGACGACCAGCGCCACGCTCAGGCGGTCCTTGTCGTCCGCCATCACGTTCCTGGTCACGAAGCGGTCGAGCACCGCGAGGGTCGCGGTCGGATCCTTGGGGATGGCGCTGAGGTCGCCGACCTTGCGATTCGCGAGGGCCACCATGGTCTTCAGGCGCTCGTCGCTGCGCCCCGCGAGACAGCGCAGGCCGCGCGCCAGGTCATAGTGCAGCACCAGATCCCAACGGCCGAAGAGCTGCTCGGCGACGAACTCCGCCAAGGTCCCGTAGCGTCGCTGCGGCAGGTCGGCGAGCATCACGTAGTCGAAGGTGTTGCCGCCGACGACGAACATCGACGTCGTGCCCGAGAAGTACAGCTCGGCGAGCTTCTTCGCCCAGCTCGGGAACCACGCCGGCAGCTCGGCGGCGCCGGTCCCGGCCGCGCCTCGGGGATCGGTGGCGATGCTCTTGTCGGTCATGCTCGGTCTCCGTTCGTGCGCCGCGCAGAGCGACGCGGCCGTCAACCCACCCGCTCGAGATCGGCGTTCAGGATGCTCGGCGCCTCGGCGAGCTGGTCGTTCAAGCCGGTGATCTGATTGAGCTCGCGGATCGCGTCCTCGGTGTGGGTCATGCTCGCGGCCACCGAGTCGACCTGCGACGAGATGTAGCCCGAGTCCTGGTGACTCACCGCCATCTCCGAGAGCGCCTGGATCTTGCCCTCGATGCGGTCGAGCTCCACCGCGACGAACTCGGCGTTCGACACCGCCTTGTCGTGGTTCTCGAGCCGGAGCTCGGAGGTGACGATCGAGTCCGAGAGCGACTTGACGATGCGCTCGTCGCTTTGCGCGCGCGCCTTGGCCTGCCGCGCCTTGAGCTCCTCGAGCCGCCGCCGCATGTCGCCGACGTCGGTCGAGGCGAGAAAGCGTTGCAGCGCCTGCTGCGAGTAGAGCAGGCGCAAGAACGACCACAGCAGGCGGTCGAGGGCCGGGGTCCGGATCTCGTCGGTCTTCGCGACGTCGGTGGTCTGGCCGCGCACCCCGGTGGCGATGCGCTGCATCTCGACGCAGCGGGCCCGGAGCGCCTCGAAGCGCTGCCGGCCTTTGGCGTCCAGGCCCTTCAGGAGCTGGCTGAGCGAGGCGGCCGGGGCGGTGGCGCTCGATCGGCCGGCCTTTTGCGCGGCGTACACCTTGGCGTCGATCGCGGCCCTGAAGCGCGGGATGCTCGTGAGCCCGGCGACGTACAACAGCTCGGCGGCCCCGAGCATCGGCAACAGCACGTCGGGGTACGGGCTCAACACCGCGGCGGCGGCGCCGCCCAAGAACAACAGCAGGTTCCAACGAAAGAGGACGGCCTCTTTGACGTAGTGCCACACCCCGGCCCCTTCTGCTGCGAGCCGCGGCTCAGTCATCGCCGGCCCGCTGGCTCGCCTCGAGGTTGGCGATCAGGTCGCGGATCTCGAAGACGGTGTCGAGGAACTTCTGCTCGCGCTGCATCTCTTTGGCCGGCCGGTCCGAGACCGGCACCCTCATCTCCTTCAACAGCGTGCCCGGTGAGGACGAGAAGATGTAGACCCGATCGCCCAGGTACACCGCCTCCTCGATGGAGTGGGTCACGAAGAAGACCGTGGCCTCCTGCTCGCGCCACAGCCTGACGATCAGATCCTGCATGTGCAGCCGCGTCGTCGGATCGAGGGCGCCGAAGGGCTCGTCCATCAAGATGATGCGCGGCTTCAAGATCAAGGTGCGGGCAATCGCCACCCGCTGCCGCATGCCGCCGGAGAGCTCGTGCGGGTACTTCTTGGCGTCGTGGCTGACCGACAGGCCGACCTTCTCGATCCACTCGCGCGAAAGCTTCAGGCGCTCGGCGGCGCCGACGCCGCGACACTCGAGGCCGAAGGCGATGTTGTCCTCGACGGTGCGGTGGTCGAAGGAGGTGTAGTCCTGAAACACCATGCCGCGGTCGGCGCCCGGGCCGCTGACCGGCTTGCCGAACACCAGCACCTCGCCGGCGGTCGCCGGAAACTGCGGCTTCAGACCCGCGATCAACCGCAGCACCGTCGACTTGCCGCAGCCGGAGGGCCCGAGCAGCGGGATGAACTCGCCCTTGCCGTGCAGATCTTCGACGGTGAAGGTCACGTCCTTGATCGCGGTGAAGCTCTTCCTTCCGACCCCGAAGCTCTTGGTCACCTTGGTGAACTGCACCACGTGCGGCCGCGCCGCGGCGTCGCCTTGGACCGGCACCGGGTTCCGCTGCGGCTCGCTCATATGTCTTTCCGATACGGAAACAGGCCGCGCTGGAAGAACAACAGCGCGCGGTCGATGCCGTAGGCCAGGATTCCGATCATCAACAGCACCAGGAAGATGTGGTCGGTGTGACCGCGGCGCTGGCTCATCGACAGCAGGTAGCCGAGGCCGTACTTGGCGTTGATGAGCTCGGCCAGCATGATGTAGCCGAAGGCGATGCCGAACAGCGACCTCAAGCTCGTGAAGATCCCGGGGAGGGCGAGGGGCACCAGCACCTTGTAGACCACCTGCCAGGCCGAGGCCCCGAGCGTCTGCGCGGTCTCGACGTAGCGATCGTGGATCGACACCACCGCCGCCGCCGCGTCCGAGAACACGAAGGGCACGGTGGCGATGAAGATGAACATCACCTTCTGCGACTCGTCGATCCCGAACCACAAGATGGTGAGCGGGATCAACGCCGCGATCGGGATGTTGCGCGCCACGAGCACCAGCGGCGACAAGAACGCCGCCAGCGCCTTCCAGCTGCCGGCGGCCATCCCGAACGGCACCCCGATCACCACCGCGAGCAAGAAGCCGGAGAGCACCCGCCGCAAGGTGGCGAAGATCGCCGGCAACAGCGCCCCGTCGGCCATCAGGCTCTCGATGCTCGACAGCACCTCGAGCGGGCTCGGCAACAGCGTCGGTGACACCACCCGCTCTTCGGCCGCGCCCGCGGTCATCAGGAACCAGGCGCCGAACACCAGCAAGATCGCAGAGAGCCCCAGCGCCTTGCCGAGCACCGCCGGCAACGGCTGGCGCAGCGCGACCAGCTCGCCAAGCTGCGCGCCGAGCGTCACTGGGCCGACGCCGCCTCGAGCGGATAGACCTTCACCTCCACCCGACGGTTCTTGGCGTGGTTCATGGGGTCGTTCGGATCGGCCGGCCGATCCCAGCCGATGCCCGCGGTCGCGAACTGGTTGGGCTGCAGCTTCTTGAACTTCTTCACCAGGCTCTCTTTGACCGCGCTGGCGCGGTTCATCGCCAGCTCCTTGACCAAGGTCGGCGGGATCTGGCCCTGCATCGAGCCGTCGGTGTGCCCCTCGATGACGATGCGCGCCGCGCCGTACTGGCCGGCGAGCTTGCCGACCTCTTCGACGACGAAGTCGACGTTCGGGTCGTAGAGCTCTTCTTTGTCTTTGCCGTCGACGTTGGTGGTGACCTTCTTGTAGAGGTCCCAGGAGTTCGGGAAGAAGTGGATGACGATGGTCTTGGTGAGGATCTCGTTCGACTCCGCCTGGATGCTGCCGGCCGACAGCGGCGTGAACCGGACCTCGTACTCGTCCTTCTGCTGGGCGTACTTCGGGATCTTGGCGAGCTTCTGGAGCACGCCGAAGTCCACCACCTGGTCGAAGCTCACCTTGTTGCTGACCGCCGCCACCTTCTTATAAAGGAAGTAGCCGGTGTCGTAGGTGCGCTCGAAGTTCGTCGGGTTGTTGCGGTTCAAGAAGAACTCTTTGTTCTCGGCGAAGTTGGTCCAGTGGGCGTCGCCGAGCATCCCCAGCGCTTCCTGCTCGGCGATCGAGTAGCCCTTCGCCATCCACTTGGAGACCTTGGCTTTGCTCTCCTGGTCCTTGAGCTCGACCATCGCGTCGAAGATGCCGCGCACGATGCCCTCGACGATGTCCGCGTGGTCTTTGGCGAAGTCGGCGCGGACGAACCAGACGTCGGCGATCAGCTTGTTGGCGGTGGCGGTGGTGACGAGCAGCTTGTTGCCCTTGACCTTCTCGAGGTTGTAGATGTCCGGCGCCCAGCTGACGCAGCCGGCGATGCTCTTGTCGGCGTTGAACGCCGCCGCCGCCTGGAACGCGTCGCCGACGAACTTGAAATTCACCTCGGCGGGCTGCACGCCGGCGTTGATGAGCGCGTTCAAGATGAAGAAGTGCGACGGCGAGTTCTGCGCCAAGACGATGGTCTTGCCGCGCAGGTCGCTCATCGTCGTGATGGTGTCACGCACCACGATGCCGTCGCCGCCGTTCGACCAGTCGATCTGCTGGTAGACGCGCGGCATCACCCGCGAGTCCTTCTGCAGGCCTTCGAGGAGCAGCGGCAGCATGTCGACCGTCGCCCAACCGACGTGGACGTTGCCGGCCGCGAACGAGTCGCGCATCCCGACCGGATCGTCGATCAGCACCAGCTCGACCTTGAAGGGCTTGCCGTTCGCGTCCTTCCACTGGTGCTGGGCGGCGAAGCCCTGGTTGGCGTAGATGATCGGCGCCCAGCCGGCCCAGACGTTGATCGCGAAGCGGACGGTGCGATCCTTCATCGGCTTGTAATTCGAGACCCCCTTCACCTCGGGCAGCTTCTGCGCCGGCAAGAAGTCGTACTCCTTCTTCGTGGTGATGCCGCCGGCGTCCGGGGCCTCGGCCTTCTGGCCGGTGACCTCCTGGAGCTCCTTGAGCGAGATCGGCTGGCTCTGGTCGCCCGTCATCCCCGGCACGTTGTCGGGGCCGATGGCGCCGAAGCGCCACAGCGCAAAGCCGACGAGTCCGATCACGATCAAGAACATCACGACGTAGAATGCTGGCTTCGGGCCACCCATGACGCGCTCCTGGTTGTTCGGGTATGGTCTCGCTAGTTGGACTGCTTCTCGGTCGCCGGGCCGAGGTTCTTGGCCGATTCGGTCGTGACGGCGGTCTCGGGCGACTTCATGCCGAGCTCGACCTCGAGCTCCTTGAGCGCATCGTCCGCCATCACCTTCTCCATGCGCTCCTCGGCCTTGATGTCGGCGATCCCCTTGTGCGACAGGTCCGCGGCCACCCGCACCTTGCCGCGGTTGGTGTCGATCTTCGACTGGATCATGGTCTCGAGCTGGCCGAAGTCGGTGGTGACGTTCATCTCGAAGCCCTCGGCGAGCTTGGCGATTTCGGCCTCGGCCTCGCTCATCCGGAGCTCGGCGTCGTACTTCTGGATCTTCTCGCGCACGTCGATGAGCTTCTTGTTGGCGTGCTGGATCTTCGTCAGGTTGTTCTGGTAGGCCTGCTCGTGCATCGAGAGCTGACCGCGGTTCTCTTCGAGCTCCCGCTTCGCCTTCTGCAGCTCGAGCGCGAACTTCGCGGCGGTGTCGCGATCGCCGGCCTTCAGGTAGGCCTTGGCCTGGGCCTCGAGCTTCTTGACGTGGGACTCGTTGTCGGTGACCTGACGGGTCACGCGCTCGACCAGGCCGCGGTACATCTCCAAGCCCTTGCGCCCCTCTTTGAGCTGCTCCACCGCCTTGTCGTACTCGTAGCGCATCTGGGCGATGGGATCGGCCTCCCAGAACATGTTGGCGACCTTGTTGAGCTGCGCCCTGAACGTCGACCACAACTTCTCGATGATCATCGTGCGCTCCTTCGCGGCTGCGGACACCGACGCCGTCGTATGCCATCCACCCCTTCGAGACCGCGCGACACTACCCGGTCACAAGGGTCGCGACAAGACGAAGGCATTGCGCCGCATGGGGCCGGCGGATACCTTTCCTGGACCTGGGAGGTGTGATCGCATGACGATACGACCGGTCGCGTGGCTCGTGGTGGTGTGGGTGTCGGGGTGCACGGTGCAGGTCCCCGACCCGGACCTCGCCAGGTTCGCCTGCAACGACAACCGCGACTGCGCCGGCGGCTACGCGTGCGTGGGTCAGGTCTGCGTGAAGGAGGGCGCCGGCACCAACCCCGGCGGCGACAACGGCCCAGGGTCCTGCTCCAACTGCTACTTCCCGAACGAGTGCAACGGCAGCGCCTGCGTGCCCGACCCCGACGCCTGCACCGACGCCAACCGCACCGGCAGCTGCCGCGAGCCCGGCCTGGTCTGCAAGGACGGCTCGTGTTTCTACGCGGCCTCCGGCTGCGACCCCACGGGGGCGAACGTCTGCGGCGATGGGTACTGCAAGGGCACGGCGCAGTGCCCCGACGGCAGCCCCTGCGCCCTCGGCACCAGCGACTGCCCGGCCAAGGCCGTCTGCCGCATCGTCGCCAGCTGCGCCCAGTGCTCGCCGAGCTGCGCGGTGTGGCAGTCGTGCACGTCGAACGGCTGCACTACCTTGTCGCCGCTCCCCGCCGCCGAGAGCTGCGCGCCGCCCGCCACCTGCCCCAACGCCAGACCGCAGTGCAACGCCTCTCGCGTCTGCGAACAGACCGGCTGCGGCGACTGTCCCTTCGGGCAGACCTGCCACAACGGCGGCTGCGTCTACGACCCGCGCGCTTGCTCCACGATCAACGACCACGGCTACTGCCCGGCCGGCACGACCTGCGTGACGTCGGGCATCGTCACCAATTGCCAGGCGGCGTGCATCCCGCGCACCTTCGTGGCCGCTGACGGCGCCGCCTACTCCGACTGCTACTACCCCTGCAGCGACGACTCCCAGTGCACCGGCGCTGCCTGCGTCTTCGACCCCGGGATCTCGACGATCCAGAAGGTCTGCCGGATGCACTGCAGCGCCGACACCGACTGCGCGGCTGCCGGCCTCAACGGCATGGTGTGTCGCTACGTCAGCACCGCCGACAGCGCGAGCGGCTGGCGCCCCGGCGGCACCACGATCCGCGCCTGCGTCGAGAGCAACGAGCGCGACTGCTCGATGGACGGCGCCCGCCCGGCGTGGTTCGCGGCGCAGGAGGCCGCCGATACCTGCACCCTGCCGTGCAGCGTCGCCGACCTGGGCAAAGAGACCCTGCTCAAGACCCTGTCCCCGGGGAGCATCAAGGACCTCAGCCTGAAGAACGGCGTCGCCGCGTTCACGAACGTCAACGGCACGTCGTCGTCGGTTGACCTGCAGCCGCTCGTCCATTCGGGCGGGCCGTGCACCAACCTCGCGCTCGCATCGGGCAACCTGTCGCGGGCGAAGCTGGTCTACGACACGACCAGCAACGCCTACCTCGCCTACCTGTGCAACGCGCCCGCCGCCGGCAGCTTCTGTCGGACGAGCGCCGCCGCCGGCAACTGGTACGTCCTCACCGACCGGCTCACTACGGAGGCGAGCGGCTGCTTCTCCGTCGCCAGCAGCTCCTCGGTGAGCGCCGTTGCCCTCCCTCCGGCGGGGGTGATCGACTTCGCGGCGAGCGACGCCGGTGCCGTCGTCAGCGTGCACCGCGGCAACTCACCGTTCAGCTACTTCCTGACCACCCTGGTGCCGGCGCCCAACCCGACCGCCAACGACCTGGCGCTCAGCTCGATGGGCTACACCCAGCTCGCCGAAGGCAAGCTCGGCGTTTCGCGGGACCTCGTGTTCTACACCAGGTTGAACACCGGACTCAGCTTCCCGAACAACCGGCTCTTTCGCACCACGGTCAATCGGTCGACGCCGGCGGTCGTCATGGATCCCAGTCCCGCTCCCGCCACGATCTGCAACATCGCCGCCACCCGTGACCGGGTGGTGTGGACCCAGCTCGCACCGGGAGGCACCTGCATCGCCGTGGGCGACCAACACGACGTCTACGTGGCAGAAGCGCCGGACTTCAGCGACGTCCAACTGATCGGCACGACCCCGAGCGGCTCCACCGAGCCGGTCATCATGGCGGCCTCGGGCTCGGTCGTCCTTTGGGCGGTGCGCGACGCTTCGGGCTCGTTCGAGCTCCGCGCCCTCGACCGCACCAACTGCGACATGCAGATGAATCCAACGATCCGAAGCTACGTGACGATCGCCTCTCGCCAGGCCACCCCGAGCGGCTACTGCCCCAACAACGCCACCGCGCCGAACACCTACTGGGTGCTGAAGGACTTCGCGATCCAGTCCGACGAGCGCGGCGGGCTCACCCTCGCGTACGCCGCCGAGTGCCACTCCGGCGGCAGCGCGACCGGCCCGATCCAGGGCACCTACGTCTTCGGCCGCCGGCTGTTCCCGTGAGACAACGCCGGGAAGTGGCTTGCCAAAGGCTTTGCGGCTACCGTTTGGGGTAGCCATGACACGGCTCTTCGTCCTTCTCGTCCTCGGCGGCGCGGCGTGCGTCACCGCGTCGAGGCCGACGATGTACTGGCCGGCGTCGCCCCCGACGGCGGCGCTCGAGCCCCCTGCCGACAAGGCGGTGGGCGGCGGGCTGGAGACCGAGCCGATGCGCCCGGGGGTGCACCGCGTCGTGAGCCACGACAGTGACGCCGTCGCCCCGCCGGGCGCGCCCAGAGACGGCAAGAGCTACCTGGTGCTGCAGTGGCCGCTGCCGGCGACCGGGGTCAACAGCCTCTATGGCACCCGCGTCGATCCGATGGACTCCAGAGAGCGGCAGCACAACGGCGTCGACCTCGAGGCGGCGTACGGCGCGGTGGTCGCCGCCGCCGCGGACGGGATCGTGGTCTGGGCCGGCTGGAACGCCGGTCACGGCCGCCAGGTGTTGGTCGAGCACGCCGGCGGCTTCCGCACCGGCTACTCGCACCTGTCGCAGGTGCTGACCTATCCCGGCCTTGCGATCCGGAGCGGCGATCCGGTGGGCCTGGTCGGCAACAGCGGCCGCAGCACCGGGCCGCACTTGCACTTCGAGGTCATCCGCGACGAGATCTACGTCGATCCGCTCGACGTCCTCGGCCTGCCTCAAAGGCTCGATTAGGAACGCGTTCGTCTTGACTTGATTCCCGCGCGGACGAAGCGTCCGCGCTCCCCACCCCCACCCCTGAATCCCCGCCCCCGGGTGGGGCGGGGACGAAGATCGCTTCATCGCGAAACCGGTCTAGCCGCCGCCTTTGGCGTTCACCAGGCGCTTCGCGTGAGTGGCGACCGCGTTGTTGACGTTGCGCGACTTGGCCACCGCCTTGAGGTCGTTGCCGCGCAACAGCGTCAGCAGGTGCATCGCGGTCTGCACCGGGGTCTTCGGGTTGTTGACCAGCGCCAGCTTCACGCCGTAGGGGCGGATCATCTCCTTGGTATTGGCGATCACCCGGATGACCTCGTCGCAGACGCTGCGGCTCTGGGCCGCCGAGATCACCTCCTGCTCGGTGAGCCGCGGGCTGCGGATCGCGGCCGCGGCGACGACGCGGTTCGGGTCACGCACCAGGATGGTTCGCGCCTCGCGGTTGCCCCGCAGCGCCAGCGCGATGCGCTGCGCCGGATTCAGCCCGGCGATGAGCTGCAACACCGGCACCCGCTGGGCCTGCTCCTCGAGGCTCGGCGCCGCTGTGTCAACGTCCGCGGCGGGCGCGGCCCCCGGCTTGGCGTCGTCGGTCTCGATCAGCGCCTTGACCACCTCTTCCGGCAGCGCGACCTTGTCGGCCGCCTGCTGCATCTCGGCCGGCGACAGCCGCGCGATGGCCTCGCCGAACGCCGGCATGTCGGCGTAGACGACCCCGGCGCGCACCAGGAAGTCGAAGACCCGGTCGAGGCTGCTCTTCAAGATGTTGGGGTTCACGGCGACGGCGCGCACCAGCGCCTCAGAGCGCAGCAAGCGCTCCTGGTTGTTCGACAGGATCTCGCCGATGTTCTGCGACACGAGCGGCGCCACCGCGGCCAGCACCTCGTCGGGGGTGCGGCGGTTCAGGACGATCTTCTCCATCACCGCGTCGCGACCGGCCATGAGCGGCGCGATGACGCCGAGCGCCGCGGTCGGCAGCTCGGCGTCGAGGGCCGGACCGAGGACCTTGTCGGGGAGCTTGGTCAGCGTGCCCTTCGCTGCGACCCCGAGCTTGTCGTCCGGGTCGAAGGTCAGGGCGCACAACAGCACGACCATCTCGGTGGGCGGAAGCGGCGCGAGGCCCTTCGCCGCCATCATTCGCATCGGCATCGGCGTGGCAGGGTCGAGGTGGCGGTGCGCCTGCTCGGGCAGCGCCCGCTTCAGCTCGTCGAGGCTCATGCCCGTTCTCCGCGCTCGTTGCGCTCGTGAATGATCCGCAGCCCCTCGAGGGTCAAGAACTCGTCGACGCTCTCGATGCTCTGGGCGCAGCTCTTGACGAGCGGCGCCAAACCCCCGGTCGCGATCACCTTGGGCGCGAAGTCGAGCTCGCCCTTCATCCGCGCCACCATGCCGTCGACCAGGCCGGCGTAGCCGAACAGGATGCCGGAGCGCATGCTGGTCACGGTGCTCTTGCCGATCGCGGTGGCCGGCATCACGAGCTCGATGCGCGGCAGCTTGGCGGCGTTCTCGTAGAGCGCCTCGGCGGCGATCATCACCCCCGGCGAGATCGCGCCCCCCAGGTACTCGCCCTTCGGCGACACCACGTCGAAGGTGGTCGCGGTGCCGAAGTCGACGATCACCAGGCCGAACGGACCCCCGGGCGCGTGCCGAAAGCGCTCGTAGGCGGCGACGCCGTTGACGACCCGGTCGGCGCCGACCTCGCGCGGGTTGTCGGTCAAGATCGGCATGCCGGTCTTGATCCCGGGCCCGACGACCAGGGGCTCGCGCTTCAGGCGCTCGTGACACATCGCTCGCAGGACGTCCGACAACGGCGGCACGACGCTCGCCATCACCACGCCGGCGATGTCCTTGGGGTTGAGCCCGGCGTCGACCAGCATCGCGCGCAGCAGCACGCCGTACTCGTCCGGGGTGCGGCGGTGGTCGGTGGCCAAGCGAAAGTGAGCGCTGAGCTTGGCGCCGTCGAACGAGCCGAAGACGATGTTGGTGTTGCCGACGTCGATCGCGAGCAGCATGCCGTGTCCTACCGTGAGCGCTCCCCTGTCGGCAAGTCGATCACGCCGCCGGCGGGACGCTGCTTGTCCAGGCGCGGATCTCCTGGCATTTACTCTCGGCTAGATGGTCGACACCCAGAAGTCTCCGATCGTCACGTTCACCGACATCAGGACGGTGGCGGTGATCCGCAGAGCGCCGGGCAGCGCCCGCGCCCGCCTGCTGTTCTGGGTGCGGACCCTCGGCGCCGGCTTCTGGCGGCGGCTGCGGTTCTCGAGGCCCGACCGGGCGCGCACTCAGACGACGATGGAGCTGCTCGCCAACGCCGCCCGCGCCTGGCGCCGTGGGGTCGCGGCCTTCCGCGTCGGCCAGGTTCGCAGCACCTTCCGCTTCCTGGACGGCCTGCGTGCCGTCTGCGACGACACCGCGGTGCTGTGGAACCCCGAGCTCGAGCCGTTGTCGCGGGTCCTGTTGCACGAGGCTTGGGGCGTGACGCGGCGCGAGGTGCGAGCCCGCCTGTCGCGCATCGACCTCTGTCTGGTCGACGCCGATCCGGAGCGCTCCCCGGAGGCGTTCTATTGGACGCTCGAGGCCGACGCCGAGCCGATGGTGGTCAAAGACCCGGAGACCGCGGGCTACGTGGCCGACGAGCTCAAGGTGGCCGACGAGCTGTTGCACCAGACCAAAGGGGCGCTGAAGTTCCTGGCGCTGCACCTCGACAACCTCCACTGGCTCGCGAGGCGCTCGCGCCTGCTCGGCTCGTGGTTCTCGTCGGTGCCCAGCCGCTGGCAGCTCGAGCGCCGCCTGAATCGGGTCGCGGCGTTGCGCGAGCGGCTGGCGGTGCGCGCCCGTGCCTTCAACCTCCGACCGCCGCAGCACCGACAATCGCGCCGCATCAGCAAGCGCGTCAACAAAGCCCCGCCGCCGTAGCCCCGAGGCGACCGGCCGCCAGTCGCGGACGGCTCCGGTCGTCGAAGCCGTGGCGCCGAGTCGATCGTGGCGACCTGCCGAGCCTTGCCCATATGCGTGCAGCGGTCTAATGCTTGCGGGCATGCGTGCTGCGGCCCTCGCGTTCATGCTCCTGTTGGCGCCGCCGTGGACGGTGGACGCCCAGAGCATCGCCGCCGAGGCCCGCGCCGCGTTTCAACGCGGGGTCAGCGCCCTCGCCAACAGCCGCATCGACGTCGCCCGCGAGGCCTTCGCGCGCGCCGCGGCGCTGGCGCCGGAGTGGGGCCTGGCGTTTCTGGAGTGGGGCGCGGTCGAAGCGAGCATCGACCCGAAGAGCGCGTTGGCCCTCGAGTGCCTGCACCAGGCGGCCGAGCTCGCCCCCGGGAATCCCAGGGTGCACTACCAGCTCGGGCTGTTGTACGAACAGCAGGAGAAGTACGCCGACGCGGTCCGCGAGCTCAAGGCGGCCATCGCGCTGCGACCGACGATGGTGGACGCTCGATTCCATCTCGCCCGGCTGCTGATCTTGACCGGCGCCAGGGACGAGGCCGCAACCGCCTTGGAGGCGGTCATCGCCGCGGACGCCGGGCACACCGGAGCGCTCGCCGCCCTCGCCGAGCTCTACGAGGGCGCCGGCAAGATCGACGCGGCCGAGACCGCGCTGTTGTCGATCGCCAAGATCCAGCCGCAGATCGCCTTCAACCACGTTCGCTTGGGGCAGTTCTACGAGCGCCAGGGCGATCAGCGCAAAGCCCAGGCCGCGTTCGCGAAGGCCGAGGCGCTCGACCCGCGGCCGAAGCGAAACATGCGCAAGCTGCGTTGAGCAGGACGGCAGCGGCCGTCGCTCCGCCGTCGCTCCGCCGTTGCCTCGCCGGAGTGGGGGCGCTAAGAAGTCACTCGCCAATCGTTGCATTCAACCGATTGGGGAAGGTGTCCATGAGAGAGCATTTCCATTGTCTCCTGGCGGCGTTCGCTCTCTTCGGCAACGTGACGAACGCCGTCGCCGATGGTCTGCCCCGTATCGCCGTGATGCCGCTCAAACCGCAACGCGTCAACGCCGACATCGTCAAGATCATGGACACGCTGGTGGTGACACACGTGGGCGCGACCAAGCGCTACGAAGTGATCGGCGCCGACGAGATCTCGGCGATGCTGGAAATGGAGGGCATGAAAGACAAGCTGGGCTGCTCGGACGTCGCCTGTGCCTCGGAGATCGGCGGCGCGCTGAACGCGCGCTACACGATCGCCGGCTCGGTCGGCAAGCTCGGCGACAACATCCTCATCAACCTGACTCTCTTCGACAATCGGGCGATGACCGCCGTGGAGCGCGCCAGCATCACGGTGCCCAACGATGAGAACCTCTTCGAGGGCGGCGTCCGCGTGGTGGTCGGCCGGCTCTTCGGAGTCGAGGCACCACCCGCGGTGGCCGGCAGTCCGGTGGCCAACGTCGCACCCACAAGTCCGCGCGCGGCGACGATCCCGATGAACCTGACGAGCGTGCCGCCCGGCGCCTCGGTGTTCATCAACGACAAGCTCGCGGGTACCACGCCGCTGGTCCGCGACATCGAAAAGGGAAGCCACAAGGTGGTCGTCGAAAAGGCGGACTATGGCACGTACACCGAGACTTTCCAGGTGAACCCCGGCGATTCGATCAAGAAGAGCATCCAGCTGATGAGCATCTCGGAGGCCAGGTCGGCGCGCAGCACCAGAATCACGCTGGGCACCATCCTGGCGCTCGGCGGCGCCGCAGCGATCGGCGGCGGCGCGCTCCTCACCAAGAGCGGCGTCAGCGATCTCGGGGGCGACAATGTCGGCGGCAGCATCGGAAAGATGTATGCCGGCATCTTCCTGATCGCGATGGGCCTGACCGGCTTGCCCGGCGGCATTGCCTATGCCGCCACCGCTCGTGACGTGCCGCCCGGCCCGACGCACCTCGACGCTGTCGACAAGGAGCGACCGGGTGTCGGGTCGGTTCGACCCGACGCGGGTCGCCGCTTGATCCTCGGATTCTCCGGCAGCCTCTGAGCCGCGAGCACCTGACCCCGCACGCTCGGCGATGTCGGCGCACCGCGCGCCAGGCTCTCGAGAAACGCCTCGTCGGCGGCGCCTCCGAGTTGGCGGCTGCTACTCCCGTCGCTCGAGCACCGCGGCGAAGAAGCCGTCGGTGCCGTGACGGTGCGGGTAGAGACGCAGCTCGCCGACGGGGGTGACCGCGTCCGGGATCCGCAGGTGCCGGCGACGCAAGATCTCGTCCACCGCGACCCGTTGAAACTGCGGCGCCGCGGCGAGGAACGCCGCCACCACCTCTTCGTTCTCCTGGCGCAGGAGGCTGCAGGTCGAGTAGACCAGCCGCCCGGAGGGCTTCACCAAACGCGCCGCGCTCGCGAGGATGTCCTTTTGGGTCTGCACCAGGACCGCGAGGTCGAGCGGCCGCCACTTGATGTCGGGGTTGCGGCGCAGCGTGCCGGTGCCGGAGCACGGCGCGTCGACGAGCACGCGGTCGATCTTGTCCATCAGACGGCGCACGTGCTGGTCACGACCGGCGACGATGACGATCGGCCGAATGTTGGAGAGCCCGGTCCGCTCGAGGCGCGGCCGCAGCTGCCCGAGGCGCTTCGCGGAGGTGTCGAAGGCGTAGAGGGTGCCGGTGTTCGACATCAACGCGCCCAGGTGCAAGGTCTTGCCGCCGGCGCCGGCGCAGAAGTCGACGATACGCTCGCCGCGCCGCGGCTCGACCAGCAGGCCGACGAGCTGACTGGCCTCGTCCTGGACCTCGAAGAGGCCGTCTTTGAAGGCCTGCAGGCCGAAGAGCGGCGCGCGGTCGTGGCGACGTAGACCCACCGGCGAGTACGGCGTCTGCTCGGCCGCGAAGCCCTCCCGTCCCAGCCGCAGGGCGACGTCGTTGCGGCTCGCCTTCAGAGTGTTGACGCGCAGATCGACGGTCGCCGGCTCGTTCAACGCCGCGGTCAACGCCCAGAGCTCGTCTCGCGGCAGCTGCGGCTCGAGGAGTGCCTGCAGCGAATCGGGGAGGTTCGCGACCACCGCGGCCGGGAGCACGGTGCGGTCAAAGCGCTGCAGGCGCTCCTTCAGCCCCTGCGCGTCGCCCTCGAATCCCGCCTGGTGCAGCGCCTGCGCGGTCCAACCGCTCTCGAGCAGATAGGTCGCGACCAGGCGCTCCGGCGCCGGGGTCTCGCCGCCGACCAGCGCCGTCAGCAGGCGTCGCTGTCGCAACAGGCCGTAGACGGTCTCGGCCACGAAGCCGCGATCGTTGCGGCCCATGTCGCGGTGCTTGCGGAAGAAGTGCTCGATCTGGCGGTCCGCGGGCCTGCCGGTGTCGGCGAAGATCTGGGCCGCGAGCTCGACCGTCCGTCGAAACAACGCCCGCGGTGGAGTCATTCACAGCCCTCGAAGTGATGCGTCAGCGAGAATCCGGGAAGCATACCGAGGCCCGCGCCGCCGGGGAAGCCGGTTCTTTGGCCCCTTTTCCGCCGGCCGCCCACGGAGTTGAGCCGCTGTCAGCCGACCACCCACATCCGCATCCTGGATCCCACGATCGTACCCATTGTCCTACTTATGGAACAAAATCCGCACGTTATGAGACAATAGTCCAACCGCTCCGGCAGCTGCTGTGGTAGATTCGGCATATTTGCGAGGCGGGGCAGAGACCCCAATATAGTGCTCTGAACCAATAGCTGGAGAAATAAAATGAAGACTTCGAGCGACTTGGTGGGTCCGTACCTCTGCGCCATCGGCAACACGCCGCTGTTGACGGCCGAGCAGGAGGTCGCGCTGGCGACCGAGATCTTGGCCGGGCGCCGCGCCATCCTGGCCGAGAGCCTGCGGCTGAAGGTCGGGTTGGCCTACGTCCTCGACCTCGGCGACAAGCTCAAGAGTGGCGAGCTCGAGCTCGACGGCGTCGTCGCCGTGACCCAGAGCACCGGCAGCCAGACCGCGCGCCAAGCCCGCGCCCGCATCGCCAAGGTCGGTCGGCTGGCCGAAGAAGGGCAGCGCCTCGAGCGCCGCAAGGCGACCGCGAAGGCCGAGGCGGTCTACGCCAAGATGGCCGACGCCGCGTTTCAGATCGGCCTGGCGCCGGCCCACGTCGAGTCGCTCTTGACCCTGATCGGCACCGCAAAGGCGAAGATCGAGCAGGCGCCTTGTCGCGAGCGCGCCGAGGCTATCGCCGCCGGCGATCTCGGGGTGTCGGTCGCCGACGTCCAGCACCTCTGGCGGCGCGTCGATCGCGAGCGCGCCCGCATCCGCAAGGCCAGCCACAAGATGATCGAGGCCAACCTCCGGCTCGTGGTGTCGGTGGCCAAGCGCTACATGGGTCGGGGCATCGACTTCCTCGACCTGGTGCAAGCCGGCAACATCGGCCTGATGCGCGCCGTCGAGCGCTTCGACCACCACCGCGGCTTCCGGTTCTCGACCTACGCCACCTGGTGGATCCGCCAGGCGGTGACCCGGACCCTCGCCGATCACGGCCGCACCATTCGGGTGCCGGTGCACATGTACGAGGCCATCGGCAAGGTGCGTCGCGCCAGCCAGACGTTGCACCAGGAGCTGTCGCGCGAGGCGACGCCGAAGGAGATCGCGCGCAAGGCGAAGCTGACGATCGCGATGGTCGAGGCGATCAGCGACATCCCCGCCGAGCCGGTGTCGATCGACCAACCGCAGGGCGAGGCCAACGAGACCAGCCTGGTGGAGTGCGTCGCCGCCGACCAACCGTCGCCGCTCGCGGCCGCCGAGGGCCGGGCGCTCGAGGGGCGGGTGGCGCATGCGCTGTCGCGGCTGTCGCCCCGCGAGCGGCACGTGCTGGCGCTGCGCTTCGGCATCGGCGGTGAGCCCCCGAAGACCCTGGAGGAGATCGGCGACGAGTTCACCGTCACCCGCGAGCGGGTGCGGCAGATCGAGACCCGGGCGTTGAACCGCCTGAAGAGGCGCAGCGACACCCGCGTCCTGGCGCAGTTCGCCGAAGGCATCGCCCGACCGGTCGCGGCGTAGCTCCGGAGGCCCCCTACAACATCAGCCGGCAGGTCCAGACCGCGGCGATCATGCCGGCGGCGTCCGAGATCAAGCAGGCGGGGATGGTGTGCCGCGTCAAGCGGACGCCGACGACACCGTAGTACAACGCCAAGACGTAGAACGTGGTCTCGGTGCTGCCCTGCATCGTGCTGACGATCTGACCGACGAGCGAGTCGGTGCCGTGGGCGCGCATGATGTCGGCGGCCACCGCGTAGGCGCCGGTGCCGGAGAGCGGCCGGGTCAACACCATCGGCAAGGTCTCGGCCGGCATGCCGATCAGGTTCGTCAGCGGCGCCATCAGGGTGGCGAAGAGGTCGAGGGCGCCGGAGGCCCGCAGCATCGCCACCGCCACCAGCATCGCGACGAGGTACGGGATGATCCGCACCGCGACCTGGAAGCCCTCCTTGCCGCCGTCCACCACCGCGTCGTAGCTCTTGACGCCGCGAATGATGCCGTAGAGCAGGATCAGGCCCATCAAGATGATGAGCGGCCACTCGGCGACCGCGCGCTTCAACGAGCCGTGCAGGCCGAGCTCGACGCCGTCTTTGACCTGGGTCGACTGCGCTACGACACCCCAGACCAACGCCGCGAGCATCGCGGCCAAGAGGGCCCAACCGAGGAGCCGCGCAAACGCAGAGGGGATGGGCGGCATCGCGTACACCGTGGCCTCGGCCGCGGCGGTGTCCGGGACGAGGGCGGCGCCCGGCACCGCAGCCCCGGCGCCGAGCGCGAGCGGCACGACCCGGAAGCGTCGCAGCCGTTGCAGCGCCTTGACCGCGATCACCGCGACCACGGTGGAGCAGGTGGTCGAGAGCAGGGTGGTGAAGAAGATCGACGCCGGGGCGGCGGCGTTGAGCGACGCCCTGAGCGAGATCACGCCGGTGGGCAACAGCGCCAGGTTCGAGGTGTTGATGGCGAGGAACAGCACCATCGAGTCGGAGGCGACGCCTTTGTTGTCGTTCAGGCGGTCGAGCTCGAGCATCGCCTTGAGGCCGAACGGGGTGGCGGCGTTCGCCAGGCCGAGCATGTTGGCGGTGAAGTTCAAGATCATCATGCCCATCGCCGGGTGATCACGCGGCACGTCGGGGAACAGGCGGCACATCACCGGGGTGAGGGCGCGGGCGACGCTCTTCAAGAGCCCGCCCTTCTGCAAGATCTGCATCAGGCCGATCCACAGCGCCATGATCCCGACGAGGCCGATGGCGAGCTCGACCGCCTTGCCCGCGGACAACGTCGACTCGCGGGCGACCGCATCGAGCTTGCCGGTCACGGCGCCGCAGAAGAGCGCCGCGAAGATCATCGCCACCCAGAAGATGTTCAACATGGGCCGATTATCGCAAAGGTGGCGCGCCTTCCCGAAAAACCGGCGGGTCGGAGCCGGCGTCGAGACCCGAGCCGGACCGCGCCAGGGCCGGCTGCCGTTTGCATGCTCCCCCCGCTTGGGTCACGATATGGGACATGGGTCGGGGTACCGGGTCGTCGGGAACGCATCGATGACAGAGGAAGCGAAGAAGCCGGAGAAGGGCGGCGCGCCGCGGCGCTATGCCGTGCTCATCGTCGACGACGAGCGCGACAACCTCGATCTCCTCGAGCGGGCGTTGCGCGCCGACTACGAGATCTTGCGGTTCACCAACGCCGAGGACGCGCTGCGCGCCGTGCACCAGGGGCAACAGGTCGATCTGGCGCTCGTCGATCACCGGATGCCGTCGATGACCGGCATCCAGTTCCTGGCCCGGCTGCGCGAGCAGGAGCCGCGGGTGATGCGCTTGGTGCTCACCGCCTACGCTGATCCGGCGGACATGATCGACGCCATCAACAAGGGTCAGGTCTACCGCTACGTCATGAAGCCGTGGAATCCGGACGAGCTGAAGATCATCGTCCGCCAGGCGCTCGAGCACTACCAGCTGGAGCGCGACCGCGACATGCTCCTCGAGCAGCTCGCCCGCTCCAACCTCAACCTCCAGGAGGCCAACCGCCGCGCCGACGAGCGCGCCCATCTGCGCACCCAGGAGATCGAGCGGATGGTCGCGGCGATGCAGGCCGGGCCGGAGCAGTTCGCGTCCGCGGTTCGCGGCGCCAACGACGGCCTGTGGGACTGGGATTTGAATGCCAACGTGCTGAAGCTGTCGAGCCGCTGGAAGTCGATGCTGGGCTTCGCCGACGACGAGCTCGGCACCGACCCCAAGGAGTGGTTTGACCGCGTGCACCCCTCGGACTTGGCCGGGCTGCAAGAGGAGATCCAGGCCCACGTCAAAGGCACGACGCCCTTCCTCGAGTGCGAGCATCGCCTGACCCGCAAGGACGGCGCCTACCGCTGGGTCCTGTGTCGCGGCATGGTGGTCAAGAATCAGAGCGGCAAGCCGTCGCGCATCGCCGGCTCGCTCATCGACATCACCGACCACGGCTTCAAAGACCGCCTGACCGGCTTGCCGAGCAAGACGGTGTTTCTCGATCGCCTCGAGACCACGATGCTGCGCGCCAAGCGCAAGCCCGGGCTGTTGTTCGGGGTCGCGGCGATGGACATCAAAGGGTTCCGGCTGTTGAACGAGCGCCACGGCCGCTCGTTCGGCGACCGGCTGCTGCGCACCGTCGCCGACCGCACCAAGGAGGCGGTGCGGGTCACCGACACCGTGGCCTACCTCGGCGCCGACCACTTCGTCGTGTTGCTCGACGACCTCGCCGACGTCAGCGACGCGCTGCGGGTGGCGGGTCGCATCCGGGCGTTGGTGTGCGCGCCGGCGAACGTCGACGGCACCACCGTCGACCTGAAGGTCAACATGGGCATCGCGGTGAGCTCGTCGGGGTACGAGACCGCCGCCGACATGCTGATCGACGCCGACAAGGCGCGGGTGTTGGCGCGCGAGGACGCGACCGAGCAGGTGATGGTCTTCGACAAGGAGGTCAACGCCCGCTCGGTGGCCCGCCTGCAGCTCGAGGCCGATCTGCGCCAGGCGGTCAGCCGCGCTCAGCTCCTGGTCTACCTGCAACCGATCATCTCGCTCGCGACCGGCAAGATCTCGGGCGCCGAGGCGTTGGTGCGCTGGCGACACCCGGAGCGCGGTATCATCCCGCCGGGGGACTTCATCCACATGGCCGAGCGCTCGGGGATGATCACTCAGATCGACGGCTGGGTCCTCGCCGAGACCTGCCGCTGCCTGTGCGAGCTCGCGAAAAAGAACCCGACGCTGCCGCCGCTGCACGTCAACGTCAACGTCTCCGGCCGGCAGCTGCACCAGAAGCGCCTGCTCGAGGAGGTCGCCGCGACTCTGAAGAAGACCGGGATCCCGGGCGGCAGCCTGACCTTGGAGATCACCGAGACCGCGCTGATCGAGGACAGCGACGCCAGCTTCGGGATCTTGTCGCAGCTCAAGGAGCTCGGGGTGCGCATCGCCCTCGACGACTTCGGCACCGGCTACTCGTCGTTGAGCTACTTGAGCCGCTTCCCGGTGGACATCCTCAAGATCGACCGGTCGTTCGTCAGCCGGATGAACAGCGACGTCAACACCCGCAAGATCGTGCACACCATCATCACCCTCGCGAAGAGCCTGGGCAAGGCGGTCACCGCCGAGGGCGTCGAGCGCGTCGAGGAGCTCGCGGCGTTGCGCGACTTCCACTGCTCGTCGGCGCAGGGCTACCTGTTCTCGCGCCCGGTCCCCGGCGACGCCTTCGCCGAGCTGTTGCTGCGCGACCCGACCTGGTGAGGGGGCGCGTCCCGCCCGCCGGCAGCGCACCGGCAGGAGATCGCATGTCGACCGTCGACCCCGCCCTCGAGGCCCGGCTTCTCGACTCCAGTCACGGCGCCGAGATGCTCGCGATCCTGCGCAGCTCGCCCATCGAGACCCCGGCGCTGTCCTTGTGCTTCGACCGCGGCCCCGACATCTTCGCGATGTCGAGGCTGAAGTACGATCCGCTGCGCTTCATGGGTCTGTTCGCCGCCGACCGCCTCGTGGGCTTCGCGATGCTCGGGATCCATCAGGGGTACGTAAACGGCAAACCCACGCGGGTGATGCACTTGAGCGACTACTACGTGCGCGCCGAACACCGCGGCCGCGGCAGCTTCAACACCGTGGTGCGAGCGCTGGCGCGCGAGGTCGAGGCCGACGTCAAGCTCGGCTACGCCGTGGTGCTCGAGGGCAACGCCGCCGCCCTGCGCTTCATGAATCGGGACGCGCATCGGATCCCGGTCGCCGCCAAAGACCGGACCGTCGGCACCCTCGAGGCCCGCAGCATCCTCGTGACCTTTCGGCGCCGCAGGCCGCCGCCAATCGAGGTGCGCAAGGCATTGCCGGCGGACGTCGAGGCGATCGTGGCGCTCTTGCAGCGAGAGCACACCCCGCGCCTCTTCGCCCCGGTGCTCGACGTCGATCGTTTCCGCCACCGGCTGCAGACCCGGCCCGGCTGCGATCTGGGCAGCTACTACGTGGCGCTCGACGGCAACGAGATCGTCGGCGTCGTCGCCGCCTGGGACACCGTGAGCTTCAAGCAAAACCGGGTGGTGCGTTACGGCTGGGGCCTGCAGCTCACCCGCGTCGCCTACGGCGCGCTGCGGCCGGTGTTCGGCTTTCCGCGCTTGCCGGCGCCGGGCGAGGCGTTTCGCGATCTGCACCTGACCGACTGCGCGGCCCGGCACCGCTCGCCCGAGATCCTGGGCGCGATCCTCGAGCGGATCTACGCCGACTGCCGCCCGCAGGGCTACAACACCTTGATCTTCGCCAGCGCCGCCGGCGACCCAATGCTCGACGCCACCGCCGCCTTCCGCTGCGAGACGGTGCGCTCCCACATCGTCGCCTTCAGCCTCGACGCCGCGCTGCTCGCCGACGGCGCCATCGACACTTCCCTCCCTTGCATCGACGTCGCGCTCTTGTAGAGTGATCCAGTGCGCGCGCTGCTCTGGGACTTGTTCCTCTTCGTCGAGATCCTGGTCTACTGGATCCTGGTGCTCGTGCTCATCGGGCCGCTGTGGCTCCTGGACCGGGCGCTCGGCACCTCGCTCCATCGCCCTCTGGACCGCCTGACGCGCTGCATCGCGGGTTTGTGAATGATCCTGGTGCTCGCAGCCGTTATGCTCCTGTCGCTATTCGCCTGGTGGCGGTTCTGGTTCTTCCTGCGCAACCCGAAGCGCGAGATCGTGGCGAACGACGCTCGGATCCTGTCGCCGGCCGACGGCTTCGTGATCTACATCCGCAGGGTCGAGCCCGGCGATGCCATCTTCGCGATCAAGGGCCGGCAGGTGATCCACCTCGAAGATCTGATGCAGCTCGGCGACGCCCGCCTGAACGACAGGCGCGGCTGGCTGGTCGGGATCTACATGTCGCCCTTCGACGTCCACTACAACCGCGCCCCGATCCGCGGCCACCTCCGCAAGCTCGGCCACGGCTTCCCCGGCGCCGCACGCCGCAACCTGACGATGTTCGACGGTCAGGCGAACCTGACCTTCGACGTGCGCCCGTACTGGACCGAATGTGATTACCTCGTCACCAACGAGCGCGCCTCGTACGTCATCGCCAACGAGGCGCGGGCGCTCTACGTCACCCAGATCGCAGATCGGTGGGTACGCAAGATCGTGAGCTTCGTGGACGACGCCGAGGTCAGCCAAGGCCAGGTCTTCGGCCTCATCCGCATGGGCTCGCAGGTGGACCTCTTCGTCCCCGACGACGGGCTCGAGCTCGCGGTGCGCGTCCGCGAGCGACAGCACGTCAAGGCCGGCCTGACGACGCTGTTCGAGCTCAAGAGCAGCACCGCGACCAATCGTCCGGCTGCGCCCGCCCCCTAGGGGTCGGCGGCAGCGCCGGCGGCGACACCCGGGAGCTACTTCTCCGGCGGCTTCAGCGGCACCGGCATCGGGACCGGCGGATTGAGCACCGCCTGCGCGCGGGCGCGGCCCTCGTGGCTCGCCCACTCGTCCACGTCGTCGGGGGTCATGTACTGGCCGGTGAGGAGACCGGCGCGTCCCATCCCCTCGCGCACCTTCGCCTTCGTGAGCCCGAGGCCGTCGAGGTCGAACCACTGCAGCACGAGCTCGCGATGACGGACGACCTCCTCGATCTTCTCTTTCGGTGCGGTAGCGCCGAGGAACTGGATGTAGGCCACCATCAGGTCGATGTCGCGGTCGCTCGCGTTCGCAAACACCTTGCCCTCCCACCTTGCCCAACGCCGAGCGTCGTCGATCTCCATGCACCAGTCGCGGCGACTACGCGCGCGGCCGGCGCCTTCATTGGCGCGGTGCGGCGCGACCCCGAGCGCCCGGAGGTCCTTCAGGTCCAGGAGCATCTCGTGGTTGAAGATCCGATCCAGGATCGTTTGCCGCGGCGCGGTCGCGCCGAGGAACTGGATGTAGTCGGCCATCATCTCGGCGTCTGGTTGTTTGGCGTTGGGATAGATCCGACCCTCCCACAGAGCCCAGCGCTTGGCGTCGGCGACACCCAAGCCGCGATCGGCGAGGCAGGCGACGAGCGAGCGAAACGACGAGCGGTAGATGCCTTCCTTCGCCTTGTCGTCGGGGACGCCGAGCGCGTGGAGGTCGCCGCGGCTGAGCTCGAGGTTCTTCTCGGTCGCGAGCCGCTCGATCTCGCTCGGCGCCGCGGTGGCGCCGAGGTAGCGCACGTAGCTGACGACGAGCTGCAGATCAGTCAGTGCCATGGTGGTCTCTCCTCGGGATTCGCGTCGCTATCGCATCGTCCGCTGAACGCTCCACCAGTATCCCACAACCCGGCCCACCTGCCCACCGCCCCCGCTCACCCGGGCTCGGCGGGCGCCGCGGGCACCACGAGGATCGGGGTGCGAATGCGGTGGCGGAGCTTGTCGACCGTCGTGCCGTAGACCAGGTCCCCCATCACCTGATGGCCGTGCGCCCCCAACACCAAGAGCTGCGGCTTGTGCTCGAGCATGTGCCGGGCGAGCGCCTCCACAGGATCGCCGAAGCCCAAGTCGTAGGTGGTCTGCACCCCGAGCTCTTGGAGCTCGGCGGCGTAGAGCTCGAGGCGCGCCTGGTCCGCGTGCGCCTCGCTGTCGGCGAGCTCCGCCCCGAGCAGTCGCGCGGCGCCGGACTCGACCACGTGCAACAACAGGATCCGGCTGCCGGCGGCCCGGGCGAGCATCACGGCGTGCGACAGCACCGCCGGATCGGCGCCGGTGAAGTCCACCGCGGTCGCGATCAGACGCGGCGGCTCGGCCGGATGCACCGCCGGCATGTCGGCCTTCCCGTGTACCCCGAGATAGGACGGCACCACCTTCTTGCGGCGGCGCTGCCAGGCCGGCACCACGGTCACGTAGATCAAGAGACCCGCGAGCCCAACGGTCAGCGGCACCACGGTCAGCCACGGCCACACCGCGCCCTTGGCCGGACCCTCGAGCCAACCGGAGAGCGCCTGGTAGACCAGGCTCGAGTTGAGGCCGGCGATCGCCGCGGCCGCGAGCCACGAGGCCGAGGCGATCAGGCGACTGACCCGATACTGGCCCATGAAGCGACGGTCCGACACCAGGTGCACGAGCGGGATGACGGCGAACGACAGCTGCAGCGACAACACCACCTGTGAGAGCACGAGCAGGTCCCCGGTGGCCTGCTCGCCGAAGACCAGGATGGTCAGCGCCGCCGGCACGATCGCGAGCCCCCGGGTGACCAGCCGGCGCGCCAGCGGCCGGAGGCGCACCCGCAC
Organism: Deltaproteobacteria bacterium; assembly: GCA_016218825.1. Classification (GTDB taxonomy): domain Bacteria; phylum Myxococcota; class XYA12-FULL-58-9; order XYA12-FULL-58-9; family XYA12-FULL-58-9; genus JACRCV01. Next base: position 69,519 of record JACRCV010000121.1, read on the forward strand.
GAAGCCCTCCATCACGATCTGGCCCGCGAGGGTCCCGGTGATCGTCGACGACTGCCCGGCGGCGATCAACGCCACCGCGAACGCCAGGGGTGCGATGCGGCTGCCGAGCAACGGCTCGAGCAGGCGGTGCGCCTCCTGAATCTCGACGACGTCGGTGGCGCCCGCCTTGAAGAAGGTCGCCGCCGCCATCACCAAGAGCGCGGCGTTGACGAAGAAGGCGCCGGAGAGGGCGACGACCGAATCGATGCTGTTGAAACGCACGCCGCTGCGGATCCCGGCCGGGGTCTGGGCGATGACGCGCGACTGCACCAGCGCCGAATGCAGATAGAGGTTGTGCGGCATCACCGTGGCGCCGAGGATGCCGATCGCGAGGTAGAGCGCCTGGTCGCCCGCCAGGCTCGGCACGAAGCCGAGGATGACCTGGTCGAGATCGGGGCGGGCAAGAAACACCTCGATGCCGAGACAAACGCCGACGGTGACGATGAGGACGACGACGAACGCCTCCATCAGGCGGATGCCGCGGCTCTGCAAGAACAACAACACGAAGGTGTCGAGCGTCGTCAGAGCGACCCCGAAGAGCAGCGGCAGACCGAACAGCAGCTGCAGCCCGATCGCGGTGCCGAGCACCTCGGCCAAGTCACAGGCGACGATCGCGACCTCGGCGAGGAGCCAGAGCACGATCGCCAGCCGGCCGGGAAACATCGCCCGGCACGCCTGTGCGAGATCCATCCCGGAGGCGATGCCGAGCCGCGCCGAAAGGGTCTGCAACAGCAGCGCCGTCATGCTCGACAGCAGCAAGATCCACAACAGGCCATAACCCAGCCGCGCCCCGGCGGCGATGTCGGTCGCCCAGTTGCCGGGGTCCATGTAGCCGACGCTCACCAGGTACGCCGGGCCGGCGAACGCGAACAACCGCCGCCAGAAGGTCGGCAGGCGCGGCACCGCCACCGAGCGATGCAGCTCGCCCAGCGACCGGGGCTCGCGGTCGTCGCCGCCTGGTCCTCGAACCATGGGTCGGAGCCTTACCACCGGGCCGGCCACCGTCCAAGCGACGCGGTCGCCGCACGGACCGGCGCTTGATCAACTCGTGCTCGGCACGTATAGGACCACGCGGGTCGCGCTCGCTCCCGGCGGCGGCGAGCCGCTTTCGGCGCCGGCCCCGGTTGCTCGAGAGGAGTCGTCATGGCTGAGGCCTTTGTCTGTGATGCGGTGCGGACCCCGGTGGGTCGTTACGCCGGGGCGCTGGCGTCGGTGCGCACCGACGATCTGGCCGCCACCCCGATCAAGGCGCTGATGGCGCGCAGCCCGAAGGTCGATTGGGCGGCGGTCGACGACGTCATCCTCGGCTGCGCCAACCAGGCCGGGGAAGACAACCGCAACGTCGGCCGGATGGCGGCGCTGCTCGCCGGCCTCGCGCCCGACGTGCCCGGCGCCACCGTCAACCGGCTGTGCGGCTCGGGCATGGACGCGGTGGCGAGCGCCGCCCGGGCGATTCGCGCCGGTGAGGCCGAGCTGTTCATCGCCGGCGGCGTCGAGAGCATGTCGCGTGCGCCCTTCGTCATCGCGAAGGCCGACAGCGCGTTCGCGCGCCACGCCGAGATCTTCGACACCACCATCGGCTGGCGCTTCGTGAACCCGCAGATGAAGGAGCGCTACGGCATCGACGGCATGGGCGAGACCGCCGAGAACCTCGCCGCCCTGCACAACATCGCCCGCGCCGACCAGGACGCCTTCGCCTGGCGCAGCCAAGAGCGGTGGGGAAGAGCGCAGCAGGCCGGCGTCTTCAAGGACGAGATCGTCCCGGTGGTGATCCCGCAGCGCCGCGGCGACGCCAAGGTCGTCGACACCGACGAGCACCCGCGCCCGAGCACGACCCTCGAAGAGCTCGCGAAGCTGAAGCCGGCGTTTCGCGCCGGCGGCACCGTGACCCCCGGCAACTCCTCGGGCGTCAACGACGGCGCCGCGGCGCTGCTCATCGCGTCGGAGCACGCCGCCAAGGCCTACGGGCTCACGCCGCGGGCCCGCATCGTCGGCACCAGCGTCGCCGGGGTCCTGCCGCGGCTGATGGGCATCGGCCCGGTGCCGGCGACGCGGAAGGTGCTCGCCAAGACCGGGCTGACGCTGTCGCAGATGGAGGTGATCGAGCTCAACGAGGCCTTCGCCGCGCAGGGGCTCGCCGTCCTCCGCAGCCTCGAGCTGGAAGACGACGCGGCGCAGGTAAACCCGAACGGCGGCGCGATCGCCATCGGCCACCCGCTCGGGATGAGCGGCGCCCGCCTGGTCACGACCGCGACCTACGAGCTCGCCCGCAAGAAGGGCCGCTACGCGCTGTGCACCATGTGCATCGGCGTCGGTCAGGGCATCGCGATGGTGCTGGAACGGGCGTAGCCGCCTGGGGTATCCTAACGAACGTTCGTTCGATTCGCGCCGGCCGCTCGCCGCAGGCTACGACGGCGCGCGGCGAGGATTCGACATGGAGATCTGTGACTTCACGCTGCACCGACCGACCACGGCGGCCGAGGCGGTCGCGCTCGCCTTCGAGCTCGGCGCCGGCGCCCGCTTCTTGGCGGGCGGCACCGACCTGCTCGTCGACTTGAAACAGCGGCGTCTCGCCGCGACCCACCTGATCGCGCTCGACGGCATCGGCGAGCTCAAGGGCATCACCCGGAACGGCGACACCCTCGAGGTCGGGGCGCTGTCGACGATGTCCGATCTCGGCGACTCGGACGCGGTGCGCGAGCACGCCCCGGGCCTCGCCCAGAGCGCGATGAGCATGGGGATGGTTCAGATCCGCAACCGCGCCACGATCGGCGGCAACTTCTCGGCCGCGGTGCCGTGCGCCGACACCCCGCCGATCTGCATCGCCGCCGGGGCGAGCGTGCGCATCCTCGGGAAGGGCGGCGTCCGCACCGTCGCCGCCGAGACCTTCTTCGTCGGACCGCGACAAACGACGATGCAGCCCGGCGAGCTCCTGACCGCGATCCTCTGGCCGGTGCTCCGTGCCAAGAGCGGCGCCTCGTACCAGCGTTTCGCGCGCCGGCGCTACGCCAGCCTCGCGGTCGCCGGGGTCGCGGCGCAGCTCAGCCTCGACGGCGCGCGGATCGGCAAGGCCCGGATGGCGCTGGCGTCGGTGGCGCCGACGCCGCTGTTCGTGCCCGCGGTGTCGAAGATCCTCGACGGCGAGAAGCCCGGCGCGGCGCTGTTCGCCAAGGCGGCCCGCGCCGCTGCCGACGCCGCCCGACCGATCACCGATATGCGCGGCTCGGCGGCCTATCGCCGCGACCTCGTCGAGACCCTGGCGATGCGCGCCCTGGAGCAAGCGCTCGCGAACGCCGGCCAGCGCCCGTGAGCCGCGAAGGTGGATGCCATGGCGAATGAAGTCTTGATTCAGCTGACGGTGAACGGCACGCCGCGCACGCTCGCGGTCAAACCCAACACCACGCTGTTGACGGTGCTGCGCGACCACCTCGGCCTCACCGGCACCAAGAAGGGCTGCGAGCTCGGCGAGTGCGGCGCCTGCACGGTGTTGTTGAACGGCAAGACCGCCAACAGCTGCATCACCCTCGCGGCGGCGGTCTCCGGCGCCGAGGTCGTGACCATCGAAGGCCTGGCGAAGGACGGCGAGCTGCACCCGCTGCAGAAGTCCTTCGTCAAGCACGGCGCGCTGCAGTGCGGCTACTGCACCCCCGGCATGATCATGTCGGCCAAGGCGTTGATCGACAAGACGCCGGCACCGACCGCGGCCGAGATTCGCGATGCCTTGGGCGGCAACCTCTGTCGCTGCGGCAGCTACCCGCGGGTCATCAAGGCGGTCGGCGGCTGGAAGGAATACGTCGGCGAGCGGCTCGACACCAAACCCCGCGTGGATGACGAGCGCGATCAGGCGCGCGACCACGCGGTGGTGAGCCACGGTGTCACCCGCTACGACGCCCCCGACAAGGTGACCGGCCGCGCGCTCTACACCGGCGACCTGCGCCTGCCGGACATGATCTACGGCAAGATCCTGACGAGCACCGTCGCCCACGGCCGCATCAAGCGCCTCGACACCAGCCGCGCCAAGGCGCTCCCCGGCGTGCTCGCGGTGCTCACCGGCGCCGACGTCCCCGACACCCGCTACGGCGTCAGCCCGGCGCGCTACGACGAGCACATCCTCGCCAAAGAGCGGGTGCGCTACGTCGGCGACGAGGTCGCGGCGGTGGCGGCGATCGACGAAGAGACCGCGGCGCGCGCCCTGCGCCTGATCGAGGTCGAGTACGAGGCGCTGCCGGCGGTGTTCGATCCCGAGGCGGCGATGAAGGCCGGCGCGCCCCTCCTCCACCCCGAAGAGGCGCGCTACGCCAACAACATCAACACCCGGGTCGAGTGGAACTTCGGCGACGTCGACCAGGGCTTCGCCGAGGCCGATCTGGTGCGCGAGCAGCGCTTCGTCGGCAACCGCACCCACCAGGCGCCGATCGAGCCGCACGCCTCCTTGGCGCGCTACGAGCACCACGGCGAGAAGCTGACCCTGTGGTCGTCGACCCAGGTGCCGCACTACCTGCAGCACATGCTGGCCCGCACCCTCGGGATGCCGCAAGGCAACATCCGCGTGATCCGCCCCGCGGTGGGCGGCGGCTTCGGGGTCAAGGCCGAGACCACGCCCCTCGACTTCTGCGCGGTGTTGTTCTCCAAGGCCACCTGCCGGCCGGTGATGATGAGCTACGACCGCAAGGAGATGTTCTACCACTTCCGCGGTCGCCATAAGCAGGTGATGGACCTGAAGATCGGTCTGAAGAAGGACGGCAGCATCACCGCGGTGCGTTTCAAGAGCGTGCTCGACGGCGGCGCCTACACCTCCTACGGCGTGGTGACCGCCTACTACGCCGGCTCGATGCTGCCGACGCTCTACAAGCTGCAGAACTACAAGTACGACGGCTTCCGGGTCTACACCAACCTCCCGGCCTGCGGCGCGTTTCGCGGCCACGGCGTGCCGCACCCGCGCTTCGCGTTCGAGTCGTTGCTCGACATGATGGCGGCGGAGCTCGGGCTCGATCCCTTCGAGATCCGCTTGAAGAACGCGATGCGCCCCGGCACCCGAACGGTGAACGCCCTCGACATCTCGTCCTGCGAGTTCGTCCAGACCCTGGAGCGGGCGCGGCAGGAGTCGGGCTGGAAGGAGAAGCGCGGCAAGCTGAAGAGAGGCAAAGGGATCGGCGTCGGCTGCGGCGGCTTCGTCTCCGGCGCCGGCTATCCGATCTACCGCTCCGACTTTCCGCACTCCAACGCCATCGTCCGGGTGCAAGAGGACGGCCGCGCGATCTCGCTCGCCATTGCCGCCGCCGACATCGGCCAGGGCTCGGACACCGTGCTGCCGCAGATCGCGGCCGAGGAGCTCGGCGTGCCCTACCCCTGGGTGACGATGGTCGAGTGCGACTCGGCGCTCGCGCCCATCGACCTCGGCTCCTACTCCAGCCGGGTGACGCTGATGGCCGGCAACGCGGTGAAGATGGCGGCCGGCAAGGCGCTCGACCAGGTGCTCGCGGCCGCGGCCAGACGGCTCGGCTGCTCGGCGCGCGATCTCGTGGCCCGCGACGGCCAGATCTTCGTGAAGGCCGCGCCGACGCTGCGCATCGCGTGGGACGAGGCGGCGCGCTTGGCGTTCGCCCAGAACGGGCCGGTGGTCGGCACCGGCTGGTATCGACCACCGGCGGAGCTCGGCGGTGCCTTCAAAGGCGGCACCGTCGGCACCTCGCCGGCTTACAGCTTCTCGACCGCGGTCGCCGAGGTCACGGTGGACCTCTACACCGGCCAGGTGCAGGTAGATCGGGTGAACGACTTCTCCGACGCCGGCACGGTGATCAACCCGGTGACCTTCCACGCCCAGGTGGAGGGCTCGGTGATCATGGGGATCGGCGAGACGATGATGGAGGACACCCAGCACGCCAAGGACGGCGCGATCCTGAACCCCAACCTCCACGACTACCTGGTCCCGAGCATCGGCGAGACCCCGGAGATCCACACCCACGCGGTCGAGAGCTACGAGGCGCGCGGGCCGTTCGGCGCCAAGGAGATCGGCGAAGGCTCGCTGCTGCCGATGCTGGGCGCGATCGCGAACGCGATCTACGACGCCACCGGGGTCCGGGTGACCGAGCTGCCGATCACGCCGGAGAAGATCCGCCGCGGTCTGCTCGAGGCCGCGAAGCGGCCGCTCTGCGACCAGAGCCCGCCAGACGCGAGCCCCGAGCCCGGCTGTCCGAGCTGAGCGCCTCGTCAACGAGGCGATAGGGAGTGGTAACCGTGATCCGTCGTCCGAGAGCAGCTCGCGCCAAGGCCCCGCATCCGCGAGACGACGGCGCCGGCCAACCTTCCGACCGGCTCGAGATCCTGCTCGGCAAGGCCGCCCGGCTGATGGCGAAAGAGGGCTACCACCACACCTCGATGCGCGACGTGGCGCGCGATGCCTCGTGCTCGCTCGCCGGCCTGTATCACTACTTCTCCAGCAAAGAAGACCTGTTGTTCCAGGTGCAGCACCGCGTCTTCGCGTCGCTGCTGGCGGCGCAAGAGCAAAGCCTGAAGGCCCCTGGGCCGCTCGAGGAGCGGCTGCGGTTGTTGGTCCAGAACCACCTGAGCTTCTTCACCCGCCACGCCGCGGAGCTGAAGGTGTGCACCTTCGAGCTCGAGTCGTTGAGCGGCGCGTCCTACCGCCGGGTCGAAGAGCTGCGCCGGCGCTACTACCGCCTGGTGGCCGATCTGGTGGGTGAGCTCGCGACCCGGAGCGGCGCGGCGCCGAGCGACGTCGAGGTCCGGCGCTTGACGCTCTTCGTCTTCGGGATCCTGAACTGGATCTTCATGTGGTTCGACCCGGCGCGCGACACCCCGATCGAGACCCTCGGGGACGAGATCGTGAACCTGGTGCTGTACGGATTGTGCGGCCAGCGCGCGACCACCGACGCCGGACAGAAGAGCACGGCGCTCGGGCTCGCTGGCTGATGCCCGGGGACCGAACGCGGCGCCCGGCGGCGAGGTGGAGGTGACGACATGGATCTCGAGCTTCGTGGCCACGTCGCGCTCGTGACCGGTGGCGGCCGGGGCATCGGCGCCGCGATCGGCCGGGCGTTGGCGCGTGAAGGCTGCGACGTCGCGCTGGTCGACCGCGAGCTCGGCGCCGACAGCAACGCGCTCCTCGAGGCGATCGCGGCCGGCGGCGGCCGCGCCAAGGCCTGGAGCGCCGACGTCACCGACTATGCCCGGGCCGAGGTCGTGGTGCGCGAGGTGCGGGCGCACTTCGGCCGGCTCGACGTCCTGGTCTGCTGCGCCGGCATCACCAAGGACGGCGTCACCTGGAAGATGTCGGAGGCCGACTGGGACGCGGTCGTCGCCGTCAACCTCAAGGGCACCTTCAACTACTGCCACGCGGCCGCCGCCGGCTTCAAAGAGCAGCAGCACGGCAAGATCGTGCTGATCGCCTCGATCAACGGTCTGCGCGGCAAGTTCGGCCAGGCCAACTACGCCGCCGCCAAGGCCGGCGGCATCGCGCTCGCCAAGACCTTGGCGAAGGAGCTCGGCCGTTACCAGGTGAACGTCAACGTCGTCGCCCCCGGCCTGGTGGACACCGAGATGACGAAGCAGCTGCCGAAAGAGGCCTACGACAAGGCGGTGCTCGAGACCGTGCTCGGCCGCGCCGCCTCGGTCGACGACGTCGCCGACAGCGTGCTTTTCTTGGTGTCGGCGCGCGGCAAGCACATCACCGGTGAAGTGCTGAAGGTAGACGGCGGCCAGTACATCTAGCCCGGCGGCGGCGCTTTGGGCGCCGGCGCCGAGAACGCGGAGCGGGAGTCGGAATGCGCATTTTGGTGGTGGGGGCAGGCGCGCTCGGGGGCCTCATCGGCGCTCGGCTGTCCGAGGCCGGCGAGGACGTGACCTTCCTCGAGAACAACGTCGCCCGCGCCAAGCTGTTGAGCGACGCCGGGCTGTTCTTGTCGGAGGGCGAGACCGGCGAGCGCCTGGTGCGGCTCAAGGTGGTCACCAGCGTCGCCGGCATGCCCCCGGTCGACCTGGTCTTCATCGCGGTGAAGAGCTACCAGACGACCGCGGCGGTCAAGAACGTGCTGCCGGTGGTCGGCGACAAGACCTGGGTGCTGTCGACGCAGAACGGCATCGGCAACGTCGAGCAGATCGCCGCGGTGCTGCAGCACCACCGGATCTTGAGCGGCATCACCTTCCACAGCATCCAGCACACCGGCCCGAACCGCCTGCGCTACCGCACCGGGATCAAGCCGATCCAGATGGCGCCCTTCGACGGCCGGCTGACCCCCGAGGTGACGGCGATCGGTGACGCCTTCAACGCCGCCGGCCTGAAGACCCAGGTGGTGGCCAACGTCGACCACGCGGTGTGGCAGAAGCTCTTGCACAACGCGGTCGTCAACCCGATCTCGGCCTTGACCGGGATGAGCTGCAGCGAGCTGCTCGAGGACGACGATCTCCAGATCCTGATGCGCGAGCTGAACGCCGAGATCATCGCGGTGATGCGCGCCCGCGGCGTGCCGATCGAGGACGAGGAAGATCCGTACCGCCCGGTCGTCCGCTCGCAGAAGGCGCTCGCCAAGAACCGGCCGTCGATGTGGCAGGATCTGGTGCGCGGCTTTCGCACCGAGATCGACGCGATGAACGGCGGCGTGGTGCGCGAGGCCGAGCGCCTCGGGCTCAAAGCGCCGGTCAACTTCGCGATCGTCAAGCTCGTCCACTCTCGCGAGCGCCAGCAGCAGCGGCGCGCCGACCGCGGCGCCCGCACCCTCGAGGCGGTGAAGACCGCGCAGGCCAAGATGCCCCTCAAGGCGTTGCCGCGCACCCGCCTCGGCGGCATGCCGTCGGGCCGGGTGCCGCTCGCCTGCGCCCCGAAGCTCAAGGAGCTGATCCGCGACTACTACCTCGACCTCGCCGAGGCCGGACGCGACCCGCAACGCCACGTCGCCTGGTGCTCGGGCTTCGGGCCGGTCGAGGTGCTGCGGGCGCTCGGCTACACCCCCTACTTCCCCGAGAACCACGCGGCGCTGATCGGCGCCAGCCGTTTGACCGGCAAGTACATCCGCCTGGCGCTCGCCGACGGTTTCTCACCGTTCGCCAGCAGCGAGATGGCGTCGGACATCGGCGCGATGCTCGCCGGCGAGAGCCCGCTGGTCGGCATCCACGGCATCGAGGCGATCCCGCGCCCCGAGGTGTTGGTCTACAACACCAACTTCGGCGCCTACCTGGCGCGCTGGTTCGAATACTACAGCCACCGCCTCGGCGTGCCGTTGTTGGGGCTGCACCCGCCGGCGGTGCTCGACGAGGTCGAGAAGATCGAGATCGACGCCTCGGTGCAGCAGCTGTTGCGCCTCATCGACCGCCTCGAGCACCTCGCGGGCCGCAAGCTCGACCACGACGAGCTCGCGGCGGTGGTCGAGCGCTCGGCGCGGGCGGCGCTGTTGTGGGGGCGGATCTTGGATCTGGCGCGCAACGTCCCGAGCCCGCTGACCTACTTCGACACCCTGATCCACGTGGCGCCGATGCTCTTGATGCGCGGCAGCGAGCAGGCGATCACCTACTACGAGGTCTTGCTCGCCGAGCTCGAGGATCGGATCCGGGACGGCGTCGCCGCGGTGCCGGGAGAGCGGCTGCGTTTCTACTGGGAGGGGCCGCCGATCTGGTGCGCGCTGCGGCCGCTCGCCAGCCTGTTCTTGGACCAACAGGTGGCGGTGGTCGCGTCGACCTACCCGCGAGTGTTCGCGCTCGCCGGCCTGGACCGCGACAACCCGATCGAGAGCATGGCGACCACCTACACCTCGATCTTCCCGAACCGCTCCCGGGAGCAGAAGGCGCGCTGGCTCGCCGGCGAGTATCAGAAGTACGCAGTCGACGCCGCCATCTACCACGACGCCAGGACGTGCCCGGATCACAGCACGGTGCGCTACGGCCTGCACCTGCGGCTGTACCGCGACACCAACGTACCGGCGATCGTCATCGAGGCCGACACCCACGATCTGCGCCTGGTGTCGCTCGACCAGATCCGGCGCCAGGTCATGGAGCAGCTCGAGAACCTGGGCCCCGCCGGCGGCCACCTCGTTGCCCCGAGCTCGATGGAGCTCGAGAACAGCAGCACGAAGCGAGCCCCATCATGATCGACTCGAAAGAGCTCATCGTCTCCGGGACCGACGTCGGCACCGAGTGCGTCAAGGTCGTCGTCGTCGACAGGGCGCACAAGATCCTGGGGCGCGCGGTGGTCCCGACCCGCGGCTACTTCCAGGACTGCATCCAAGAGGCGACCGGGGTGGCGCTCGAAGAGGCGCAGCTGCCGGCGACCGCCCTCAAGGCGATGTGCGTCACCGGCTTCGGGGCCTCGTGCGCCCCGGTCGCGTCGCTCACCGTCAGCGAGACCGCCTGCCACGCGCGCGGCGCCTTCGAGCACTTTCGCCGCCCGATGACGGTGGTCGACATCGGCGGCCGCGACCCCAAGGTGATCGACGTCGACGCCGCCGGCCGCACCCGCTCGGTGCACAGCGTGCGCAAGTGCGCGGTCGGCATCGGCACGTTCTTGATGTTCGCCGCCCGCCACCTCGACGTGCACCCGACCCGTCTGATGGACCTCGCGGCGACCGCCGAGAAGCCGGCGCGCGTCGGCAGCTACTGTTCCATCTTCGCCGAGGTCGAGGTGATCGACTTGCTGAAGAGCGGCGTCGGCGCCGGCGAGATCGCGCTCGGCTGCATGCACTCGATCGCCGAGCGCATCCTCGAGATGGGCGGCCTCAAAGACCCGGTCGTGGTCACCGGCGGCGTCTGTGAGTACTTTCCCGGCGTGCTCGGTGCCTTGGCAGAGCGCTCCGGGTTCGCGGTGGAGCTCGCGCCCGAGCCCATCATGAGCGGCGCGGTCGGCGCGGCGCACTTCGCGCTCGACAGCGTGAGTCAGGCGAGGTGAGGATGGCCGCTGAGAACCGCAAGACGACGAGCGCCGGCGCACGGCTGCAGAGCAGCGAGCGCCTCAAAGAGGTCATGGCCGCTCACTTCGCCGCCATCCTCGAGGCCCAGCGGGCGAAGACGGCGCCGGTCGCCTGGTGCACGAGCGTCGGCCCGGTGGAGCTGTTGCGGGCCCTCGGCTTCGAGGTCTACTTCCCGGAGAACCACGGCGCGATGCTCGGCGCCAGCCGCATCGCCAACGAGGTGATGTCGCAGGCGCACGCCCGGGGCTACTCGCCCGAGATCTGCTCCTACCTGACGAGCGACATCGGCGCCCACCTGGCGGGCAAGACGCCGCTCGCCAAGTACGGCTTCACCGACGTGCCGAAGGCCGACGTCCTGCTGTTCAACACCAATCAGTGCCGCGAGGTCCGGGACTGGTTCGAGTTCTACGGTCGCGAGTGGAACGTGCCGGTCGTCGGCGTCACCTCGTTTCGCGGCCTCGACGAGGTCGCGGCGCATCACGTCGACGCCGTGGTGCGACAACTGGAGGCGTTGATCCCGACCCTGGAGAGCGTCGCGGCGACCAAGCTCAGCGCCGGTCGGCTCGAGGCGGCGGTGCGGCTCTCCAAGGAATGCAGCGATCTGTGGCGCGATTGCCTGCACACCGCGGCAACGCGCCCGGCGGCGATCACCTTCTTCGACAGCACCATCCAGATGGGCCCGGCCGTGGTCCTCAGAGGCACCGCGGCGGCGTGCGACTACTATCGCGTGCTCAAAGAGGAGCTCGAGGCGCGCGTCGCCGCTCACCGCGGCGCGGTCGACGCCGAGGCCTTCCGCCTCTATTGGGACGGCATGCCGGTCTGGGGCAAGCTCCGCGAGCTCGCGACCCTGTTCGCGTCGTTGCGGGTGAGCGTCGTCGCGTCGACCTACTGCAACAGCTGGGTGTTCGACGCCCTCGATCCGAACGCACCGCTCGCCTCGATGGCGCGCGCCTCACTGGAGCTGTTCATCGCCCGCGCCGAGCGCCCCAAGCAGCGCTACCTCGAGCGCATGGCGCAGGAATTCCAGGTCGACGGCTTCGTGTTTCACGACGCCCGCACCTGCCCGCACAACTCCAACACCCGCTTCGGCATGCCGCAGCGCTTGGCGGCCGCGACCCGGCTGCCGGTGTTGACCCTCGACGGCGACCTGAACGACCTGCGCTGCTACTCCGAAGAGCAGGCGCGCACCAACATCGAGGGCTTCGTCGAGCAGCTCGAAGACCGGGGTCCACTGTGACCGCCGGCCGGGCGCCCTACTTCGTCGGCGTCGACTCCGGCTCGTGGAACACGAAGGCGGCGCTCATCGACGCCGAGGCCGCGGTGCTCGCCACCACCGTAAGCCGCACCGGCGCCGACCTCATGGGCGCGGCGACCAAGGCGGTCGCCGCGGTGCTCGGGGCGGCGGGGCTCGCGCGCCCCGAGGTCGCGGCGCTGTGGGCCACCGGCTTCGGCCGGCACGCGTTGACCTTCGCCGATCACTCGCGCACCGAGCTCGACGCCCACGCGCGCGGCGTGCTGCACTTCGCCGCCGGGCCGTTGACGGTGATCGACATCGGCGGCCAGGACGCGAAGATCATCCAGATCGACCACGAAGGCCGGCGCCTCGGCCACAAGATGAACCGCAAGTGCGCCGCCGGCACCGGCAGCTTCCTCGAAGAGATGGCGCTGCGCTTGGATCTCGAGATCGGCGCCCTCGCCGCCAACGCGGCGCAGTTCCAGGAGGAGATCGAGCTCGGCAGCTTCTGCACCGTGTTCACCGGCACCGAGGTGCTCGGCTTGATCCGTCAGGGCAAGCGCCCCGCCGACCTGGCGCGCGCTTCGTATCGCTCGGTGGTGAAGCGGGTGCTGGAGATGGACCGCGTCGCCGGCAAGGTCGTCGCCACCGGCGGCGTCGTCGCGCACCACCCGATGGTGGTGGAGCTCCTCGGCGCCGCGCTGCAAACCGAGGTGGTCGTACCCCCCTATGCCCAGGAGATGGGGGCGTTGGGCGTGGCGCTGTCGGCGCGCGCCGCGAGTCTGGCGGCGTCCGCCGCCGCCCTGCCTTGAGGAGACGAAGGTATGAACGAGGTCTTGAACATCGGTGAAGTCCTGACGGTGCACAGCCGCTTGATCCCTGACCGCCTCGCCGCCAAGGATCTGCGCCGCGCCCTCACCTATGCTCAGTACGAGGAGCGCGCCAACCGTCTCGCGAACGCCTTCGCCGCCCTCGATCTCGGCCGTGGCGACCGCCTGGCGATCTTCGCCCACAACTGTCTGGAGTGGATGGAGCTCTACGCCGCGTGCGCCAAGAGCGGGGTCGTGGCGGTGCCGGTCAACTTCCGCCTGACCGGCGCCGAGGTGCGCTACCTCTTGGAAGACAGCGGCGCCAAAGCGCTCATGGTCGGCGCCGATCTGCTGGAGGTCGTCGACGCCGTCCGCGCGTCGTTGCCGCTCTCGGCCTCGGCCTACGTCAAGCTCGGCGACGACCGCCCGGCCGCGGGCTATCGCCTCTACGAGGAGCTGCTGCAAAGCGGCGCCCCGAACCCGCCGGGGGTCAAGGTCCGACCCGGCGACACCTGGACCCTGATGTACACCTCGGGCACCACCGGCCGGCCCAAGGCCGCGATCCGCAGCCACCTGAGCTACGCGCTGTTCTATCTCTTGAACGCCGTCGAGTTCGGCTTCGGACGCACCGACACCGGTCTGTGCGTGATGCCGATGTGCCACGTCAACTCGGTGTTTTACGGCTTCGTGTTCACCTACCTCGGGGCGTCGGTGTGCATCTACGACCGCAAGAGCTTCGACCCCGAGCACCTGCTCGCGGTGCTCGCCGCCGAGAAGATCTCCTTCACCTCGCTGGTGCCGACGCACTACACGATGCTGCTCGACGTGGTCGCGGCGTCGAGACACCGCTTCGATCTCCGGCACGTCGGCAAGCTCTTGATCTCGTCGGCGCCGGCGCGGCGCGAGACCAAGACCGGGATCATCGAGGCGTTCCCGAGCTCGCGGCTGTTCGAGGCCTACGGCTCCACCGAGGCCGGCCTGGTCACCCTCCTGAAGCCCGAGGAGCAGTTCGACAAGCTCGGCTCCATCGGACGCGAGATCGTCGGCAGCGATCGGATCCGGCTGCTCGACGCCGACGGCCTCCCGGTCAAAGACGGCGAGGTCGGGGAGCTGTTCTCCCGCGCGCCGACGGTCTTCGACGGCTACTGGCGCCAGCCCGAGGCCTCGAGCCGCGCCTTCAAGGACGGCTTCTGCACCGCCGGCGACATGGCGCGCCGCGACGCCGACGGCTTCTACACGCTCGTCGATCGCAAGAGCAACATGATCATCACCGGCGGCGAGAAGGTCTACCCCTCCGAGGTCGAGGCCGCGCTCGCGACCCACCCCGACGTCAAGGACGTCGCCGTCATCGGCCTGTTCGACAGCAAGTGGGGCGAGGCGGTCACCGCGGTCGTGGTCCCGAAGGACGGCCGCACCCCGAGCCCGGCGGCGCTCGTCAGCCACGCCCGAGCGTCGCTCGCCGGCTACAAGTGTCCGAAGACGGTGCGCTTCATCGCCGACGCCGAGATGCCCAGGACCGCGACCGGCAAGATCTTGCACCGGGTGCTGCGTGACCGTCTGGGCTCGAACCCCAAAGAAGAGAATGATTAGATTGCGGCGCCGCCCGCGGCGCGACCAAGCCCTCAAGAGCCCGAAAGCAAGGAGACCCTGATGACCTCGTCGTTGACCTGCAGCGGATACATGATGACCGCGGTCGCGAAGCCTTTGGAGAGTCGGAGCTACGAGCTGGAGCCGCTCGCTGCCGGCGAGGCGCTGGTGAAGGTGGCGGGCTGCGGCCTGTGTCACACCGACATCTCCTTTCTCCATCTCGGCGTGAAGACCCGCAAGGAGCTGCCGCTGGTGCTCGGTCACGAGGTCAGCGGCGTCGTCGAGGCGGTCGGCGCCGGGGTGTCACCGGACCTCGTCGGCAGACCGGTCGTGGTCCCCGCGGTCTTGCCCTGTGGCACCTGCGACCTGTGTCAAAGCGGGCATCGCCCCATCTGCCGCGCCCAGATCATGCCGGGCAACGACCGCCACGGCGGCTTCGCCGACAAGCTCAGCGTGCCGGCGCGCTACCTCTGTCCGGTCAAAGACGAGGTGCTGAAGGATCACGAGCTCTGGCAGCTGGCGGTGGTCGCCGACGCGGTGTCGACGCCGTTCATGGCGGTCGCCCGCGCCGAGGTCCGGAAGAACGATCCGGTGGTGGTGATCGGCACCGGTGGCATCGGCATCTACTGCGTACAGATCGCGGCGGCCTGCGGCGGCCACGTGGTCGCGGTCGACGTCGACGACCTCAAGCTCGAGCAGGCAAAGCGCCTCGGCGCCAAGGCCGCGATCAACGTCAAAGGCCTGGCAGAGAAGGAGGTCCGCGCCGCAGTGACCGGCGAGCTCAAGAAGCTCGGGACGTCACCCTACTGCACCAAGATCTTCGAGACCTCGGGCACCCGCGCCGGTCAGCTCACCGGCTTCTCGCTGCTCAACCACGGCGCGTCGATGGCGGTGGTCGGCTTCACGATGGACAAGCTCGAGGTGCGCCTCTCCAACCTCATGGCGTTCGACGCGACCTTGCGCGGCAACTGGGGCTGCGACCCCGAGCTCTATCCCGAGATCCTCGAATGGATCGCGGACGGCCGCATCCAGATCCGGCCCCTGGTCAAGCGTCACCCGCTCGCCGCGATCAATGAAGTGCTGGAGGCCGCGCACGCCGGCCGCCTCGAGGAGCGCGCCGTCCTGGTGCCGTGAGCCGCGCGGCTCTGGCCAAGCATCGAATCGCGGTGTATCCTCGCCGCTCGGCTGGAGGTTGAGGCCACGGCCGGGCCAAGCACAAGCGGGCGGGAGGCGTGACTGAACGGGTGCCGGGGCGACCCGGAGGCAAACCGCGTCGAGCGATGCGGCTGCCGGGAGAAGGATGGCTGCAAGATGCCGGACGCACCCGTGGGTGGGCTGACGCACCAGATCCGTAACCTGTGGCTCCTCGCGGTCATCTGGACCGCCGCGGTCGGTGCCTACCTGGCGTGGAACGTGAGTCACGACCGGGTGGTCGCGCTCCAGGGAGTGCAAAACGAGGCGCGGGCGCTCGCCAACGAGTTCGTCGACAACCAGCGCTGGCTGTCGGAGATCGGCTCGCTCTACGTCCCCGAGACCGACAAGACCCCTGCGAACCCCTACCTCGCGACGGTGCCCGACCGCGACATCGTCTCGCCGTCCGGGACGTCCCTCACCCTGATCAACCACGCCCATGTCTTGAAGACGCTCGCACGCGAGCACACCGGCGTCGCCAAGGCCACGGTGCGCCTCACCAGCCGCGATCCGTTGAACCCCAGCGACGTCGCCGACGCCTGGGAGAGGACCGCGCTCGAGCGTCTGGAAGCCGGCGCGACCGAGATCACGATGACCGAGCTCAGCGCCACCGAGCCGCGGTTGCGCTACATGGCCCCGGTGATCGCCCGCGGCCACTGCGGGCACTGTCACACCACGCAGCGTTGGCCGGAGGGCGCGGTCGCCGGCGGCATCAGCTTGACGATCCCGCTCACTGCCGCCTTCGCCGACGCCAAGCGCGACATCATGGTCGAGTCGAGTCTGGTGGCCTCGTTGTGGCTGCTCGCGACCGCGGCGATCTGGCTGCTCGCGCACCGGCTCGGCCGAAGCCAGAGGCAGACCCGCGAGGCCGAGGCGGGTCTGACGCGCTCGACCAGCTTCTTGCGCGCGGTCCTCGACTCCATCGAGGACCAGATCACGATCATCGATCCGACGACCTTCGCGATCCTCGACGCCAACCGCGCCCATTGGAACGCCTTCGGAGTGGCGGCCGAGAGCGCCCAGGGTCGCACCTGCCAAGCGGTCGGTCACGGCAACGACGCGACCTGCACCGAGCCCGAGCACCGTTGTCCGGTAGCGACCGCCTGCCGGAGCGGCACCACCGCGTCGTCGGAGCACGTACACCGCAACGCCGAGGGCGAAGAGCGACAGGTCGTGGTGTCCGCCTACCCGGTCCGCACGCCGACCGGCGAGATCCGCCACGTGGTGAGAGTGGTGCGCGACGTCACCGAGCACAAGAAGCTCGAAGCCAAGTTCCTGCAGGCGCAGAAGATGGAGGCCATCGGGCGGTTGGCCGGCGGCGTGGCGCACGACATGAACAACGTCCTGTCGGTGATCCTGAACGACTGCGCGTTGCTGCTCGAGGATCTGCCGCCGAAGAGCCCGATCGTCGCCGAGCTCGAGGAGATCCGCAGCGCCGGCGAGCGCGCCAGCGCTCTCACCAAACAGCTCTTGGCCTTCAGCCGCAAGCAGCCGTTCCGGCCGCTCGCGATCGACGTCAACAAGGTGGTCAAGTCGATCGCCAAGATGATCTCCCGATTGGTGGGTGAGAACGTCAAGGTGCAGCTCGAGCTCGCCGACGACCTCGGCGCGGTGGTCGCCGATCCGGCTCACCTCGAGCAGGTGATCATGAACCTGGCGGTCAACGCCCGCGACGCGATGCCGAAGGGCGGCGAGATCCGCATCAAGACCGACCGGGTGACGCTCACCGACGCGGACTGCGCTGGGACGCCGACGGCGCGGCCCGGAAACTTCGTCCGCTTGGCGCTCGGCGACACCGGCACCGGCATGGACGCCGCGACCTTGGCGCGCATCTTCGAGCCGTTCTTCACCACCAAAGGCCCGGCGCAGGGGACGGGCTTGGGCCTCTCGGTGGTCTACGGCATCGTCGAGCAGCAGGGGGGGTGGATCAGCGTCGACAGCCGGGTGGGCGCCGGCTCGACCTTCTCCGTCCACCTGCCGCAGTCGGAGCGCCTGTCGGCGCCGGCCCCAGAGCCGTCGACGTTGGTGGAGAAGGGCCACGGCGAGACCGTGCTGCTCGTCGAAGACGACGAGCAGGTGTTGAACGTCACCAAGCGCATCCTGGCGTTGAACGGTTACCAGGTGGTCACCGCGCGCAGCGCCAAAGACGCGCTCTTCGCCTTCGGGTCCGCGACGCCGTCGGTCTCGCTGATCCTCTCCGACGTCGTGCTCCCGGACGAGAGCGGCGTGACCCTGGTGCAGAAGCTCCGCCTCCAATCCCCGGGTGTCCCCTTCGTGTTGATGAGCGGCTACAACGACGAGGGCGCGGGGATTGCCAGCGCCACCCAGAACGGCGGTCTGTTCATCCAGAAGCCGTACCGGTCGCAGGATCTGCTGCAGCTGCTCCGACGTGCCTTGGCGGCACCGCCAACACCCGCGACGGTGCGGCCGTGACCCACGAGCGCTGGATGGAGGTGGCGCTGACGGAGGCGCGCGCCGCAGCCGACGCCGGCGAGGTGCCGGTCGGCGCGGTCGTCGTTTTGGGCGATGCGCTCGTCGCTGCGGCCCACAACCGGCGAGAGACGGACCGCGACCCTCTGGCGCACGCGGAGCTCCTCGCGCTCCGCGCCGCGGCGGCGCACCTCGGCCGTTGGCGGCTGTCGGGCTGCACGCTGTACGTGACCCTCGAGCCTTGTCCGATGTGCGCCGGCGCGGTGGTGAACGCGCGCCTCGACGCGCTGGTGTTCGGCGCTGCGGACCCGCGCGCCGGAGCCGCGGGGACGATCATGGACATCGTGCGCGATCGACGGCTGAATCATCGCGCCGAGGTGGTGTCGGGGGTCCTGGCCGCCGAGGCCGCGGCGTTGTTGTCCGGCTTCTTCGCCGGGCGCCGCGCCTAGCAGGCTCGGACGCCGACACGCCTTGTCAACGTGAGGCGCTTGGGCTAGATCAGGCCCCCTCAAGCGGAGCGATGGCCGAGTTGGTCGAAGGCGCTTGACTCGAAATCAAGTGTACCGACAGGTACCGGGGGTTCGAATCCCTCTCGCTCCGCCAGTTCTTTGCAGGTTGGTCGCGGCGGCAGCCGAGGCTGCCGCTGCTTGCGATAGCCCGGCCCTGGTGACCGGGACACGTGAACCCCGCCAGGTCCGGAAGGAAGCAACGGTAGCGTTGCTCTCGGGGTGCTGGGTCACCGGGCTATCACCCTCGCACGGTCCCCCACTATGAAGGTAGGCGCCGAGGATCCGGCTACGCCGGGCCGAGGCACGGGGGGACGCAGAGGCGGCGCAGGTCGCAGGAGAGAAGCAGTGATTGTCAGCCGCCGGGCGGTCCCCCCGCTACAACGGAGCGATGACCGAGTGGTCGAAGGTGCACGACTGGAAATCGTGTGAGCCCAAAAGGTTCCGAGGGTTCGAATCCCTCTCGCTCCGCCATTAATTCCCCTAGGCTCCAGATCCTTCCGCGCCGATGCGCCACGTTGTTATCGGGCCATGGGCGGGGACGCAGGAGACGCAGAGCCAAGGTGGCTTGACAACGCACCGAAGTGGCTTCAACTAAGCTCAGCTTCTCACAACACGGCGCCCGGCCCAACAACAGGCCGGCGGCATTTGCTGCTGCCACGACGAGGGTTCATGGCTCGAGGACGCATGTCCCCAAGAGGGAAGGGGCACAGCAAGCGCGAGCGGTCACGACAGAATGGGCCGCGCCCGCGGCGGCAACCCGCAAGCGCCGAGCCCCCTTCGGGACCCGGTCGCGGCCAGGTCGGCTCCTTCCCCATCGTCGGCATCGGTGCGTCCGCGGGAGGCCTCGAGGCGCTCGAGCAGTTCCTGCACCAAGTGCCGGACAAGAGCGGCATGGCCTTCGTCGTCATCCAGCACCTGGACCCGACCCAAAAGGGGATGATGGTGGAGCTCCTCCAACGAGCCACGTCGATGAAAGTCGTCCAGGCCAAGGATCGCCAAAGAGTCGAGCCGGACGGCGTCTACGTGATCCCGCCGAACAAGGACATGTCCATCCTGCACGGGGTCCTGCCGGCTCTCACTACCTTTGACCCCCGTCTTCTCAGGAGCATTGACCCCGGGGGTCACCCCGTCCGCGTGACAGTTGCACCATCTCTCAGTTCGCCCTCCGCCGTCCAGCGCGCCGCCTGCGGCGCCCTCGCCGCGTA
>JACRCV010000120.1 GCA_016218825.1 Deltaproteobacteria bacterium
AACGACATTCCCTTCTGGTTTCATGTGAACCGCTCCTCAGCCGTGGCAGATCATCGAATCCGACCGAAGGCAAGCCGACGCGCCGCAGGAAAAAGATGTGTGGAAGAGTCAGCCACCCGGGGGCGGGCCGAGAGCGGCGCCTGCCGCGCGCCGCTCCGGGGTGGGGGTCACGGAGGACGGGCGCGAAGCGCCCGCCGGGAATCAAGAACGCGAGAAGTCGATTGCCCTGGGAGGCGCGTCCGCCGCGGTGGCCGACGTTGGCGCGCCATGCTAGTGACTGACGGGAGGAAGGAGCGCGCGGTGCACGAGCTGGCGTTGGCACAGAGCCTGTGGGGGATCATTCAGAGGGCCGCCGCCCCGCACGCCGACCGCCGCATCGAGAGGGCACGCTTGCGGCTCGGGATGCTGACGCACGTCGACCCCGAGACCCTGACCTTCGCGTTTCAGGCCGTGACCCGGGGCACCAAGGCCGAGCGCTGCGAGCTGGTGTTCGAGCGCGTCCCGGTGACGGCAAGGTGTGGCGTCTGCGCCTTTGTCGGCCCGAGCGCCACCGAGCCCGGCCTCTGCCCCAGCTGTGGCGGCGCCGGCCTGACGGTGCTCACCGGCCGCGAGCTCGAGGTCGTCACCATCGACGTGGAGGATCCGCCCGATGCATGAGATCGCGGTCAAGACTGACTTGCTGCAGGACAACAACGACGCCGCGCACCACAACCGCGAGCACTTCGTCGAGCACGGCGTCTACGTCATCAACCTGATGAGCGCCCCCGGCGCCGGCAAGACCACGCTGCTCGAGCGCACCGTCGACGCGTTGCAGGCGCGCCATCGCCTCGCGGTCATCGAGGGAGATCTGCAGACCAGCCGCGACGCCGAGCGCATCGCGCGCCACGGGGTCCAGGCGATCCAGATCAACACCGGCAGCGCCTGCCACCTGGACGCGCGCCTGATCCACCAGCACCTGGGCGCCCTCGACCTCGATGCCCTCGACGTCCTGGTGATCGAGAACGTCGGCAACCTGGTCTGCCCGGCGGAGTTCGACCTCGGCGAGCACGACAAGGTCATGGTGCTCTCGGTCACCGAGGGCCACGACAAGCCGAGCAAGTACCCGCTGATGTTCCACGTGGCGCGGGCGATGTTGGTCAACAAGATCGATCTCTTGCCCTACACCGACTTCGATCTCGACAAGGCCGCGAAGGACGCCCGGGCCTACAACATCGATCTCACGGTGCTGCCGGTCTCGGCGACCACCGGCGCCGGTATGCCGGCCTGGTACGAGTGGCTCGAGGGTCGGATCGCGAAGGTCAAAGGCCGCTGACACCCGAGCGAACGCCCGGCGCGCGGCTCAGGTGGACGGCGTCGGGCTCATGACCTGCCGGAGCTCGGCGAGGGTCCGCATCGCCTCGGCCTCGTCCAGGCGCGACAGCGCGAAGCCGACGTGGACGATCACGTAGTCACCCACCTTGGCCTCGGGGACGTGGACGAGCGACACCTCGCGCACCGCGCCGGCGAAATCGACCCGGGCGCGCAGCATCGGGTCCGCTTCGACGACGCTCAACACCTTGCCGGGGATTGCCAGACACATGCGGGTGAAACCTCGGCGGTCACTATAGAGCCGGCGACCGCCGCCGTCCACCGTCCGACCGGCGTCGGCGGCAATTGCCAGGGGCAGGCCGATCGTGTCAGACAACAGGCGATGCGGCACCGCCTCGGGCTAGACGTCGCCGGCGCCATCCAGGGGGTTGGCTTTCGGCCCTTCGTGTTTCGCTTGGCGCACGAGCTCGACCTCTCGGGCTTCGTCGCCAACGATCCGGCGGGCGTCCGTATCGAGATCGAAGGCGAGGCCGAGGCGCTGGCGCGCTTTCGGGAGCGGCTGCAACGCGAGCTGCCCGACGCCGCGACCATCCTCGACTTGCAGGCGGAGAGCCTGCCGCCGCACACGAGCGCCGGCTTCGAGATCCGCGCCAGCACCACCGCCGGTGCGCCCAGAGCGCTGCTGCTCCCGGAGCGGGCGACCTGCGCCGCGTGCCTGGCCGAGATCAGCGCCGCCGCCGAGCGCCGCCACCGCTACCCGTTCACCAACTGCACCGACTGCGGACCGCGCTTCAGCATCACCGCGAAGCTGCCCTACGACCGGGAGCACACGACGATGCGCGCCTTCGCGATGTGCCCGGCCTGCCGCCGCGAGTACAGCGACCCCGGCGACCGCCGCTTCCACGCCCAGCCGATCGCCTGCCCGCGCTGCGGCCCCCAGCTCTTCCTCCTCGACCCCCAGGGCGAGGTGCAGGCCGAAGGCGAGGCCGCGCTCGCCGCCGCGATCGACGCGGTGCGGGCCGGACAGATCGTGGCGTTGAAGGGCCTGGGCGGCTATCAGCTGCTGGTCGACGCTCGCGGGCGCGCCGCGGTCGCGCGTTTGCGGCAGCGCAAGCAGCGGCCGGCGAAGCCGCTCGCGGTGATGGTCAAGAGCCTCGAGGCCGCCGCCGAGTTGGTGCGGATCGACGCCGACGCCCGGACCGCGTTGCTCTCGCCGATGGCGCCCATCGTGTTGTTGCCGCGCCAGCCGGGCGCGCCGCTCGCCGACAACGTCGCCCCCGGGGTCTCGAGCCTCGGCGTGATGCTGCCGTACACGCCGCTGCATCATCTGTTGCTCGGCGGGCTCGATTTTCCGGTGGTGCTGACGAGCGGCAATCTCGCCGACGAGCCGATCTGCATCACCGAGCCCGAGGCCCTCGAGCGCCTGGGCGGGATCGCCGACTGCTTCCTCGCCCACGACCGCGGCATCGAGCGCCACGTCGACGACAGCGTCACCTGGATCGTCGGCGGCACGCTGCGCCTGTTGCGCCGCGCCCGGGGCTTCGCGCCGCTGCCGCTCCTCTTGCCGGCGCCGGGGCCGGCGGTGCTCGCGGTCGGCAGTGACTTGAAGAACACGATCGCGATGCGCCTCGACCGCCGGCTCTTCGTCAGCCAGCACATCGGCGATCTGACGACGCTCGCCGCGCACAACGCCTTCGAGCGGGTGATCACCGACTTTCTCGATCTCTACGACGCGAAGCCCCAGGCGATCGCGCACGATCTCCACCCCGACTACGCCGCGACCGTCTGGGCGACGACGCCGGCGGGGTCGGCGTCGCTCGCGGCCCGCCTCGCCGGGCTGCCGCGCGTCGCGGTGCAACATCACCACGCGCATTTCGCCGCCTGCCTGGCCGACAACGCCGCCGCCGGGCCGGCGTTGGGGGTCACCTTCGACGGCGCCGGGCTCGGACCCGACGGCACGGTGTGGGGCGGCGAGTTTCTCCACGGTGACGTCCGGCGGGTGCGGCGGGTGGCGCATCTGCGGCCGTTCGCGCTCTTGGGCGGCGATGCCGCCGCCGCCGACATCAGACGGTCGGCGCTGGCACTCCTGTGGCAGGTCTTCGGCGCCGGGGCCCTCGAGCTCGATTTCCTTCCGGTGGTCCGGGCGCTCTCGCCCATGGAGCAAGGCGCGTGGCCGACGCTGTTGGCGCGGGCCGGCGGTGCGGGCCTGACGACCAGCGCCGGGCGGTTGTTCGACGCGGTCGCGGCACTCGCCGGCGTGACGCTCGGCGCCAGCTTCGAGGGCCAAGCGGCGATG
Source organism: Deltaproteobacteria bacterium (assembly GCA_016218825.1). Taxonomy (GTDB): domain Bacteria; phylum Myxococcota; class XYA12-FULL-58-9; order XYA12-FULL-58-9; family XYA12-FULL-58-9; genus JACRCV01. Next base: position 3,605 of record JACRCV010000120.1, read on the forward strand.
CGCCTGGAGCAGATCTGCCTGTCGTCGCCGGTCACCGCCTACCCGCTGCCGCTCGTCTACGAGGCCGGCGGCGACGACGCCGAGCTGGATTGGCGCGAGCTGGTGCGCGAGGTGGTGGCCGACGTCCGCCACGGGGTCGGCGCGCCGACCATCGCCGCACGCTTTCACACCGCGTTGACCGACGCGATCGTCGCGGTGGCGCGGGCAACCGGCGAGGCGAAGGTGGCGCTGAGCGGCGGCTGCTTCCAAAACCGGCGCCTGACCGAGTGCGCCGCCGCGGCGCTCGAGCGCTCCGGGTTCGCGGTGCTCTTGCACCGCCAGGTGCCACCGAACGACGGCGGCCTCAGCGTCGGCCAGGCGGTGGTCGGTGCCGCGACCCTGTTGTCAGGTGATACCGCGGGTGTAGGGTGCGGCTCGTGAAGTACGTCGACGAGTTTCGGGGCACCGACCTGGCGCAGGGGCTCGTCGACCGCATTCGGCGCGCGGCGACGCGGCCGCTGACGCTGATGGAAGTGTGCGGGGGCCAGACCCACACGATCTTGAAGTACGGCATCCAGGCGCTGCTCCCCGAGACCATCGAGCTGTTGCACGGCCCCGGCTGTCCGGTGTGCGTGACCCCGGTGGCGCTCATCGACCACGCGGTGGCGTTGGCGCGCGAGCCCGGCGTCTGTCTGACGTCGTTCGGCGACATGTTGCGCGTGCCCGGCAGCGCGACCGATCTGCTCCACGTCAAGGCGAGGGGTGGCGACGTTCGCATGGTCTACTCGCCCCTCGACGCCCTCCGCCTCGCCACCGAAGACCCAAAACGCCAGGTGGTGTTCTTCGCGGTCGGCTTCGAGACCACCGCGCCGAGCATCGCCGCGGTGATCGAGCGGGCGGCGGCGCTCGGCCTCGGCAACATCTCGTTCCTCACCGCCCACGTGCTGGTGCCGCCGGCGCTCGGCGCGGTCCTCGACGCCGCCGACAACCGGGTGCAGGCCTTCTTGGCGCCCGGGCACGTGTGCACGGTGATGGGCTACCGGCAGTACGAGGCCCTCGCGAGCCGGTATCGGGTGCCGATCGTGGTGACCGGGTTCGAGCCGGTGGATCTGCTGCAGGGGATCGCGAACGGCGTCGACCTCTTCAACGCCGGGCGCGGCGTGGTCGACAACCAATACTCGCGCTCGGTCAGTCGCGACGGCAACGTCGCGGCACAGCGCGCCGTCGACCGGGTCTTCGAGGTCTGCGATCGTGAGTGGCGCGGCATCGGGATGATCCCGATGAGCGGCCTGGCGCTGCGTCCGGCGTACCACGCCTTCGACGCCGGCCGCCGTTTCGCGCTCCCGCCGGGCGTCACCGAGACCAAGAACGACTGCATCGCCGGCGAGGTGCTGCGCGGCGTGCGCAAGCCTCACGACTGCGCCGCGTTTGGCGCGCGCTGCACCCCCGAGCGTCCGCAGGGCGCGCCGATGGTGTCGGCGGAGGGCGTGTGCGCCGCCTACTTCCAGTATCGGAGGACCGCGTGAGCCGGCCGCTGAGCCCGACCGTCGCGGCCTGCCCGGTGCCCTCGACCCCGACGGCCACGGTGTTGCTGGCGCACGGCGGCGGCGGGCGCCTGACGCACAAGCTCGTCGACGAGCTCTTCCTGCCGGCGTTCGCGAATCCGCTGCTCACGCCGTTGCACGACGGCGCCGTCCTCGACCTCGGCAGCGCGCGCCTGGCGTTCAGCACCGACTCCTTCGTGGTCAAGCCGCTGTTCTTCCCCGGGGGCGACATCGGCTCGCTCGCGGTCTACGGCACCGTCAACGATCTGGCGATGTGCGGCGCGCGGCCGCTGGCGCTGTCGGCGGGCTACATCCTCGAGGAGGGCCTGGGCCTCGAGACCCTGACGCGGGTGGTGGCGAGCATGGCCGCCGCGGCCCGCAGGGCCGGTGTCGCGATCGTGACCGGCGACACCAAAGTCGTCGACCGCGGCAAGGGCGATCAGATCTTCATCAACACCGCCGGCGTCGGCCTGATCCCGCCGCAGGTCGAGATCGCGCCGCGGCGCGCCACCGTCGGCGACGTGATCCTGCTCTCCGGCGACATCGCCCGCCACGGCGTGACCATCCTCTCGCAACGCGAGGGGTTGGCGTTCGAGACCACGCTCGAGAGCGACGCGGCGCCGCTCGCCGATCTGGTGGCGACGCTCGTCGCGACCGAGCCTTCAGCGCTCCACGTGCTCCGAGATCCGACGCGGGGTGGGGTCGCAACCGCGCTGTGCGAGATCGCCGCCGCCGCGCAGGTCGGGGTGCAGATCGACGAGCGGGCCGTCGTCGTCAGGGATCCGGTGCGCGGCGCCTGCGAGATGCTCGGGCTGGATCCGCTCTACGTGGCGAACGAAGGCAAGCTCCTGGCCGTCGTCGCGCGCGACGCCGCGGACCGCCTGCTCGAGGCGATGCGCAAACATCCGGACGGCGCCGAGGCGGCACGGATCGGCGAGATCGTGGCCGAGCATCGGGGCAAGGTGGTCATGAACAGTCAGATCGGGGCGCGCCGCGTCGTCGAGATGATGAGTGGCGAACAGCTACCGCGGATCTGCTAGAGATCCGACCGACGGCAGCGCCCAAGGAGTGACGCGGGCATGGACGGCTTGACCTCGACCCTGGTGCTCGGCGCCCTCGCGATCGGCTTGAGCCACACGCTCTTGGGTCCCGACCACTACCTGCCCTTTCTGATGCTGGCGCGCGCCCGCGGTTGGAGCCTGCTGCGGACGCTCACGGTGACGGCTGCCTGTGGCGTCGGCCACGTCTTGAGCTCGGTCTTGATCGGCGCCGTCGGGCTGGCGTTCGGCGTGGCGATCGGCGCGCTCGAGCGCGCCGAGGGGGTGCGCGGCGACCTCGGGGCGTGGGCGTTCGTGGCCTTCGGGCTGGCGTACGCCGCCTGGGGCGCGCGGCAGGCGGTGCGACGCGCGCGTGGCCTGGCGCCGCACCAACACGTCCACCAGGTCCACATCCACGGTCACGGCGACCATCCGCACGGCCACGCCCACGACCACATGTCCGACCCCAGCACCTTCTGGACCTTGTTCCTCGCCTTCGTGCTCGGGCCCTGCGAGCCGCTCATCCCGCTCTTCGTGCTGCCGGCGAGTCGGGGCCGCTACGGCCTCGCGATCACGACCGCGGTGGTCTTTGGCGTCGTCACCGTCGCCACGATGCTTTCGGTCACCCTCCTCGGTTTTCTGGGATTGCGCCGCCTGCCGCTCGGCCCGTTCAACCGCTGGTCGCACGCGATGGCGGGTGGGGTCATCGCGTTGTCGGGCGCCGGCGTCCTCGCGTTGGGGCTGTGATGCGCCTCTGGTGTCCGGCGCCGCTCTTGCTGGTGGCCTGCGCGGGTATCGAAGGCATGCCGTTTGCGGTGTTGAGCGCGGCCCCCGATATGCTCTGCGAAGGCGCGCCACCCACCGAGGTGACGCTCAGCGCCCGGGGCTCGATCGACGGCGACGGCGACGACGCTGAGCTGTCCTTTCAATGGAGCACCACGCCCGCGCCGCTCGCGGTGATCCGGGGCTCGCTGACGGCGATCGAGTGGATCGGGAGCTTCCCGACCGCGTCACCGGTGAGCATCGATCTGACGGTCACCGACGACCACGGCGCCCAGGCGTCGCGCCGCCACGTGTTGCCACTGACGCGCACCGCCGCGGTGAGCTGCGACGCCGGCTGTCTGGACCACGAGATCTGCGCCGTCGTCGACGGCCAATCACTGTGCGTCGAGGCCGCGACCTGCACCGGAGATGACGAGTGCGGCTGCCTGCGCTGTCGTCAGGCCGCGGATGCCACGTGGCATTGCGCCACGGGCTAACGGTCCCGCTCACCCACGGCGTCGAGAAGCCCGAGCTGGGCGAGGAGACGCGCGAGCTCCTGCGTCAGGGGCGCCTCGATGACCAGGCGCCCAGGGCGGCGCGGGTGCTCGAAGGCCAGCCGCTGACAGTGGAGCGCCAGGTGGTGAAACTGGAAGCGCTCGCGAAACAGACGGTTGTGCTCGCCCTTGCCGTACTGGGTGTCGCCGATGATCGGGTGGGAGGCGTGCTTCAGGTGCCGGCGGATTTGATGCGTGCGCCCGGTGTGCGGCAACGCCTCGTACAAGCCATAGCGCTCGAAGTGACCGAGCAGCCGAAAGTCGGTGACCGCGGCGCGGCGTTCGCCGCCTTTCTCCCTGGCGAGAGGATGGTCGACCCGGCGCAAGCTCGGATCGTGGCCGCGGCAGACCGCGAGGTAGCGCTTGTCGACGGCGCCGGCTTCGAAGAGCCGTTGCAGATCGCGGGCGACCTCGGAACAGAACGCGAAGAGCAGCACGCCGCTCGTCGCCCGATCCAAGCGGTGCACCGGATAGACGTGACGGCCGAGCTGATCGCGAAGCTTTTGCAGCGCCGGGACCCCGTCACGTGCCCAGCCGCGGTGCACGAGCAGGCCGGGGGGCTTGTTGACCGCGACCAGATGCTCGTCGAGGTGGAGGATCGACAGGTCCCGGTCGCCGGGCTCGGGGGACGCCGCTCCCAAGACGCCGGCGTCGCGCGGCGTCGTCTTCGTCGCGCGGCCGCTGGCCGCGAAGGTGGCGTCCACCATCCGGCCGAAGAGCGCCTCGAGTCGCTCCTGGACCTCTACGGACTCGAGGACCCCGAGCGCCCGGGCGATGGCCTCGAAGGTGCAAACGCCGTCGGCTCGGGTTTCCCGGCGCACCCCCCAAGAGCTCGGTTTTCCGGGGGGAAGCGCGACACATTCGGCCCGCTCCAACCCCGGGACGCGTTTCGGGATCCGCGCCGCCTGCCGCCAGTTGCCGTCGGGGACCACCAACGTCACCGGGCGTCGGTCCTCGGCCTTGAGGGCGGGGCTCAGCACCCGGGCCCGTTCGGCGGGGAACAGGACCAGCAGGCGGCGGTCGTCGTCGAGCAGGTGGCGCAGATGGAGCGGCGCGTCGCGAACACCGTGCAGGTGGCGTTCGCTGTTGGCGAGGGCGGCGACGGCGAGCGGCCCGGTGGCCGTGGTCTTTCGCACCTCCCCATAGTGCATGACCAACACGACGCGGGTCTGCAGATCGAGCCGCGGGATCCACTCGCACAGACACCGCCCGGCGTGCATCCGGCAACGCCCGCAGCGCATGGCACGTTTCCGTCTCCTACCCACGAACCGCTCCGCGCCGCCTAGACCGTCTTCGCCTTCATCTGATTCCCGCGCCGCCGATGCGGCGTCGCTCCCCACCCCCACCCCCTGAATCCCCCGCCCCCGAGTGGGGCGGGGCCGGATCACGTCCACCTGAAGACGGTCTAGCCTACTCCGTTCGGCGCGGGCGAGAACCTCGGGACTGTCGCCACGCCGGCCGCGCCCTTGACCTCTAACGACAGCGGTGTTTGGTTGGCCCGGGAAAGGAGCACCCATGTCCAGCGTCGTCGAGAACTTCATGAACTACGTGGTCGCGAAGAATCCCAACGAGCCTGAGTTCCACCAGGCGGTCCGCGAGGTGGTGGAGTCGGTGATGCCGGTGGTGGACGCCACCCCGGCCTACAAGCGCGCCAAGATCCTGGAGCGCATCGTCGAGCCGGAGCGCACCATCATGTTCCGGGTGCCGTGGACCGACGATCGCGGCGAGATCCGGGTCAACAAAGGCTATCGGGTCGAGTTCAACAGCGCGCTCGGCCCCTATAAAGGTGGGCTGCGTTTTCACGCCAACGTCACGCTGAGCACGATGAAGTTCCTCGGCTTCGAGCAGACCTTCAAGAACTCGCTGACCACGTTGCCGATGGGCGGCGGCAAGGGCGGCTCCGACCTCGATCCGCGCGGCATGAGCGACAACGAGATGATGCGCTTCTGCCAGGCGTTCATGGCCGAGCTGTTCCGCCACATCGGCGCCGACACCGACGTGCCGGCCGGCGACATCGGCGTCGGCGGGCGCGAGATCGGCTACCTGTTCGGGATGTACAAGAAGCTCCGGAACGAGTTCACCGGGGTGTTGACCGGCAAGGGCCTCAACTGGGGCGGCTCGCTGGTGCGACCCGAGGCCACCGGCTTCGGCGCCACCTACTTCATCGAGGAGATGCTGAAGACCCGGGGCGAGGCGCTGCAGAACAAGAAGGTCGCGGTCTCCGGGTTCGGCAACGTCGCCTGGGGCGTGGCGCTGAAGATGACCGATCTCGGCGCCAAGGTGGTCACGATCTCCGGCCCGGACGGCTTCGTCCACGATCCCGACGGCATCAAGGGCGAGAAGATCGACTACATGCTGCAGATGCGCGCCAGCGGCCGCGATCGGGTGCAGGACTACGCCGACAAGTTCAAGGTCGAGTTCCACGCCGGCAAGAGGCCGTGGATCGTCCCCTGCGACGTCGCGGTGCCGGCGGCGATCCAGAACGAGCTCGACGAGAACGACGCCCGGGCGCTGTTGAAGAACGGCGTCAAGTGCGTCTGCGAGGCGGCGAACATGCCGGTGGTGCCGAAGGCGGTGCACCTGTTCCAGGAGGCCAAGATCCTGTTCGCGCCGGGCAAAGCGGCGAACGCCGGCGGCGTCGGGACCTCGGGCCTGGAGATGTCGCAGAACGCCCAACACCTGTGCTGGGCGCGCGAAGAGGTCGACATGCGCCTGAAGCAGATCATGGAGCGCATCCACCACACCTGCCTGACCTACGGCCAGGAGGGCACCTACACCAACTACGTCAAGGGCGCGAACGTCGGCGGCTTCATCAAGGTCGCCGACGCCATGCTCGACCAGGGTCTGGTCTAGGCAGCGCGTTCGCCGTCGTTCACTCGAGGGCCTCGCGCGCTCTCGGGCGCGGCCCTGTGCTCATGCCCATCGAAGCGCCACAGACCTCCCGCGTCCCCTGGTACGTGCGGCTGCACGAGCTGATGCCGCACCGCGTCCGCGAGATCCTCTTGGTGTCGTCGAGCTACGACGCCTTCATCCTCGAGGAGGACGGCCCGCTCACCGAGCGGATCTTCACCTCGTATTCGGAGATGAACCTCTCGTGGGCGCCGCGCATCACCCACGTGACCAACCTGCCGGCGGCGCTGGCGCAGCTGAGCGAACGGCGCTTCGATCTGGTCATCGCGATGCCGCGCATCGAGGACGCCGACGTCAGCACCCTGGGCCGCGAGCTCAAGAAGCGCGATCCGTCCTTGCCGGTGGTGCTCTTGACCTTCAGCGAGGCCGACCTGCGGCAGCTGCACGCCAGCGTCGACGTCCACGCCATCGACCGGGTCTTCGTCTGGACCGGCGACGCCCGCATCCTCATCGCCATCAACAAGCTGGTCGAGGACGAGCTCAACCTGAAGCACGACTGCGAGGCGATCGGGGTGCCGGCGATCATCTTCGTCGAAGACTCGCCGCACCACGCCTCGACCTTTCTCACCGAGCTCTACACCGAGTTGATGGTGCAGTCGCAGTCGCTCGCCGCCGAGGGGGTCAACAACCTCCACAAGCTGCTGCGGATGCGCACCCGCCCCAAGGTGTTGCACGCCCGCAGCTTCGAGGAGGCCCACGGCCTCTTCGATCGCCTGCAGGAGCACGTGTTCGCGCTGATCACCGACATGCGCTTCCCGAGGGCCGGCGTCCTCGATCCCGAGGCCGGCTTTCGCCTGATCGAGAGCTTCCGCAACATCCGCGCCGACCTGCCGGTGCTGGTGCAATCGGCGGAGACCGACATCGTCACCCGGGCCCGCGAGCGCGACATCCCCTGCGTCGACAAGAACTCGCCGCAGTTCATCCGCGAGCTCCGGGCCTTCGTCACCGAGAGCCTGGGCTTCGGTGACTTCGTGTTCCGCCTCCCCGACCGCACCGAGGTGGCGCGGGCCCGCGACATGTACGAGATGGAGCACGTGCTGAAATACGTGCCGGCGGAGTCGCTCCTCTATCACGCGTCGCGCAACCACTTCTCGATCTGGTTCACGGCGCGCGGCCTGTTCGAGGTCAGCAGCTGGCTGCGCTCGAAGAAGGTCAACGACTTCGCCGGCATCGAGGCGCTGCGCGCCTACCTGATCGAGACGTTGGCCCGCGCCCGCACCCTGGAGCAGGAAGGCATCATCACCGACTTCGGCAGCCGGGCGAAGAACCCCAACAGCATCTTCGTCCGCCTCGGCGAGGGCTCGATCGGCGGCAAGGCCCGCGGCATCGCGTTCGCGAACTACATCCTCGCCCGCGCCGGCATCGCCGATCAGTTCCCCGGGCTCTCGGTGCGCATCCCGCGCACCGTCGTCATCGGCGTCGAGGAGTTCGAGCGCTTCGTGGAGCGCAACCGCCTGCTCGACGCGGTCCGGGCCGGCGTCAACGATCGACAGCTGTTGCAGCGCTTCCTCGACGGTTACCTCTCCGAGGAGTTCCTGCGCGACCTGCGCAGCATCTGGGAGGAGCTCAAAGGGCCGCTCGCGGTGCGCTCCTCGAGCCTGCTCGAGGACCTGCACTTCCAGCCGTTCTCCGGGGTCTACGCCACCTACATGCTGCCGAACAACCACCCGGAGCCCGAGGTCCGGTTCACCGAGCTCTGCCAGGCGGTCAAGGCGGTCTACGCCTCGACCTACTCGGAGAACGCCCGCACCTACATCGCCGGCACCCCGTTTCGCCCCGAAGAGGAGAAGATGGGGATCGTGATCCAGGAGATGGTCGGCGCGCACCGCGGCGACCACTTCTATCCCCACTTCTCCGGGGTGGCGCTGTCGTACAACTACTACCCGATCCACGGTCAGGGGGCCGACGACGGCACCGCGCTGATCGCCGTCGGCCTCGGACACACCATCGTCCTCGGCGGCTCGGCGCTGCGCTTCTGCCCGGCGTCGCCCGGCGTGTTGCCGCAGTTCAAGACCCCGGGCGAGTTCGTGCGCAGCTCGCAGAAGACCTTCTACGGCCTCGACCTCACCCGGCCGCGCGTCGACTTCCCGGCCGGCCAGGAGGCGTCGCTGAAGCTCCTCGACATCGAGGCGGCGTTCGACGACGGCATCTTCGCCTCGGTGGGCAGCACCTACTCGGCGGCGGACAACACCCTCCGCGAAGGCTCGCACGTCACCGGCCAACGGGTCGTCACCTTCAACAACATCCTCAAATGGGACGCGATCCCGCTGGCGGCGGCGCTCTCGCACCTGTTGCGGCGCTTCCGCCAGGGGATGGGCTGCGCGGTCGAGATCGAGTTCGCGGTGGACATGGGCGACTGGGGCAGAACGGCGCAAAGCGATCGACCGGCGCGCGAGCCGGTGTTGAACGTGCTGCAGATCCGCCCGCTCGCCACCCACTTCCTGAGCCAGGAGATGGAGCCCCAGGACTTTCCGGCCGCCGAGGTGATTTGCCACACCGACCGGGCCTTGGGCCACGGTCACATCGAGAACATCTTCGACCTGGTGTACGTACGCCGCGACGCCCTCGACAAGCACGCCACGCCCGAAATCGCGCGACAGCTCGGGGAGATCAACCGCACCCTGCAGCAAGAAGCGCGGCCGTTCATGCTGGTCGGACCGGGGCGCTGGGGTTCGTCGGACCCGCGCCTGGGAATACCCGTGGAGTGGCGGCAGATCGCCGGCGCCCGGGTGATCGCCGAGACCCGGATCCGCGACCGCGAGGTCGAGCCCTCGCAGGGCTCGCACTTCTTCCAGAACATCACCTCGCTCGGCGTCGGCTACCTGACGCTCTCGGGCCTTGGTCGCCAGGACGACGCCGCGAGCTTCATCGACATGGATTGGCTCGACACCATCCCGGCGCACCGCGAGACCAGCGCCGTCCGCCACCTGCGCTTCGACAAGCCGTTGCGGATCTATCTGAACGGCCGCCGTGGCGACGCCACGATCCTCCGCCCCGAGACCGCGCTCAGCGCCGCAACGTGACCTGAATCAGGGTGTCGCCGGCGCCGAGGTGATCGCCGCTCTTCAAGACGCCGCGCTTCACCGGGCGCTCGTTCAAGCGCACGCCGTTGCGGCTCCCCAGATCCACGACCTCCACCGCCGCGCCAGAGTCGACCACCACGAAGTGTCTGCGCGACATGTGCATGTCGGCGATCACCACGTCCGCCTGCTCACCACGCCCGAACACCAGCGACTGCCCGGCCGCGAGCGTCACGGTCGTGCCGCGCTTCGGTCCGCGCAGCAGCTGCAGCTCAGCGACGCTCGGGCCCGCCACGGGCGCCGCCGGCGCGCGCGCGCCGACCCAGGTCTCCTCGCGGCCGCTGTGGGAGCCGCTCGCCTCCTGGAGGATCGCGCCGGCCTGATCGATCGGCAGCGGCCCCGTTTGCCCCTGCTCGTAGTAGTAGGCGAGCGCGCGGCGCACCTGGCTCGCGGGACAGATCGCCTGCTGCACGACCATGCCGGACTGGAACTGCAGATCGTCAATCGCCTGGAGGTTCGTCGGATCGGCGACCGCGACCACCAGCCGGCGTCGACTGCCGCTCACCTCGACGCGCACCGGCAACATCAACAACCGCTTGGCGTCCGCCTCGGCCACCGTCACCAACGCCGCCCGCTGCGGCGTCTCCCGGGTCAGATCGATCGCCGGCAGGCGCAGGGTGTCGGCCAAGGCCTTGAGCAGCGCTTGCTCGCTCAACAGCCCGAGGGCGACGATGACCTCGCCAAGCTTCGGCGCCCCCGGCTGCCGGCGCTGGCGGTCGAGCGCTTGCTTCACCTGGGCCGGCGTCAGCAGGCCGGCGGCCACCAGCACCTCACCGAGCTTCTGGCGCATGCACCGCCTCCCGATATTCACCGAACACCCGCCGCAGCGTGTCAGCGACCTCACCCACGGTAGCGCCGGCACACACCGCGCCGATGATCTTCGGCATCAGGTTCTCGCCGCCCGCGGCCGCGGCCGCCAGCGCCGCGAGCCCCAGGTCGAGCTCTCGCCGGCTGCGCCCGGCCTTGTACTCCGCGAGGCGCTGCTTCTGGCGGCGCTCGGTCTCCGGGTGCGGCCGCAAGAGCTCCGGCAACGCCTCGGCCTCGGTGTTGAAGCCGTTGACGCCGACCACGATCTGCTCCTTGCGCTCGATCGCCAGCTGCGTCTGATAGGCGGCGTCCTCGATCTGGCGCTGCGGAAACCCCTGCTCCACCGCCGCCACCATGCCGCCCATCGCGTCGATGCGCTCGATCAACGCCAGCGCCTTGGCGGCGATCTCGTCGGTCTCGGCCTCCACCAGGTACGCGCCGCCGAGCGGATCGGCGACGTCGGCGACGCCGGTCTCGTGCGCGATCACCTGCTGGGTACGCAGCGCCAGGGTCGCGGCGCGCTCGCTCGGCAACGCCAGCGCCTCGTCCATCGAGTTGGTGTGCAGGCTCTGGGTGCCGCCGAGGACCGCGGCCAGGGCCTGCAACGCCACGCGCACCACGTTGTTGTCGGGCTGCTGCGCCGTCAGGGTGCAGCCTGCAGTCTGGGTGTGGAAGCGCAGCATCTGCGAGCGCGGGTCCTTGGCGCCGAAGCGCTGCCGCATCAAGGTCGCCCACAGCCGCCGCGCGGCGCGAAACTTCGCGACCTCCTCGAAGAGGTTGTTGTGGACGTTGAAGAAGAACGCCAGCCGCGGCGCGAAGTCGTCGACCTGTTGCCCGGCGTCGATCGCCGCCTGCACGTAGGCCAGGCCGTCGGCGAGGGTGAACGCGACCTCCTGCACCGCGGTCGAGCCGGCCTCACGGATGTGGTAGCCGGAGATCGAGATCGTGTTCCACTGCGGCACCTCCTTGCCGCAGAACGCGAAGATGTCGGTGACGATGCGCATCGACGGCCGCGGCGGGTAGATGTAGGTGCCGCGCGCCATGTACTCCTTGAGGACGTCGTTCTGGATCGTGCCGCGCAGCGCCTTGAACGGCACTTGCTGCTGCTTGGCGACCACGAGATAGAACGCCAACAGCGTCGCCGCGGTGGCGTTGATGGTCATCGACGTCGAGACCTGGTCGAGCGGGATCTGGTCGAAGAGCAGCTGCATGTCGGCGAGCGACGACACCGCGACCCCGACCTTGCCGACCTCGCCGGCGGCGCGCGCCGAGTCGGCGTCGTAGCCCATCTGCGTCGGCAGATCGAAGGCGATCGACAACCCGGTCTGGCCTTGCGCCAGCAAGTAGCGATAGCGGCGGTTCGACTCCGCGGCGTCACCGAAGCCGGCATACTGCCGCATCGTCCAGAAGCGCGACCGATACATGCTCGGGTGGATGCCGCGGGTGAACGGATACACCCCCGGCAGGTCGGTGGCGCCGTCCTCGGCATAGACCGGCGCCAGCCGCGCGCCGCTCGCGGTCCTGAACTCGCGACGACGCTCGGGGTTCTTGACCACGGACGGCGAGTAGATCTCGCGCAACCATCGCTCGGGGGCTTTCGGAGGTGTCACACCGTCGGTCTCTACCACGCGGGCGGCGCCAACGGGAGAGGACCGAGCTTGCAACGCCGGCCGAGATCCGGTTCAACCGGGGAGATGCCGCGCTCCGATTGGCCCGCCCTCCGGCGCCTGCCGCTCACCGTTGCGGCGTGGGCGATCGGCGTCTTCGCCCTGGCCCGCAGCGCCTGCTCGTTCTGGCCGGTGACCGCCCTCGCCGAGCGTCCGGGCTTCGCCGCCGCCCGGCGCTACCTCGAGACCGCCCTGACCCCCGACAGCTTCGTCGTCGTCTGGCCGCCCGAGCACGCGGCGGCGCTGGCAGCATTGCCGCCGGCCCTCACCGCCGCCGACGCGGTGCCGATCGAGAATGACCACCAGCGCCGCTACCTGCACATCCTCGTCGTCGGCCCGAGCGGATTCGCGACCCCGCCCGAGCTCGCTGACGTCCGCGCCGAGGCGCGCCGCCGATTCGACGCGGTCGAGGTCGGGGCGTGGCGCCACCCTTCGGGGGATCGGGTGCTCGCCGACCTCCGCACCAACCTCAGTCAGGCCAGGGTCTCGGTCTCCGGACCGACCGTGAACGTCGCCTGCGACCAACGTCGCCCCGATGGCGGTTGGGACTGCCCGGGACAGCCGCCGTGGAACAACGTCAGCCCGACGACGCTGCGGGTGGACGGCGCCGCCTGGCCCTGCGTCTGGGCGCATCCCCGAGCCCAGCACGAGCTCGCGATCGACCTCGGCGACCAGATCCTCGGCGACCGCGTCGAGCTCGAGGCCGCGCTCGCCGACGACGCCGCCACGACCCCGGGCGGGGCGCCGGTCACGCTTCGCCTCGAGGTCGCCGGGGTCGGGACGTCGCCGCTGTCGCGCACCAACGCCGCCGGTGTGGCGCGCGCCAACCTGCCGACGCCGCGGGGACAACGCCGGAACGTCCGCGTCGTCATCAGCACCGGGAGCGACGGCCGCCGGCATCTGGGCGTCAACGTCAGGGTCGTCGAGACTCGCGCCGCGTCCGCGCCGGCCGGAGACCACCGATGAGCGCCTGGCGCCGCCGAAAGGGATTCACTGTCGCCCTGGTGTTCTGCGCCGCGGCGCTCTTCGGCTTGGCGTCCGAGCCCGACCTCCCGGTGACCGACGACGCGCGCTTCTACGTGCCGGCGGCGCGCGCCTACGGCCTGTGGGCGACCGAAGCGCTCACCGGCCTGTTCACGTTGGACCTGCAGCCCTTCGCGCGCCCTCGGCTCGACGCGGCCTTCAGCCAGAACCACGAGCACCCACCGGTCGCCAAGTACGTGATGGCCGCGGGCTGGCTGTTGTTGCACCACCTCACCGGGCTGTTGGACGACACCGCCGCCTGTCGCGTCTTCGTGGTGTTTCTCTGGGCGTGGATGATCGCGTTGGTCTTCGCGCTCGTCGACGAGGTCCGCGGTACCGCGGCGGCGGCGTTCGCGGCGCTCGGTCTCGCGCTCTTGCCCCGAGTCCTCTTTGACGGCCACGCCGAGACCCTGGATCTCCCGGTGGCGGCGTTCATGACCTTCGCGCTCGCGACCACCTGGCGACACCTGGAACGCCCGACGCTGAAGAACGGCGGCGTCGCGATCTTGGCCTTCGCGCTGGCCCTCGGCACCAAGCACAACGCGCCGTTCTTCCTGGCCGCGGCCGTGCTCTATTGGCTCCTCGTCGACCGGCCGCGCCTCGATCGCCTGCGCGTCCGTTTGCCGCCGGTGCCGCTGGCGCTCTCCGGCATGGTGGTCGCGGCGCCCCTCGTGGTGTGGATCATGTGGCCGTGGTTGTGGTTCGACACCCTGCCGCGGCTCAGCGCCTATCTGCAGTACCACCTGCACCACTACGGCATCTTCTTCTACTACGGCGGCAAGCTCTACGGCGACGACGTCGCGCCCTGGTACGCGCCGCTGCACCTGACGTTGCTCACCGTGCCGCTGCCGTTCCTGCTGGTCGCGGCTCTCGGGCTGCTCCTGGTCGGGCAGGCGATGCTGCCGCGCAGGGAGCGCTGGAAACGGCTCACCGCTGACGCGGTCTCGTGGCGGGATGACGCCGGCGCGCGCCTCGGACTCTTCGCCCTCCTGCAGCTCGTCGTCCAGCTCGGCGCGGTGTCGTGGCCGACGGTGCCGAAGTACGGCGGCGTCAAGCTGTTTCTACCGGTGTTCCCGTTTCTCGCCATCCTCGCCGGGCTCGGCTGCGCTCGCCTCGAGCGCGAGCTCGCGGGCGCCACCCTGACGGCACGCGTCCGGATGGGCTTGCGGGCGGTGACCTGGACGTTGTTGCTGTTGCCGAGCGCCGTCGGCGTGCTCGGCTATCGCGGCCTGTGGTTGAGCTACTACAACGAGGTCGCTCTCGGGGTGCGGGGCGCGGCCGGCTCCGGGCACGAGCGGCAGTACTACGATCTGGCCTACCCGGCGCTGGCTGCAGATCTCGCCCGTTTGCTCCCCGACGGCGGCAAGGTCGCGGTGCTCCCGAACCCCAAAGAGTACGGGCCGCACCTGGCGCGCTGGCAAGACCAGGGTCGCGTCAGCGCCCGGCTCCGGCTGGCCGCCCCCGAAGCCGCCGACTTCCTGGTGCTCACCCACGAGCAGCGCTGGCGCGAGTACCCGCTGTTGATGGCGCGCTACCGGGGGCACAAGACCGCAGCACGCCTGAGCGTCGCCGGCGTGCCGCTCTATACCGTCTTCGATCTGCGTTGAGGATCGGTGGCGGCTATTCGAGCGCGATCGACGTCAGGATCTTGCGCAACGGGCGCTCGTTCTGCCGGATGCGCAGCGACCAACCCGGCTCGCGGAAGCGCCAGTAGCCGTCCATCAGCTTGATGACGTCGAGCAGGGTGTCGTCGTTGAAGAACTTCGCCATCCCCGGGTACTTCGAGATCTGTTGCTCGCGATCCTCGGGGCGGAACAAGCCCTCGGAGAGCTCGCGGAAGATCACCAGCGCCTGAATCAGGTTCAGCGCCGTGCGCTCGTCGAGGCTGCACAACGCGTCGAAGAAGTCCGGGAAGTAGGTGGCGAGGACGATGGTGAGGAAGCGCTCGTAGTCGTCGGTCGTGCCGCGATAATACTGCGCCTGGAAGAACAGCTTCTTGAGGATCGCCTTCAGGCGCCTGGGGTTGTAAGGCAGGATCTTGAAGGTGTCCTTGAGCTTGTCGGCGTGCTCCTTGTTGGGGAAGAACTCGGTGAGCGCGTCGTCGATCAGATCGTGGTAGCGGTGTTCGTCGTAGCGGAACGAGAACTCGTAGGGAAAGACCTTCTCGAGGTAGAGGTTCCCGAAGTTGCGCCGGTAGCGGTAGTAGTTGTCGATGGTCTCTTTGACCACCTCTTTGTCCATCGCCACCATGAAGACGATGCTGTCCACCGACAGGAAGTTCTTGATGGTCTCGAGCAAGAAGATGACGTTGTGCGGCGTGCAGCGGTCGAGATCGTCGACGAACACCACCATGCGCCGGCCACCGAGGGCGCTCTTCAGCGCCTCGCCGAAGCGCTGCCTAAACGAGTCGATCTGATCGATCCAGCCGCAGTAGGCCGCCATCGCCGCGTCGCTCTCGGCGGCCGCCGCCATCAACGTCGCCGCCGACGACGACATCTTCATGAAGGCGCGCAGGTACATCGTGAACGGTGAGCCGTCGTCGTCCTTGATGCCGAGCACCGCCTGGATCTTGCGCAACAACCCGATCGCCATGTTGACCGGCTTGTTGTCGTACTGCCAGGAGTCGAACCACGCGGTGACGAAGCGCTCGCCGAGGCGCGCCGACACCATCGACAAGATGCTGGTCTTGCCCGCCCCCCAGGGAGCGAAGATCGCGATGTTGCCGGAGAACACGTCCTCGCGGTCGAGCAGGGTGACGATGTCGGTCATCGTCTGCACGACGGCGCTGCCACCCAAACGGTCTTGCGCGGCGGCGACCGGCTTGTCCTGCAGCACGTACGCCAACAGCTCGGCGCGGCTGTACTTGCGCTCACTGGCCACTTGATGCACGGCCCTCTCCATCGGGCGCGGCCCGGTCGACGCACGTCGCGCCGACCGGAGCCACGGTCCGGACTGCTCTAGTTTACTTGGCGCGGGTGACGACGAACTCACCGTAGTCGTCGCCGCACTCGATCCCCTTGGTCTGGGTGCACACGAAGGTGCCCAAGCCATCGGGATACGGCTTCTTGCCGTAGGCGAGGTCGAAGAACGCCGCGCACACGCCCTCGAGCATGTACGCCGACATCACCCGCGACTGGCCCTTCAGCACGATGTCGGACTCGTAGTAGTCGTAGGCCCGCACCACCATCTTCTCGGCGGCGACGAGCTCGACGATCTCACACTGCGCCCAACCCCACGCCGAGAAGATCGCGAACGCGCCGTGCAGGATGTCATCCGGCTGCTTCGTGATCATCGGCTGCACCACGGCTTTCCACTCTTCACTGGTGATGATGCCGTAGCCGGTGTGGTAGCCGCACTCGTTGCCGGCCCAGCGCAGCAGGTACTGCGCCGGCTCCAGCATGTCGGGGCCGACGCTGTTGGTGAGCATGTCGGCGAAGTTGTTCCACAGCGACGCCGGCAGCTGGTTCACGAGCACCCCGAAGCCCGGGATCAGACCGTCCTGGTTGCCCTGGACCTTGATCTTCGACAACGACTCGATAACGACCTTTCTATCAATGGTCATGTGTAGCTCCTTCCTAGCTGCGCACGATGGTGAACAAGGAGGCCTCGGCGCCCGAGACGATGCTTTGGGTCTCGGTGACGCTGAAGCTGCCGGCCGACTCGTCGAAGATCGCGGCCATCGCCGCCATCAGGTAGCCCTGGCCGATGAAGTTGATCGGGTCCTTGCGCTTGCCCCACTTCTTGACCCAGCCCTCGTCGGCGTGGCTGCGGGGCATGCGCACCATGGCCGACATCGCGCCGATGCGCTCGAACTGCAACAGCCCCATGCCGGACATGCGCCAGTACTCTTCGATGAGGCCGACGCGCTCGGCGAGATCGTGGATCTGGTGCTGTGCGAAGTAGCTCTTGAACACCGGCAAGAACGCCGCCTCACTCGCCTTGCACATGATCGCCTTGCCGTTCATGTCCTTGGCGTCGTCCGCGAGGCGCAGGTAGTTGCTGGTGTAGTGGTGGCAGTGCAGCACCATCGGCACGTCGCCCATGGTGTGGCGGCACTTGCGGCGGTCAAACTTGTGATCGATCACCCACTCGACTGTCTTTTGGGTTGCCATCGTTGTTGTCCTTTCCTACCTAGAGTTTCGGAACGTCGGCGCCGAGGATCTCTCTCGCTGCATCGAAGAACTTCTGCAGGTTCTCCGGCGAATCCGGGGCATCCTTGGCGAGATGCGACGGCATGGCCGTGCGCATCGCGAGGCGCATCTTGGCTTGCATGCCCCCCTTCTCGTCGACAAACTTGTAGTACTTCATCAGCTTCTCACCCATGATCTTCTCCTTGTTCAGTGAGATCTTGCAAATGAGCTAGGGCCGCATTCACGGCCGACCGAGCAAACGTAACGCGAAAGGTCGCGTTACCTACGACACCCTGAATCACATAGAACCCCCATTTCTCGATGCGAAAGTACGGCCGCGGAAACTCGGGGTAGTACGACAGCTGCGCCTCGGTCGCGAGGCGTCGCATCGTCGCCTCGTCCACCGGGGGGTCCACCCGAATCTCCTTGGCAAAGCTCCCGTCGAAGCAGTCCTCGAGGGCGCGGATCTCCAACACCCGAGTCATCGGCGCCCAAGCTTGGCGAGCGCCGCCGCCAGCGCCTCGACATCGTCGTTGGTGTTGAAGGCCGCGAAGCTCGCCCGCACCGTGCCGCGCGGCAGGGTCTTGAAGTGCCGGTGCGCGAGCGGCGCGCAGTGCAGGCCGCTGCGGGTCTCGATGTCGAACGACTCGCTGAGGACCAGACCGACCTCGTCGGGGTCGACGCCCGCGACCGTGAACGACACGACCCCGGCCCGCCCGTCGCCGTTCACGATAGGCTGCAGCGTGATCCCCGGCTGCGTCTGCAGTCGCTCGCGCAGCCGCGTCACCAGATCGTGGCGGTGCTGCCCCAGCGTCTCGACGCCGCGCTCGAGGACGAACTCGACCCCGGCGGCGAGCCCCGCCGCACCCGGCAGGTTGTGGGTCCCGGCCTCGTAATAGAGCGGCAGGGTTTCCGGCTGCAGCAGCTCCTCGCTCCTGACGCCGGTGCCGCCGACGAAGGTCGGCGCGACCAGGGCGTCCGGAACCACGAGCACGCCGGTGCCGGTCGGCCCATAGAGTCCCTTGTGACCCGCCGCGACCAGGAAGACGCGGCCGGGCAGCGTCCGGTAGGAGAGCGGCACCGCCCCGGCGGTCTGCGAGGCGTCCAACAACAGCGGGATCTGGGCGCGCGCCGCGACCGCCGCGAGCTCGGCGACCGGCTGGATCGAGCCGCTGACGTTCGACGCGTGGGTCACGGCGACGAGGCGAGTCTGCGGCCGAATGGCGTCGGCGAGCGCCGCGGCGGTGATCTCGCCGGCCGCGGTCGGCGTGAGGTGAGTGACCTCGACCTTGGCGCGGCGCGCGGCATGCGCCAGCGGCCGCAGCACCGAGTTGTGCTCCAGCTGCGTCGCCAGCACGTGGCACGGCGCCGCCGCCGTCAGCACGCCGTGGATCACGAGGTTCAGGCCGTAGGTCGCCGACGGCACGAGAATCACCTGCGCCGGGTCGTCGACGCCGAAGAGCGTCGCCAGGCGCTCGCGACAGACGCTCACCAGATCCTTGCCGCCCCGACTCCGTCCGGGCTCCATCGGCCTCGCCGCCAGCGACGCGGCGACCGCACGCGTGACCGCCTCGGGGTTCGGAAAGCTGGTCGCGGCGTTGTTCAAGAAGCGCATCGATCACCCGCGGCCGCTCAAGTCGAGCGCGCCGATCGGCCCTTGGTCGCCGGCGCTTCGCCCGGACGCCGCTGATACAACGAGAAGGTCTCGCGGACGTTGCTCAGCCACTCGAGGTGCGAGGCAAGGACCTGGTTGAGATCGCGCGACGAGCTGCTGGTGTCTTCGTAGAGCTCGCGCAGCGTGTGCATCAGGGTGTTCATCTCCTCGAGCTCCGTCGACAGCTGCTTGCTGCCTTGGCCGTGCTCGCCGGCCGCGGTGAGCATCTGCGTTGCCAGGCTGCGCATCTTCTTGGCGTGCTCGGTCAACAGCTCGCCGCCCTTCGACTGCTCGCTGGTCTCGCGCGAGATGTCGCCGACGCCCTGAGCGATGCCGGCGATGGCGGCCGCCAGCGAGCGGGTGCCCGACGCCTGTTGCAGCGCGGCGGCGGCGATCTGCTCGACCATGCTGGTGGAGGTCTGGGCGCTCTCGCGGATCTGGCGGAGGGCCTCGTCCGCCTCGCGCGACAGCCCGATGCCGTGCTCGACCTGCTCGGCCACGTGCCGGCTCGCGGCCACCGCCCGATCGACCTCGGCCTGGATGTCTTTGACCAGGGTCGCGATCTCGCGCGTCGACCGGCCGGTGCTGTCGGCCAGGCCCTTGATCTCGTCGGCCACCACCGCGAAGCCCCGCCCGTGGCTGCCGGCCTGGGCGGCGATGATCGCGGCGTTCAACGCCAGGAGGTTGGTCTCGCGGGCGACGTTCTCGATGACGTCGAGCACCGCGCCGATGCGGCCGACCTTCGACTCCAGCGCCTTGACGACGGCGGTCGACGAGCTGTTGGCGGCGGCGATCTCCATGATGCCGGCGATGGTCTTGCGGACCGCGTCGGAGCCGGTCTCGGCGCGCTCCGCCACCTGCTTGGAGAGGCTGGCGGTGCTGCGGGTGTTGCCCTCGACCTGGCGGATGGCGCTGTCCATCTGGTTCATCGCCGACGCGGTCTCTTCGGCGAGCTGCGCGATCGAGTCGACGTTGGCCGCGACCTGCTTGATCGACGGCGTCATCTCGTCGACGCACAGCGCGGTGAAGTTCGAGCTCTCGGCGACGCCGTCGGCGTTCTCGGACAGCGCGTGCGCGGTCACCGCCATCTCCTGAACGCTCGCCGCGGCGACGCCCATCCGCTCGCCGGCGCCTTTGAGCTGGTCTTCGAAGCGACTGAGGCGCACGGCGCTGGCGCGCTCCAGATCGCGCACCACCGTCATCAGCGCCTGCTCGCGCCCCGCCATCTCGACCGAGAGCTCGTCAACGGCCCCGAGCGCCCGCTTCACCTGACCCCGCAGCTCCTCGGCCTCGGCGCGCGCCACTTGAGCCTGGCGCTGACTCTCGGCCCCCGCCAGGCGCAGCGGCTCGAGGTCGCCCTGCTGCCGGCGCTGCAGCAGGTGGAGCAACAGCGCGGCGCCGCCCCCGAGGACGGCCAGCACCAGGCTCGAGACCACCAGGACCCGATGGCGCTCCGCGGTCACCGCCGCATCGACGGCGGCTTGCACCTCGGCGGGGCCGTCGGTCCGTTCCGGCTCGAAACCACCGCTCTCGACCGCGATCCCGTTCAACACCAAGAGCGCGGCCGTCACCGCCGCAGCGAATCCTGGTAACGTCAGGGCGCGCGGCCCGAGGAGCTCTCGCACCATGCCACTCGCGATCAATGCGTCACGCATGCGACGCCCTCCCCGCACGTGCAGCTCGAGCCGATCTGACACGCACCGGTCGCTCGAACGACCGGCGCGCAGCGAGCGCGTTCGCGGCTCTCACGTCGGTTCTTGGGCCCCGGTGACCGGGGCGCAGAATGCTCTGCATATTCCACAGCGTCGCACAGTGCACAACACACAACGTGCCGATTCGACCAACTGAGGAAACCGCACAACGCGTCGCGTCAGCGGGCGAGGCCTGCGGGATCACGGCTGCGCGCGGGCGCGCGGTAATCAGGCGAAGGACGCCCCCTAGAAGCAGTCGCTGGTCGACGCCGAGCGACCGATGCGCACCACGATCTGGCTCGAGGCGTCGGCGACGATGAGCGACCATTTGCTGGAGTCGGCGTCGGTCATGTCGAGGGCGATGCCGCGCACCGACGCGAAGCCGGTGACCATCGCGGCGCTGCCCTCGGGCAGCACCGGCGTCGGGTCGGCGGTATTGGCGTCGATGTCGGTGTACGCGAAGATCTCGCTCTGCAACGCGCCGGCGTTCGGCCGATCATTGGCGACCAACAAACAGTCGCCACCATTGGCGTCCTTCGGCACGTAGACGATGCCGTAGGGAGTGTCGAGTTGATCGTTGTTGCTGCCGAACTGCGTGGTGTCGGCGAGCCGCCAGGCATAGCTGCGCGCCGGGTCGAAGGCGGTCACCCGCTGCGAGCCGCTCACGTAGACGAACAACCGGGTCACGAGCGCGCCGTCGTCGGTCTTGGCGCGCCGCAACACCCCGACCACGTCCCGCGGGTTGTTGAGGCCCCAATTGTTGCTGAAGTCCCAGGTCTGCAGGTTGGTGCTCGTCGAGGCCGGAGCCACCTGCACCTGGTAGACGCGCCCGTTGCTGCCGGCCACGTACATCGTGCCGTCGGCGGCGCCGTGAGCGACCTCGACCGCCGACCAGTTGCCGTTGTCGCTCTGCAGGGCCACCGGCTGGCTGCCGCGCGGCGCGGGCGCTAGGCCCTTGGTGTTGGCGACCAGGTACACGCACGGGACGCCGTTGCCGCGGCCCGGCGCGAAGTTGGCGCAGTCCGCAGACGAGAACGCGCTCATCCCGGTGATCGCGGTCTTGGTGTTGAGGAAGGTCGCGATCGCGGCGACCTGGGCGGTCTCGGTGGTGCCGATCGACTGCAGGCAGTCGCTGGGTTGCGCCGAGATCGGTCCGTTGCAGTCGGCGCCGCCACAGGCGGTGGCGTCGCGCCGCACTCGAACCACATAGCGACTCGTGCCGGCGAGCTGAATCGAGAGGCAGTCGTCGTTGGCGAGCGGGTTGCTGGCGGCCAGGAAGTAGCCGTACGCCGGGGTCGCGCCGTCGAGCATCCCGAGGCCGCGGGCGCCGTTGCTGATCGTCTGGTAGCTCGCGTGGGTGATCTCGCCGGCTAGGGTCTTGTCGATCCGATCGTTGTCGAGCGCCGCGTAGAGGTTGCCGTCGGCGTCGAAGTCGAGCGCCCGCGGCGTGCGCGGGAAGTAGTCGATGGCGACGAAGGGCGTCTGGCCGACGGGGTCGAAGCCGAACACCGCCGGCAGCGCGGCGTCGCTGTTCGCGGCGTACACCGAGCCGTCCGGGGCCACGGCGACGTCCTGCACCGACGACAGCATCGGCCCGGCGCCGACCACGTCGATCGTCCGGTCACCGGCGTCCAGGTAGTAGGTGACGTCCAAGACCGCGGCGCGCGAGTTCGCGATGTTGCCGGCGGTGTCGGTGGCTTGCGCCTCGACGCTCAGCTGCCCGGCCCAGGCGTTGATCGTGAAGCTGAACGACACGTCGTAGTCGGTGCCCGCGGTGTAGGCGCCGGCTGGGACCAGGGTGTAGTCGGAATCCGACACCCCGGTGCCGAAGGCCTTGTACTCCACTTCGGCGAGACCCCGTTCGTCCTGGGCGCGGACCGTCACCACGACCAGGGAGCCGCGGCGGAAGCGCGCCGCCGGCGTCGTGCGGCTGGCGCAATCGGAGAGATCGGCCCGATCGGTGAGCATGCCGGAGGGCTGGCAGACGTAGTAGCCGTTGATCCGATGCACGCCGACGACCGGCAGATCGATGTCGGGACCGGCGAGCGGGTCGTAGACGATCTCGACCACGGTCGGCTCGCTGGCGTTGCCGGCGGCGTCCTTGGCGACGAGGGCGACCTGGGTCGTCGCCGTGGTCGCGCCCCCGGGGATCGTGGTGTCGAGGCTGATCTCGGCGCGGAAGATCGCGGTGTAGGGATCGGCGGTGGTGGTGATCGAGTTCTGGCCCCCGGTGATGGTCACCGTGGCGCCGTACTCCGCCGAACCGGAGAGCAAGAGCTTCGTGGCGCGAGTCGGCGACTCGAAGGGATCGACGACCGGCTTCGGCGGCGGCGTGCCGTCCTTCTCGGAGCACGCCAGGCCGGCCATCATGACCCCGAGACCACCGACGATCACCCGCACCATCCGCTGCGACGTCCTGAACATCTGGAGCTCTCCTGGTTCGTACTGCACCCCGGTCCCGTCATCGTAGGTGTAGCCCGACTGCCAGGGCAAGTGTAGCCACCACGCCCGAGGAAGTCAGAGGGAACATCCTCGGGAGATACCGGTCGGGTCAAGCCGCGAGCGAAAAAAGATCCGCGACAGCACCGTCGGGTGATGACTGCAGTCGTCAACCGGCGTTGACAGCGCGAGCCGGAATCGCCCGATATTTCCTAGAAGTAGGCGAGACGGCTGGCGGTCTGCTTCTTGCTCCCGTATTCTCCGCTATCCTTGATGGCGCGGTGGGACGACATCGCAGGTGACAACGTGAAGAAGGCGGTGACGTGGGTGTCAAGGCGATCGAGTTCCCGAGTTGGACCGGTGTTGCCCGCCCCACCCGGGGGCGGGCCGAGAGCGGCGCCGCAGGCGACGCTCCGGGGTGGGGGTGGGGAGGACGGGCGCGAAGCGCCCGCCGGGAATCAAAAGAACGTGAGCTCGATTGCCCTGGCGTGGGTGTGCTTGGTCGTTGTGCTCTTGGCCGCCTCGTGTCTCGGGCGCCCGGCCGAGGTGTGCGCGAACGGTGTGGCGGGCTGCGACGCCGTGACCGACCCGTGCGCGGCGACCGGCGGGATCTGCGCCGACGCCCTCAAGATCAACGAGCTGATGCCGAAGAACGACGGCGCCTACATCGACGAGGCCTACGAGGCGAACGACTGGATCGAGATCATCAACACCGGCAACGCCCCCAAAGGGCTGTTGGGCTACACCATCAGCGACCGCCCCGACCGCTACACCTTCCTGCCCGCGAAGACCCTGATGCCCGGCGAGGTGCTGCTGCTGTGGGCCGACAACACCCCGGCGCAGGGCGAGAACCACCTGAGCTTCAAGCTCGACGCCGGCGGCGGCACCGTCTATCTCTGGGCTCCGGACGCGCGCTTGGTCGACCGCGTGACCTACGGCAGCACCGTCGTGAACGACAGCCTGGCGCGCTTGCCGGACGGCAGCGGCGCGCTCGCCGTCTGCCACTTCGCCACTCCCGGGCGGCCAAACGGCAACCGCTGCGGCCCGCCGCCACCCGCGGAGCTGCCGGCCGAGGTGACCTTCACCCCGTACACCTGGCCGGTCCCCTGGCCGGCCCCCGGCACGCCCCTGTCGCTCTCCGAGCTGGCGCTCCGACCGGCCGGCTTCGTCGAGGTCACGAACACCGGCTCCGCGACCGTCGACACCCACGACTACCTGGTGACGATCAGCGCCCACGCTCCCGGCCTCCCCTGGCCGACCGCGGCTGCCGGGGTGCCGCTGTTGTGGCCGCAAGCGACGCTGGCGCCCGGCGAGCGGGCGGTGCTCCCGGTCGACAGCGCCGCCACCAACGCCCTCGAGGCCGACGTGAGCTTCGAAGGGGTCGTGACCCTGTGGCGCGCGAGCGATACCGCCAAGATCGATCGCGTCGACTTCATGGCGTGGCCCGACGGCGCGGCGTTGGCGCGGGTCCCCGACGGCGGCGGTACCTTCCGCTTCTGCAACGCGCTGACCCCGGGAGCGGTGAACGACCCGTGCGTGCCGCTCGCCTCCCGTCCGATCGTCGACCGCGTCCGCCACCTCTACACTCCCGGCGACTTCGCGGCGCTGGCCAAGGGCGGCGTGGCGCTCGGCATGGAGTCGGTCGAGTTCGTGATCGACATGCAGGCCGGTGACGTCGTGCACCTGTTGTCGGCCGCCGCCTGGGATCTGCACTACACCTGGGTCCGCGAGACCATCGACCGCCAACCCCACCTCGACCGCTGCATCCCGACCGAGAACCAGCTGTTCTACACCGGCTGGGTGCAGTTCTCGCAGGCGCAGTACTTCACCGTCGAAGGGCGGCGCTACCTGCTCGGGACGCTCGTGCACCACGCCGGCAGCGACATCCGCAGCGTCGAGTTCGCGTTGGGGGATCGGATCACCGGGCCGATGATGCTGCAGGCCTTCTTCGCCGCGACCGCGAGCACCGACGCCCCCACCGCCTGGGTGATGCGACCCCAGAGCGCCCAGCAGACCTCGGTGATGCTCGGCATCGACGGCCAGGCGCCGATCGTCGACGCCAACGCCCCGTTTCGCGGCGTGACCTTTCAGCCGCTCACCGAAGGGGTCGCCTACGGCAAGCTGATCTTCGTCCCTTCGGCCGACCTCGCGACGACGCCGCTCGGCGCCCAGGTGATCGTGGTGACCGATCAGGTGCCGAACGATCTGCCGTTCGTCGGGGGACTCGTGACCGAGGCGTTCCAGACACCGCTGGCGCACGTCAACGTCCTGAGCCAAAACCGCGGCACCCCCAACATGGCGCTCGTCGACGCGCGCCACGACCCTCGCCTGCTGCCGCTCTTCGACGCGCTCGTCCGCCTCGAGGTCTCCCCCGGCGCCTTCGCCGTCCGTCTCGCCGACCCCATCGAGGCCGAGGCGTTCTGGAGCAGCCAGCACGGCGGCGGCGCGCTCGCGGTCCCCCGTCTCGACACGACCTTGCGTGGCGTCGTGCCGCTCGCGGGTCGCGGCCTCACCGACTTGCCGGCGATCGGCGCCAAGGCGGCACAGCTCGCCGAGCTCGGGCGCGTGCTGTCGAGCTTCGCCGGCTGCCCGGGGAGCGTGCCGGTGCCGGAAAGTGCGTTCGCGATCCCGGTGGTGCACTCGCTCGAGCACCTGCAGTCGAGCGGCGCCGCGGCGCTCTTGGCCGCGCTCGAACCAGACCCGGTCTTTCGCACCGACCCCACCCTGCGCGCCCGGCGTCTCGCCGAGGTCCAGGCGTTGATCACGAGCGCGCCCGTCGACGCTGTTCTCCTCGCCGCGGTCGAGGCCCACGTCGGGGAAACCTTCGCCGACACCAGGCTGCGGTTCCGCTCGAGCAGCAACACCGAGGACCTGCCGGGCTTCAACGGCGCCGGCCTCTACACCTCGGCGAGCGCGGCGCAGGGCGACCCCGAGCGGCCGATCGCCGACGCCATCCGCACCGTATGGGCGAGCCTGTACAACCCGCGCGCCTACGACGAGCGCACGTTCTACAACATCGACGGCACCAAGGTGGCGATGGCGGTGCTGGTGCATCCGGCGTTCCTCGCCGAGCGCGCCAACGGCGTCGCGATCAGCCGTGACGTCACCGAGCCGATCCGCTCCGACCAGTACTACATCAACGCTCAGGTGGGCGAGGCGAGCGTCACCAATCCGGCGCCGGGGGTGACCACCGACCAGATGATCTACCGCCTCGCCGGCGCGCCGCGCGTGACCTACCTCGCGCACAGCAACCTCCCCTACGCCGCGCCGGTGCTGGCGGAGGCGGAGATCGACCGGATCGCCTGCACGCTGCGCGCCATCCACGCCCACTTCCGGCCGCTCCTCGATCCGACCGCCGCCAACCGCTGGTTCGCGATGGACGTCGAGATCAAGCTCCGGGGGCCGGCGCGGCAATTGGTGATCAAACAGACGCGGCCCTACGGCTTCGGCAAGGCCCAGATCCCCGCCGACTGCCGCGAGTTCTGAGCCGCGCGGCCGAGAATGACCGCTCCGATGCACGACGTCGCCGCTTGCACTTCGGCGCGACGTGGCGAATGTTAGCGCCACGATGTTCGACGCCTTCAAGTCGCAGCTTCCCGACGCAGATCCGGGCGAGACCGCCGAATGGCGCGAGGCTTTGGAGCAGGTAGTCGCCGCGGACGGCCCCGAGCGGGCCCGCTCCCTGATCCGTGAGTTGCTGACGCGCGCCCGCGAGCTGAACGTCGGCCTGCCGGCGCTCACCCAGACGCCCTACGTCAACACCATCCCGCCGGCGGAGGAGCCGCCGTTTCCGGGCGACGAAGGCATGGAGAAGCGCATCCGTCGCATCATCCGCTGGAACGCGATGGCCATGGTGTACCGCGCCAACCGCCGCGACCACGGCCTCGGCGGCCACATCGCCACCTACGCCTCTTCGGCCAGCCTCTACGAGGTCGGCTTCAACCACTTCTTTCGCGGCAAGGACGCGCCCGGCGCCGGCGACCAGCTCTTCATTCAGGGCCACGCCGCGCCCGGCATCTACGCCCGCGCCTTCCTCGAGGGGCGCCTGAGCGAAGCCCAGCTCGATCGCTTTCGGCGCGAGAGCACCCCGGGCGGGCTGTCGTCCTACCCGCATCCGTGGCTGATGCCCGAGCTCTGGGAGTTTCCCACCGTGTCGATGGGCCTCGGGCCGCTCACCGCGATCTACCAGGCGCGCTTCAACCGTTATCTCCACAACCGCGGGCTCAAGGACACCAGCGCTTCCCGCGTCTGGGCGTTCTTGGGCGACGGCGAGGTCGACGAGCCCGAGGCGTTGGGCGCGCTCGGGGTGGCGGCGCGCGAGGGCCTCGACAACCTGATCTTCGTGGTCAACTGCAACCTGCAGCGCCTCGACGGCCCGGTGCGCGGCAACGGCAAGATCATCCAAGAGCTCGAGGCGGTGTTCCGCGGCGCCGGCTGGCACGTGATCAAGGTGGTGTGGGGCTCGGAGTGGGATCCGCTCTTGGCGCGCGACGTCGACGGCCGCCTCGTGGCGCGGATGGGTGAGGTGGTCGACGGCCAGTACCAGCGCTACTCGGTCGCCGACGGCGCCTACATTCGCGCCCACTTCTTCGGCACCGACCCGCGGCTGTTGGCGTTGGTCGCGGATCTGAGCGACGACCAGATCGTCAAGCTCCGCCGCGGCGGCCACGACTACCGCAAGCTCTACGCCGCCTACCGCGCCGCCTCCGACCACCAGAACGCCCCGACCGTGATCCTCGCGAAGACCGTGAAGGGCTGGACCCTCGGCGAGGGCACCGAAGGCGTCAACGTCGCCCATCAGATCAAGACGCTGGACACCAGGAGGCTGCAGCGCTTTCGCGATCTGCTGCAGCTGCCAATCCCCGACGCCGTGGTCGAGCAGGTGCCCTATTACCATCCGGGCCGGGACAGCCCCGAGGTGCGCTACCTCCTCGAACGCCGGCAGGCCTTGGGGGGCCCGGCGCCGCGCCGGCTGCGCCGCAAACCCGAGATCCGTCCCCCCGCCGCCGCGGCCTTCGCCGAGCTCTTCGAAGGCAGCAAGGCCGGCGTCGAGGCCTCGACGACGATGGCGTTCGTGCGGCTGTTGAAGCGACTCCTCAAAGATCCGGAGCTCGGCCGCCGCGTCGTGCCGATCGTCCCCGACGAGGCCCGCACCTTCGGAATGGAGGCGTTGTTTCGCGACATCGGCATCTACTCGGCGCTCGGGCAGCAGTACGAGCCGGTCGACTCGCACCTGTTCCTGAACTACCACGAGAGCAAGACCGGGCAGCTGTTGGAGGAGGGGATCACCGAGGCCGGCTCGATGGCGTCGTTCGCCGCCGCCGGCACCAGCTACGCCACCCACGGCGTCACGACGATCCCGTTCTTCATCTTCTACTCGATGTTCGGCCTGCAGCGCATCGGCGACCAGGCGTGGGCGTGCGGCGACGCCCGCGCCCGCGGTTTCCTGTTGGGCGCCACCGCCGGGCGCACGACCCTCTCCGGCGAAGGGCTGCAACACGAGGACGGCCACAGCCAGCTGCTCGCCAACACCATCCCGACGCTCGTCGCCTATGACCCCGCCTACGCCTACGAGGTCGCGGTGATCATCCGCGACGGCCTGCGCCGCATGCTCGCTGAAGACGAGGACGTCACCTACTACCTGACGCTCTACAACGAGCCCTACGTGATGCCGGCGATGCCCGCCGGCGTCGAGGACGGCATCCTGCGCGGCCTGTACCGGTTGCGGCCGGCCGCGGGCGGTCGGGCGCGGGCGCAGATCTTCGGCAGCGGCCCGATCTTGCGCTGCGCGCTTCACGCCCAGGAGATCCTCGCCGAGCGCTTCGACGTCGCCACCGACGTCTGGAGCGCCACCAGCTACCAGCAGCTGTTCCGCGACGGCCGGGCCGCGCGCCGCCGCGCCCGCCTCTGTCCCGACGAGCGCCGCGTCGATCCCTACCTGACGACCGCGCTTCGCGACCACGACGGCCCGGTGATCGCGGTCTCCGACTACATCGAGGAGGTCCCGAGCCTGGTGGCGCCCTTCGTCGGCCGGCCGTTCTTCACCCTCGGCACCAACGGCTTCGGCCGCTCCGACACCCGCGAGGCGCTCCGGCACCACTTCGAGATCAGCGCCCCGTGGATCGCCTACACCACCCTCGCGGCGCTCGCCGACACCGCCGGCTTCCCCCCGGCGCGACTGCTGCAAGCGCGGCGCGAGCTCGGCCTCGACCCGGCGAAGGCCGATCCGATGCGGGCGTGACGCTACTGGCCGCGGGCGCTCAAGAGCAGGCTGCCGTCTAGATTGAAGGTCGACAGCGACGTCCAGTCGTACGGCGCCGCCGCGGCGCGGCTCCAGTAGTTCCGATCGGCGTCGAAGGGATCGTCGGAGTTGATGCCGATGCACATCACGTTCGGGTAGGTCCCGGTCAGCGCCACCGCGACGAACAGGTGCTCTCCGGGGGTGAGGGTGAGCGGCGCCGGCAAATCGCGATCGACGTCGCGCACCACGTCGATGACGTCGCTGGCGCTCCCCTGCGGTTCTGTCAAGACCACGGGGCTCGGCGAGGCCGCAGGCACGATCGCCGTCGACGAAGACACCTCGACCCGATGGGCGGCAAGCGCATCGCAGGCCGCGCCCCCGGCGCTGCTGCCGTGCACCAGACGATAGCTGATCCGGGTCACGGTGAACGGGTAATAGGGCGGGGTCAGCCGCGCCGCCGCCAGGTAGCCCTCTTCACCCGGGTCTGGAGCGATGCTCTTCGGCGGCTCGGTGAACCCGGCGTTCGACAACCAGCGCGGCGCGCTCGCCGAGGTATCGCCACCGGCGGCGTCCCCACCCGCGCCCCCGTCGCCCGCGCCGCCCTGGCGCGGTCGATCGCCGCCGCACGCCGCGACGCCGAGCATCGACGCCACCGAGCTCGCGGTCAGGATCAAGGACAAAGCGAGGGCACCGGGCTTCGATTTCATGGCGCAGGGATCTGCGGCATCAGATCCGAGATGTCAAGGACCGCAGCCCGGTGACTCAGGGCGATCAATAGAAAGAGGGCCCCAGAAGGGGCCCTCTCGTTACTGCCTGCTCGATCTAGGCCCTTCCGCCTAGTAGTCCATGTCGCCGCCGCCCATGCCGCCCATGGCGCCGTGCATGTCCTTCATGTTCGAGATCTTCTTCTCGTAGATGAGGATGTAGGGCTCCTCGAGCGAGACTTCCATGCGCTCCGGATCGGTCACGAAGTACGGCGACAGGTAGCCGCGGTCGAACTGCATGCCCTCGACCACCTCGAGCTCGGTCTCCATGCTCTTGGCTTCCTCGACCGTGATCACGCCCTCTTTGCCGACCTTCTCCATGGCCTCGGAGAGGATGGTGCCGATGGTGGTGTCACCGTTCGCGGAGATGGTGCCGACCTGAGCGATCTCCTTGGGATCCTTGGTGGCCTTCGACTGCTTCTCCGGGGGTGAGGGCGAGCGGCGCCGGTAAGTCGCGATCGATGTCGCGCACCACATCGATGACGTCGCTGGCCTGCATCGGCTTCGACGCGCGCGTCGGTGGGTGCCTCGGCGGTCGGCTTGACGTATCTCGGAGCGGTGGCCGAGGCGACGCTCGGCGACACGTTCTTTGTCGGCGCTGGCCCACTCGTCGCCAGAGGCGGTTGGACGTCGGTGAAGGAATCGGCGAGCTCGACGGGGGCCTCGCAGGAAGCCACGGTGGCGGGCGCCGCTTTCATCCCGGGCGCCGACATCCGGTTGGGCCTAGGACTGGGCGGCTCGTCAGGCGGCAGGCGACGCAACCAGTTCACGATCACCCTAGACGCCAAGATCATGTCGGCGCCAGTCACCGAGGTCAAACAGAGCGGCCGCACCGCGGGCGCCAGCCAATCGGTGACGGTCGGCAACCGCGTGATCGGCATCGCGCCGATGCTGTTCTTCGGCTACGACGGCAAGTAGCGTGGGTCAGGCCGACGCGGCCGCGGGACGTACCCTCAGACCCATGGCGTCAGCGTTCTGCGCGACGCGCGGGTCGGTCGAAAACACCAGCTCGAGGCCTGCGGCCTTGGCCAGATCGATGGTCGCCAGGTGAATCGCGTCCAGGCTGCGCACCGGCTCGACGAAGAACGGCTCTCGGGCCCTGGAGAGAACCGGCTGATCGATCGCCCGCAGGGCACACGACTGCTCGATGTCAGACATCTGTTTCTTGAGCGCGGTGTACACTCGCGGCGGGATCTCGCGGTTGTTCAGCGCGCGGAGCAGGGCCCGATGCCCTTCGAGGAAGGTGAGCGTGGAGGCCAGGAGCCGCTCTTGTTCGGCGATCTCGCGCGCCAGGCTTTCGTCGCCTTGCAGCACCGCGAACAAGAGCGCGCTCGACTCGAGATAGGCAGTGGTCACGCGCCCCGCTCTTCGTCGAGGATGGCCGCCACCCTTCCGGGCGGAAGGAGATCAGCGGCGTTGATCCCATAGCTCTTGCGATCGGCCCAGCGCCTGTCGTTGGGGCGCTTCGCCGGCACGAAGTCGGCGGCGACCAAGGGATCATCGTGGCCGCGAACCGCCCGGCGCACCTCCACCATCGGCCTGCCGCGGTAGGTGACGAGAAGGCGCTCGCCCTGCACCACCCCACGCACGTACCGAGCGAGGTGGGCTTTGAACTGCTTCAACCCGGCCGACTTCATGATCACAATGTATCCTCTTCAAAGGGTCACTTCAAGTGGACGGCTGCACGCGCGTCCCCGCCGCATTCTTCGCCGCCGCACTGGATTCCCGCGCCGCGGCAGGCGTCGCTCTCGGCCCGCCCCCCTGGTGGGGCGGGCACCATCGGTTCAACTCGAGAGCGCGATCGCATTGGCCCCTGGGTGGGGCGAGGAGGGGGCCTCATCTGTGGCTCGCGCGAGCCCAGTGGCTGTCGCGAGCATGGTGTGCTTCGATGCGGCCTCTGGAGGAATGCCATGCGGAACTTTCTGTTGGGTTGCAGCGTGTCGGTCGCGTTTGTCGCCGGGCTGTTGGCCTCGGACCGGTTGATCCCGCCGGCCAAGGCGGCGACGACGACCTCGAAGTGGGAGTACCTGTGCGAGCCGAAGATGCCCAAGCCCTGGAAGGAGGAGGGCGAGGCGGTGCTCCGCGACCTCGGCGCCGAGGGCTGGGAGCTGGTGCTGCAGATGCAGAACCCCAACATGGATGTGTGGTGCTTCAAGCGCCCGGGCCGGTAGGGGAACGTGCCGTGGGCCGGGCGCGGGAAATGGCCCCGGCACCGCCGTGGTGTCTGGCTCGGGCAGCGGTGTGAGTGGCGCCGGGCGAACCGGCACCGGCGCGGGCGGAGGCTCGGGCACCGGCGCCGCCACGACCACACGAGCCAAGGCTTCGCCCAAGCCGCCGGTGGCGAAACCGCCGACCCCCGAAGAGCTCGAGCGCCTGCGCCGCCAACGCGAGGCTGCGGCTGCCAGAGCCGCGGCCGCCGAGGCCCAGCGCCAGCTGCTCATTGGCCACGAAGGCGGCTACCACGAGGTGACGGCGACGCCGACGCAGTAGGCGTCGAGCCGCGCGGCGCTCCACGTGAGCCCACTCGGCCGACCCGCGTCAGGCGGACTGGAAGGTGAGCCCCGCGGGAGCGGGGCGAAGACGCGGCGCAGGAGCGCCGCGGCCGAGGCCGAAGGCCGAGCCTGCAAGGAGGCCGGCCCGCGCGCCGCGCGCGGGCGACGCCCAGAGGGCAGGCAGACGTCAGAAACGCTGAAACCAGAAAAAGAAAGAGGGCCCCAGAAGGGGCCCTCTCGTTACTGCCTGCTCGATCTAGGCCCTTCCGCCTAGTAGTCCATGTCGCCGCCGCCCATGCCGCCCATGCCGCCCGGGGCGCCGCCCATGGCGCCGTGCTTCTCGCGCTTCGGCTTCTCGGCCACCATGCAGTCGGTGGTCAGCATCAACGCCGAGACCGACGCGGCGTTCTGCAGCGCGGTGCGCACGACCTTGGTCGGGTCGATGACGCCCATCTTCAACAGGTCGCCGTACTCGTCGGTCTGGGCGTTGTAGCCGTAGCCACCCTTGCCCTCGCGGACCTTCTCGAACACGATCGAGGCGTCGACGCCGGTGTTGCCGACGATCTGACGGATCGGCTCTTCGATGGCCTTCTTGACGATGTTGACGCCGAACTGCTGGTCGTTGTTGTCGACCTTGAGGTTCATGAGCGCCGGCAACGAGCGCACCAGCGCCACGCCGCCACCCGCCACGATGCCCTCTTCGATCGCCGCGCGCGTCGCGTGCAACGCGTCCTCGACCCGAGCCTTCTTCTCCTTCATCTCGGCCTCGGTGGCCGCGCCGACGCGGATCACCGCGACGCCGCCGACCAGCTTCGCGAGCCGCTCTTGGAGCTTCTCGCGGTCGTAGTCCGAGGTGGTCTCTTCGACCTGGGCGCGGATCTGGGTCACCCGACCCTCGATCTCCTTCTTCTTGCCGGCGCCGTCGACGATCGTGGTGTTGTCCTTGTCGATCGTGACGCGCTTGGCCTGGCCCAGATCCTTCAACGCGACGTTCTCCAGCTTGATCCCGAGGTCCTCGGAGATCATCTGGCCGCCGGTCAGGATCGCGATGTCCTGCAGCATGGCCTTGCGGCGGTCGCCGAAGCCCGGCGCCTTGACCGCGGCCACGTGCAGCGTGCCACGCAGCTTGTTCACCACCAGGGTCGCGAGCGCCTCGCCCTCGACGTCCTCGGCGATGATGATGAGCGGCTTGCCGCTCCTGGCGACGGTCTCGAGCAGCGGCAACATGTCCTTCATGTTCGAGATCTTCTTCTCGTAGATGAGGATGTAGGGCTCCTCGAGCGAGACTTCCATGCGCTCCGGATCGGTCACGAAGTACGGCGACAGGTAGCCGCGGTCGAACT
>JACRCV010000015.1 GCA_016218825.1 Deltaproteobacteria bacterium
ACCGTGGTGCAGACCGCGCCCATCACCAACACGCCGTCGACGACGCTGAACAGCAGGCCGCGCCGGGCCTCGCCGGCATAGTAGTATCCGCTCCCGAAGCCGACGAGCGCGCCCAGCAATAAAGCGCCGGCGCCGGAGCGCCGCCGCAGCACCGGTGGCCAGCGCAAGTCGGGCCGCGCCCCGCCCGCCATCGGCCCCCCACGCCCCCCCCGGGGGCGCGGGCCCGGGGGAGGGGGGGTGGGGAGCGCCGCAGCGGCTGCGGCGCGGGAATCAAAGCAGGTGTAGAGCGCCCTAGTAGGCGCGGATCCCGTACCACCAGGAGTTGGCGTCGAGCTCGCCGCCGAAGAAGGTGAAGCCGGTGGTGCCGACGAGGGCGCTCTCGCCGTTGTCGGCCGGATCGAGCGGATCGCCGAAGATGTCGGCGGCACCGCCGAGCGGCACGTCGTGGATCAGCGCCCGCTGGTCGAACTCGACCTCGAAGATCTGGAACTCGATCTGAGCCAACGCCTCGCCCAGGGCGTTGGCGGCCGCGGCCGCGGCGGCCTCGCAGATCGCCTCGATGCCGGGGACCGAGCAGACGTCACCGCCGGTGGCGTCGCACATCAGATCGTCGATCGCCTGTTGCAGGTCGTAGCAGGGGATGATGTCGGCGAGGAAGGTCTCGAAGTCGCTGTAGCT
Source organism: Deltaproteobacteria bacterium (assembly GCA_016218825.1). Lineage (GTDB taxonomy): Bacteria > Myxococcota > XYA12-FULL-58-9 > XYA12-FULL-58-9 > XYA12-FULL-58-9 > JACRCV01. The sequence continues at coordinate 679 of JACRCV010000015.1, forward strand.
GCCGTTCGAGGCCATCAGGGTCACGGTGTCGAGCACGGCGTTGACGAGCTGCGCCATGCGAAAGCGGACGTTGCGGCCGTTCAGGCGCAGGGCGTTCCCCATGACCTCGCCCAAGAACGGATCGACGGCCACGCCCAGGCGCAACGGGTCGTCGGAGGTCGCGACGTCGACGGTCGGATCGACGACGACGTCGATCTCGCCGCAGCTCGGGTCGGCCGCGAACTCGGCCGGACCGCCGGCACAGAAGCTCGGGGCGAAGAAGCGCGCCGACACCCAGTCCTCGACCCCTTGGACGTCGCTGCCGAGCGGCGGGCCGGCGGGCGTCTGGGTGAGGAGCATGTCACCCTCGGCCTCCATGTTCTGGAACAGATGAATGAAGTCGGCGAGCACCGAGACCAGGGTGCGCACCCACGGCGGCACGTACTGGGCGACGAGCTCGGCGATCACCGCCTCGAGGATGTCGCCCAACACCGGGATGTCGATCTGCAGCTGGCTCGCGAACACCAGGCTCAGGAAGTCGACCACCGGGCCGAGGCCGTTGACGAAGAACGCCGGCAGGGTGCTGGAGATGTCGAAGTGGTAGGTGGTGTACCACAGGCCGCGCACGTCCATCGCCGCCGTTGACGACGGCGGCCGGCAGGCGCCTGATTGCGCGTCGCAGCTCCAGCCGCTCGGACAGTCATCGCTGCTCAAACAGCCGTCGGCGGGGATACAGCAGAGGCCGCTGCCGCAGATCTGGGTGGCGGTGTTGCACTCGCTGTTCTGGTGACACACCTGGGCGCAGGTGTTCAGGGTGCAGGTGCGGGAGGGCTCGGTGGCCGGCGGGCAGTGGTAGCCGGTGGGACAGTCGGTGTCGGTCTCGCAGTAATTGCTGGCCGGCTTGCAGGTGCCGTTGTCACAGACGTAGCCGGGCTCGCAGTCGGTGAAATACTGGCACTGTGAGCCGCCGACGCCGTTCGTCACCCGGACGCTGACGCTCGTGGCCTGGACGCCCTGACAGGCGCCGCCGCCGCAGAACTCGATGGTGTAGCCGGTGGGCTGGGGCGTGCTGCCGGTCGAGAACCGGATGCTGCCGATCCCGGTGCCGTCGGTGGTGATGCTTACCAACGCGCCCGGGACCGCGACCGTGTCACTCGTCCCCGGCTCGAGCCGGGCGCCGCTCGCGGACACGCCGCCCTTCAACTCGACCTCGAGCTCGGCGCCGCTCACCGGCGGGCCGTCGGTGCCGTTCGGCATCACCCGGAGGAGGCGGACGCGGAGGCGCTCGGTGCGGTTCACTGCGGTCGACAGCACCGCCGGCACCATGAGCTCGAGGCGGCGTTGATCGGCGCGCACCTGGATCGTGAACGTGACCGGATCGGCGCCGGTGGCCGCGGCCTCCACCTGCACCGAGGCGTTCTCGCGGCTGCCGACGTCGACGGTGATGAACGACAGTCCTTGAGCGTCAGTGGCGGTGCTGTTCGCAGAGAGTGACGGACTGCCCGGCGGGCTGCCGAGCAGGCGCCAGGCGATGGCCTCGCCGACCGCGGGGACCAGGCCGCTCGAATCTTGAATGTCGGCGCCGGCCGACTTGAGGGCCACGACCTGGACCGCGACCTCGTCGCCCGGATAGGCCTGTTGGCCGACGAGGCTCCAAGGCTTGAGGACGAGCTGCAGGTTCTGCGGCGCCTTGTCGCCGCCGCCGGGGTGGCGGGCGCCACAGGCGCAGACCAGGCAGGCCAGGGTGAGCGACGACGAAAAGCGGAGGGCGGACATCGGGGGGATTGTACTGCAAGTGCCTCCGGAGTTCAGCCCCGCGGTCGAGATCTGCGCCGCCGCCTTGACGCCGTCGCGGAGCCCGGGCGGTCACCGTGGCATCGGCGGCGCCGATTGGCTAAGCTTTGGCCGCAACCTTCGAGGAGCGGCTGTGACGCAGGCGGTGGCGCGACTGGTTCCCCTGCCGGACCCGAACAACCGGGCGACGCGCGAGATCCCGATCGGCAAGGCGGTGATCAGCATCGGTCGCAGCCCGAAGAACGACGTGGTCCTCGTGGATCCCGAGGTGAGCAAGGCGCACGCCGAGCTGTTGATGCGGGGCAACGCGTTTGCGATCAACGACCTCGGCAGCTCCAACGGCACCTACGTCAACGGCAAGGCGGTCAGGGACCGGTTGCTCAACCAGGGCGACGTGGTGGAGATCGGCGGCTGCCGCTTCACCTTCGAGCTCGGGGAGGCGGTGCGCCGGCGCTCCAGCGTCTCGATCGTCGCTCCGAGCCCGATCGACCGAACGCAGGTGTTGCTCAGCAACGCCGTCGCGGCGCTGCGCCCGGCGGATGAGATCAGCGACGCCGCCCTGCTGCGGCAACGCTACGAGCGGGTCCGCACCGCGTTCACCGCGGTGGGCGAGCTCATCGAGATCACCGATATCGCCAAGCTCTGCCGCCGGATCCTCGACGCCGCCTTCGGCCTGGTGGGCGCCGAGACCGGGGCGGTGATGCTGTTCGAGGCCGACGAGAGCCTGGTGCCGTGGGCGAGCCGCGGGCCGGAGGGCGCCGACGGCGACGAGATCCTCATCAGCCGCACGATCGTCGAGCAGGTGATTCGCCAGAAGGAGGCGGTGCTCGCCAGCGACGCGCTGCTCGACAGCCGCTTCAAGTCGTCGCAGTCGGTGATCCTGTCGAAGATGCGCTCGCTGATGTGCGTGCCGCTCATCAACGGCGACAACGTCTACGGCATCCTCCACGTCGGCAACTCGTCGCGCGCCGCGGCGTTCGCCGAGGGCGACCTGGAGCTGTTGGGCGGCATCGGCGCCGGGGGGGGCGTGGCGCTCGCGAACGCGTTCATGGCGCATCGGCTCGCCGAGGAGGCCCGGACTCGGGAGTCGTTGGGGCGCTTCTTGTCCCCGGTGCTCGTCGATCAGGTGATCGGCAACCGCCTGGATCTGAAGCGGGGCGGCGTCGAGCGCGAGGTCACGGTGATGTTCGCCGACATCCGCGGCTTCACCGCGCTCACCGAAGCCAGCAAGCCGGCCGACGTCGTGACGCTCTTGAACGAGTACTTCGACCAGATGGCGGAGGTGGTGTTCGCGCACGGGGGGCTCTTGGACAAGTTCATCGGCGATGCGTTGATGGCGGTGTGGGGCACGCCGGTGGCGGGCGACGACGACGCCAAACGGGCGCTCGCGGCGGCGGCGGAGATGCAGGAAGGGGTGGCGTCGATGAACGAGATGCGACGGGATCGGGGGCAGGTGGCGATCGCGATCGGCATCGGGCTCGCGAGCGGCACCTGTGTCGCCGGGGCGATCGGCGCCCGCCGGCGCATGGAGTACACGGTCATCGGCGACGCGGTGAACCTGGCGAGCCGCTTGGCGGGCTTGGCGCGGGGTGGCCAAGTGCTGTGCGACGAGGTGACGTTCGCCCGGGCCGGCTCTCCGGCCACGGCGAGCGTATTGCCGGCCACCCCGGTGAAGGGCAAGACGCACCCGGTGCCGGTCTACGAGCTCACGTCGACGGGGGCGCGAGGCTGAAGATGGACGGTCGCCTGCTCCTGTGTGTCGGGCTCGCGTGCGCCGGCGGCTGCGCCGGCGACGGCACCCAGTCGGGGAACACCGGCACCGGGTGGAAGCTGCCGCCGGGACGGGTCTGTGTCGCGAACGACGACTGTCAGAGCGGTTGGTGCATCGACTTCCCTTCCGGAAAGGCCTGCGCCGCGCTGTGCGCCGGCGAGTGCAGCGCCGGTCTCACCTGCAAGCGCGTCGACGGGCGCGATCCCGGCTCGCCGTCGATCTGTGTGCCAACGACGTCGAACCTGTGCCTGCCGTGCGAGGTCGACGCCGATTGCGGCCGCTTCGGCGATCTGTGCCTGGCGACCGACGGTGATCAGCGCTTCTGCGCCTTGGACTGCAGCGCCACCGCGAGCTGTCCGCAGGGGTATCGCTGCGACGGCATCCGCGGCGACGACGGCCGGGAGTTGTCGCGCCAGTGCCTGCCGATCGTCGGCGGCTGCACCTGCTCGGGCGCCAACGCCGGACAACAGCGACGCTGCTACAACACCGTGTCCGGGATCGGGCGCTGCGGCGGCTCAGAGGTGTGCGACGCCAACGCCGGCTGGGTGTCGTGTGACGCGCGGACGCCGACCGACGAGAAGTGCGACCAACAGGACAACGACTGTGACGACGCGATCGACGAGGATCCGAACGGGGCGCCGCTCAACGAGGCGTGTGGCTACGGACCGGAGCCGCGGCGCGCCGAGTGTGCCGGGGTGACTACGTGCGCGAACGGTATCTATGGCGCCTGTTCGCGCCCGCTGCCGGCGGGCGCCGAGGTCCGTTGTGACGGCCTGGACGACGACTGCGACGGCGAGGTCGACGAGGGGCTGCTGCACACCGCGGACCATTGCCGCTGGTGCGGCGACGTCTGCGCGCCGACCGCGGCCTACGACGTGAGCACGGTGCGCTCGTGCGCGCAAAGCGGCAGCGCCTACTACTGTGACGCGATCAAGTGTCGGGTGCCGCACTTCGACGTCAACGGGCTGGAGGCCGACGGCTGCGAGGTGGCGGACGATCACCTGCGGATCGGTGACACCGTGACCCTGAACAACACCTGGCGGGATGCCTGGGCATTCGGGGAGTTCGATTGCTGGGACGGGAGCGAGACCCACGCCTGCGGCCTGCGGCTGCCGTCGGACGTCCGCCAGCACGCGCCGACGAATCCGCCCCAGCCCAACCTCGACTACCTCCGCTTCAACTCCACCGGCGGCAGCTGCTTCATGGACAACTGGATCTGCGTGCGCGCCGTCGGTCACCAGAGCACGGACCAGGCCGCGCACCTCGAGGTGTGTGCGTCCGATGTCGTGCCCGATCTCACGACGCCGCCGACGTTCCCCGCGGCGCGGTGCTCGACGCTGGCGCTCAATACGACGAGCACCGTGGACATCGCCCTCGACAACACCAAGGGCGTTCACTACGTCCGGATCCGCTCGTTGGCCGATCTCGGCGGGCCGTTCGCGGGCGCTTACGGGCTCGCGGCCTTCGACAGCGAGGGCTCCTGTCCTCTCGGTGGTGGCGCCGATCCCTGTGGTTATTGAGACGGCCGGAGCGCGCTGAGGACCTCGCGGCAGCGACTCTCGATGCGAGCCCGGTCGATGCCGGGGGCGCCGCGCGCTTTGAGGAGCTGCAACGCCTCGCTCGCCTCGGTGGCCGCGTCGGCGTCGGCGAGGCGGTGGTGCGCGGTGGCGAGCAAGGACAAGGCCTCGATGCGCCAGCGGACCGCGCCGAGGCGCAAGGCGGCATGGGCGGCGTCGGTGGCGAGCACCATGGCGCGCTCCGCCGCTCTCTGGCCCTGGTGGCCGAGCTCGACCTCGGCCCGCACCCAACGGACCCGCAGGCGCAGCAGCTCCGAGCTGGTCTTGTCGGCCAGGCGAGCAGCGGCGGCGGCGGCGCGCGCGGCCTCCTGGCCCTTGCCGACTTGAGCGAGGAGCGCGGCCAGCGCCAGGTAGGCCTCGATCTTGGTGGTGCGCTGGCGGCGGCTGCGGCAGCCGAGAACCGCGAGGCGCAAGATCTCCTCCGCCCTGTCGGGCCGCTCGCCGGCCAGGGCCTGTGCCAGGTTGACGCGGCTCTGGCCGACGCCGCCGACGTCGGCGGCCTTCTCGCGCAAGCTCAAGGCCTGCTCGAAGCAGGGGATCGCGAGGTCCTCTCGGCCCTCGAGATGCGAGACCTGGCCGAGGGCGTCGAGGACCACCGCGGTGCCCAGAGGATCCTCGACCTGTTGTTTGAGCGGCAGCGCCCTCTCGAGGTAGCGGCGGGCTTGGATCAGGGCGCCGGTGTCGAGCGCGAACATGCCGAGGTTCTGCAGCACCAGCCCCATGCCACGGACGTGGCCGAGCCGGTCGTAGATCGCCAGAGCCTGCTTGAGGGCCGAGGCGGCGCCCGGGAGGTCGCGCTCCCGCCAACGAACCAGCGCCACGGTGCGCAGCGCGTTGGAGAGATCGAGCGGGTCGCCGTGCTGCAGGCGCGTCAGGGCTTTGGTCGCGAGAGCGGCGGCGCGCGCCAGGTCGCCGGTGAGGAGGTTCAAACGTGCGGCGCGATGCAGCGCCAGGCCGACGCGACGGTCGTCGCCGAGGCCTTCGGCCAGGCCCACCATTTGCTTGATCAGGGTCCGCTGGGTGTCGCGCTCGGCGCGGGCGTCACGGATCTGCTCACACGCCGCCAACAGATCGAAGCGGACCGCGTCGGTGCCGCCGCCGGGCGGCTCTTTGAGCTCCAGGGCCTCGGCGGCGAGCTGCAGCCCACGCTTGGCGTCGTGCAGCAAGTGGGCGCGGCGCACCGCGGCCACCGCCGCCGCCAGGGCACCGGCGACGTCGCCGGACTCGACCCGGTGGCGAAACAGGACCGCGGGGATTTGGCGCAGCGCGTCGGGGTAGCGCTCGCCGTGGGCGGTGAGCGCGAGCCGATGGGTCTCGCGGCGCTCCTCCGGGGTTTGCAGGCCGTAGGCCACCTTGCGGACCAGGGGATGCGAGAAGCGCACCGTGCCGTTCGGCTCGCGGCGCATGAAGCCCATCTCTTCGAGGACGCCGACCGAGCGCTTGATCTCCTCGTGCTTGAAGCCGCGGCTGACCCAGATGAGCTCGAGGGTGCGCCAGGACAACGGCTCGCCGACCGTGGCCGCCGCTTTGAGGAGAGACGCGAGCTTGAGCGGCAAGTGCTGGATGCGGCGCGCGAGGATGTCATTCGGGCGGCGCGGCAAATCGCTGGCAGCGAGCGGCGTCGCAGCCCGCCAGGCGCCGCCGCGGTGCACCATCGCGCCGAGCTCCACCAGGTAGCGGATGATCAACGCCGCCATCAGCGGCGAATGGCCGCCGCGCTCCTTCAGGAGATGCCGGGCGACCGGAGGCAGCTCTTCTTGATCGAGCATCGAGCTGGCGAGCTCGACGGCCTCGGTGGCGCGCAGCGGCGCGGCCTCGATCTCGACCAGGCCGGCGGCGGCGAGCGAGGTTGGCAGCCGGGTCTGGCGCGAGACACACAGCAGGACGATCAGCTGCGCGGCGCCCCGGTAGCTGCCGCCGAGCTGGGCGACGGCTTGCAGGGTCGGCAAGTCGATGCCGTCCGTCTCGCGCAGGATGACGGCGAAGGGGCGGTCGGGCTCTTGATCGGCCGCGGCCTCGAGGACGACGCGGATCGCGTTGGTGATCTCGAGCCGCAAGGCGACCGACTCACCGCTGTCGGCGAGCGAGTCATCGAGGTCCTCGGCGCCGAGGAGCGCGGCGAGCGGCTTGAGGACGGAGCGCAGGTGCATGCCGCTCGCGGAGCGGGCCGCCAGGGCCTGGAGGCTCTCAGCGAGGTCGGTCTGTTTGAGCGGCCCGTCCTCGAAGCCGAGGATCTGGCGGACGACGCTCAACACCGGCCAATAGGGCTCCGGCGCCAGCGGGTGCGGCTCGCCGAGGATGATGCGCGACGGCAGCACCCCGAGGTCCAAGAGCGCGTGGCTGGCGAGGCGGCAGCGCCCGGATCCGGGCCGGCCGCGCACCGCGACCAGCGTGACCTTGCGTCCGGGGGAGCGCAGCGCGGTCTGGAGGCGGCGCAGCGACTGGTCGAGGCCGACGAACGCCGGCTCGCTGACGAGCGCGGCTTGCTCCAGGCGATCGACCCACTGCGGTTGGTCCGGGTCGAGACGGAATACCGGCAGCGTCGCGGTGACCGGGCGGAGCGCGAAGGTGGCGGCGGTCGTGATCTGGATCGCGGCGTCGGCGAGGATGACGCCGGGGTGGGCGGCGGTGGCGATGGTGAGGAGACGCGCGAAGGCGTCGCCGTGGGCCTCGGGGGTCTCACCGGCCGGCGCGTCGGCCAGGCAGATGGTGCCGCGGGCGATGCCGAAGCCGCAGCGGCTCAAGGGCGCCTGGCGTTGCAGGGTCAGCGCCAGGCTCACCGCTTCGGGGGCGTCGCTGTCGTTGACCCGGGCGAAGATCAGCGCCGCCGACAGGGTCGGGGTGTCGAGGATCAGTCGGGCCCCGGTCTCGGTGACGATCTGGCGAAAGAGGGCGCGCCCCTGGCGGAGAGCGGCGGCCGGCGCGGGCAGGTCGGGCGGCGGCACCTCCGGGGTCGGCGGATCGCGCCAGCGGATGCCGACGAGCGACGCCAGGACCTGCTCGTCCTTGGCCTCGGCCAAGAGCTCGCGGATGTTGCGGACCATCGTCGGATCCCGCGGCTCGACGACGGTCGGGGTCGAGACCGGGTGCAGGGTCTCGGGGCCCGGCAAACCCTCGATCAGCTCGGCGACGATCCGATCGAGCGCGGCGCTGGCGATGTGGGTGGCGCGGCGATTGTCGAGCTCGAGCAGCAGCACGCCGCGCGCCGCCGAGGCCAGGCGGAGGAGGGCACCGGCGAGGAGAGCCGAGGAGAGGGCCTGCGCCGAGAGGATCTCAGCGGCGACGGTGTGCAGCCGGGGGTGGCGGGGCAGCCGCACCCGATCCACGAGCGCCTGCAGCAGGTCGCCGACCAGGCCGTCCAGGTTGGCGCGCCCGAGACCGCGCAGCTCGGGGTGGTCGTGCCACAGGACGCTCGCCACCTCGGCGACGATGCGCTCGCGGTGTGCGGCGATGACCTGGTCGAAGGTTGGCATTCGGCGGCGGACCTGGGGCCGGCCGCGCTACTCCGTGAGCTCGGCGCAAATGAAGTCGCGATTCATCTCGGCGATGAAGCGGCGGTTGATCTGCTTGGGGCAGGCGCCCTCGCAGTCATAGGTGTTGGTGCAGTTGCCGAAGCCCTCTTTGTCCATCTGGCCGGTCATGCGGCGCACCCGCTCCTTGCGCTCCGCCTGGCCCTGCGGCAAGTGGGCGAACTGGCCGACCTTGGCGGCGACGAACAACATCGCCGAGGCGTTCTTGCAGGCCGCGACGCACGCGCCGCAGCCGATGCAGGCCGCGGCGTCCATGCTCAAGTCGGCCTCCTTCTTGCGGATCGGCAGGGCGTTGGCGTCCGGGGTGCCGCCGGTGCGCACCGACACGAAGCCGCCGGCCTGCATGATGCGATCCAGCGCGCTGCGGTCGGTGACACAGTCCTTGAGCACCGGGAACGCCCGGGCGCGCCAGGGCTCGACGGTGATGACGTCGCCGTCCTTGAAGTGCCGCATGTGCAGCTGGCAGGTGGTCGTCGCCGGCAGCGGCCCGTGCGGGTAGCCGTTGATCATCAACGAGCAGGCGCCGCAGATCCCCTCGCGACAGTCGTGGTCGAAGGCCACCGGCTCCTGACCCTTGTCGATGAGCGACTCGTTGAGCACGTCCAACATCTCCAGGAAGGACATGTGCTCGCTGACGTCGGCGAGCGGAAAGGTCACGAAGGCGCCGCGCTCGCGAGGGTTCTTCTGGCGCCAGATGCGCAGGGTGAGCTTCATTTGTAGCTCCTCACCGCCAGCTTGACGGTCTCGAAGGTCAGCGGCTCCTTGTTCAAGAGCGGCGCCTTGTCGGCGCCGGCGTACTCCCAGACGGTCGCGTGGCTGAAGCCGGCGTCGTCGCGCTTCGCTTCGCCGTCCGCCATCTGGCTCTCCTCGCGGAAGTGGCCGCCGCAGGACTCGGTGCGCATCAGGGCGTCGAGGCACAACAGCTCGGCGAACTCGAGGAAGTCCGCGACCCTGCCGGCGTGCTCCAGGACCGCGTTGTAGTCGTCGCTGTGGCCGGTGAGCTTGAGGTTCTTCCAGAACTCCTCGCGCAGCGCCGGGATCTGCTGCAGCGCCTCCTTGAGCCCCTTCTCGTTGCGGGCCATGCCGCACTTCTCCCACACGATCTTGCCGAGCTCGCGGTGGAACGAGTCCGGGGTGCGCTTGCCGTTTGCCGTGGTCAGGCGCTTGATGCGCTCGCGGACCTCGGCCTCGACGCGCTTGAACTCGGCGTGGTCGGTCTTGACCTTGCCGAGCTTGTTCGACGCGAAGTAGTGGCCGATGGTGTAGGGGATGATGAAGTAGCCGTCGGCGAGCCCCTGCATCAGCGCGCTGGCGCCGAGGCGGTTGGCGCCGTGATCGGAGAAGTTGGCCTCGCCGAGCACGTGCAGACCCTCGATGGTGCTCATCAGGTTGTAGTCCACCCACAGGCCGCCCATCGCATAGTGCGGCGCCGGGTAGATGCGCATCGGCACCTGGTAGGGGTTCTCGCCGGTGATGCGCTCGTACATCTCGAAGAGGTTGCCGTAGCGCTCGGCGATGACGTTCTGCCCCAGCCGGCCGATGGCGTCGGCGAAGTCGAGGTAGACGCCGTAGCCGCCCGGACCGACGCCGCGGCCGTCGTCGCAGGCCTCCTTGGCGGCGCGCGACGAGATGTCCCGCGGCGCGAGGTTGCCGTAGCTCGGGTATTTCCGTTCCAGGTAGTAGTCGCGCTCGCTCTCGGGGATCTGCGCCGGAGAGCGCCGGTCGCCGCGGATCTTCGGCACCCACCCCCGGCCGTCGTTGCGCAACGACTCCGACATCAGGGTCAGCTTCGATTGGTAGTCCCCGGAGCGCGGGATGCAGGTCGGGTGGATCGGCGTGAAGCAGGGGTTGGCGAACGCCGCGCCGCGCTTGTAGGCTCGCTCGCCCGCCGTGACGTTGCAGGCCTTGGCGTTCGTCGACAGGTAGAAGACGTTGGCGTAGCCGCCGGTCGCGAGGACCACGGCGTCGGCGGCGTGCGAGCGGATCTCGCCGGTCGTCAGGTCGCGTACCACGATGCCGCGGGCCCGGCCGTCGACCACGACCACGTCGAGCATCTCGGTGCGGACGTGCATCTTGACGGTGCCGAGGCCCACCTGGCGCATCAACGCGCCGTAGGCCCCGAGGAGCAGCTGCTGCCCGGTCTGGCCGCGGGCGTAGAAGGTGCGCGACACCTGGGCGCCGCCGAACGACCGGTTGTCGAGCAGGCCGCCGTACTCGCGGGCGAACGGCACCCCCTGGGCGACGCACTGGTCGATGATCGCGCTCGACACCTGCGCCAAGCGGTAGACGTTGGCCTCGCGGGCTCGGAAGTCGCCGCCCTTGACGGTGTCGTAGAACAGCCGCTCTATCGAGTCGCCGTCGTTCGGGTAGTTCTTCGCGGCGTTGATGCCGCCCTGCGCCGCGATCGAGTGGGCGCGGCGGGCGGAGTCGTTGAAGCAGAAGGCCTCGACGTTGTAGCCGAGCTCGGCCAAGGACGCGGCCGCCGAGGCGCCGGCGAGGCCGGTGCCGACGACGATGACGTCGAACTTGCGCTTGTTCGCCGGGTTGACGAGCTTCATCTCGAAGCGGTGTTTGTCCCACTTCTCTTGGATCGGACCGGACGGGATCTTGGCATCCAGGTTCATGGCGCGATCACTCCCGCCGGCAGCTGCACCAATCCCATCAGGATGGCGACCGGCATCGAGACGTTGCCGACCACGAGGACGGCGCAGACCAACAGACTGACGGCGTCGATGAGGCGGCGATACTTCGGCGTCGTCAGGCCGAGTGACTGAAAGGTGCTGCCGATGGCGTGCCAGAGGTGCAGGCCCAACAGCAGCAGGGCGACGACGTAGGCCCCGGCGATCAGGCGCTCGCTGAAGCTCAGCACCACCATCGAGTAGACGTCGAGGCGTCCCTGGGCGTCATGCAGCTGGCTGAAGGCCGGGTTCGTCAGCCGCCAGGTGAACTGCAGCAGGTGGTAGACCAGGAACGCGAACACCACGAGTCCGGTCACCAGCATGTTGCGCGACGCGAAGCTGGAGAGGATCGGCCGCTTCACCGCGTAGGCCACCGGCCGCGCGGCGTTGTTGAGCCAGGTCAGCCGCACCGACGACACGATGTGAAGCACCGCCGCCAAGATCAGGCCGCTGCGCACGACCCAAAGGAGCGCGGGCTTGCTGTGCAGGAACGCGGCGTAGGCGTTCAGCGGCTCCTGGCCGCCCAAGACCTGGAGGTTGCCGACCATGTGGCCGACCAAGAAGGCCACCAGGACGAGCCCGGTGAGCGCCATCACCACCTTGGCGCCAATCGATGACAACGCCAGGTTGACGAGCCAACGCATGAGATCTTCTCCTTTCGACCGACCAGAACCGCTCTTTGCTGTGGAGGTCGCTGCAGTCACCGCGGGGCACGATGCCATCACCCCAAGTGCGGCGACCGCGGTGCCGCTCAATCGCCGACCGGCGGCAAAGCGGCACGTTTCGCGGCAGGTGACACTAGAGACGCTTGTCGACTTCGACGCACAGCTCTTTGACGCGGCTGGCGCTCTTCATCAGCGCGTCGCGGTCGTCCTTCGAGAGCTCGGCGTCGATCACCTTCTCGACGCCGCCGGCGCCGATGACCACCGGGACGCCGACGAACATGTCCTTGAGGCCGTACTCGCCGCGCAGCCACGCCGCCGCCGGGAGCACCCGCTTCTTGTCGCGCAGGTAGCTCTCGACCATCGTGATGCTGGCCGCCGCCGGCGAGTAGTAGGCGCTGCCGGTCTTGTAGAGGGCGACGATCTCGCCGCCGGCCTTGCGGGTCCGGTCGACGATCTTGTCGATCTCTTCCTTCTTCATCATCTGGTTGAGCGGGATGCCGCCGACCGCGCAGTACTGGACCACCGGCACCATGTCGTCGCCGTGGCCACCGAGCACGAACGCGGTGACGTCCTCGATCGAGACCCCGAGCTTCTCGGCCACGAAGTAGCGGAAGCGGCCGGAGTCCAAGACCCCCGCCATGCCCACCACCTGCTGGTGGTTGAAGCCGGTGATCTTGTAGAGGGCGTAGACCATCGCGTCGAGGGGGTTCGAGACCACGACCACGAAGGCCTCGGGGCAGAACTTCTTCACGTTGACCGCGACGTCCTTCATGATCTTGACGTTGACGTCCAACAGCTCGTCGCGGCTCATGCCCGGCTTGCGCGGCTTGCCGGCGGTGACGATGACGACGTCGGCGCCTTTGATGTCGTCCCAGTTGGTCGTGCCCTTGAAGCCGGCGTCGAAGCCCTGGATCGGCGACATCTGCGCGATGTCCAACGCCTTGCCCTTGGCGATCCCCTCCAGGTCGGGGATGTCGAGCAGCGTGACGTCACCGAGCTCTTTCTGGGCCGCCATCAGGGCGAGGTTGCCGCCGATCTGGCCTGCGCCGACGAGGGCGATCTTCGGACGATGCATGTGATGAGTCATGTTCTCCTCCGGGGTTAGCCCGCGCGCGTGCGCGCGGGCGCCGAATTGGGGCGAGCCCGGTCCACGCGGGCAAGCCTAGTTACCGCTAAGTGTCGAGGGGGGCAAGGGCGTCGGCCGGGGTCGGGTCGCGCCTCACGGCGCCGATGCGTGACCGGGGGCGCAAGACCACTATATAATGATGGCTCGATCTTCAGGGAAACGGAGTCTCGGGTGAGTGCTTCGCCGCGGATCCTCGTCGTCGATGACGACCAGATCGTACGCTCGGTTTTTGCGTCGCTGTTGCCGCGCGAGGGCTACCAGGCGGACGTCGCCGAAGGCGCCGAGGCGGCCCTCGAGCTGTTGGCGCAGAACCCCTACGACCTGGTGATCTCCGACATCGTGTTGCCGGGGATGGACGGCGTCCAGCTGTTGCGGCGCATCAAGGTGCTGTTCCCGAAGATTGAGGTCATCCTGATGACCGCATACGCCAACATGGACACCCTGCTGCAGGCGCTGCACGCCGGGGTCTACGACTACTTGATCAAGCCCTTCGACAACCTCGAGGACGTGCTGCACAAGGTGGCGCGGGCGCTGGAGAAACGCTCGATCCTCGACGAGAACCAGCGGCTCATCGAATACCTGAGGCAGGCGAACGCGCAGATCGAGATCATGAACCGCGACCTGGAGCGCCAGGTGGCCGAGCGCACCAGGCAACTGGAGGCGGCGAACGCGCGCTTGGAGCAGCTGAGCCTGACCGACGACGTCACCGGCCTGTACAACCAGCGGTTCCTGCACCAGCGCCTCGAGGAAGAGTTCCGCCGCGCGCAGCGCTACAAACACCCGCTGTCGGTGATCATGATCGACATCGACGAGTTCAAGCGGGTCAACGACACCCACGACCACCTGTTCGGGTCCCGGGTGCTGGCGCGGCTCGGCAAGCTCTTCAAGGACGGGCTGCGCAACCTCGATCTGGTCATTCGTTACGGCGGCGACGAGTTCGTCGTCATCCTGCCGCACACCGGCCTCGACCAGGCGGTGCCGGTGGCAGAGCGGCTGCGGGCCAAGGTCGAGGAGGCCGACGTCGGCGAGGCCGGCGAGGTCTACAAGGTGACGATCTCGCTCGGGACCGCCGCGCTCGGCCAGTGTGACGCCGACAACGCCCAGGCGCTGTTGCGCGCCGCCGACCAGGCGCTCTACCTCGCCAAGCACAGCGGCCGGAATCGGGTCGCGGTGATGCACGGTCACGAACCCGTGGCCGTCGTCGCCTGAATCGGCTACAAGACCGGACCCATGGGCTTGATGGATGGTCGGCGCGGCCTGGTCGTCGGCACCGCCAACGAGCGAAGTCTGGCGTACGGGATCGCGCGCGCCGCCCGCCGTGAGGGCGCTCGCTTGGCGCTCACCTTCCAGAATGACCGCTTGCGGCGGCGGGTCGAGCCGCTCTCGACCGAGCTCGGCGCCGAGCTGCTCTTGCCCTGTGACGTGACCCGGCCGGACGAGGTGGTCGCGGTTCGGGACGCCGTCTTGCGCCAATGGGGCGGGCTGGATTTCCTGGTGCACGCGGTCGCGCACGCACGCCGCGAAGAGCTTTGCGGCCGCTTCGTCGACACCAGCCGCGACGGCTTCGTCGAGGCCATGGAGGTGTCGGTGTTCAGCCTGGTGTCGCTGGTGCGCGCCTTCGAGCCGCTGCTCCTCGCGGGGACGGCGGCGAGCGTGCTGACGCTGACGTACTACGGCAGCGACAAGGCGTTCCCGCACTACAACGTGATGGGTGTGGCAAAGGCGGCGCTCGAGGCCGCGGTGCGCTACCTCGCCGCCGAGCTCGGGCCGGCCGGCATCCGCGTCAACGCGATCTCGGCGGGGCCCATCAAGACGCTGTCGGCGGCCGGAGTCCGCGGGCTGCGATCGGCGCTCTGCCTGGTCGAGCGCGTCGCGCCCCTGCGGCGGAACGTCGACATCGACGACGTCGGCCGTGCAGCGCTGCCGTTCTTGTCCGAGCTCTGTGGCGCCACCACCGGCGCGGTGTTGTTCGTCGACAGCGGCTACCACGTGATCGGCGCGGTGGCCGCGGACCCGACCGGGGGGGAGTCGTCGTGAGCGTCGTTCGGATCGAGGTCGCCGCCATCGACGCGCGGCTGGGGCGGGAGATCCCGTGGCCGGCGCGGATGAGCGAGCACGCCGCCGGCTACGACGTCGCCGCCGCGGTGGCCGAGCCGGTGACCCTCGAGCCCGGCGAGCGCGTCCTGGTGCCGTGCGGCTTCGCGATGGCGGTGCCGGTGGGCTACGAGGTGCAGGTGCGGCCGCGCAGCGGCCTGGCGATCAAGCACGGCATCGGGTTGTTGAACGCCCCCGGGACCATCGACGCCGACTATCGCGGCGAGGTCCGGGTCATCCTCATCAACCATGGCAACGCTCCGTTCGTGATCGAGCCCGGCATGCGGGTGGCACAGCTCGTCGTCGCGAGCGTGGTGCCGGCGACGTTCGTGACGGTGGCGGCGCTGCCGGCAACGGCGCGTGGTCCAGGTGGGTTCGGGTCGACCGGGACGTAAGGTCTTGGCCTTTCAGTGAATCCTGGGTAGGAATGGGGCGCGGGCGAGCCCGCCCGTGTGTTTGGCTGTGGCGGGTGTTCGGTCGCGGCCATGGCCTCGTGTGGGGCGCAGTCGCGCCCGTGTGGGAGCTTGCTCTGAGCCTGTTGGGGAACCTCGCTGATCTGGGTCTCGGGGACATCTTCCAGATCGTGTCCCTGAGCCGGCGCTCGGGGACGCTGCAGCTGACAACCCCCGCGGAGTCCGGCGAGATCGTGTTCGACGCCGGGCGGGTGGTGGCGGTGTACTGCACCGGGTCGAGCCGGGCGGTGGGCGAAGGGCTCATGGGCAAAGGGCTGCTGAACGCCACCACCTATCAGGAGATCTTGGCGCTGCAGTCGAGCGGCGTCGCCGGGGCGGCGCTGTTCGAGAACGTCGGCCTGAGCCTCGCCGCGGTCGAAGACGCGATGGAGGGTCTCCTGAAGGAGACCATCTACGACATGTTCACCTGGGAGGAGGGCACGTTCTCCTTCGTGCTCGAGGCCAAGCCCGATCCGTGGCGCGGCTTCGGCTTGAACGCGACGCGCGTCGTGGTGCAGCGCGGCGTCAACCCGCAGTATCTGGCGATCGAGGGCGCGCGGCTTCGCGACGAGCGCGCCAAGGATGACGTCCTCGGTACCTTCCTCGGGCGTGACAAGCCGCGGCCCGAGGTCGTTCGGCCGCCGCGGACCGTGGAGGCGGAGACCTTCGCGGCGCGCTTGGTCGCCGCGAGTGAGCCCGAGGCGGCGGCGCCGATCACCGCCGCCGCTCTGCCCGACACCTTGCGAGCGCCGCTGCCGGCGCGCGAGCCGGTGCCGGAGCGCCGGGAGTCCGACGACGCCGACAAGGTGATTCCGTTCCCGGCGGCGCGGGCCCGACGCGAGGCTCCGGCCGTGACCACGGCGGCGCCGGTGCCGGCGGCGCCGACGCCGCTCGCCGCGGCAGAGCGCTCGGTGACGCTCGCACCGGCGCGGAAGTCGGCGTGGAAGCTGTTGGTGGTCGATGATGACCCGCAGATCACGACGTGCGTAGCGGACGAGTATCTGGGCCGTTTTGCCGCGGTCAGCGTCGCCAACACCGTCAAGGACGCGCTGCAGCAGATCGACGCCGCCGGCTCGGGGTTGGTGGTCGCCTGCGACCTGACCGTGGCGCGCTCCGACGGCGCCGGCATCCTCGGCGGCTTGGAGGTCGCGGAGTACCTGCGGCAGCGCACCCACGACGTGCCGCTGTTGTTGTTCTCGGACTACGAGAACAACGAGGCCGAGGTCCGCGCCCAGCACCTCGGGGTCACCGCGTTTCTGATGAAGCCGCGCAAGGCGCAAATCCAAGGAGGCAAGGACAAGGGGCCGTACTCCGCGCCGCTGCAGGCGTTCCTGCACAAGCTCAACGCCGCGCTCGAGGAGTTCTCGCGTCGGGATCCGCCGGGCCATCCGGGCCGTGAGGCGCCCACGACCCTGCCGGCGCCTGCGCCGCTCTCGGTCCCACCCCGGCCGGAGACCATCTTGACCGAGGTCCCGGAGCCAACGCCGGATCGCGAGGCTGGGAGCGAGGCTGCACCGGTGCCGACCGTGGCCGAGCGGCAAACGCCGTTGGCCGAGCCGGCGGCGGAGCCGACCCCGGAGGTGGTGGCGGAGCCGATGCCGGAGCCGATCCCGGAAGCGGAGGCGGAGGCGACCCCGGAGGCGCTGGCGGAGCCGATCCCGGAGGCGGAGGCGGAGGCGGAGCCGATCCCGGAGATGGACGCGGAGGCGCAGGCGACCCCAGAGGCGCTGGCGGAGCCGATGCCGGAGCCGGTGCCGGAGCCGGTGCCGGAGCCGATCCCAGAGGCGGAGGCGGAGGCGGAGGCGACCCCGGAGGCGATCCCGGAGCCGGCACCAGAGCCGATCCCGGAGTCGGTGGCGGAGCCGACGCCGGACTCGGTTCCGGAGGCGACCGCGGCGCCGACGCCGCAGCTGGTGTCTCAGTCGCTCGAGTCGAGCCCCGCGGCGCCTCCGGACGTCGGCGCCGCACCGGCGAGCGCGCCCGAGCCGGTGGCCGGTGCGGGTGTGGAGGGCGCGGCGTCGCCGCCGAGCCACGCCGCACCCCAGGACTACGATCTCCGCCGCGAGGTCGCGGGCATGCTCGACGAGGTCGACGTGCCCGGCAGCGACGAGCTGCCGCAGGTCGGAAGGTTGGAAGGTCCGGTGGGGTTCCTGCGCTCGATGCTCGGGGAGCTCGTCGATCCCGCGAGCCGCGACACCGTGACGCTGTTGGTGCTGCGCTTCGCGAGCCACATGTTCGAGCGCGCCGCGATCTGGCTCGTGACCCGGCGGGCCTACGTCGGCCTCGGCGGCTTCTCGGTCAACGAGGACTCCGACAGCTTCGTCGGCAAAGTGCGGCGGATCCACATCGGCCTCGACAACGACTCGCTGTTCGACAAGGTCGTCCGCTTTCGGGCCGCGATGCGGACCCGCCTCGAGCACACGCCGGGGAACGAGCGCTTGATCAAGGGGATGGGCGGCGCGTGGCCGGTGACCGACGTTGTGGCGCTGCCGCTCATCTCCAGCGACCGCGTCGCCGCGATCTTGTACGGCGACAACCCGTCGGGGGTGGAGCTCCCCCCCATCGAGACGCTGGAGATCTTCCTGCAGCAGGCCGGCGTGGCGATGGACCGGGCGCTGTTGGAACGCAAGTTGGAAGAAAGCCGACGCTCGAAGAAGAGCGAGCCGGAACCGGGGTAAACGGGAAAAGCGATGCAAAAGCTCATGGTCGTAGATGATTCGGGGGCGATGCGCAGCCTGATCGCCTCCATCCTCGGTGACTTCCCGGACCTGGAGGTCGTGGAGGCCGCGAACGGCTTCGAGGCGCTGAAGTTGTTGCCGCGGGCCGCGATCGATCTGTTGGTCTTGGACCTGAACATGCCCGGGCTCTCCGGGCTCGAGGTGCTGTCGTTCGTGAAGAAGAGCCCCGACCTCGCCAAGACCCGGGTGCTGATCGTGACCACCGCGGGCCGGGAAGAAGATCGGCGCCGTGCGATCTCCCTCGGCGCCGATGACTACGTGACCACGCCCTTCGAGCCGGACGCCCTGGTGGCCGCGGTCCGGCGGCTGCTCGGCGTGGGGGGCTGAGATGGCAAGACCGACCGTGGCAACCCCGGAGTTCGTCGCCGAGGCGCAAGAGATCGTCGACGCGCTCAACCGCGACCTGATCGCCGCCGAAGTCGAGGGCCGCGCCGGCGAGGTGCCGCCGCAACGGATCAACAGCCTGTTCCGCAGCGCCCACTCGTTGAAAGGGATCTCGGGGATGTTCGGCCTGGATCTGGTGTCCGGGCTGGCGCACGAAATGGAGAGCGTGCTGGACGGCATGCGGCTCGGCAAGGTCCGCCTCGACGCCAAGGCGCTGGACGTGCTGTTCGCCTGCGTCGAGCGCTTCGGGGTGCTGATCGCCGCCGCCGGGGGGAACGGCGGCGAGGCGGCGCAACCGACCGAGCAGGACATCGCCGGGCTGGTGACGCAGCTGAAGCAGGTGACCGCCGGCGGCACACCGTCGGGCGCCGACGAGCTGTCGAGCCTGGTGCAGTTGAAGGACGAGGTGTTGGGGGTCCTGACCGAATACGAAGAGCATCGGCTGCGTGACAATCTGGCGCACGGCCGCAAGCTCTACATGCTGCAGACGACCTTCGAGCTGTCGAGCTTCGACGTTGGCTTGGCCGAGATCGACGCCGCGGTGAGCAAGATCGGTGAGGTGATCACCAAGCTGCCGAGCTCCAAGACCGGGGAGCCGGGGACGCTGGCGTTCGATATCATGATCGGCACCGACGCCTCGGAGAAGGCGGTGGTCGCGGCGCTCGGCGACGAGAAGATCACGGTGGTCCCGATCGCGCGCTCGGGTGGCGGCAAGGCGCCCGAGGCGGCGGCGGAGCCGGTTGGGGCGGCGGCGGCTGGTGACGGGGGCGAGGCCGCGGCGCACGACGAGACCGCCGCTCTGAAGAGCGTGTCGCGCACCGTGCGGGTGGATATCCGCCGCCTCGACCGTCTGATGAACCTGGTCGGCGAGCTCGGCCTGACCAAGATGGCGCTCGAACGCATCGGGGTCGAGATCCGGCGCAAGCAGGGGTTCACCGAGCTCGCAGCGGATCTGCACAAGGAGAACCGCAACTTCGAGCGTCGCCTGGCGGAGCTCCAGGCCGGGATCATGGAAGTCCGCATGGTGCCGATGGCGGGCTTGTTCGAGCGCATGGTGCGCATCGGACGCAAGATGGGCCGCGAGCTCGGGCGCGAGATCCGCATCGAGGTCACGGGCGAGGCCACCGAGCTCGACAAGCTGATCGTCGAGGATCTGGCGGACCCGTTGATGCATCTGATCCGCAACGCCATCGATCACGGCATCGAATCACCCGACGAGCGCAAGAGCGCCGGCAAGGATCCCGAGGGCACCGTGCGCCTGACCGCCGCGGCGCGTGGCAACCACGTCGTCGTCGAGGTCTCCGATGACGGTCGGGGGATCGACATCGCGAAGACCCTGGAGGCCGCGGTCGCCAGGGGTCTGGTCGCCGCGGAGCGCGCCCCGGAGCTCAGCCGGCGCGAGATCTTCGGGCTGTTGTTCTTGCCGGGCTTCTCGACCCGGACCGAGGTCTCGGAGTACAGCGGCCGCGGCGTCGGGCTGGACGTGGTCAAGACCAAGATCGCGGATCTCTACGGGGTCATCGACGTCGAGTCCAAGCCGCGCGAGGGCACGCGGGTGACGGTGACCCTGCCGATCACTCTCGCCATCATCCCGGCCCTGGTCGTCAACGTCGCCGGGCGGACCTACGCCGTGCCGCTCAACAACGTCCAAGAGACCCTGGCGGTGGATAGAGCGGCGGTGCGGACCATCGAGCGCCGTGAGGTCATCTCGGTGCGCGGCGCGACGGTGCCGATCACCGATCTGCGCAGCGTGTTCCAGCTGGCGGGCAAGGGCCGGCCGGAGGTGTCGTTCGCGGTGATCGTCGGCGTCGGCCACAGCCGCCTGGCGCTGGTGGTCGACGAGCTCGTCGGTCAACAGGATATCGTGATCAAGTCGTTGGGCCGGCGGCTGCGCGGCGTCCCCGGTATCGCCGGCGCCGCGGAGCTCGGCAACCAGCAGACTATTCTGGTGATCGACGTGGTGCAGATCTTCAACGAGCTCTCGGTCGGTCGCGATGAAATCGAGGGGGGCGCATGAAGGGCAGGCAAGCGAAGGGCGGCGCCACCTCGCCGGAGACGGCGCGTGTCGACGTTGGCGGCGGCGGCGAGGCGGCAACCCTCACCGGCGAGCCGCAGACCGCGGCGCTCGACCCGCTCAGCGAGTTCTTCGTCGGCGCCGAGGAAGGCGTCGAGGCGGCTCTGGAAGGCATGGAGGGACCGGCGCCGCAGCGGTCGGCGGGCGGCACCGCGGTCGAGCTGTTGGCGTTCTGGGTCGGTGACGAGGAGTACGCCATCGAGATCACCCAGATCCAGGAGATCATCAAAGTGCCGACGATCGCCGAGGTGCCGCGCGCTCCGGCCGGGGTGTTGGGCATCATCTCGCTTAGGGGCACGATCGTGCCGGTCGTCGATCTGCGGGTGATCCTGCGGCTCGACCCGCGTCCGGTGACCGGCCAGAACCGGGTCCTGGTGTTGCGCGGCGACGGTGATCCGCTCGGGGTGCAAGTGGACCGGGTCAGCAACGTGGTGCGCATGGACAAAGAGAACATCGAGCCGGTGCCGCGCACGATGCGTGGCGAGGTGACGGAGCTGTTGGCCGGGGTCGGGCGCCTCGGTGAGCGTTTGCTGATCGTCTTGGAGCTCAGCTCGTTGCTCGCGATCACGGAGGGGCGCTGATGGCGGCAGAGGAGCAGAGCCACGACGACATCGTTCAGCTCGCGGCGTTCGTGGTCGGCGACGAGGAATACGTGGTGGACATCCGGCGGGTGCGCGAGATCATCCGCGTCGTGCCCATCACCCCGGTGCGCAAGGGACCGCGCTACGTCGAAGGGGTGATCAACCTCCGCGGCTCGGTGATCCCGATCGTCGACCTGCGGCGGCGCTTCGACCTGCCGCACCTGGAGTCGGCGAACCGCAAGATCATGATCACGGTGATCGAGGGACGGGTCCTGGGCCTGATGGTGGACGGAGTCACCGAGGTCGTGCGCCTGCCGAGGAGCGCGATCCGACCGGCGCCCGGGCTGTTGGACGCGGCGCACGCGCCCTTCTTCCTCGGGGTCTGCCACTATCGGGGTCGAACGCTGGTGCTGTTGAACGTGAAGAACGTCGTTGGCTCGGAGCAGCCGATCGGGCCCCCGGACGTCGAGGGCCTGGCGCCGGACGCCGGATCCAAAGAGTAGCAGGGAGCACCGTGAGCACAGTTCGTTGTCCGTTGTGTCAAAGTGCGTGCGCCACCTCACCGCCGGCCGCCGGGTGGGCGCGGTGCGGCCAATGCCGTGCGATGGTGTTTGCCGAGGCCGCGGGGCCGCAGGTGCTCATGGCGCACGAGTCCGAAGAGGTGTCCGGGGAGATGGGCTCGGTGCTGCTGCACGCCGGCTTCTCGCCGCTTCGGGCTGCGAACGGCTGCGACGCGATCAAGATCATCGACGCGCGACGACCGGTGGCGGCGGTGCTGGACGTCGGTCTCGGTGACGTCATGTCATTTCAGGTGATTGAGCACGTGCGCGGCAACGAGGCGCTGCGGGGCACCAAGGTCGTGCTGGTGGCCTCGGTGTTCAACTCCGCGGCCTACAAGCGGCGGCCGAAGAGCCTGTACGGCGCCGACGACTACGTCGAGCAGCACCACATCCCCGATCTGCTGCCCGGCAAGCTCGGCGCCCTGCTGCACGTCAGCGCCGGCCGGGACGACGCGGACATCGACACCCGGCGGGCGAAGATCCATGACGGCGAGACCCGTAGAGACTTGAGCGGCGAAGAACGGGTCGTGGCGCTGGCGCGCAGCATCGTCGCCGACATCGCCCTCTACAATGAGGCCGAGGTCAAGGCGTATCGGCGCACCCGGCAGAGCGAGCCGCTGCAACGCGCCCTCGACGAGGGCCGGCGTCTGCTGCTCGAGGCCGGGGTCGGCTCGGTCCCGGCGGGCAGCGATCCGATCCGCGAGGCGTTCGCGCAGCTGGTGGCGGAGATGGAGACGCGCCGTCGATGACTGACACCGTGCGGAGGAGGCCGGCGCCGGGGGCGGGCGACCGGCGGCAGGACGAGATCCGCTACCAGACGGTGCTGGAGCTGTCGCGCCAGGGCGCCGACGCGGTCCCGCAGCTGTTGGTGGCGCTCGGTGACGGCAGCTGGCGGGTGCGGCGCGCCGCGGCGACCGCGCTCGCGGCACAGCCGGCGTCGACGTCCTTGCTCGCGGCGTTGACCGCGCGGCTGGCGGTGGCCGACAACCCCGGGATGCGCAGCGCCGCGGCCGAGGTCCTGCTGGGGATCGGCGACGTCGCGGTGGCGGCCCTGGCGGCCGGCTTGGCGTCCGCCGACGTCGACTTCCGCAAGGTCGTCGTCGAGGTGCTGGGTGGCATCGGCACAAAGGCGGCGGTGGCGGCGCTGCTGCGCGACATCGACGATCAGGACGACAACGTGCGGTCGGCGGTGGTCGAGGCCTTGGGACGGGCGGGGGGCGGCGAGACCATCGAGCTGTTGCGGGCCCGGCTCCGGGTCGGCGGCGTGGATCTGTTGCAGCGCGTCTACCTCCTCGACGCCCTCGGCAGGCTCGGCGCGCGTCTCCCATGGGCGGAGCTGTCGCCGTGGGTCGAGCAAGCGCCGCTGGCCCGGGCGCTGTTGCCGTTGCTCGGCGCGTCCGGTGACCGGCGCGCGGCGGCGGTGCTCATCGAGTACCTGGAGCGCGGCGCGACCGTGAGCCGGCAAATCGCCGTGGTGTCGTTTGCGGCGCTCATCGACAGCCTGGGCGCCGCGGAGCGCGCCGCGGTGGTGGCCGAGATGGTGGCGCGACCCGGCCGGCTACCGGCGGTGTTGAAGCTGCTCCAGAGCAATGACGACAAGGTCGTCGCCGCGGCGGCGCGTATCGCGGCGCTGTTTGACGATCCGGGCGCGGCGCCGAAGATCCTGGAGGCGTGTGCGCAAGGGACCACGGCGGACGCCGGGCTCCGGGCGGTCCTCAGCCTCGGCCCCAAGGTGGTGGCGCCGCTGCTCGCCGCGATCGACGCGGTCGACATCGAGGCGCGGGTGTTGTTCCTCGAGGCCGTCGAGATCTTGGGCGACGCCGGCGTCGTCCCGACCCTCTTGGAGCTCGCCGCCGGCCCCGAGACCCGCGCCACCGAGACCGCGGTGCGGGTGGTGGGCAGCCTCGGGGGCGTCGAGAGCATCGAGGCGTTGTTGGGATTGGCGAAGAGCGGCGACAAGGAGATCCGCCAGGCCGCGGTGATGGCGCTGGTCGCGATCGGCGGCCGCCACCTGGAGATCGTCGCCGAGCGCCTGCGTCGCCTGGTGGCGGGCGGTGAGGTGCTGCCCGGCTGGATCACGGCGCTCGGGGCGCTGGGGCGGGATCGGGATCGGGAGCTCGTCATCGGCGCGGTGCATCACGGCGACCCCGACGTCCGGCAGGCGGCGATCGAGGCCGCGCTCGCCTACGGGCGGGACTTCCCCGAGGAGATCCTGGCGTTCTCATTGAGCGACGAGCAACCGCGGGTGCGAAGCAGCGCGGCGCGGGCGCTCGCGGCCTTTCCGACCTCGAGCGCGGCGCGGGCGCTGTTCGCGGCCACGAAAGACCCGGACGACTTCGTGGTCGCCGAGGCTTTGCGCGGGCTCGGCCGGTCATCGACGCCGGAGGCGGTGGGCGCGCTGCGCGAGGGCGCCTTGAGCTCGTCGTCGCCGATCGCCATCGCCGCGATCCACAGCCTGGTGCGGTTGAACCCGCCGGGGTTGGCGAGCGTCGCGGCGCGCGCGGTGCAACACGCCGACCCGGAGGTCGCGCACGAGGCGGTCGAGCTCGCGCTCCGAATGTCGGCGAGCGAGGCGTCCGAGTTCCTGACTGGGTGTCTCAGTCATCGCTTCTGGGTGGTTCGGAGCGCCGCCGCCGAGGCGCTGTTGACCCGGCGGATCCGGGTGCCGGCCGCGCGCCTGGAGGAGTGTCTGCAGCGGGAGCCGGAGGCGATGATCCGCACGGCGCTGCAGCGCCTGCTGTTGGTGTCGGAGGCCGGCGCATGACGTTGGGCACCGGCAGAGCGGTCAGCATGACGGACGAGGAGTTTCGTCTGATCCGCGATCTGATCTGCGACTACTGCGGCATCTACTTCACCGAGTCGTTCAAGTTCCTGATCGAGAGGCGGCTGCAGCCCCGGCTGCCGGTGTTCGGTTTCGTCGGCTTTCGTGACTATTACCGTCTGATCAAGTACGGGCGCGATCGCGAGCTCGAGTTCGACGAGATCGTCGAACGGGTCACGACCAACGAGACCTACTTCTTCCGCGAGGCTTATCAGCTGAACGCGCTGATGGACGAGGTCCTGCCGCTCGTCAAGGAGGGCGGTCGCAGCGGCCGGCGTCTCCGGATCTGGTCGGCGGGTTGCTCGACGGGCGAAGAGCCGTACAGCGTCGC
The DNA here is from genome assembly GCA_016218825.1 of Deltaproteobacteria bacterium. GTDB lineage: Bacteria > Myxococcota > XYA12-FULL-58-9 > XYA12-FULL-58-9 > XYA12-FULL-58-9 > JACRCV01. Next base: position 25,834 of record JACRCV010000015.1, read on the forward strand.
GATGATGCTCGAAGACGCGTCGGCGGCGCGTGGCCTGGCGTTCGACATCTTCGGCAACGACATCTCGCGCAAGGTGCTGCGGACCGCGCGCGCCGGGGTTTACACCCAGGCGTCGTTCCGGGCGACGTCGAAGGAGATGTTGGCGCGGCACTTCGTCGCCGACGGCCGGACCTATCGGCTCGCCGATCGGATCCGCAACCAAGTGAGCTTCGGCCACCTGAACCTGGTGGACGGCTCGGCGCTGGCGCTCTTGGCGCCGGTCGACGTCATCCTCTGCCGCAACGTGATGATCTACTTCGACCCGGCGAGTCGGCAGCGACTGATCGAGACCTTCCATCGCAAGCTCCGACCCGGCGGCTTCCTGTTGCTCGGGCACGCCGAGTCGCTGATCAACGAGTCCACCGCGTTCGAGCTCTGGCCGCTGAAGAACGACATGGTGTACCGCAAGCCGGAGGGCTCCGCCCCAGGACCGACGCCATGAAGAAGCTCCGAGTGCTGGTGATCGACGACTCGGCCTACAATCGGCGCACCCTCACCGAGATCCTCGAGAGTCATCCCGAGGTCGAGGTGGTCGGCAAGGCCTCGGACGGGGAGGAGGGGCTGAAGCTCGCCAACCAGCTCCGGCCCGACCTGGTCACCCTCGATCTCGAGATGCCGCGGATGGACGGCTTCACCTTTCTGCGCATCTTGATGGCGCAGATGCCGACGCCGGTGATCGTCATCAGCTCGCACAGCCGCAAGGAGGAGGTCTTCCAGGCCCTGGACTTGGGCGCCCTCGACTTCGTCGCCAAGCCCACGCACCACATCTCCCCGGACTTGGCCGGGGTCCGCGACGAGCTGCTCGGGAAGGTCATGGTGGTGCGGGCCTTGCGCGCGCTGCCGGCGCCCCGGACACCGCAAGCGACGCCACCGACGGCGGTGCGCGCGGTGCCGCGTGGTCGACCGAGCGGCATCGGCCGGGTCGTGTGCATCGGCGCGTCCACCGGGGGGCCGCCGGCGCTCGAGGGGATCTTCCGGGCCCTCGCCGACGTCGGTGACACGGCGTTCTTGGTCGCGCAGCACATGCCGGAGAAGTTCACCCGCGCCTTCGCGGAGCGGATGAACCGTATCGCCAGCCTCGAGATCCGTGAGGCCGAAGAGGGCATGGTGCTCGCGGCCGGGACCGCCCTGGTGGCGCCGGGCGGCCAACACCTCGAGGTCGCAGGCAGCGCCGACAGCGGCTGGCGGGCGACCATGCGGCTCGGCACCGCGGCGGACCGCTACGTCCCCTCGGTCGACGCGCTGTTCATCTCGGCGGCGCGGGCGTTCGGCAAGGCGACGCTCGGCGTCGTCCTGACCGGCATGGGCTCCGACGGGCGGGTCGGGGTCGAGAAGATCAAGGCGGCGGGGGGGCGCGTCGTGGCTGAGTCCGCCGAGACCGCGGTGATCTACGGAATGCCGAAGGAGGCCGCGGAGAGCGGCTGCGTCGACGAGGTGTTGCCGCTGCCGCGGATCGCCGATGCGATCGCGAGCTTCGCGCGCTGCCGCGGCTAGGCGTGATCGTGTGCTCTGGGCGCTTGAGGCGAAGGATTGTTGCGTGCTAAGGACAGGGGACCGCGGGTCGGCATACCCCTCGTGGTGACGATGAAAGACGAGAAACCCAAGAGCTCTCCGGAGGGCGGCGAGGCGGTGCAGGCGCGCCGTCGGGAGTTTCTCCAGATCATCAAGCGCAGCGCCGAGTTCACCGAAGAGGTCTTGAAGGAGAACGAGCGCCTCCGCTTTCGGTTCGCCGAGCTCGACTCGCGCACCCACACCAGCGGTGACGACGGCGGCTTGGTGCGCGAGCTGATGGAGAAGGTGCGGCGGCTCGAAGAAGAGCGCGAGGCGCTGACGCGGCGGTTCAAAGAGGTCGAGGCCGAGAACAAGGACTTCGCCAGTCGCTACCTGCAGATCGAGAACGAGAACAACAACCTCCTGAACATCTACGTCGCCAGCTATCAGCTGCACTCGACCTTGGACTTTCAGGAGGTGCTGCAGATCATCACCGAGATCATCCTCAACTTCGTCGGCGCCGAGTGTTTTGCCGTCGGCCTGGTGCAGGAGGCCGGCCAGGGCCTGCGGATCCTGGCGCTCGAGGGTCTGGAGCGCGAGCAGATCGGGGTGATCAAGGCCGAGGACGGCGTGGTCGGCAAGGTGTTGAAGAGCGGCGAGCCGCACTTCGAGAGCACCGTGGACGCCGGCAAGGAGATCGACGCCGCGAAGCCGCCGATCTGCGTGCCGCTGCGCATCAAAGATCAGACCATCGGCGTGATCCTGATCTACCGTTTTCTGCAGCAGAAGAAGCAGCTGGCGCCCGTGGACCACGAGCTGTTCACGCTCCTCGCCGGGCACGCCGCGACCGCGATCTTCGCGTCGAAGCTGTACACCGATTCGAAGCGGAAGTTGAACACCATTCAGGGGTTTCTCGATCTCATGACCTCCTGAGCGAGTGGATGGGGCATGGCTGAGCACGCGGCATTGGTCGTAGAGGATTCGCCCACGATGAGGCAGCTCATCGTTTTTGCTCTGCGCCGTCTGCAAACCCTGAAGGTCACCGAGGCCGACGACGGCGTCGACGCGTTGCGCAAGCTGCAGGCGACCAAGTTCGACATCCTGATCACCGACATCAACATGCCGATCATGGACGGCTTGAAGCTGGTGTCGCTGGTGCGCAAGGACGCGATCCACAAGGACATCCCGATCGTCATCATCACCACCGAGGGCGCGCAAGAAGACCGGCAACGGGCGATGGCGCTGGGCGCCAACGCCTACATCACCAAGCCGATCCAGGCGCCGCAGGTCATCAACACCGTCAAAGAGCTCTTGCACCTCTAGCCCCGCGCATGCGGATCCTCTACGGCGTCGTCGGCGAAGGCATGGGCCACGCGACCCGGAGCCGCGTCGTCCTCGAGCTGCTGCTCGCCGCCGGCCACACGGTGCGGGTCGTGGTCTCGGGCCGGGCGCACGCCTACCTGCGCCAGAGCTTCGCGGCGCACAGCGGCATCGCGGTGACCGAGATCCACGGGCTGCACCTGGACTACAGCGGCAATGCCTTGGCGCTCGGCTCGAGCCTGGCGACGAACCTCGAGCAGGCGCCCGCCGGCGTGCTCCGCAACATCGCCGCCTACCAGAGGGTCGCCGAGGACGGCTTCGCGCCCGAGGTCGTGGTGAGCGACTTCGAGTCGTGGGCCTACCTCTACGCGCGCAACCACCGGCTGCCGGTGATCTCGATCGACAACATGCAGGTGATCAACCGCTGCACGCACGTCCAAGCGGTCACCGGTGAGGCGAGCCTCGACGCCTTCGTCGCCAAGATGGCGGTGAAGGTGAAGCTCCCCGGCGCCTATCACTATCTGATCACCAGCTTCTTCTTCCCGAAGGTGAGGAAGCCGCGCACGACCTTGTTGCCGCCGATCTTGCGGCCCGAGATCCTCGCGGCGCGCCGGGAGCCGGGTGGTCACGTGCTCGTCTACCAGACCTCGGCCGCGAACACCGACCTGGTGCCGACGCTGAAGACCTTGCCCCACGAGTTTCGGGTCTACGGCATGGGGGGCGCGGCGCGAGACGAGAACGTCACGCTCTGTCCGTTCTCGGCGACCGGGTTCGTCGACGATCTGCGCACCGCACGGGCGGTGATCGCCGGCGGCGGCTTCTCGTTGATGGGCGAGGCGGTGCACCTGCGGGTGCCGATGCTGTCGGTGCCGATCGGCGGTCAGTACGAGCAGGAGCTGAACGCCCGCTACCTGAGGCACTTGGGCTACGGCGACCATGCGGCCCGGCTCGACGCCGCCACGGTCGAACGGTTCCTGGCGCGCACCGATGCCTTCGCCGACAGCCTGCAGCGCTACGAGCCCGGCGACAACGGCATGCTCGCGGCATGTCTTGGCGAGCTCTTGGATCGCGTCGGCCTCGGCGCGCCGCCGCCGGCACGGCTCGAGGCTCGCAGCCGCGGCACGTGGGAAGCCTAGACTAGCGGCGCAGCGCCTCGAGGATCAGCGCGCGCTCGGCGGCGTTGACGCCGCTGTCCCAGTGCAGCAAACGGTACGCGGCCGGGGGCATCGTGCCTCGAACGATTGCGGCCTCGAGCTTGGCGGGCGCTGCCGGCGAGGGCTGCGTGAGCACCGGGGTCGCGAAGGCTTTGCCGAGGTCGAAGGCACGGCGCGCGACGTCGCGATCGCCACCCTCCACTTGGCGGAGCACCGGCAGCCGGAGGTCCAGCGCCGGATCGTCGGCGGTGCTGTGGCAGGCGCCGCACTTGCGATACAGGAGGGCCGCGGTTTGGCGCTCGGTCGGGTCCTGGTTGTCGACGGGGCGCGTCGCCGGCGGCCGGATCGGGCCGCGCGCGAGGTTGGCGACCGGCAGCCCGATCCCGACCACCACCAACAACGACAACAGCACCACCAGCGCTCTCATGCGTCGTCCTCGTCTGTTCGGCGGTCGCCGGAGAAGATGCGGTCGCCACGCTTGAACACCCCCCAGATCCGGCTGTCGCCCGGCCAGTAGAGCAGCGCCCGCCAGTCGGCGGCGTCGACGACGACGAAGTCCGCGATCTCGCCCGGCACCAGCCGACCCCGGTCGAGAAGACCGAGGGCCCGGGCACCGCCGCAGGTGACGGCCCAGAGCGCCTCCTCGAGGGAGAGGCCGCAGCGGGTGGCGGCGACGCTGGCGCACAGCGTCAGATCGGTCAGCATCGACGAGCCCGGGTTGCAGTCGGTGGCGACCGCGACCTCGCAGCCCGCGGCGCGCAGCGCTCTGCCGTCGGGCCACAAGGCGTCGGCCTGGAACAACGCGCAGCCGGGCAACAGGGTCGCGATGACCCGGCTCTCGGCCAGGCGCGTCCGACCGGCGGCGCCGGTGTGCTCCAGGTGGTCGGCGGCCAGCGCCCCGAGCTCAGCGGCGAGCGCCGCGCCGCCGTCGTCGGCGAGCTGGTCGACGTGCAGGCGCAAGCCCAAGCCCAGCGCCCGCGCCGCGGCGGCGATGGTGCGGGCTTCATCCGGGGTGAAGGCGATCGAGGCCACGAAGACGTCGCAGTAGCGGGCGAGCGCCTCGCGCGCCGCCACCTCCAAGACCTCGGTGCAGAACAGCGACACGTAGCGTTGCCGCTCGGTCTCGAACTCGGGTGGGATCGCGTGCGCGAGCGCGGTGGCGATTACGTCCACCGGCCGCAGGGCGGCGAGGGCGCTGATTGCCCGCAGCTGCTTGAGCTCGGCCTCCGGTGACAGGCCGTAGCCGCTCTTGGCCTCGACGGTGGTCGTGCCGCGGCTGATCATGCTGTCGATGCGCGGCAGCGTCGCGTCGACGAGCGCCTCGACGCTGGCGTCTCTGACCGCCGCGGCCGAGCGGGCGATGCCGCCGCCGGCCCTGGCGATGCTCTCGTAGGTCTCGCCCCGCGTCCGGCGGGCGAGCTCGTCGATGCGATCGCCGGCGAAGAGCACGTGGGTGTGGGAGTCGACGAGCCCGGGGACGACGGCGCGACCGCCGACGTCGAGCGCCGCGGCCCGGTGCGCCCGTGGGTGCGCCGCGACCGTCGCCCGCGGTCCCGCGGCGATGATGATGCCGCCGGCAAACAGCAGCGCGGCGTCTCGGGTCACCTCGATCGGCGAGCGGCCGTCGCCCTCCTTGGCCGCGGGCTGCACCAGCTCGGCGATGCCGACGACGAGGGTGGCGGTGTTCACATCGTCACCCCGGGGATCTTGACGCCTCGTTCGTTCGCGACCTCGAGAGCGCGAGGGTAGCCGGCGTCGGCGTGCCGCATCACCCCGAGCCCGGGGTCGCCGTCCAACACCCGCGCCAGCCGGAGGTCGGCCTCGTTCGTGCCGTCGCAGACGATGACTTGGCCGGCGTGCAGCGAGTAGCCGATGCCGACCCCGCCGCCGTGGTGGAAGCTGACCCAGGAGGCGCCGTTCGCCGCGTTCAACATCGCGTTCAAGATCGGCCAGTCGGCGACGGCGTCGGAGCCGTCCAGCATCCCCTCGGTCTCGCGGTTCGGGCTCGCGACCGAGCCGCAGTCCAGGTGGTCGCGGCCGATGACGATCGGGGCCTTGACCTCGCCGCGGCGGACCAGGTCGTTGAAGCGCAAGCCGACCTTGCTGCGCTCGCCGTAGCCCAGCCAGCAGATCCGCGCCGGCAGGCCCTGGAACTGCACGCGCTCCTCGGCGAGGGTGAGCCAGCGGCGGATCTCGGGCCGGGGAATGGTGTCCATGACCACGCGATCGGTCATGCGGATGTCCTCGGGATCGCCGGAGAGCGCCACCCAGCGGAACGGGCCTTGGCCCTCGCAGAACAGCGGCCGGATGTAGAGCGGCACGAAGCCCTGAAAGGCGAAGGCGTCGGCGAGGCCGCCTTTTTGGGCATGGGCCCGGAGGTTGTTGCCGTAGTCGAACACGTGCAGGCCGCGGCGGTGCATGTCGACCATCGCGCCGCAGTGGCGCGCCATCGACGCCAGCGCCCGGGCGGTGTACTCGGCCGGCTGGTCGCGGCGCAACGCCGCGGCCGCGGTGAGCGACAGCCCGTGGGGGATGTAGCCGTTCAGCGGGTCGTGGGCGGAGGTCTGGTCGGTGATCAGGTCGAAGGCGACGCCGCGGCGGACGATCTCGGGGAAGACGTCGGCGGCGTTGCCGCACAGACCGATCGACACCGCCTCGCGCTTCTTCTTCGCGGCGTCGATGCGCGACAGCGCCTGGTCGAGATCGACCGCGACCTCGTCGAGGTAGCGGCCGGCGAGGCGGCGCTCGATCCGGCTCGGATCGACCTCGACCGCGAGGACCGTCGCCCCGGCCAGGGTGCCGGCGAGCGGCTGTGCGCCGCCCATGCCGCCCAGGCCGGCGGTGAGGATCGAGCGGCCGGCGAGATCCCCGGAGCCGAAGTGGGTGCGACCGGCGGCGACGAAGGTCTCGTGGGTGCCCTGCAAGATCCCCTGCGAGCCGATGTAGATCCAGCTGCCGGCGGTCATCTGGCCGTACATCATCAGGCCCTGGTTCTCGAGGGCGCGGAAGTGATCCCAGGTGGCCCAGGCCGGGACCAGGTTGGAGTTGGCGATCAGCACCCGCGGCGCGTCTTTGTGGGTGCGCGCCACGCCGACCGGCTTGCCGCTCTGCACCAGCAGGGTCTGGTCGTCCTCGAGGATCTTGAGGGTCGCGACGATCCGGTCGAAGGCCTCCCAGGAGCGCGCCGCCTTGCCGGTGCCGCCGTAGACCACGAGGTCGGCGGGGCGCTCGGCGACCGCCGGATCGAGGTTGTTCATCAGCATCCGCATCGCGGCTTCCTGGACCCAACCGCGACACGACCGGGCGTTGCCTCTCGGTGCGACCACGTGGCGTGTCATCGTTTCGTGCTCCTGCCGGCGGCAAAGCGGTGCGACCCTTGCCAAAGCGCCGATCGGGATTAGCTTGCCCGCGAGACACCTAGAACCGCGAGAGCCCGGAAGTCAACGAGCTCTCACTGCAACAGGAGAGCCCCCATGAAGAAGAGTGCTGTCAGCGTCGCTGCCGTCGTTCTCGTCGCGCCCGCCCTGGCCTTCGCCGCCACCTATGATCTCGATCCGGTGCACACCACCGTGAGCTTCTCGGTGAGGCACATGATGGTGACCAACGTCAGAGGCGAGTTCCAGAAGGTCTCCGGCACCATCGAGTATGACGCCAAGAACCCGCAGAAGAGCGTCATCAAGGTCGCGATCGATCCGGCGACCATCTCCACCCGCGACGAGAAGCGTGACGCGCACCTGAAGAGCCCGGACTTCTTCGACGTCGCCAAGTTCCCGACGATGACCTTCGAGTCGACCAAGGTAGAGGCGGCCGCGAAGGGCAAGCTCAAGGTGACCGGCAAGTTGACGATGCGCGGCATCACCAAAGAGATCGTCCTCGACGTCGACGGCCCGTCCGCCGAGCTCAAGGATCCGTGGGGCAACATCAAGATCGGCGCGTCGGCGACCGCGACCGTGAACCGCAAGGACTGGGGCGTGTCATGGAACGCGACCCTGGACGCCGGCGGTGTCGTCGTCGGCGATGAGGTCAAGATCCAGCTCGACATCGAGGCCGCGAAGCACACCGACAAGAAGACCTGATCGGCGCCGCCTCAACTGCCAACGACCGCCCGCCAGTCGCGGCTCTGCGCGAACACCGCGAGTCGCCCCATGCCCGGCCCTTCGACGACCCGCGCCGCCGCCTGCGATGCCAGCCTCCCGGCGTCGAACACCGGCACTCCGTGGTGCAGCGCCAGGCCCAACACCAGCCCGAAGATGTCGCCGGCACCGGTCGGGTCGCTCTCGATCGCCGGGCTCGCGGGCACCTCGTAGGTGGTCCCTTCAGCGAACAAGGTGGCGCCGCGGGCGCCCCGGGTGACGGCGACCACCGGGATGCTCTCGGCGAAGCTCTTCGCCAGGCTCTCGACGTCCGGGTGATCGAGCTCCGAGAGCGTCAGCGCGAAGATCCCGTGCGGCGGCGCGACGGCGTCCAAGGTGAGGGCCGGGACGACGGTGCCGTCTTGAGCGGCGCCCCGCAGCCAGCCCTGCGCGCCGACGATCACGTGCTGGGCCTCGAGGCTCGAGATCAGCTCGGCGTCGCACTCGCCGGCGACCGGGCCGACGTAGGCGACCGGCGTCTGCCGCAGGTGGACGGGGATGTCGGCCGGGGTCAGGGAGGGGGCGCGGGCGACGAGGCCGATCTTGCGCGTCTTGCCGCTGTAGTCGAGGGTGAAGGTCGTCGGCAGCGGTGCCGGCTTCAGGTAGATGTCGATCAGCGGCTCGTCGTAGAGGGGCTTCAAGAGCGGCATCCCCTCCGGCGCCGCGGTCACCAGCGCCGAGCGCATGCCGAAGATGACGGCGGCCCGCGCCGCAAACGCCGCGGCCCCACCCAGGCGCTCTTCGCCGCGCACCAGATCTCGGGTCACGTGGCCGACGATCAGGATGTCGGGGGCAGGGCGGGGGTCGGAGGTGGCGATCACGGCGGCTCCTTTGCCTGACGGCGCTTTCTTATTGCCACAGATCCGGGGTTTGCGATAGCGAGTCAGCACCGCGAGGTCGAGAGCCACATGCATGACATCCTCGAAATGGTGCAGGGGCACCTATCGGCCACCGCCCGCGTCTGGACCGCGATGGCGCCGGCCCTGCTGCTCTCCCTCTACTGTCTGGTCGGGCTGGCGATCTACATGGTGCGCTACGCGATCAAGGGTCCGTACCGGGATCCGGAGTTCGAGGCCCGCGGCTCCAGTGTTCTCGCCAACATGTGGGTGCGGCTGTACTTTGCGTGGCTGATGCAGCCGCTGTGGCGGGTGGTGCTGCGCTCCGGGGTGCCGCCGACCGCGATCACCACGTTGTCGGCGCTGGTAGCCATCGCCGCCGGGTTGTCGCTCGCCGCCGGCCGGTTTGCGCTCGGCGGCTGGCTCTACATCTTCTCCGGGATCCTCGACATCCTGGACGGCCGGCTGGCGCGCAAGGCCAACAAGGTGACCAAGTCCGGCGGCGCGCTCGACTCGATCTTGGATCGCTACGCCGACTCCGCGGTCTTGGCCGGCCTCGCCTGGTACTACCGCGACTCCTGGGTGCTCGGCGCGGCGCTGGTGGCGCTCATCGGCTCGAACCTCGTGCCCTACATCCGGGCGCGCGGCGAGGCCGCCGGGGTCTCGGTCAAAGAGGTGGGGGTGATGCAGCGGGCCGAGCGCATCATCTACATCGGCGTCGGTTGTGCGGTGAGCCCGGTCGTCGAGGTGCTGTTGCGCGATCCGGCCGATCCGCGGCCGCTGCACTTGGCCGCGGTCCTGGGCGTGATCCTGCTCGCGGTCGGCACCCAGGTGACCGCGCTGCACCGCCTGGTCTATGTCCTCGCGGCGCTCGACGGGCGGACCGGCATCGGCGCCTCGCCGGACACGCGGGATCGCGACCGCCACAGCCTGGTCGCGGCCACCGTCGCCACCGTGACCGACTTCGGGCTGATGGTGGGGCTGGTCGCGATCTACGAGCTGACGCCCGCGGCCGCGACCGCGATCGGCTGCGTGTTGGGCGGGATCACCAATCTGTCGATCCATCTGCTGTGGAGCGCCTCGGGCCGGGAGTCGCGTCTGCCGGAGGTTCGACGTTACGCCTTCGTGAGCTTCACCAGCGCGCTGTTGAACGCCGGCGGCGTCTGGGTGCTGTTGGCGCTGCCCGGGGTCGACTACCGCATCGCCTGGGTGTTGGTGCGTACCGCAGTGGCGTTGGCGTGGAACTTCCCGTTGCACCGCGACTACGTCTTCGTCGCCCGCGCCAAGGTCGAGGCCGGCGCCGAGGCCGTGCGCGGCTGAGGGCCGCGTGGCGGGGCGCAAAGGGGCCGGAGGCCGTTGACAGGGGTGCCTGCCATTCGTACAACGACGCGAACGGAGCGGGAAGCCATGGCGCGAGTATTGACCGCGGATACGGTCGCCGAAATCGAGAAGCTCTTTCCGAGGTATCCCACCCGCCTGGCGGTGTTGGGGCCGGCGATTCACCTGACGCAGCGGCAGCTGGGGCACGTCAGCGACGACGCGGCGTTGGAGCTCGCCGCTTTGCTCGGCACGCCGGTCACCCGGGTCAAGGAGATGGTGAGCTTCTACACCATGTACTATGACCGTCCGGTCGGCCGCCACGTCGTGCGGATTTGCCGCAACCTCGCCTGTCAGAGTCGGGGCGCGGATCAGGTGATCGCGAAGGCCGAGAGCGTCCTCGGCGTCCACTGCGGCCAGACCACCGCCGACGGGCGGGTGACCTTGGAGCACGAGGAGTGTCTGGCCGCCTGCGGCACCGGGCCGGCGCTGTGGTGCGACGACAACCTGGTCGAGAACCTCAACGAGGACAAGCTCGAGAAGCTCCTCGCGGGGCTCCAATGACAGCGCACGCCTACGCCCCGCCGGGGTTCGAGATCACTCTCAGCAAGCGCTGGTTCGTCAAGGACGGCCACACCTACGACGCCTACGTCAAGGACGGCGGCTACGGCGCGCTGAAGAAGGTCCTGAAGCTGCAGCCCGCCGAGGTCATCGACACCGTGAAGCGCGCCAACCTCAGGGGCCGCGGCGGCGCCGGCTTCGCCGCCGGCGTCAAGTGGGGGTTCGTCCCCAAGGACTCGGAGAAGCCGAAGTACCTGGTGGTCAACGCCGACGAGTCCGAGCCCGGCACCTACAAAGACCGCTACGTGTTGGCGCGCGATCCGCACATGATGCTCGAGGGCGCGGCGATCGCCGCTTACGCCATCGGCGCCCATCAGATCTACGTCTACGCCCGCGGCGAGTTCGGCCTGCCGTATCGGCGCCTCACGGCCGCGATTCAGGAGGCCTACGACAAAGGGGTGTTCGGCAGCTCGGCGCAAAAGAGCGGCTACCAGCTCGAGTGCCAGCCGCACCGTGGCGCCGGCGCCTACATCTGCGGCGAAGAGACCGCGCTGCTCGAGAGCCTCGAGGGCAAGATCGGCCGGCCGCGGCTCAAGCCGCCGTTCCCGGCCGTGGTCGGGGCGTTCGGCGGCCCGACGATCATCAACAACGTCGAGACCTTGGCCTGCGTGCCGCTGATCTTCAGCCGCGGCCTGGAGTGGTTCTTGAAGCAGGGCTCGCCGAACAACGGCGGCCCCAAGCTCATCTGCCTCTCGGGTCACGTCGAGCACCCCGGGGTCTACGAGGTGCCGAACGGCTACCCGTGCAACGAGCTGTTGAAGCTCGCGGGCGGTGTCTGGCGCGGCCGCAAGCTCAAGGCGGTGATCCCCGGCGGCAGCTCGACGCCGCTCTTGGTCCCGAAGCGCTGCAAGGCGCTCGCCAAGCCCGGCCAGCCCGAGGCCGAGTGGCCGCTCGAGACCGACGTCGCGCTCGACTTCGACAACCTCAAGCTCGCCGGCTCGATGTTCGGCAGCGCCGGGATGATGGTGCTCGACGACTCGACCTGCATGGTGCGGTCGCTGTCGACGCTCGCCAACTTCTACGCCCACGAGTCCTGCGGCCAGTGTACCCCGTGCCGCGAGGGCTCGGGTTGGGTCGCCAAGATCGCGCGGCGCATCGAGGCGGGCCAGGGGACCGACGCGGATCTCGGGACCCTCGAGGCCGCCGCCCGCCACATGCTCGGGACGACGATCTGTCCGCTCGCCGACGCGCTGGCGATGCCGGTGTTGAGCTTCCTGCAGAAGTTCCGTCCCGAGTTCGAGGAGCACATCCGCGCCAAAGGTTGTCGCGTCGCGCCCTACGACGTCCACCCGGCCAACAACACCTTCTGGGAGGACTCCCCGAGATGATCGAGATCGTCTTGTTCTACGTCGGGGCCGTGGCGGCCATTCTCGGGGCCGCCGGCGTGGTTCTGGCGCGCACGCCGCTGCGTGGGGCGCTGTGGTTGATCTTCACCCTGTGCGCGGTGGCGGTGCTCTACCTGTTGCTCGAGGCGCCGTTCGTCGCCGCGATGCAGGTCCTGGTCTACGCCGGCGCGATCATGGTGCTCTTCGTCTTCGTCATCATGCTCTTGAACCTCGGGCCGGAAGCCGGGGCGCGTCCGGCCTACGTGTCGGTGGCCAAAGCCTCGGGGCTCCTGGCCTGCGTCTATCTCGGCTGGCGGCTGGTGGCGGCGCTCTCCGGCAGCGGCCAGAAGGCCGTCGACGGCAGCGTCAAGAACATCGGTGTGTTGTTGGTGACCGACTACCTGTTCGCGTTTGAAGCGGTGTCGGTGCTGCTCTTGGTCGCGGTGGTCGGTGCGGTGGTCCTCGGGCTGCGGAGGCTGTCATGAGCTTCACGGTGCTCTCGCCGGCGCACTTCCTCGTGGTCGCGGCGGTGATCTTCGCCATCGGCACCGCGGGCGCGATCCTGCGCCGCAACGCCTTGACGCTGTTGATGAGCGTCGAGCTGATGCTGAACGCCGCGAACCTCCTGTTTCTGGGCTACGCCCGCGAGTACGGCCACGCCGGTGGCCACGCGATCGCGTTCTTCGTCATGGCGATCGCGGCGGCCGAGGCCGCGATCGGCCTCGCGATCTTGATCGGCGTGTTCCGCACCCGGCAGACCGTCGAGGTCGACGAGCTCGATCTCCTGCGTGACGAGACCTGAGCCGGCGCCCGATGCTTCCGAGTCTCGGCCGCATACTGCCGCTCGAACAGCGGCAACGGGTGTTGGTGGTCGGGGATCTGATCCTCGACGAGTACCTGCGGGGCACGGTGCAGCGGATCTCGCCCGAGGCCCCGGTGCCGGTCCTCGAGGCCGCCGAGACCCACTGCGCCCCCGGCGGCGCCGCCAACGTCGCCGCCAACCTCGCGAGCCTGGGCGCGGCGGTCGTGCTCTGCGGCGCGGTCGGCGCCGACGGCAACGGCCGGCGCCTGGTGGAGCTCTTGGCCGCCCGTGGCATCGACACCCGCGGCGTGGTGACCGACGAGCTGCGGCCCACCACCCACAAGCTGCGGGTGGTCGCGCACAGCCAGCACGTGCTGCGGATCGACCAGGAGGAGCGCCAGACCTTGGGCGGCGACGTCGAGACCCGCCTGCTGAAGGTGGTGCAGGAGCAGATCGGCTCGGTCGCCGGCGTGGTGCTGTCGGACTACGCCAAGGGCGTCCTCAACCCGACCTTCGTCGCCGACGTCATCAAGACCGCGGCCGCGGCCGGGGTCGCGGTGACCGTCGATCCGAAGGGGACCGACTACGTCCGTTATCGCGGCGCGCGGGTGTTGACCCCGAACTTGAGCGAGCTGCAACACGGCACCGGCCTGCCGGTCGGCACCGAGGCCGAGCGGCGGCGCGCCGCCGCGGCCCTCCTCGAGTCGACCCAGGTGCCGGCGGTGCTGGTCACCTGCGGCAAGGACGGCATGGTGCTCTACGAGGCCGGGCGGGAGCCGGTGCGGATCGCGGCGCAGGCGCGCGAGGTCTTCGACGTCACCGGCGCCGGGGACACGGTGATCGCGGTGTTGTCGTTGGCGCTGTTCGCCGGCCTGTCGCTCGAGGACGCGGCGCGGGTCGCGAACGTCGGCGCCGGCATCGTCGTCGGCAAGCTCGGCACCGCGTCGGTCAGCCGCGAAGAGCTGCAGGCGGCGCTCGGCGCGGCGAGCGTCGGCAGCGCCACGAAGGTCGTCGAGCTCGCCACGGCGGCACGGGCCGCGAACGACGCGCGCGCCGCGTCGCGCCGGGTGGTGTTCACCAACGGCTGCTTCGACCTGCTGCACGCCGGCCACGTGACCTATCTCGAGGCGGCGCGGGCGCACGGCGACCTGCTGATCGTGGCGGTCAACAGCGATGCCTCGGTGCGGCGGCTCAAGGGGCCGGGGCGGCCGCTCGTCGCTGCCGAGCACCGCGCCAAGGTCGTGGCCGGAATGGCGTCGGTGGACCTGGTGGTGGTGTTCGACGCCGACACCCCGGACGCGGTGATCCGCGCCATCCGCCCGGACGTGCTGGTGAAGGGCGCCGACTACCGTCTCGAGGACGTGGTCGGGCGCGACGTGGTCGAGGCTCACGGGGGCAGGGTCGAGCTAGTGCCGCTCGTCGACGGTTGCTCGACCTCGAAGCTCATCGCCGCCATCAACAGGTCGGCGCGCCACGGCCCCTCATGAGTCAGCTGCGGCGGGATCCGGTCCGCGGTCATTGGTCGATCATCGCCCCGAACCGGCGGCGACGTCCGGACGACCACGGCGAGCACGGTCCGATCGAGCGCCGCGGCGGCGGGCCCTGTCCCTTCTGTCCCGGCAACGAGGAGCACACCCCTCCCGAGGTCGACGCGGTGCGGCCGAACCTGACCACCGCGAACGCGCCCGGGTGGTTGGTGCGCATCGTCCCCAACCGCTACCCGGCGCTCTTGGCGGGCGCGCCGGGCGTCGCGGTGGTCGGTGCTCGTGCCGGGCTGCAAGAGACCCTGCCGGGGGTGGGCTCGCACGAGATCGTCATCGCGACCCCGGACCACGGGCGCAGAGCCTCGCACTTCTCGGTGGACCAGTGGGACACCTTGCTCGCCGCCTGTCAGTTCCGCATGGGACAGCTGTTGCAGGATCCGCGGGTGAAGTACGTGGTGTTGTTTCACAACCACGGCGAGCGCGCCGGGGCGTCGCGGGAGCACGAGCACTTGCAGCTCATGGGGATCCCGATGACGCCCGAGCTCATCCGCCAGGAGGCGGGGCGCGCTCGCGCCTACCGCGAACGCCGACACCGTTGTCTGTACTGCGACGTCCTCGAGAGCGAGCTCGCCGAGCGTTCGCGGCTGGTGCTGTGCGACGAGGCCTTCGTCAGCTACGCGCCGTTCGCGTCGCGGATGCCCTACGAGCTGTGCGTGCTGCCGCGCGCCCACCGGGCCTCGTTTCTGCACCTCTCGCACCGGGATCGGTGTCTCTTGGCCGCGCACATGCGCGAGCTGTTGCAGCGCCTCGAGCGGCTGTTCGGCGACCTGCCGTACAACTGGGTGCTGCACTCGTTGCCGGACACCGACGCCGACGCCGACGTGTTTCACTGGCACCTCGAGCTGTTGCCGCGGCTGTCGAAGCAGGCGGGCTTCGAATGGGGCACGGGTGGCTTCATCAACGGCACCCCGCCGGAAGAGGCGGCCGCGAGCCTGCGGGCGGCGATCACGTCCACCTGAAGACGGTCTAGAGGCGGCGGCCGGTCGTCGCGCCGCGGTGGCGGGCTCGGCCGCGCGCCGGTCCAGGCCTCAGCTCCGATAGCGGTACGCGAGGCGCGCCAAGACGATGTGGGTGCTCATGATCGGCTCGTAGAAGCCCTGGTACTGGGCGATGAGCTCCAGCTCCGCGAGGGCCGGGTGCAGGGCCCCGAGGCCGCTGTAGATCAGCGCCGACGCCTCGTAGAGCATGGCCTTGTCCCCCTGCCGCGGCGTGCTCTGCATCGCCGTGCCCTCGACCTCGAAGCCGATGGTCTTCGCGAGGTCGGCGCCGAAGTCGGCGCTGACGCGGTGGTTCATCGCGTCTTTGTAGTATTGCCGGGCGCTGTACGAAACGCTCGCGTGCGTGCCCGGGGCCAGGAACAGCTTCACGCCCGGGTGGACCTCGTAGCCGTCCCGGCGGTCGGCGAGGCGGCGGTCGAAGCGCAGCGTCAGGTAGGGCACCACGGTGGTCGAGAGCCGCAAGTTGGCGATGCTCTGCAGGCTGGCGCGACGGGTGCCGACGGTGTCGATCTCGTCGGACGAGAAGCCGCGCTTGATTCGCTCCGCCGCGATCCAGTCCCACCACCACTTCGCCGGTACGATGGCGTGCAGGTAGAACGCCGAGAAGCTGACGTCGCCGAGCTCGGCCTTCTGGTAGCGGGCGCGCAGGAGCGCCTGGGTCAAATCGAAGCCGTCGGTCGCCTCCGCCTTGCCGCTCTGGGTGACGTGGGTGTCGTCGAGGATCCCCTGGGGGGACAGGAAGTCGGCGATCAGCTGCCCGTGGAGCACCCAGGCCTCCGAGACCCGGGCGTAGGCGCGCTCGGTGAGGTAGACGCGGTCGAGGGCGCCGCCGAACCAGTCGACCGCGAAGCCGCCGGCGAGGTTCTTGTCCTTGTCGCGGGCGTCGTAGCCGACGCCGACGGTGCGAAAGCGGCCGTCGACGCCCCCGGTGAGCGGGTGGGGTCGCAGGCCGCCGAAGACGATGCCCTCGAGGCCGTCGTTGAGGCGGAGGCCGGCGCAGGCGCCGTCGACCTGAGCGCCCAAGAGCGGCAGCAGCGGCTGCCGTCCGAGGCCCAGAGACCAGCGGCCGCCGGGGTTGCCGTAGCGGAGGTACAAGCGGTCGACGTCGCGGCGCGCGCGGCTCACCTCGGTCCAGCCGTGGCGAAAGCGGCCGTCGGCGTGCAGCTCGAGCCCCGGGACGGCCGGGATCGCGGTGCTGTCGACCACCACGCGGCCCTCGGAGAACGACAGCGGCCCCCGGCCCGCGGCGGCGACGCCCAACAGCTCGGTCAAGACGACGCGCACGTCGGTCGCGCCCGCCGGCACCGGCGCTGTGGCCTCGGCCGTGACCTTGATGGCCTCGTCGGCGGCGCCCGCAACGATCGGTGCGAGCAACAGGCAAGCGCCGATCGCGGCGGCCGCGGCGCGGGAATCAAAGCAGGTGCGGCGTGTCTTAGGCTCAGTTCGGCGCATGGGCGGGGATCCACGAGACCTGGGTGTGGCAGCTGCCGCAGTCGAGCGAGAACCCGAGGGCGCTGTGGTTCGGCACGGTGGACGGGCTCAGGTAGGCCTGCAGGTGACAGCCGGCGCACTCGCGCGGCGTCCCGGCGTAGCTGCCGGCGCCGTGGCAGTCGCGGCAGCGCAGGGTCACGTGGATGCCGGCGAGCGGGTAGGTCGGATGATGGGCGCGCGCCGGCAGGAAGGTCGCCTGCGAGTGGCAGTCCTCGCAGCGCGACAGCTCCGCGGTGTGGATCGGGTCTCTGACCGTGAGCGCCTGGCGCGCGTGGCAGGGCCCGCACTCGGTCGGCACGCCGGCGTAGGTGCCGAGGCCGTGGCAGGCGCTGCAGGGCGCGAGGCGATGTGCGCCGCTCAACGCGAAGCCGGTCTCGGTGTGGCTGAAGGTCGCCGGCAACCAGTCGTGCTGCGTGTGGCAATCGCCGCAGGTCGGCCCCAAGGCAGCATGGTGCGCGTCGTCGTCGTAGTGACACTCCTGGCACAGATCGCCCAACCCCGTGAGCAGCCGGCCGTCGCCGTGGCACCGGCTGCAGGCGGTGCGGTCGTGGGCGCCGTAGAGGCGCATCGATCCGGTGTCGTGCACCGCGCGCGAGACGTCCTTGAAGCTCGTCGGCTTGTGACAGCTGTCGCAGGCGGCGCCGTAGCGACCTTCGTGGTGATCCCGGTGGCAGTCGGCGCAGCGGTGCCCCATCAGCGGGAACTGGCGGTCGACCTTCTCCGGGAGCACGACGTTCTTGGCCCAACCGACCGGCGGCGGCGGCGTGCCGGGCTCGACCTTCCGGTGACAGAGCGGGCAGGGGGTGTCCTTGTGCTTGCCGGCGCGGGGGAACTTCGTCATCCGGTCGTGGTCGAACTTCGTCGCCCCCGGATCCGGGGTGTGGCAGCGGTCGCAGGCGTCGCCGAGCTTCTGCGTGTGCGGCTCGGTCTTGGCGTGACACGCGATGCAGCGGATGTCCTTGAGCTTGTATGCCTTCTGCGGGTGGCACTTCTCGCACTTCACCTTCAGGTGCTTGCCGAGGAGGGGAAAGCGCGAGCTCGCGGTGTGGTCGAAGACGATCTTGGCGAACTTCACCTCGTTGTTGTGGCACTTGTCGCACTTGTCGCCGAGCGTCCCCTTGTGCGAGTCCTTGTGGCACTCGACGCAGCGCAGCTTGTTGGTGCGGTAGCGCTTGTCGGGGTGGCACTTCTTGCACTGCTCGGCGACCGAAAGCTTCAGGTGCAGGCCGACGAGCTTGAAGCGGGCGTCCTTCTGGTGGTCGAAGACCAAGGTCAGGCTGCCGCCCTTCTCGTGGCAGGCGGCGCATTTCTTGTCCTTGAACTGCCCTTTGTGGGCGTTCTGATGCCGGTGGCAGCTCTGACACTCGGTGCTCTCGAGCTTCTCCCACTCGAAGGGCTTGGTGCCACGGTGGCACTCGCGGCACTTCTGCTGCGCGTGCAGGCCGGTGAGCGGAAACTTCGTCAGCTTGTTGTGGTCGAAGTGCATCCGCGTCAGGTCGCCCGGGGCGTGACAGTCCTCGCAGATCCGTTTCTCGAAGCGGCCTTTGTGGTTGTCGGTGTGGCACGGCATGCAGGTCTTCTGCGGCTTCACCTTGGGGTTCTTGTGGCAGTGCTCGCAAGGCTCCTTGGCGTGCTGGCCGCGCAGCGGGAACTGGGTGCTGTCGTGATCGAACGACGGGCGCTTGAAGGAGCGCTCCGGCGAGTGACAGCGACCGCAGGGCTTGTTCTCCGCGAAGTTGGGGCCGTGCGGTGACTTGTGGCAGTCCTTGCAGGTCCGCGGCTCGCCGACGTTGGCCATCTTGCCGCCCTTGTGACAGGCGACGCACAGCGCCTTGGCGTGCGGGCCGACGAGCAGGACGCCGGTCGCCTTGCCATGATCGAAGGGCACGTCGCTGCCGCGGATCTTGTCGATCGCGCCGCCCTTGTGACACTCCTCGCACTTGTGCGCCGCGATCTCGGCGGTGGTGAAGGCGTGTGGGTTCTTGTGGCAGTCGATGCAGGCGGTCTTCAAGCCGACGTAGGAGGTGCGCCCCGAGCTCAGGGTGCGCTTGTGGCACGCGGTGCACGGCACCTTGGCGTGCTTGAAGGTCAGCGCGAAGCCGGTCTTGGCGTGGTCGAAGCTCGACCGTCCGCCCAACAGGTCCCACTTGTCGATCGCGGCGCTGCGCCCCTTGTGCTCCGGGTGACAGCGGATGCAGGGGTCCTTGAAGCGGGCGTGCAGCCCTTCGTTGCGGAATATCGCGGCCTTCAGCGGCTCGTGGTCGTGGCAGTCCAGACACAGGAGGTTCGTGACCCCCTCGCCGAGCTTGTGGCACTTGCTGCAGCCGTCGGAGTTGTCCCAGCGCTCGTGGGCCGCGGACAGCGGCCCCGGGGCGACCCGGAAGAAATCCGCCTGCGCCGAGGCGTCGGCGGCGCCGAGCGCCACGAGCGCCCCCAGGGCGAGCGCCTCGAGTCGGTGTTGGCGATCCCCCGTGCGCACAGGTCGTCCTAGCGCCGGGTGCCGCGGCGCTTGCTTCGGGAGAGTGCGTTCGCCTTGCGCTCCGCCTCTTTGAGGTCCCTGAGGAGGGTGGCGGCCGCGTTCAGCGCCGGCGCGACGTGGACCGCGCGCCGGGCCCAGCGCATCGCCTCGCCGCGGTTGGCGCCGGCGTTCTCCGCTTGCGCCAACATCAGGTAGGCGCGCGCCGCGAGCGGCCGGTTGGCGGCGGCGCCCGGCTGCAACATCCTGGCACGCAGGCGCTCGATCACCGCCGCGGCTTTGCCGTCTGCGAGCAGCATCTCGGCCAATCGAACCTCCAGGTCGAGGCGATTGGGCCACGCATCGAGCGTCTCGGTCAACACGCTTCTTGCGTCGAGGCCGAGGCGCGGATCGACGGCCACGAGGTCGACGAGCGCCCGCGCGACCCGGGGGTCACGGACGCCGGTTTTCCAGACGGCGGCGAGCTTCGGTAGGGCGTCGTCTTTGCGGTCGCGCGCCGCCAGCAGCCGTCCCTCGACGCTCGCCGCGGCCACCGACTCTCTCGGCCAGGTGGGAACGGCGAGCAGCTGCTCCACGAGGCCAAGGGCCCCGGCCTCGAGCAGCAGATCCGCGTGGTCGACGAGGAAGACCGGTTGCCCGGAGATCGCCGCCACCGCCGTCTTGAGCCCGGCCGCGGCGGCGTCGGCGTCGTGCCGCCTATGGGCGGCGAGGGCCGAGAGCAACGCGCGCTCGCTCACCTTCACCGGGCTCGGCGCGGCGTCCTTCTTCGCCGCCGGAGTGGCGTCGGCGGCGGCGCCGTAGAGCACGGTAAGGCGCTGGCCCAAGACCGAGGGCCACAGCGACCAGGGGCTGATGTCGCGCATCTCCGCGAGGCGGGCGACGGCGCGCGGCAGCTGGCCGCGGCGAGCGTCGATCTCGGCCGCGGCCTCGATCGCCATCAGGTTCGAGGGCTCGAGCGCCAGCGCCCGGGCGACGGCGTTGGCGGCGGTGTCGAGGTCATCGGCGCGCAGCGCCGCGGTGGCGGCGAGGTAGGCCGCTTGCCCGTCCTTGGTCTGCGAGCGGTCGGCGCGGCGCAGCTCGCCGATCTTGGCGGTGCGCTCGCACAACGGCAGCAGCATCGCCGCGGTGACGACGGCGTCGTAGCCGGCCTCGTCTTTGGGCGGGCTGCCTTGGACCAGCGCCAGGCGGCGCAAGTCGGCGTCCTGGAGCCGGTAGACGGTGGCCTGGGCTCTGGCGCTCAGGCGACCGAGCTCGCTCGTGGAGTCGGGGGTCGCGACCTCGGACTCGTCCAGGAACGCCGCCAGCTGCTCGACGGTCCCGGCGTGCAACAGGACGTTGATGCGCTCGACGGCGTGCTCGGCGAGGCGCTTCTTCTGGCGGTCGAGGGCCAGCTGGCCGACGCTGACGATCCCGACGGCGGCGAGCGCCGCGAGCACCACCAGCGCGCCGACCCTCGCGGTAACCCCCGGCCGCATGTAGCGCGTCCAGCCGGGGACCGGCGACGGCGCCACCAGCGCCTCCCAGCGCCCGAACAGCGTCGAGCCGTAGAGCGCCTCGAGCTGGGCGTCGGGGAGGTGGACGGCGCCGGGGGTCGAGAGCCGCAGCCGCGTCGACGGCGCGGCCCGGGCCGCCGCCAACGTCGAGGGTGAGAACGCCGGCGCCGAGGTGGTGGCGGGGGTCCTTGCGGGGACGTGGACCGACACCGGGTGCGTTCGATCCAGCGCTACCGCCGGTTGCGGCGGCGACACGACCTTCATCTGCACGGTCTGGTCGGGGAACAGGGCGCGCGGTGCGGCGCGGCGCTCGGCCTCCTGGACCGCGACCAACAGTCGGTGCGAGGCGTCGTCGTCGTCGAGGTGGTAGGCGTACTCGGCCGCCTCGCGGGCTTCCTCGAGCCGCCCGAGCCGCAAGTAGAGGGTCGCCAGGGTGCGCGACGCCAGGGCCTCGTCGACGCCGGCCAGGGCCGCGTCTTGAGCGGCGGCGAGGGCCTGGTCCAGGTGGCCCTGTCCCATCAGCACCCACGCCTTGCCGAGGCGCCAGGCGCCTTCGTCGTCGCCCGCGTCGAGCGCCTGGTCCGCCATCTTGGCGGCGGCGTCGAAGTTGCCGTTCTCCAGCAGGTCGACGAAGCCGTCCCAGGTGGCGAGGGCGGCGGCAGGGTGGGATCCGGAGAGGGGCGGCATGAAGGGCGTGCGGTCCTAGTGGGCCATGTACAAAAGGCCGAGGATGATGTGGGTGGTCGCGATCGACGCCATCAGGATCGAGACCCCGAGGTGGAAGCGACGCCACCAGACGACGGTGCGGGTCGCGGCGTCGGCGAGCATGCGGCGGCGGGTGGCGCGGGCGTGCTCGATCAGGCTCTGCAGCGTCTGGGTCTTCAACGACGGCGCCGGCACGTGCCGCAGGCCGAACGCCTGCAGCCACACCGCCTGCGCGGTCGTCTTCAGCATGTGGCCGACGTAGATCCACGGCGCCAACAGGAGCGGCGGGTGCACCAGCCAGTCGTGGGTCCGGATCGGCTGCAACAGCCGCGTGCCGCCGCGGAGGTTGCCCCAGCGCTGCCGTAGGCGGGCGCGCGCCTGGGTGAGCGTCTGGAGCTCGAGCTCGGCGAGCCCGGCGCCGCGCCGCATCCACGACCGCAGGTAACGACCGACGATGCCGGTCAAGACCACGAGCCACGCGGCAAAGAACGCGATCGACGGCCAGCGGTCGAGCTTCAACGAGGTGTGGTAGGTGACGAGCACCGGCCCCAACAGCCCGGCCCAGACGTGCAGGGTCATGAACCAGGTCTTCTTCGCCAGGTCCTTGAACATCCCGAGGCGGGAGTGCACCGGGTAGAGACCGGCGATGAGCATCAGGACGCTGCCGGCGATGCCCAGCCCGAGGCCGAGGCCGCGCCCCGGCTCGTACGCCGACAGGTGCAAGACGCCGGCGGGCGCCAACCAGCCTCGGGTGACGCTGAGCTCGGGCGCGGTCTGGCGCAGGAAGACCTCGAGCCCCATCAGCACCGTGAGGATGGTCGCGCTGATGACGGCCGCCGGCACCAAGAAGCGGGCGCTGCCGGTCTCGGGCTTGTCGATGCCGAGCAAGAACGGCCGTTCGTGCGCCACCCCGCTCGGGGCGTCCTTGCGCCGGGCGAAGAACACCTGCTGCGGGTCGACTTCGAGCATCGCCGCGGTCGGGCAGGCGGCGATGCAGGCGGCGTCCGCAAACCCGTGGCAGCGGTCGCACTTGCTCGCGAACTGGCGGTTGCCGCGGCTCGCCGCCAGCGCGTCCATCTCCGGGGTGCCGGGCTTGATGATGCGGATGCCGATCTCCTCGAAGAACTTGGTCGGCGGCTCGGCGCCGAGCATCGCGAAGATGACGTCGTTGCCGAGGGTCTCGGTCTTGCCGGGGACCCCCAAGGTGACCTTGTCCGCGGTGATGCTCTTCACCTGCGAGCTCAAGAGGACGCGTACCTTGCCCTTCTTTTCGAGCTCCGCGAGGCGACTCTTGTTCTTGGCCTTGATGCGGCCGAAGCTGTCCTTGCGGTAGGAGAGCGCGACCTTGGTGCCCGCGACCTCGGCGAGGCTCATCGCGGCCTCGACCGCCGAGTCGCCGCCGCCCACCACCAGGAGCTTCTTGTGGGCGTACAGCGACGGATCGCTCAAGACGTACTTGACGCGCGCCTCGGTCTCGCCGCTGACGCCGAGCTTGCGCGGCGTGCCGCGGGTGCCGACCGCGACGATCACCGCGCGGGCGCGGTAGCTGCCGCGGCTGGTCTTCACCGCGAACCGGTCGCCCTCCGGGCTCACCCCGGTCACCGCCTCGTTGCGGTGGATCTCGAGGTGGGTGGTGGCGATGATCTCTTCCCACTTGGCGATCAGCTCCTCGCGCGTGGTGTCCTTGAGCCAGAGCTTGCCGTACAGCGGGATGTGGGCCGGCTCCGCCATCACCATCTTGTGGCGCGGGTAGTTCTGGATCGTGGTCGCGAAGTCGCCTTTGTCGAAGAGGTGAAACGACAAGCCCTTCTCGCGCGCCGCGAGCGCCGCCGCCAGCCCCGCCGGTCCGGCGCCGACCACCGCCAGGTCGACGACCCCGGGCGGCGAGCTGTTGCGCGGCTCTTTGGCGAGGTCCTCGACCGCGCGCACGCCGCTGTTGATCGCCATCTTGATGAGCGCGTCGCCGGCGGCCTCGCCGACCAGGTACAACGACGGGACGTTGGTCTTGCCGGCGGCGTCGGTGTCCGGCATCGGGTTCGGGAAGTCGGCGGCGGTGTACGGCACCTGCACCATCTGGATGGCGCCGTTCGGGCACGAGGCGGCGCAGGCCGAGCAGCCGACGCACTTCATCCGATCGGTGAGCACGGTGCCGTCTTCGGCGATCGAGATCGCGTCGAAGCCGCAGGCGTGCAGGCAGCGGTGATCGACGCAGGCGCGGCAGGCGATCGGGAAGGCGAGGACCCCGAGGCTCGGGCCGACGCGGCTCAAGCGCGAGGCGCCGTGCCGCGCGGCGCAGGCCGCCTCGCAGGCGTCGCAGCCGATGCAACGGTCCAGCTGCACGACCTTGGTGGTGCGCGCGAAGCCCAGCCCGTGGCGCAGGAAGAAGTCCTGGATCATGCGGCGCGCCGACGAGCGGTTGTGCTGGTAGAGGGAGCGCAGCTCGGCGTTCTTGCGCCCGAGCGCCTGGGCCAGCGCCCGATCCCGGGTCAACGCGTCGCCGAGGCTCTTCTTGGGGATCTTGCACAGGACGCTGTGGACGTCGGCGACGCAATCGATCGCCGGCTCCGGGGAGTCGGCGCGGCGGCGGAGGTACTCGTCGGAGAAGAAGTCGCCCTTGCCGAAGGCGGCGAGGTGCTGCCACTCCTTGCGCGCCTTCTTCGGGTCGGGGCTCGGGGGCGCTTCGCCGTTGCCGGCCTGCGGATCGAGGATCGCCGAGATCTGGCCGTCGTAGACGAAGAAGTAGTGCTCGGGCTCCTGCGGCGACGCGAGGCTCGAGACCCGCCCGCCGGGGGCGAGGGGCAACCACCGGACCACCTTGCCGAGGTCGAGGAGCGACGCCGGCAGCGCGCGGGAGAAGAGGCTGAGATGGGTGAGCTCGGCGGTCGACAGCAGAGCTTCGTTCGGCGCGGCGCCCATGGCGGCACCTACTCTAGCAGCTCGCGGCGAGAATGCCACCGCCGGTCACGAGCGGGACTTGGCGCGGTATCCGGCCGATTGTGCGCAGGATTTTCCCGCCGGCTAACGCTTTGCCTTGTCATCTGTCTTTGCTTCGGGGTTTATGGCGGTGATGGACGCGACCACAGAGGAGCTGGTCAGCCGCGCCCGGCAGGGCGACGCCGATGCCTGCGAGCTCTTGGTTCGCCGGCACCTGCGCGCGGCGTACGCGGTGGCGCTGGCGGTCGTCGGCTCGACCGCGGACGCCGAGGACGTCGCCCAGGAGGCCTTCCTCGTGGCGTTCGAGCGCTTGGATTCCTGCCGGGAGCCGGCTCGTTTCTCCGGTTGGCTGCTGCAGATCGTCCGGCGCCGGGCGTACAACGCCCTGGACCACCGCCGGGTGCGGACCACCCATGCCGGGGCGTTGATGACCGAGAACGCCGAGCGCTCCCGGGTCGACGCCTTGCGGCAGCAGACGCCGGCGGTCGGCCGCAAGGAGCGCTTGCTCGAGGCCCTCGGGCATTTGAGCCCGATCGAGCGCGAGGTCCTGTTGCTCCACGATCTCGAGGGCCGCACCCATGGAGAGATCGCGGCGGCGCTCGCGATCTCCGAGGTCGGCTCGCGTCAACATCTGTTCAAGGGGCGGCACGTGCTGCGCCGCCTGCTCACGGGCGAATCGGACACCGAGGTGGGTCATGGATGACGAGAAGATCGACCTGTCGCCGTTGGATCTGGCGCAGGATCCGGCGCGCTTCGAGCGCCTGGTGGCGCGCATCACCGGCGACGCCGTGGCCCGCAGGCAGCGCCCACCGTTGTTCGCCGCGCTCGTGGCCTTGATGCGGCCGGCGTTGGCGATGGCGGCGCTCTCGGTGGCGGTGATCTGGGGCGGCGCCTGGTTCGTCCCGGCCCGCCGCCCCTCGAGCGCGGCCGCGGATCCAACGCAGACGTTGCTCGCCTGGGCGGCCTCGGGACGTGTCCCGGAGCCCGGCGAGATCCTCAGCACCTTTGGAGGCAGTCATGACCCCGGTCGCTGATCGCACGTCCAGGACCAAGCTCGCCGCAGGGTTGTTGCTGGCCGGCACCTTCGTCGCCGGCGCCATCGCCGGCGCCGGGCTGCTCGTCGCGTTCGGGCCGCGGCCGCCCGGCCCGCCGGGAGGTCTCGGGTCCCTCGAAGAGCTCGACTTGAGCGCCGCGCAAGAGGCGAAGGCCCGCGCGCTGCACGAGCGCTTTCGGCCGCGGCTCGAGGCCATCTTCCGCGAGACGATGCCGAAGGTGCAGGCGGTGCAGGTCGAGATCGAGAGCGAGCTGCGTTCGTTGTTGACGCCCGAGCAGCAACGGAAGCTCGATGCGATGCGCGCCGCCCGGCCGTTTCTTCCGCCGGGGATGGCGCCGGGCGGGTTGCCGCCACCGCCGCCGCCGGGCTTCGGGCCGCCGGGGATGGCGCCGCCCGGGCCGCCGTGAAGGAAGGAAACGAAGACGGTCCGGCGTCAGAAGTTGGGGGCGGCGAAGGTCCGGCCGGGCTTGCCGATCAGATAGCCCTGCAGCCAGTCGCAGCCGACGCTCAGGAGCGCGTCGCGCTCCGCGGCGGTCTCGACGCCTTCGGTGACCACGTGGCTCTTGAGCTTGGTGCACAGCTCCAGAATCGCCTGGATCACGATCAGCCGGGCCGGGTTCTGGTCGACGCCGCGCACCAGCGACATGTCGATCTTGGCGACGTTCGGCAACAGCTGCGCGAACACCGACAGCGACGCGTAGCCGGCGCCCAGATCGTCGACCGCGATCCGGTAGCCGAGGCGGCGCAGCGTCGCCAGGCGCTCTTGCAGGCCCTTGATGGTCTCGAAGGGCGCGCACTCGGTGAGCTCCAACACCACCCGCGGCGCGAAGGCCGACAGCGGCGCCTCGGGATCGTAGAGGTCGTCGTCCTCGAGATCGAGGGCGTGCAGGTTCACGAAGACGTCGGTGCCGTTCGGGACCGTCGGGATCGCCGCCGCCACGTTGCGGCGCACCGCCCGGCCGACATCCGGCAAGCGCGCCAGGCGCTCGGCGGCGCCGACGATCTGCCCGGGAGAAGGCAGCACCGGATCGTCGGAGCGCATCAAGGCCTCGTAGGCCACGACCCGCCGCTCCCGATAGCTGACGATCGGCTGGAACGCCATCCACAAGGCGGCGAGCGCCCGATCGAGGTCCTCGCCGAGGCGCTGGCGAAGGTCGAGCTCGCGCGCCGCGACCTTCAGCGAGTCGACGACGTTGCGTTTCACCTCGACCCGGCGGGTGAGGACCGCGTGACCGACCGCGCTGCGCAGATCGTTCAGGCTCACCGGCTTGATGAGGTAGCGCACCGCCCCGAGCTCGACGGCACGGGCCGCGGTCTCGACGGTCGCGCCGCCGGTGACCAACACCACCGGCACCGACAGCTCGCGCTCTTTCATGGCGTTCAGCAGATCCAGCCCGTCCATCTCCGGCATCGCCACGTCGCTGACCACCGCGTCGAAGCCGTCGCCGTTCAAGAGCGCGAGCGCCGCGGTCGCGTTGTCGCTGGTCTCGACGTCGTAGCCGGCGCGGCTCAGGATCTTGTGGAACGCCCGCAGCTGCATCGGGTCGTCGTCGACGACCAGGACCCGGGCGGCCGGGCCCGGCGCCGGACTCTCGCCGGTCTGAGGGGGAGTATTCATGTTGCCTCCGTGCTTCGTCCGCCAAGGGCACGATGCAAGCCGCACGCCACCGGGCGTGGTTTGATTGTCTCGCCTTTCTGTGTTGTCGTGCAACCGCTTGACGTTTCCGGCCCAGGGTTGTTCTTGCCCAGGGTGGACGCCACCCGGCGGCGAATCGGCCGGCGGAACACGGAGTGGACCTTGCAGCTGCGGGCCTTGGCGCTCTCGTTGGTGGTCATCGCCGGCTGCGGTCGGACCGACCCGGTCGAGGCCAATCTCCTGAACGCCGAGCATTTCCTACCCGAGGCGCCGGTCTTGGCCTTCGATCCGACCACCCTCATCGAGAAGGTCGAGCTCAGGTTCCGCTCGGTGTCGGCGGCGGGTGCGAGCCTCACCTACACCGTGTGGCGCGGCCGCGGCGCCGGTGGTCCGTACGACGAGCTGGTCTGCGAGACGACGGCCTCGGCGTGTCGCGACCTGGCGGTGGTCCCCGGCAGCCGCTACGCCTACGTCGCGTATGCCCGGAATCGCGCCGGCACCTCGCCGGGCTCGAACGAGGTCAGCGCCATCCCGATGGGGCGCTTCGCGATCGCGACCGCCTTGGCGGCGAGCGAGAGCGTCACCCTCACCTGGGGATCGTCGGTCGGCGCCGACGCGTACGTCGTCGCCTACGGGCGGGCGAGCGGTCTCACCCCGGTCCATTGGAGCGCGGTCGCGACGAGCCCGGCCACGGTCACCGATCTGGACAACGCCGCCCGGTACTACTTCCGGGTGTTGGCGAGGAACGCCACCGGCACCGGGCCGTCCGACAACGAAGTCGCGGCGACGCCGGTCGGGCCGGGACGCTTCCAGATCGTGGACGCCGTGCCGCAGCAGACCGCGGTGCTCCTCCGCTGGACCCCGTCGACCGGCGCGCAGGCGTACGCGGTGCGCTACGGCACGACCTCGCAGAGCTACCCCACGGTCGCGAGCGTCGTCGCCGCCTCTCCGTGGGTGGTCGGCGGCCTGACGCCGGGGACGCTGTACTGCTTCATGGTCACCGCGACCGCGGCGGGCTCGGCAGTGGACGCGGCGCGCGAGGCCTGTGTCGCGCCGGGATCGGCGTGGGCGCTGGTCGGCCAGCCGGGAGGCGCCGGCAGCGGCGGCAGGAGCTTCGCGTTCGCGCTCTCGTCCACGACTGCTGGTCGACCGGTGGTCGTGTCGGGGGCGCAGGCCAGCGCCGGCGTGGCGATGGCGTACAGCGGCGGCGCCTGGGGCCCCTTCGCGGGCCCGGCGTTCAGCGACGGCAACGCCGACCACCTGTCGATGGCGGTGGCGCCGCAGGGCGCGGCGAACGCCGGGGTGGCGTACGTCAGCTTCGAGGATCGGGCGCACGGCGACATGCTGACGGTCGTGGCGCTCGGGGCCGGCGGCGCGACGCCGCTCGGGGCCCCGGGGCAAAACGGCGCCGCGGTCAACGCCACGAGCATCGCCGTCGACGCCGACGGCAACCCCTGGGTCGCGTGGCGCAAAGCGGCCGACGGCCACGTGCTCCTCTCCCACTGGAACGGTGGTGGCTGGGACACGACCCCCGAGGTGGCGGCGAGCGGCATGCGCAACGCGCCGGGCCTGGCGCTCGACAGGACGGTGACGCCCAACGTGCCGTACGTATCGGGCACCGACACCAGCACCCAGAAGCTCAGCGTCCGCAAGCTCGACGGCGGCGCCTGGGCTCAGGTGGGTCAGGCGCAGGTGGTCTACGACTGCGACTACGGGCCGCAGAGCATCGTCGTCGACGGCGCGGGCGTCGCCTGGGTGGCCTACGCCGACTCCACGAACGGCTGCAAGGCGACGGTCGCGAGCAACGCCGGCGGCGACTTCGCGCCGGTCGGCGGGGCGGCGTCGCCGGGTCGGGCCTGGAACGCGCGGCTCGCCGTCGCCCCCGGGTCGGGCGCGCTCTATCTCGCCTACCTCGACGTCGAGGCCTTTCAGAAGGTCACGGTGCTGAAGCTCGCGTCGGGCGCCTGGCAGCTCGTCGGCGCGCCCGGGTTCACCGAGCTGTTGTCGCAGACCCTGCAGACCTGTCGCAGCAACGTGATGCACTTCGCGGTCGACGCCGACGGCACGCCGATGGTGGCGGTGGCTTTGGCGTCGGGCTTGTCGGTGTACGCGCACCGGGGTACGCCGCAGCTCGCCGCCACCGCGCTGCGTTTCGCCGCCGACTATCCGGCGAGCGCGGTCGATCTGCCTGCGATCTGGGCGCCGTCCGCGGTCGCGACCGCGACGGAGCAGGAGCTGCAGCTATACGCCGACGAGGTCTGTGCGACCCCCTCGGGCGAGGCGATCGATCTGGCGGCGCCGACAGTCGCGCTCTTCGGCAAGAGCGGCGCCGCGGGGCAGTCCTACACCTATCGGATCCTGACGTCGTTCTCCGATCGGGACCCGGTGTGGTCGGCGTGCTCCGAGCCGGCGTCGCTCCGGCCGACGTTGGCGTTGGCCCAGGCCGGCGTGGCGCCGCTCGGCGTCGGCGGCTGCGGCAGCGGCTCGTTGACCCAGGTGGTTTTCGATCACCTCGGCCGGCCGTACGTGATCCACGAGACCCCGTCGAAGACCCTCGGGCCGACGACCGTCGTCGAGCTCGCGAACGGGCTCTGGCGCACCTTGGGTCAGAACGCCGCGGTGCCGACCGGCTCGACCGGGATCCCGAAGCTGGCCTTCGATAAGAACGGCGTGCCCTACGCGCTCAACAAGAACGGCGGCAGCGCCGCGGCGAAGCTGACGCGCTACGATCGCTCGACCGGCGTCTGGAGCCTGTTGCCGGCGAGCGACGGCTTCACGCCGATCGAGGAGTCGCACCACCTCGCGATCCACCCGCTCTCGAACCTGCCGGTGGTGGGCTTCGTCGACGTCACCCTGGGCGTGAACAAGCCGAGCGTGATGATCTACGACGGCGTCGGCGCCTGGAGCTACCTCGGCGCGCCGCAGTTCTCCGCGAACCCGGTCGGCGCCTTCGACGGCTCGGCGGCGATGATCCTCGACGCGCAGGGCGTGCCGTACTTCGGGTTCATGGACGCGGTGCTCGGGCAGGTGTTCGTGATGCGCTTCGACGGCGGGGGCTGGGACTACGTCGGCACCTCGGCCGCGGCCGGGATCTCGACCGGCTCGACCCGCCCCGGCACCATCTCGATGGCGCTCGATCCGACGCTCAACCTGCCGGTCGTGGCGTACAGCGACGGCGCCTGCGGCGGCAAGCTCACCGTGCAGCGCCTCGCGAACGACGCGTGGAGCGTCGTCGGCTCGGCCTGCTTCACCGGGAGCGGCAGCCTCACGTCCAGTCAGCTCGGCCTGGCGGTGGACACCGCCGGTACCATCTGGGTCAGCGGCGACTACGTCTATCGCACGGTGGACGGCACCTTCGTGAAGGTCAACGACAAAAAGCTTAGCCTTTCCGGTGGAGCCGGCGGCGGCAACCTGGCTGTCGGCGCGAACGGCGACGTCTGGCTTTCGTGGCAGGACCTCGGCGCCACGGTCTTTGCGAAGCGCTGGCGTCCGTAGAGGCGCGGAATGACGGGGACCTTTTGTCTCCACCTCCCGGGACCGCTCGGCTCCAGAATCGGGCGTTCGGGCTCGCGCCGCGTGGCACCGCTTGTCGTATCTATTGAGAAAATATGAAGTTCGTTGCGGGCGGTCCGGGCCTCACCCCCGGCATGGTCGATGCACGCCTCTCCGATCGAGTCGGAGGAGACCGGGATGCTATGGCGCGCGCTACTCTCGGGGTGTCTGGCCGCGATGGTCGGGTGTGGCGGGAGCATGCAGGAGGGCAGGGGCGAGGAGCCGATGCTGAGGGCTTATGCGCCGCTGCCCCCGGGCCCGTCGGGTCGCGCCACGGGCTTGCGGGCGCCGATGCCGGAGCCTTCATTGGACAACACCGACGAGGTTCAGGTCGCGCAAGCCTCCGCGGCCACGATGAGCGCCGCGCCGGCCTCGAAACGTCGGGTCGACAAGCAGCGTCCGAAGCGCAAGGGCAGGCCGCGGCGGTAGGTGTCGCCGGCTGTCACGCGGCGGCGGCCGGGGTGGCAGGCGCGCGGGTCACGCGTGGGGTGTTGAGCTCCTGGATGGCTTCGTCCAGGCGCGGCAGCAGGTGGCGGTAGGTGTAGCGGATCATGTGCTCGCCTTTGATCGCCTGCGAGATGGCCCACGCGGCGTTCTTGCCGGCCGAGACCATCGACAAGAACAGCAGCGACCAGAAGTGCCGCCGGTAGCGCGACGACAGGCCGATCGACACGATGGCGCGCAGCAGGATGACGACGTCGGCGAAGTGGATCGCGCGGCGGCCCGGGGTGGGCGGTGACTGGCGGATCACCGCGGCGCAGCGCTGGTAGTAGGCGGCCGGGGCGTAGAGGTCGGCGAGGAGCTTGGCGTAGCCTTTGAGCAGGGTCTTCTCGTCCATCGTCGGCTCGAAGTTCGGGCGCTCGAACTGATCGCCGTTGCCGCTCCCGCGCAGCCGGCCCGAGGTCGCCAGGCGCCGCCAGAGCGCGGTGCCCGGCAGCGCGGTGAGCAGGCCGACCATCGCCATCGGGATCGGCGTCTTGGCGATGAAGTCGTGTTGCAGCGCGAACACCGTGGCGTCGTCCTCGTCGAAGCCGACGATGAAGCCGCCCATCACCTCGAGCCCGAGCGCCGTCAAGCGCTCGACGCTCAGGGTCAGGTCGAGGCGCAGGTTCTGCTTCTTCTTGGCGCCGGCGAGCGCCGCCGCCG
Source organism: Deltaproteobacteria bacterium (assembly GCA_016218825.1). Classification (GTDB taxonomy): domain Bacteria; phylum Myxococcota; class XYA12-FULL-58-9; order XYA12-FULL-58-9; family XYA12-FULL-58-9; genus JACRCV01. The sequence continues at coordinate 57,901 of JACRCV010000015.1, forward strand.
ACGGGGTCTCGATGCCGACGAACACCGCGGTGAAGCCGGCCGTGACCATGGCGCGGGCGAGCTCCTCGTCGGCGGCGAGGTTGATGCTGGCCTCGGTGAACAGCTCGAAGGGATAGTGGCGCGCTGCTTGCCAGCGCTCGATCTCCGGCAACAGCGCCCGGACCGCGTTCCGGTGGCCGATGAAGTTGTCGTCGACGACGAACACCGAGCCGTGGAAGCCGAGGGCGTGCAGGTGGTCGAGCTCCGCGAGGATCTGGGCGTTGTCCTTGACGCGCGGTTTGTGGCCGAAGATCTCGACGATGTCGCAGAACTCGCAGGAGAACGGACAGCCGCGCGAGAACTGCACCCCGGCGACCGCGTAGCTCTGCAGCTTCAAGAGCTCGAAGCGCGGCCGCGGCGACTCCCGCAGGTCGGGGCGGCTCCCGGCCGGCGGACTCGAGACGTGGGTGTCGGCGGCGCCGGTCACCGCGTCGACGAGAGCGTCCACCCGCCCCTCGGCTTCGCCGCAGAACACCACGTCCGCGTCCAGGTACTCGGAGGGCGAGGTGGTCGGCGCCGGGCCGCCGACGACGGTGCGGCGCCCGAGGGCGCGGGCGCGGCGGATGATCTCGTGCATCGACTCGGCCTGGATGCGCATGCCGCCCGTCAGCACCGCGTCGGCCCACGTCAGGTCTTCGTCTTCGAGCGGCTCGATGTTCAGGTCGACGAGGCGCAGCTCCCAGTCCTTCGGCAACAGCGCGGCGACGGTCACCAGGCCGAGCGGCGGGATGTTGGCGCGCTTGCCGGCGAGCGGCATCGTGTATTGGAAGCCCCAGTAGGTGACCGGGAACTCCGGATTGACCAGTAGAATTTTCACCTGGTCAGGGTACTCTCGCCTCTAGATCCGGGCGGTAATACCTCGGTCAATTCTCTGTCACGGAATTGTCACCGGGGCATCGGGAGGTTTCGGTCCAAGGCGGGTGCGTCGAGGAGAGCGTCTGAAGAATACGGATCTTCTGGGGGTGCCCCCCGCGCTGCGCGGGGGTCGCCCTCCCTCCGGGCTCGGCCGTTCGGCCTCGGCCGCGCCACTCCTGTGGCGCGTCTTCGCGGCGCTCGCGCGCCGCTCACCCTCCGGTCCGGCTCACCCAACACCTCGCAGAGTGGGCTCACGCGGCGTCCCCACTCGGCTCGGCAACCGCGGATCCAGGCGACGGCGGGCAGACCTGGACTGCCGGTCTGCGCCCGTGGCAGAATCTTCGCGATGAGATAGGTCGACGGGGCCGAGCTGGCCTCGAAAGGAAGAGCCGATGGCCGTCACATTCTCCGACAAGATGAAGGATTGGTCGCTCGATCGCAGCGCCGTTTTCGGCGGCTGGAACAAGGATCCGAGCCCCGGCGAGATCGACGCCCACGAGCTGCGCCAGAAGGGAATCGGCACCTTCGACAAAGACATGCTCGAGCTCAAAGAAAACGATCAGATGGCGTTCTTCGGCGCCTTGTCGCCCGATGCGAGGTCCACCTACCTCAACACCTCGCCCTCGCCGTTCGCCGCCGCGTACCGCGCGTGGACCCCGCTGGGCAACCTCCAATCCGCCGAACAGCACGGCGGGGCGAAGATCGTCGCCGCGGAGCTGGTCAAGCTTTCCGGATGGCAGCGAGAGTTCATTCTGTCCGACGCCGCGGCGCGCCTGACCCATCGATACGAACCCGAGAAGGTTGCGGGCATGCGTTGCCTGAACGACGTCCGGACCGCGATCCGCGAGCTGCAGCAGGCGACTCCCTACTGCCCGCCCGGCAGTATGCCCAGGTAGAGTCAGCCGGCAGTTTTTCGGGCGGCGTCCCGATGGCGTCCGCTGCGGCTCGGCGGGATGCGTCGAGGAGCGCGCCCGCCGCGCCCCCGCGGTTGCCGACCGAGCCCCTCCGAGAAGTGGCTGGCACCTGGCCCGGGCGACCCTGCCGGAAGGCTTCGACTTAGGCGACGATGAGGCGGGCAAGCGCTTCTTCGCGGAGAAGGGAAAGACCATCGTTGGGTTGGTCAACGCGCTTCTGCCCGCCATCGACTCGGTGGTGCGCTACCAGGTCTATCGCATGAAGGCGTGGGAGTGAGACCTGCCGCGTGCGCCTGAACGACAGGGCTTCCCCCAAGAAGTGGCTGGCACCTGCCCCCGGCACCTGCCCCCGGGCGCGGCGGTACTGCTCGCTCTGACCAGGGCGGGTGGGGTGGCTCCGAGAGGGGGCTGCGAGAAGTGGCCCCCCGAGAAGTGGCTGGAACCTGCGCAGCGGCGCCAGTCGCCACCGGGAGTTGTGCACATATGCTAGAAGTGGGATAGTGGCGATGGAGAGCAAGATGCGCCCCGTTCACTGGGTTGGCACCGCGCGAAAGGACTTGAAGGAGTTCCCCGCGGAGGTCCAGCACATGGTCGGGTATGCACTGTATCTGGCACAGACTGGCGGCAAGCACCCGGCGGCCAAGGTGCTGAAGGGCTTTGGTGGGGCAGGGGTGTTGGAGGTTGTGGAGCATTTCGACGGCAATGCATGCCGAACTGTCTACACCGTACGATTTGCGGAGGCCGTCTACGTGCTGCATGCCTTCCAGAAGAAGTCCCGCCGCGGCATCAAGACGCCAGCGGGGGATCTCGAAGTCGTTCGATCGAGGCTGGCTCGTGCTCGAGAGGCACATCTGGCCCTGGTAGCGACGCGAGAGGAGTGAGTCATGGTAGAGAGAATCAAGATCGAAAAGGGCTCCGGCAACGTCTTTCGGGATCTCAACCTCCCGGACGCGGAAGGGCTCTTGGCCAAGGCGGAGCTTGCGGCCCAGATTGGTGCCATCGTTGCCCGCAAGGGTCTGACGCAGGTTCAGGCCGCGCGGCTGCTCGGCATCGATCAGCCGAAGGTGTCGGCGCTCATGCATGGGCGGCTGAGCGGCTTCTCGACCGACCGCCTGTTGCGGTTCCTGAACGCTCTGGGTCGAGAGGTTCGGATTGTTGTGGGCGCTAGGGCGGCGAAGCATCCCCGAATACGAGTCATGTGCGCCTAACGTTGCGGGGCGAAGTGCAGGTGCCCCGGGGAGGAGCGCGCCCGCCGCGCCGCCGCGGTTGCCGGTAGTGGGCCGATCGGTTCCGCGGTGAGCCGAACGTTCTGCGCCCTTCTTCCGCTCCTCGCGCTCGCGGCTTCGCCTCCGCGTTGCGGTGCCGGCGGGCGCGACGGTGGCGTCGAGTCACGGCGAAACGGTCCCAGCGCCAAGCCACCTACGGCCGCCGCTCCCCGCGGATTGAAACGAGGCCGCGACGGCCCGATACAAAAACGCAGGCGGTCTTTTGCGTTGTTGTTGTTGTTGTTGTTGTTGTTGTTGTTGTTGCGTTGCCGTTCTCGATGTTGACGCCGCAACGCCGCGGGTGTGTGCTCTTGTAGGGTAGAGGAGGGTCATGCACCGGCGTTTGGTCTCCATCTCGGTTCCGATCGTGCTGACGGCGGTCGCGGTCGGGCTGTCGATCGCGCTCCTCGTCGGCTGGACGCTGGTGATGGTGACGCAGCTCGGGATCGGCGGCCGCGCCTGGTTGTTGGTCATTGGTGTCATGTCGCTGGCGGTGATCATCGGCGTGCTCGTGGTGTCGGCGGTGCTCTTGGTGCGCGAGGTCCTGGAGGGCCGGCGGCAGACGGGCTTCATCGACTCGGTCACCCACGAGCTGAAGAGCCCGCTGGCGTCGTTGAAGCTCTGTCTCGAGACCTTGGCGCGGCCCGAGCTGTCTATCGAGCAGCGGCTGACGCTGCACGACATGATGGCGCAAGACGTCGACCGGTTGACGGTGTTCATCGACGACGTGTTGACCGCGAGCCAGATCACCAGCAGCCGCGGCCACTTCGAGATGGTCGAGGTGTCGCTCGCCCTGTCGATCGAGCGCTGCGTGCACCGCCTCTGCGAGCGCCGCCGGGTGCCGGTCGCGCAGGTGAGCGTCAAGGTGGACGGCGGCCTCGGGCTGGTGACCGACAAGACCGCGCTCGAGATCATCTTGACCAACCTGCTCGACAACGCCATCAAATACTCGAGCCCCGGGCAGCCGGTCACGGTGACCGGCTACCGCGGCAAGAGCGGCGCGATCGTGATCGAGGTCAAGGACCAGGGCATCGGCATCGCGGCGCGGCACCTGAAGGAGGTCTTCAAGCGCTTCTTCAGGGTCGACCGCGAGGAGGTGCACCAGCGCCACGGGACCGGCCTGGGGCTGTTCGTGGCCTTCGGGCTCGCGCGCCGCCTCGGCGGCCGCATCAAGGCGGAGTCGGCTGGCCCGGGGATGGGCACGGTGATGCGGGTGACGCTGCCGGTCGCGAGCCGGCCCCGGGCGCCGAAGGCTGCGGCCAAGGGCGGCGAGGCGGAGGCCAAATGACCGCGCCCAAGGTGCTGGTGGTCGAGGACGAGGCGCATCTCGCCGCCGGGCTGAAGCTCAACTTCGAGCTCGAGGGCTTCGAGGTGCTCGTCGCCGGCACGGTGCGCGACGCCAGCCGCCTGCTCCTGCAGCCCGGCGGCTTCGCGGTGATCGTCTTGGACGTGATGCTGCCGGACGCGGATGGCGTGAGCTTCTGCCGCAAGATCCGCGAGGCCGGCGACTTCACGCCGGTCATCATGCTGACGGTGAAGAGCTCGGCCGAAGACCGGGTGCTCGGCCTCGAGTCCGGCGCCGACGACTACGTCGGCAAGCCGTTCGAGTTCGGCGAGCTGTTGGCGCGGGTGCAGTCGGTGCGCCGGCGGCAGCGCTGGGACCAGGACCATCAGGGCAACGGCGTCGCATCGCACCGCCTGGAGCTCGGCCACAGCGTCGTCGACTTCGACACCCACGAGGTCTGGGTCGACGGCGAGCTGACGTCCTTGACGCGCCTCGAGATCGACTTGCTGCGCTACTTCGCCGCCAACCCCGCCCGGGTGATCTCGCGCGCCGAGCTCTTGGAGCAGGTCTGGCGCTTCGAGAACGCCCCCGACAGCCGCTCGGTCGACAACTTCATCGGCCGGCTGCGCAAGCACTTCGAGGACGATCCGGCGAAGCCGGCGTACTTCGTCTCGGTGCGCGGCGTCGGCTATCAGTTCTTCCCGGATCCGGAGCGCCGGCGGTAGAGCGCACTGCGTCTGCTCTTGATTCCCGCGCGGCCGCGGCGTCCGCGCTCCCCACCCCCACCCCTGAATCCCCGCCCCCGGGGTGGGGCGGGGACGTCAGTCCTTCCGGCAGGCCCGCAGCTGGATGTACGGCATCGTGACGTCGACGCTGGCGGCGCCGGCCGCGGCGCTCGTGAACGCTCCTACGTCCACGTCGTGGGCGTGGCCACCGTTGTCCGTGGAGTTGAACGCGGCGACGTCGACGCCGTGCGTATGGCCGGCGGCCGCAATCAGCGGGGTTTCGTTGAGGCTGCCGCTGCCGGAGCTCACATCGTGGGAGTCACCGGCCCACACTTGGCCGGGCGACAGGACGCTGGTGTTGGTGGGGGCGACGATGCTGCTGCCGCCTTGCTTGCGGATCTCGTGGTTGTGCCCGCCGCCGGAGACGGAGGTCGTGCTCGGCGGATCGACGCCGTGGTTGTGGGCACCGACGGCGGTGCTGGTGGTGTTCGGCGGATCGATGCCGTGGGTGTGCTGCGGCACCGCGGTGATCTCGCGCAGACCCTGATTGCCCACGCCCACGCCGACCATGCCTTCGACGCTGCCACCCGCCGGCAGGCCGACGACGGTGCGGCCGCGCGCCGCCTGGTACTCCGACCAACCGGGCGGACAGGCGCCGGCGAAGAAGCCGATCAAGCCGGGCGGGGTCTGGCGGCGGACCGTCATGCCGACGACGGAGCGGTCGATGGCCATGGTGGCGAGCGTCGCGACGCCGTTCGACGACGGGTTGCTGACGGCCTCGAGGCCGTTGCTGTCGCCGACGCTCTTCTTGCCCACGAGCACGTAGCCGTCGCCGGCGCCGAGCGCGTCGAAGGTCGACGAGGCGCCGAGCAGGTGCAGCGCGAGGACGAGCTGCCCGTCCGCCGCCAAGCCCTGGATATTGCCGGCCGAGGCGAGGACGACGACGTAGTCGTTCGGGATGTTGCCGGGGTTTGCGGCCCACAGCAGCACGTCGCGGAGCTTCTGGGCCTCGGTGGTCGCGAACGGCCCCTTCGACCACATCCCCGAGCCGGCGCTCTGGTTGACGACCTGACGCGTGACGAGGTCGAGGATCACGAGATAGAGACCGGCGCTCGAGTTCTCACCGGCCCCCACCTGCTCGACGCCGTTGATCAGGACGCTGCGCTCTCCCGGGGTCGAGGCGCCGATCGCCGAGATCGTGGTGACGTCGCCGGCGAGGCCGCCGCGGAGCACCAAGGTCGGGTCGGCGGCGAGGGTGTTGTTGATGCTGGTGACGATCTGGGCGCCCGAGGCGTCGAGGCTGCCGGGCTCGCCTTGCAGCAAGCTCAGGTTGGCGTTGCAGGCGCCGGCCTGGTTGCTGAAGGTGAGGAGGTAGGAGCCTTTGACGATGTCGGTCGGCAGCGCCAGCTCCACCCGGGTGTCGGTGCCGGCGTTGCAGGCGACGAGGTTGGTGGCGGCGCGGGGCGGGTCGATGCCGGTGAGGGTGGCCTCGGCGCCGAGGAGGTGCTGGCCGGTGACGACCAGGCGGTCCATCAAGTGGCGCTCGGTGTGGCCGCCGGTGACGTCGATCGAGCCGCTGCCGTTCGCGGTCTCGATGATCGGCGCCTCGCCGGTCGGCGTGCCGGGGACGCACGAGCCGTTGCGGCAGACGTTGCCGGGCTCGCAGTTCGAGTCGTAGATGCACACCGCCTGGCAGGTGCCGGAGATGCAGAGGACGCCGCTGTTGCAGTCGGAGTCTTTGACGCAAGCGCTGCCCTGGCCGCCGTTGCCGGTGGTGACGCTGCCGTTGCAGCTCCAGGTGCAGGACAACAGAAGCGCCAGTGCCAGGTTGCCACGGCTCATGTGCACATCTCCTTGGTCGGGGGCCCCGGCGCCAAGGTTAGCCGGATATTCGGCGGAGTTCGAGAGGAAATCGGCGTCGAACGGGCGCGGGCGCTCTGCGGCCGGCAGGTCGGGGACGACTTGGTCAATAGGTCGGCAGCGCCTCGATCTCGGAGAAATGGGCGTCTTGCGACAACAGCAGGCCGCCGGGGAGCAGGGGTTTTCGATTCGGCGCGGCGGTGCTATTGTGAGGGTCATGAACAGGTTAAATATGACACTTGACGATGACACGTTTCGGAGCCTGCAACGACACGCCGGCGAGGAACACTCCCGTCTCGCGACGTTCGCCGGGCGCTTGCTGCGTGACGCCCTCGAGCGGCGGGAGGCCCGGGAGCGTGCCCGTGCGCTCGCCGCCGACTATCGCGCCGGTGCCACCGACGTGCGCGGCGGTCTCGACGACCTGGAGCTCGCACAGCTCGACCTCATGGGGGCCGAGGATGAGTGACTCGGAGGCCATCGGCCGCGGCGACATCCTGTGGGTCAACTGCGACCCGGCGGTCGGCGTGGAGCCGCGAAAGACCCGAACCTGCGTCGTGGTCTCGAACGACATCGCCAATCGATTCGGCGCGGCCGTCACCGTCGTCCCGACGCAGCGCTACAACGCCGAGCGGGCGTCGAGGGCCTACATGGTCGACCTGCGCCGACCGCGGTCGACCCTCAAGGAGGACCGCGTGGCGAACGCTTCGATGATCATGACCTACGACCGCCGGCGAGTGGTTCGCCGCGCGGGTCGCCTCGGCGCCGACACCCGCAAAGCCCTGGACCGCGCCCTGGCGATCCATCTCGGCCTGACGCCGCCGTAGCAGGCCAGGCGCCGAAAGCCTGGCAGGCGGCCGCGCGCGCACCGCAGCGGGGGGCCGCGAGCCGGAGGTCATGCGCGTGTCGAAGCCGCTGCCGTCATTCGGTACTTCTCGTCATCGAGGCACGGCCACGCCGAAGGCGCCGTCGAAGGCGAGGGGTGCCCCCCGAGGAGCACAGTGCGGCCGCTCTGAGCCCAAGACCGCGCGGCCCGTCGACCCTTGAAATCGCCGCTGCAAATGGGCAGATTGCGGGCCCGCCGCGGGAAGGAGCGCCATGGAGACCTACAAGGCCGTCTTCGTCGACTATCTGCGCAAGGAGATGGCGCGTCGGGGCAAAGAGTGCGAGGCGGCGGTCATGGCGCGGCTGTCGGTCGAGGACCAGCAGGCATTTCGGGCGCTGTTGCCGATGGCCTGGATCTCGCCGCAGCTCGGTGCCCGCATCCTCGAGGCCGCCGGCGCGGTGTTGTTCGCCGATCACGAAGATCCAATCTTCGAGCTCGGCCGCGGCCAGGCCCACAACGACATGACCGGCATCTACCGCATCCTGATGAAGGTCGCGACCGTGCCCATGGTGATCGGCCGCGCCGCGACTCTCTTTGGCACCTACCACCGCAAGGGCGCCGCCGCGGTCGAGCACCAGTCCGGCGCCGCGAACGGGGTGTTCCTCATCAAGGACTACGCCGACCTGCCGGCCGGTATCCGCAGGAGCGTCGGCGGCTTCATCACCGGGCTCCTGGAGCTGACCGGCGCGAAGGACATCCGGGTGAAGAGTGACGAGAGCAACCCGGCGCTGTGGCGCTGGGAGATCGCCTGGCGTTGACCGCCCGCAGGTCGATGCACTATGAAGGCGGCCCCCGAGCAAGTCTCGGGAATAAGGCGTTCTGTTCGTTGATTCATCGGGCGCCGGCGAGTCACAGGCCGGCCACCCGTCCGTGAGTTGGCAGGCCACCTAGGAGGGCAACGAGCAATGGCGGACACCGCTAGCGAAGCGATGGTGGAGACCAAGGCGCTCCACAAAGAGTACGGCGCCACCGTCGCCGTCAACAGCATCTCGTTCAAGGTCTCGCGCGGCGAGGTCGTGGGCTTTCTGGGCCCGAACGGCGCCGGCAAGACGACGACGATGAAGATGCTCACCGGCTTCTTGAAGCCCACCCGCGGCAGCGTCTTCGTCGGCGGCGTCAGCGTCGCCGACGACCCGATCGCCGCGCAGCGCCGCATCGGCTATCTGCCGGAGAACGCGCCGCTTTACGACGACATGATGGTCGTCGACTTCTTGCGCTTCGTCGCCGACTTGCGCTCGATCCCCGCGGCCACCGCGACCGGCCGGCTGAAGAACATCGCCGAGCGCTGCGGCCTGATGAACGTGCTCGGCAAGGACATCGGCCAGCTGTCGAAGGGCTACCGCCAACGCGTCGGCCTGGCGCAGGCGATGCTGCACGACCCCGACCTGGTGATCCTCGACGAGCCGACCTCGGGCCTCGACCCCAATCAGATCGTCGAGATCCGGTCGCTGATCAAAGACCTGGGCAAGGAGAAGACCGTCATCCTCTCGACCCACATCCTCCCCGAGGTCCAGGCCACCTGCAGCCGCATCATCATCATCAGCGACGGCAAGCTGGTCGCCGACGACAAGACCGACACCTTGACCACCGGCCAGACCGGCTCGGTGATCAAGGTGATCGTCAAGTCGAAGAACGGCCCGCTCGACGAGGGCAAGGTCAAGGGCATCTTCAACGATCTGCCGGGCGTCCAGGCGGTCGACCGTCACGACTCCGAAGGCACCGGGACGTTGGGCTTCACGCTGCGCGCCAGCGGTGCGAGCGATCCGCGCGAGGCGATCTTCTCCGCCGCCGTCAGCCATAACTTCGTGCTGCTCGATCTGCACCGCGAGCGCGTGTCCCTCGAAGACACCTTCCGCCGCCTGACCCGCGGTGAGAACTAGAGGTACTCAGATGAAGAACGTCATCACCATCGCGAAGCGCGAGCTGAAGAGCTACTTCGACTCGCCGATCGCCTACATCGTCATCGTCGCGTTCCTGGCGGTCGCCGGCTGGATGTACTTCTCCGCCTTGTTCCTGCAAGGGCGGGCCGACATGCGCTCGTTCTTCCAGCCGTCGCCGTTCTCGCCGACGATGCTGCTCGTGATCCTGGCGCCGGCGGTGACCATGCGGCTCATCGCCGAAGAGCGCAAGACCGGCACCATCGAGCTGTTGACGACGATGCCGATCACCGACGCCGAGGTCATCGCCGGCAAGTTCCTCGCGGCGCTGGGGCTCATCGTCGTCGCGCTCGGCGTGACGCTGTTCTACCCGATCACCGTCGCCGCGGTCGGCAAGCTCGACTGGGGCCCGGTGGTCTCCGGCTACCTCGGGATCTTCTTGTTCTCGGCGGCGCTCATCGCCGTCGGGCTCTTGTGCTCGACCTTCACCCGCAACCAGATCGTGGCGTTCATCGTCGCGTTCTTGGTGTCGGCGGTGTTGTACTTCGTGTTCTGGCTGCAGTTCTTCCTCCCCGAGTTCTTGGCGCCGATCGTCGAGTATCTCTCGGTGAGCTTCCACCTCGACAACCTGTCGCGCGGCGTCATCGACACCCGCGACGTCCTCTATTACCTGAGCGTGACCGCGGCCGCGCTCTTCTTCGCCGAGCGCTCGCTCGCGCGGCAGCACGCTTGAGGAGGGTGCCATGACCAATCGCAAGCGCACGGACCTGACGGTGTTCACTCTGGCGGTGCTCGGGAGCCTGGTCGCCCTGAACATCATCGGCATCAAGCTCTTCGGCCGCCTGGATCTCACCCACGACCGCGAGTTCACGCTGTCTAGAGCCACGAAGTCGGTGCTGCGGGACCTGAAGGACCCGGTCACGGTCCGCGCCTACTTCACCAAGGATCTGCCGCCGCCGTTCTCGTCCAACGCCCGCTACGTGCGAGATCTGCTCGAGGAGTACTACTCGGCCGGACACGGCAACTTCCGCTACGAGTTCATCAACCCCGAGGCCGAGGAGACCGACGCCGACAAGGAGAAGAAGAAGGAGGTCAAGACCGACATCTTCGGGCGCGCGGTGCGCGAGGCGACCAGCATCGAGCGCGAGCTGCAGACCGTCGGCATCCAGCCGATGCAGGTGCAGGTGAACGAGGGCGACAAGCTCGAGGTCAAGCGCGCCTACATGGGCCTCGCCATCAAGCACGGCGACAAGACCGAGGCGATCCCGGTGGTCCGCTCCACCGCCGGCCTCGAGTACGACCTGACGACGATGGTCCGCAAGATGACCCGCGAGCGCACCCCGAAGGTGGTGCTGCTGTCGTCGCTCGAAGGGGCTGAGATGCAGCAGGCCTACGGCCGCATGCTCGCGGTGTTGAACGAGATGTACCAGGTGAGCCCGCTGCCGCTGCAGACGACCTCCGAGATTCCGACCGACGCCGACGCCCTGGTGGTGTTGGGGGTGCGGGACCCGGTCTTGGAGCCGTTGAAGAAGTCGATCGACGCCTTCATCACCTCGGGGCGCTCGGTGGCGTTCCTGCTCGACGCCGCCAAGGTCGATCTGCAGACGGCGCAGGCGGAGCCGATCGAGCACGGCCTCGCCGAGATGTTGACGAGCTACGGGGTCACGATCGGCGAGGGCCTGGTGCTCGACGCCGCGTGCGCGACCCTGAACGTCACCCAGCAGCGCGGCTTCATGCGCATCAGCCAACCGGTGAAGTACCCGTTCATGCCGCTCCCCGAGAGCCTGGATCCGGATCACCCGCTGACCCGCGGTCTCTCCCAGGTGGCGTTCCCGTTCACCTCGCCGCTCACGGTCGGCGCGCCGGCGGACGGCGCGGTGAAGGCGGAGGTGCTGGTGCGCTCGTCGGCCGAGAGCTTCGTGCACAAGGCGCCCTACAACCTCGATCCGTTCCAGCGCTGGACCTCCGAGGGCTTGAGCGACAAGGGCGCGAAGCCCATGGTCGTGACCCTCACCGGGCCGATCAAGAGCTTCTTCGGCGGTGGCAGCCAACCGGAGGCCGGCGAGTCGAAGGAGCCCGAGGGCGCGAACGCCCGGGTGTTGGTCGCCGGCGGCTCGATGTTCGTCTCCGACCAGTTCATGGCCAAGGGCAGCGAGGCGCTGCTCTTGAACCTCTTGGACTGGATGGTGCTCGACGAGGAGCTGCTCGCGGTGCGCTCGCGCGGCCTGGCGGCGGCGCCGCTCGACGAGCTCTCGGACGCCAAGCGCAACACCCTGAAGTACGCCAACATCGTCGGGGTGCCGCTGGCCTTCATCGCCTTCGGGTTGATGCGCTGGCGGATGCGCGAGAATCGGCGCAGCAAGGTGACGCTCTAGCGCCGTTCGCACGCGGCGTCGGATCTTCGCCCCCGCCCCACCCGGGGGCGGGGGACGGGGGGTGGGGGTGGGGAGCGCCGCGGCTGCCGCGGCGCGGGAATCAAAAAGTCGAGGCGGAGGCGGTTTGGGACCGCGCTAGGCACAAGGAGGATCGTCGTGAAGAAGAGCACGCTCGTCGCCGTTATCGTGTTTGTCGCCCTCGCCCTCGGCGTGGTGTTTACCCTCACCACGAAGCCGGAGCGCGGCATCTCGCGGCTGTCCATGTCCGGGGTGGTCAAGGACAAGGTCGATCGCGTCGAGGTGACCGGCAAGAACCCGGTGACGCTCGTCAAGGCCGACGGCGTCTGGAAGATCGAGAACGGCAAGGCGGCCGACGCCGGCGCCGTCGATCGGATGCTGGATGCGCTCGCCAAGGTGCAGTCGAGCGACCTCGTGACCCGGGCCGCGGACCGCTACGCCGAGCTCGAGGTCGACGACGAGAAGGGCGCGCGGGTCAAGGCATACGCCGGCAAGGACAAGGTCGCGGAGCTGGTGATCGGCAAGGCGGCCTCGGGCGGCGCCTACGTCCGGGCCGACGACGCGGTCTACACCGCGAGCGGCGTCAACCAGGCGACGTTCTCGCACGACAAGGCGTCGTGGCTGGAGCGCAAGCTCTTCGACGACAAGATCGCCGACGTCAAGAGGGTGGAGGTGGCGCTCGCGGCCGCCAAGCCCTACGCGCTCATCGCCGAGGGCGACGCCTGGAAGCTCGACGACCCCGCGGTGTTGCCGAAGGACTTCCGCTTCGACGCCAACGCGGCGCGCTCGCTGGTCTCGTCGCTCGTGAACCTCAGGGCCAAGGACATCCTCGACGCCGATCCGGGGGTCGAGAAGACGGGGCTCGCCGACAAGGCCGACGTGCTCGCCTACGTGATCGAGCAGGGGACCGGCGACACCAAGACCACGGTGCGCCGCGAGCTGAAGCTCGGCGCGGCGCTCGAGGACAAGAGCGTCTACGCGATGGTGTCCGGCAAGACCGACGTCGTCACGTTGCCGGAGTACACGGTGAAGAACCTGAAGAAGGCGGTCACCGACTTCCGCGACCTGAAGCTGATGGACTTCGACAAGGACAAGGTCACGAAGCTCACGATCGTCGACGGCAAGATGAAGCTCGCGTTCGTGAAGGTCGGCGCCGACTGGAAGATCGACAGCTCGACCGAGGCGGTGCCGAAGGACTTCGAGCTCGATCCGATGGCGGTGACCCGGCGGTTGGCGGCGCTGCAGAGCGCCCGCGCCGCGAAGGTGGTGGACGTGCCGCCGGCGACGTCGGGCCTCGCGGCGCCGGTCGCCGAGGTGACGGCAGGGCTCGAGGGCAAGAAGACGGTCAGCATCGCGTTCGGCAAGAGCATCAAGGACGAGGACCGCGACGTGGTGTTCGCGCGCGGCAACGCCGACAAGGCGGTCTACCTGGTCACCAAGTGGACCCGCGAGAATCTGGCCGGCGGGCTGAAGACCTTCAAGAAGACCGCCGCCGATCCGAGCGGTTTGTCGGGGCTCGATCCGAAGGCGCTCCAGGGCCTGCCGCCGGACGTGCGCGCCGGGTTGCAGAAGCAGATCGAAGACAAGAAGCGCCAGCAAGAGATGATCGAGCGCCTCTCCAAGCAGGCTAACGCGCAGAAGAAGTAGTCCAAGCCTCGGATCTCCTGCCAAACGGCTTTCTTGTTCGGGCGGTTACGGCCTTGCCCGCAAAAGGTGCCAGGCACTTCTCACTCGGATCTCCTGCCAAACGGCTTTCTTGTTCGGGCGGTTACGGCCTTGCCGCCGCTTCACGGAGCGGCCGCCGTAGGTGGCGCGTTGCCTCGACGAGTCCCATAGGCACGGCCCGCGCCCGGCTGCCGCAGACACGGTGCAAGGCACTGCACGTCCGCCGCTTCGCGATCCCGGGTTGGAGCCCGCCCCGATCCGCGGTAGGCTGTCGGGGTCGTCAGCGCTGGAGAGTCAAGATGCGGATCGCGATCCTCTTTCTCCTCACCTTCGCCGCGGCCTGTGGCAGCACCTCCTACGGTGCGTCCCAGGACGGCGTCTTCCCACCCCGGCCGGCCGGCAGCGCCGCGCCGACGTTCGAGCACATGTGCGTCGTCGTCGGGCGTGCCGACACCCGCGAGAGCCTGAACGACGCCGGGAGCAAGGGGTGGGAGCTCGTCGGCATGGGCCCCTTCAAGGCCGACACCCTGATGTGCTTCAAGCGCGAGAAGTCGGGCACCTGATGTCTCGCCGGCTCCTCCCGAGCGCCGCGGTGTTGGTCGCGACGCTCCTCAGCGCGGGCGTTGCCCTGGGCGAAGGCCTCGGCGCCACCGACGCCGCGCCGATGCAGGCGCTGCCGCCGCCACCACCACCACCACCGCCTCCCGCGGCGCCGGCGGTCGAGCCGGCGCCGCCGCGCCCGAGCGCCCCCCAAGCTCCAGCGCTGCCACCGCCCCCTGCGCCGCCGGCCGCGCCATCGCCGCCGCCCACCTCGGCCCCAAAGGAAGTCGAGCCCCAGCCGTTGCCGGCGTCGAGCCCGGCGCCGCAACCCTCGCCGGCACCTTCAGTCACCGCACCCGCTCCGGAGCCGGCCGCCAAGCTGCCCGCGGGTCGCAGCCCGAGCCCTGCGGGGACCGGCGGCGCGCTGCCGATCATCGTCAAGGTCCCGGAGTCCGGCGCGGCTTCGGACGCGACGGCGCCCGCGGACGATCGGGGCGCGGGCAACACGACCGGCAACGCGGCGCCGGCCGGCGTCGGGGCTCCCCAGGCGCGGCGGGGTCACCGGCGCGGGCCGTGGAGCCACATCTGCGTCGCCTACACCTACTTCCGCTTGACCGACATCCTGAACGAAGCGAGCGCCGCCGGCTGGGAGCTCACCGGCTTGACCGAGCTCGAGGACCAGAACCTGGTGTGTTTCCGCCGGCCGCGTTGAGGGCGCCATGACCAAGGTAACCCCCGCAAGAGGTGCCAGGCACTTCTCACCGCACTTCTCACGGGCACTTCGCACAAGGGTGTCTTGGGTCGTGCCTGCCCTCGTCGGCGTGGCGTCCTGTTTCAAGCCCGACATCGAGATCCCGAGCGAGCAGCCGCTCGGCAAAGGCGCCACCAAGCTCGCGTTCGTCGTCGAGCCGGCGTCGGTCAAGGCCGGGGTGGTGGTGAGCCCGGCGGTGACGGTGGCGGTCCAGAACGCCGACGGCGCGGTGGTCGAGGACGCGCAGAATCGGGTGCTGTTGGCCCTGGGCGCCGGCTCGCCGGGCCTCGTCCTCAACGGGACGGTGTCGGTCACGCCGCAAAGCGGCGTCGCGACCTTCGCCGATCTGGTGCTGCCGACCGCCGGCAACGGCTATTCCCTGGTCGCCACCTCGCCTGATCTCGTCAGCGCCACCTCCAGTCGATTCAGCGTCACGCCCTGAGTCGCGATCCGGCGCCGAGCCGGCCGCGTCGTCTTGATCGCAGAGCCGCGCCACGACGCCTGGTTTTCGCCGAGGATCTTCTCGCGGCGGGCGGTCCCCCGTGAACGGTAACGGTCATGCGACCTCCGACCAGGTCGGCGACGCCGCGAAGGCCGCGTGGATGAGACCAACGTGGGAATAGGCCTGTGGGAAGTTGCCCCACATTCGGCCGGTGCTCGTCTCGAAGTCCTCGGACAACAGGCCGAGGGGCGACAACGCTCGCCGCAGCCGATCGAGCACCTGGCTCGCTTCGTCGGTGCGGCCGATCGCCGCGAGCGCCTCGACGAGCCAGAACGAGCAGATGATGAAGGCCACGCTCGGCTTGCCGAAGCCATCATCCTGTCGATACCGGTACATCCAGCCATCCTGCGAGAGCTCTCGTTGCAGGGTCTCGACGGTCTTGACGAGGCGCTCGTCGGTCTTCGGCAACAGGCCGAGGGTTGCCACCTGCAGGAGCGATGCGTCCAGGTCTTGCCCGCCGTGGGTCGCTACGAAGCTCTGACGCGCTTTGTCCCAGGCTGCCCCGATGATCGTCTCGGCGATGGTCGCTGCTGCTCTTCGGAATTCCCCTTCGGCCAGGGGCGCCACGATCTTGGCGATCTTCGCCATCCGATCGGCGGCGGCCCAGCACATCAGGGTCGAGAAGGTCTGAGGCCGCCACTCGGTCCGGTACTCCCAGATCCCGGCATCGGGAGAGCCGACCACGGCGATAGCGCGCCGAGCCAGACGCTCGAGGAGGGAGAGGGTGGTTGGCGAGCGTTCGGCGGCGTAACGGTCGTCGACGAAGATGGGTGTCAGCGCCAGCACCATTTCGCCGAAGATGTCGTTCTGCGTGTGTCGCGCCGCGGCGTTGCCGACGCGGACGGGACCGTCCCCGTTGAAGCCCGGCCAACCTTCGAGAACCGCCTCCGCGAGATCTGTGCCGCCGTCGACGCGATAGAGCGGCGCGAGCTCGAGGTTGGGCGCGCCGCCGGCCACGTTGAGCAGATAGTTGGTGAAGTTCTCGCGCTCCTCGAAATGGCCGAGGAGGCGGAATGCGTCGAGCGCGTAGAAGGCGTCGCGCAGCCAGCAGTAGCGGTAGTCCCAGGTCCGGCCGCTGTTCGGGGCTTCCGGAATCGAGGTCGTCATCGCCGCGACGATGGCCCCGGTGTCCTCGAAGCAGTGCAGCTTGAGAACCAGCGCCGAGCGGATGACCTCCTGCTGGTAGTGGGGTGGGATGCTGCACCGCTTCACCCAGGTCTGCCAGTAGCGGATGGTCTCATTCAGGAACCGATCACACAGCGGCGGCAGTGGCTCTTCGATGGGCGCACCCCACGTGAGCACGAGGTGGAGTCTCTTGGTGAGCGTGAAGCCCTGCCCGCCGAGATACGACAGGGGGATGTCGGTCGTGAGCCGTAACGGGCTCGCGAAGCCCTCGTAGCGGATGTGGTGGGAGCCCTGGAGGCTCACCGGTACCGTCTTGGACCATCCGAGCTTCGGCTCGCAACGGACTCGTACCCGGGGTGTCCCCGTGATCGGCTCCAAGATCCTATAGAGTTGTGTCGGCCTGAATGGGCGGCTGTACTGCTCGAAGCGGGGCGCGAAGTCGAGAACTCGGAACGTGCCGCTGTCGGTCTCGAACCTCGTTTCGAGGACGTTGGTGTTCTCGAGGTAGCGCTGGAACCCCTGGCCCCCGTCTGCCGGTCCAGCGTGGAAATAGCCGCCGTCCTTCTCGTCGAGCAGCGTCGAGAACACGGGCTCGGCGTCAAAGCGCGGCAGACAGCACCAGACGACAGATCCGGTGCGCTCCACGAGCGCCGAGAATTGGCAATTACCGACGAGGCCGAGATGTTCCAGCTGCATCGGCGCATCGTAGCAAATAACGATTGCAACTCCAACTGCAATCCGTGTAACGTAAGGGCATGTGGCGGACGCGGCTCTTCGCGGGTCTACTGCTCATTCTCCTGGGAATGCTCGCCTGGGGCGCGTCCGTCGTCGTCCACGACACGACCGCGCGGTGGTTTGCGAAAGACCTGACCCTTCGGTCGCAGCTCGCCGTCTCGGGAGCCCGCCAGGCTCTCCTGACCCGATGGGTGCCCGAGCGATCTCAGGACCTCGAGGAGGTGCTGTCGGAGATCAGCCGCGACGAGCGAATCATGGCGGCGGTCGCCTGCAACCCCGACATGACACCGCTCGCCAAGACGCCGGGCTTTCCGGAGCAGTTCACCTGCACGCTCATGGGTGATGGGCTCCTGACGCTCGCAGGAGCCCCGCTCACCGACCGATCAGTCTGGCAGACATCGTCGACGCTACCCGGTGGCAGCGTTCACGTCAGCGCCATCCCCGTCTTCCGGGGCGACCGCCAGCTCGGGTTCGTGGGCTTGATCCACGACCTGAGCTTCCTCGAGCGCCGCGCGTGGGCGATGCGGCTGTTCCTCTGGATCACCTTCGGCATCCTCGCCCTTGCCGCCGCCGGCGTGACCCTGGTCGCCGTGAGACTGGCTTGGCGTGGGTGGAGCGCCGAGTTCCGAAGATTCCTCGAAGGTGGCGCGCCCGCACCCGAGTTTCAGCCAATCTTGCGCGATGTTCGAGAGTTCGTGCAGCGGCTTTCCGAGGAGAGAGAGGTCGAGCTGCAGGGCGGAAAATGGACGCCGCAGCGCCTGAAGAACACGCTCGGTCAGCACCTGCACGGTGAGAAGGTGGTCATCCTCGCAAACCGTGAGCCCTACATCCACGAGCGCAAGCCGGACGGGAAAGTGTCGGTCGTCCACCCCGCGAGCGGTCTCGTCACCGCTCTCGAGCCGGTCATGCGGGCATGCTCAGGCGTTTGGGTCGCCCATGGGGGCGGCTCTGCAGACAAGGAAACAACGGACGCCCAAGGTCACCTTCGCGTGCCTCCCGGCGAAGAGTCCTACATGGTTCGGCGTGTCTGGCTCACCCCCGAGGAAGAGCACGGTTACTATTACGGATTCTCAAACGAAGGCCTCTGGCCGTTATGCCATATCGCCCATGCGCGGCCGGTGTTCCGCAATGAGGACTGGAAGCAGTACGACGCGGTCAACAAGAGATTCGCCGAGGCGGTGTGCGAGGAAGTGGACTCGGATGATCCGATCGTCCTGGTTCAGGACTACCATTTTGCGGTGGCGCCACGGTACATCCGCGAGCGGCTGCCGCGCGCGACGATCATAAGCTTCTGGCACATCCCGTTTCCCAACTCCGAACGCTTCGGCATCTGTCCTTGGCGCAACGAGCTGCTGGAGGGGATGCTTGGCAGCAGCATCATCGGGTTCCACACCCAGTCCCACTGCAACAACCTGATCGACGGCGTCGATCGCTTTCTCGAGGCCCGCATCGACCGCGAGCAGAACGCCATCATTCAGCATGGCCATCGCACGCTCATCCGGCCCTACCCGATCTCCCTCGAATGGCCGGTGCGCTGGGTCGCGAGCTCTCCTAGCCCCAAGGAGTGCCGAGCGAGCGTGGCGGCCGAGCTTTGCCTGCCCGCCGACGGTCTCATCGGAGTTGGCGTCGACCGTCTCGACTACACGAAGGGCGTCGAGGAGCGCCTCCTGGCGGTGGAGAGCCTGCTCGACCGCTTTCCTGAGTACCGCGGTCGCTTCGTCTTCGTACAGCTCGCGGCGCCGAGCCGAACCGTCATTCTGCGCTACCGCGAGCTGAACGACAGCGTCGAAGCGTTGGCCGCCCGCATCAACGCGAAGTTCGGCCAAGGGTCCTACCGTCCTATCGCCCTGTTACGGGCTCACCACGAGCCGCCGGCGGTCTTCCGCTACTACCGAGCAGCGGACGTCTGCTACGTGTCGAGCCTCCACGACGGCATGAATCTCGTGGCCAAGGAGTTCGTCGCCGCCCGCGACGACGAGCGCGGCGTGCTGGTCCTGAGCCAGTTCACCGGCGCCGCCAAGGAGCTCACCGAGGCTCTCATGGTCAATCCCTACGACCTCGAGGAGGCGAGCGCAGCCCTGGCGACGGCCCTGAAGATGCCGGCGCGCGAGCAGCAGGACCGGTTGCGGGCCATGCGGGCGTATATCGCTGAGTTCAACGTCTATCGCTGGGCGGGGCGGATGCTCGTCGACGCCGCGCGCCTGCGACGCAAGGAGCGACTGACCGGCCGGCTCACCGGCGGTTTCGCGGAGGCACCTGGCTCACCCTCATGAAGTACATCCTGGCAAGATCCAACATCGACATCCTGAAGCAGTTTGCCTGGTCGAAGGTGCTCCTGGCCTTCGACTACGACGGCACGCTGGCGCCCATCGTCACCGATCCTGCCAAGGCCGTCATGCGCCCGAGGACCCGAGCGCTCCTGGATACGCTCACCGAACGCTATCCCTGCGTGGTCATCTCCGGCCGCTCTCAGGCCGACGCCAAGCGCCTGCTACGTGGCATCGGGCTGGCTGAGGTCATCGGCAACCACGGCATCGAGCCCTGGAGCATCTCACGACGCATGGCTCGCGAAACAGACTCATGGCGGCCGGTGCTCGAGAAGCATTTCGCGGCGTTCCCCGGCGTCCATGTCGAGAACAAGGACTACTCGCTGGCCGTCCACTATCGACGGTCGCGGGCCAAGAAGAAGGCCCGCGCGGAGATCCGGCGCGTGGCAACGGCCCTGGGCCGCGTGCGCCTGATCGGCGGCAAGCAGGTCGTCAACATCTTGCCGCCGGACGCGCCGCACAAGGGCATGGCGCTCGAGCGCGAGCGCGAGCGCCTTCGCTGCGACACCGCGATCTACGTCGGCGACGATACGACGGATGAAGACGTGTTTGCTCTAGATCAGCCCGGGCAGCTCTTGACGATCCGCGTCGGCGCCAAGTCCTCTTCCGCCGCGGTCTACTACCTTCGGAATCAGCGAGACATCGACCGCCTCCTCCAGAAGCTCCTCGACCTGCGCAGCGCGCCGCTGCGAACGAGCCTCCAGTGAGGCCATGGAACAGCGCCTCTGACTCTGATGCTTCGGTGCCGCCGCTCGGGGCGGTCATGGATTTCATGCGGCTGGTCTGGGCCGTGGGCCATTCACTGCAACGCCACTCGAAGCGGATGGCCTCGATGCACGGTGTTACCGGCCCGCAGCGTCTGGCGCTTCGAATCGTCGGGCGCTTCCCCGGCATCACGGCGAAACGACTGTCCCAGATCTTGAAGGTCCACCCGAGCACCGTCACGTGCATCGTCCGCGGCTTGGAGCGTCGCAAGCTCATTACCCGGACCCCCGACGGGCGAGACAGCCGTCGCCTCCAGATCGGGTTGACGGAAAAAGGACGCGAGGTTGACCTCGCAGCGGCGGGGACAGTGGAGTCCGCGGTCGACCGCGTCCTGCGAGAGGAGCCTGGCGCCACGATTGAGAGCGCTCGGCACGTGCTCTCACGACTTGCCGAGGTTCTCGACAGGCAAGACCAGCCGACGAGGGCATAGCCGACGAGGACCCGCGAGGATCATGCCTGCCTTCAGTCAACCAGTCCGAAACAGCCGAATCGAGCGCGGCCGACTCGGGCACGGCCGCGCGAGCAGCGCAGTGGGGGGGCCGCGAGCCGACGGTGGCGCGTCGGTCGAAGGCGCGGCGCTCACGTCCGGTACTTAACGGTGGTGGAAGCTCCGGCGCGACGAAGGCGCCCGCGGAGGCGAGCGGTGCCCCCCCGAGCAGCACAGTGCGGCCGACTCTGCCGATGTTTCGCGCACCCGGGCCGCGCCGATGCCGAAAATCCGCAGGTATTCTTCTGTGGGCACCCTTTTGTGATCGGGGTTGTCGATGTTGGCATTTTGTCTTTCCTTCGGGCTGACCGCGGTCGTGGCCGGCGTGGACGTCGCGGACATTCAAGCGCAGATCCAGGCGCAGGGCCTCTCGTGGCAGGCCGGAAAGACCTGGGTGACCGAGCTGCCGGATGAAGAGCGGGCGCGGCTGATGCTGCCGCCCGGCGAGCATCCGCTGTCGCGCCAGGTGCGGACACGGGTCGAGCTCGGCGCCGAGGCCTCGCGACCGGTCGGCCGGCCGGCGATGTTGGCAACGCTGCCGCTCGCCCTCGACTGGCGGGCGCTCGCTCCCGACGGCTACAACTGGCTGCCGCCGGTGCGCAACCAGGGGAGCTGCGGCTCATGCTGGGACTTCGCGACCGTCGGCGCGGTCGAAGGGCTCTGGGGCTATCGCCGCGCGACCCCCGACCCGGTCATCGACCTCTCGGAGCAGCAGCTCCTGGACTGCGCCCAGACCACCTTCGGATGCGACTCCGGCGGCATCACCTGGGACATCAACATCCCGATCCTCGGCTACCGGATCACCGGCCCGGGCTCGTACATGAAGGGCACCGGCCTCACCTCGGAGAGCTGCTATCCGTACACCTCGGGCGGGACCGGCACCCGAGGCACCTGCACCGATCCGGCGACGCTCTCCCCCGCCTGCCAGGCGGCGATCCTCAAGTCCGGGGACGAGACGCCGCTCAGCTCGACGCTTCCGACCGACGGCTTTCCGTGGGATCCGACGTCGTTCACCCTGACGCCGGACGAGATGGACGAGATCAAGGCCTACCTGCAGGAGCGGCCGGTGGGCGTGTCGATGCGCGCCTACAGTGACCTCTCCGCGTATCACTCGGGGGTCTACGAGCCCACCGCCAACCCCGGCGGCTACGGGCTGCACGCGGTCGTGCTCGTCGGCTACAACGACGCCGAGGGCGCTTGGATCGTGCGCAACTCGTGGGGCGCTTCGTGGGGCGAGAACGGCTACTTCCGGATCAAGTACAACACCTCGCTCATCGGCATGTACGCGTTCGTCTACGGCCTGGATGAAGAGCGCAAAGACCCGGCGTTTTGCCCTTCGCTGCCGGTCGAGGTGCGGGTGAACGCGACCAACACCGCCCAGAAGAGCAACCTGACGATCGCCAACTGCGGCAGCGGCGTTTTGCACTGGCAGGCGAGCGTCGGCTCTTGGATCGCCTTCGAGACCGACGCCGGCGTTGCGGTCACGAGCGGCGCCGAGCTCGCTGCCGGCACGACGTACAAGGTCCGCGCCAAGCAGGCGGTGGCGGTGGGGACCGCGGGGAGCATCACCCTCACCGGGGCACCGAACGGGCCGGTGACGATCGCGATCACGACCGCCGACGCGCCGGCGCCCGATGGCGGGCCCCGCACAGACGGCGGCCCGCGCCACGACGGTGGCAGCCTCGGGGACGACGACCAGGTGCTGGCCGGCGATCCGCGGGCTCCCGGTGACGGGCAGCTACGTGGCGACGGCGCCGATCTCGTGGATGACGGCGGCGATCCGGGGGGCTGCGCTTGTCGGGGGGGCGGCGGCGCGACGGTGCTCGCGCTGCTCGGCCCCCTCTGGCTCGTGCTGCGGCGCTCGCGACGGCCGGTCCGACCGAGCGGCTAGAACGCATTCTGGGGACTGCGGTCTTCGCCCCCGCCCACCCGGGGCGGGGGACGGGGGGTGGGGTGGGGAGCGCGGGCGCATCGTCCGCGCGGGAATCAAAGGCAGGAGAGAGGCCGAGCGGCGCCGATCGGGGGTCATACGGAAAGCGGAGCGAAGTCGAGTGGGTGCGCAAATGCGCCTTGTCACGTGACACCCCCGCGAGGTAAAAAGAGACTGTCATAAGATATGAGGGAGTCGACAATGGCCATTGATCTGACGACCACCAGGTTGCAGCCGCCCGCCGTCGAGCACGGCGCGCTGGCGGCGGCGCGCCTCCCCTTCATCCAAGCGAACGACGCCGCGGCGCTCGCGGTCGAGGCCAAGGCGCTGGGCTTCAGGAAGGTCGCCGCCGACCAGTACACCCACGCCGACGGCAGCTGGCTCGTGATGGCGAACGGCCGCGTCGAGCGCGGCTACCAGGGCGTTCACTTCCGCGGCGTGCCGGTCGATCTCACACAGCTCCCCGTGGCGGCGCCCGGGGCCTTCGGGAACCGGGCGGCGGTCGCGATGCCGCAGTCGATGCCCAAGGGCGGGCGGGCGGCGTTCAAGACGCTCGCCTTGCGCCATGGCTTCCAGGAGATCTTGCCGAACTACTTCTCGCACCCCGACGGCAGCTGGGTCGCGATCGTCGACGGCAAGCCGATCCGCGGGATCAACCAGTCGGGGCTGCATCCGAGCGACGGGCCACAAGCGGCGCCCCGAAGTCCGCGGGCGGCGCGTCCGCCGCGAGCTCCGGCGGGCGGCAGCGCCGGCCGGGCCACCAACCCCGTCGTCGAGCTGCTCGACAAGGCGATCAACGCCCTGGGTGGACCGCAGGGCGAGGCTGACGCTGCGGCATCGACGCGTGGCGCGCGCCCTCGCAGGGCCGGCAGCCCCGCGGGGGGCTCCCGGCGGTCGGGGCGCGCGATCGACGACAACACCATCGCAAGCTACCGGCAGGTCGCGCCGAGCTTCGAGGACGGCTTTCTCGCCTGCGCGCAGCTGCCGTTCTTGGATCCGAACAACCTCGCGGCCGATCGCACCGTCTTCAAGGACGCCGGGTTCAAAGAGAAGGCGCCGGGCTACTTCGAGCACGCGGACACGAGCTGGGTCTTCTACTCCCAGAACGGCGGCATCGAGCGCGGCGTCGGCAAGCAGGTGTTCCAGGGCGTGCCGATCGGGCCCGGTCGCATGCAGCAGGCGACCCCCGGGTTCGCGGAGATGGGCCTCGCGGTCGCGGCCCCCGAGCTCGCCGGGATCAACGCTGCGAAGATCACCGCGAGCGACAAGGTGCTCCTCGACCTCGGCTTCAAGAAGATCACGGGCGCCTACTACAGTCACGCCGACGGCAGCTTCGTCGCCTTCGTCTCCGGCAAGCCGCGTTTCGGCAACCAGGGCGTGGTCTTCGACGCGCAGCCGGGCATCGGCGGGATGGCGAAGATCAAGAGCAACGAAGCCCACGTCTGGCTGGCGGTGGCGCAGACCGGCAGCCTCAAGGCCGATGACGCTCGTCTCGGCGAGAAGCTCGAGGCCCTCGGGTTCGCGGCCGCCGGCAGCGGCGTCTACAGTCACCCCGACACGAGCTTCGTGGCGGTCGTCGGCGGGCAGCTGGTCCGGGGGGTCGGCGGCGAGGTGTTGACCGACCTGCCGAAGGCGCCGAAGGCCGGCAGCGTACGCCAGTACAACGCGCTGCCGTCGAATACCTGGTCCTGGTGGCAGCAGAACACCGCGCTCGGGCGCCTGCCGATCATCGGCAACGACTCGAACGGCCGGGCGGTCTTGGAGCAGGCCGGTTTCCGCAAGGTGTCGGCGGCTGGCGGCGTCGAACGTTGGCAGCACAAAGACGGTAGCTGGGCGGAGCTCGACGGTGGCGTGCGCTGTGGTTGGCAGAAGTGGGAGCTCGGAGAGCTGCCGTTCCAGCGCAGCTGAGGAGCGACGATGCCGGAGAAGCTGAGCCTCACAGTTCTGCGACAGCTGGCCCCCAAGCAGGTCGTTGCTGAGGTCGAGGCCGAGCTCGCGAAGGTGTCGGTCGCCAAGCCGGACGCCGATCCGAGCGTCGGGTTGGATCTGGTCACCAAGGTCGTCGCCCGTCTGCATCCGAGCTCGCAGGAGATGGCGGCGCTGCTCGGGAAGATCGGCGGCCTCGGTGGCGCGGACGGTGCCGATCAGGGCACCGTCGTCGTGGCCGTAGACTTGTCGCCGGCCGAGTCGTTCTTCGTGAAGACCAGCGACGCGCCGGCCGACCTCCAAGCCGTGAACGCGAAGCTCGCGGAGCTGCTGGCCGATCCGCTGCCGGCGCCGAGTCCCGCCCCCGAGCCGGTGGCCGCACTGCCGGAGCTGCAGCCGGAGGCAAAGGCGCAGCCGAAACCGGAGCCGCAACCGGAGGCAAAGGCGCAGCCCAAGCCGCAGCCGAAGGCACAGCCCAAGCCGCAGCCGAAGGCACAGCCCAAGCCGCAGCCGAAGGCGCAGCCCAAGCCGCAGCCGAAGGCACAGCCCAAGCCGCAGCCGAAGGCGCAGCCCAAGCCGCAGCCGAAGGCACAGCCCAAGCCGCAGCCGAAGGCACAGCCCAAGCCGCAGCCGAAGGCACAGCCCAAGCCGCAGCCGGCGCGACGGGCGGTGGTTCAGCCGGCAGCGAAGCCGATGCCGGTCCTGGCATCGCAGCCTTACGCCGTGCTGAAACAGAAGTTCTGGCAGAGCATGGAGGCGGCGTACGTCGGCGAGGTGGCGCGGCAGCACGGCAGCTTCCAGGCGGCGGAGGCGGCGCGCCTGTGGCACAACCAGGCGGCGGCGAGTCATCTGCGCGACGTGTATGCCAATCGTGGCCGCTTGCAGGTGCTCAACGTGCCGCAGCTGTTGCGCGCCGTGGGGCTCGACAACTCGGTGTGGCGGCTGCATTACAATCCGTTCAAGCAGACGGTGCTCGATCGCTTCGAGCGCGCCTACATCGCCGAGCTATTGGACGAGTGCCGCGGCAACGTCGACCGGGCGGCGGCGGCCGCGCGCATGTCTTCGAGTGAAATCTGGGCGCTGGTTCGCCAGCACAACCTTCGGGATAAAGTTCGCTAAGGAGAGCTACGATGCCCATCCAAATCAAGCCCACCGGCGTCAAGACCGTCGATCTGTCGTTGTTCTCGGACCAGGCGGAGCAGGTGATCGCCGACCGGCTCGCCCAGGTGAACAACGGCACCCTGACGCTCGGTGACCTGCAGAAGGCGCACGACGCGGCGCTCGCCGCGAAGGACGGCGACGCCGACATCCTCGCCAACATGCTGCAGGCGGCGAAGAGCGGCAAGCCGTCCAGCGCCTTCGCCAACCAGGCGACGCTGCGGGTGGCGCAGAACCAGCTCGCCGTCGACAGCGATCCGAAGGCCAAGCAGTTCAAGGCGACGCTCGACCAGTACGTGATCGGCCAGGACTTCGCGAAGGCGGCCTTGGTGCGCTTCATGATGAGCCGCGACGCCAAGCTCGACAACGCGCCGCTGTCGTTGGGCATCGCCGGGCCGCCGGGCGTGGGCAAGACCGAGCTGGTGCGCGCGCTCGCCGCGGCGTTCCACGCCGACCCCGAGAAGCACATCTTCGTCGACTGCAGCCAGATCCAATCGGGCGCCGACATGAACTCGATCATCGGGGCCCCCCCCGGCTACGTCGGCTTCCAGAAGAAGGGCGACGCGGACGGGGCGGCGGATCTGTCGCAGGCGGGGGTGCAGGCGAAGTTCGGCGACAAGAAGCCCATCGTCATCCTGCTCGACGAGGTCGACAAGATCGGCATCAACGACCCGACCGGCAACGTCAAGAAGGAGTTCTGGACCGTCTTCGGCCGCTGCCTGCAGGACGGCAAGCTGACGCTGCGCAACGGCGAGGTGGTCGACTTGTCCGACGCCATCTTCGTGATGACCGGCAACGCCGGCGCCGACACCGCCGGCGGGCTGCCGAAGGGCGACGCGCAGCGGCGCCACTACATCGCGGCGATGAAGAAGGAGCTGCCGGATTACATCGTCAGCCGGGTGCCGAACATCACCGCGGCCGACGAGCTCGACCCGGTGCAGACCAAGGCGATCACCGAGCTCAGCCTGAACAGCAAGTTCAAGGTGGCGTGCCACAAGGCCAAGCGCGAGCACGGCAAGGACATCGGCTTCAAGGTCGCCGGCCAGGTCTCGGCGTTCTTCGGCCGCATCGGCCTGTCGAAGCAGTACGGCGCCCGGCCGCTGAAGAACATCCTGCGCCAGCTCCTCGACCCGGTCATCGCCGGCACCATCAAGAGCGCCGGCGACGAGGAGCGCTACGAGCTGCGGCTGAAGGCCGGGGTCACCGACGTCGAGCTCACGAAGATCGCGGACGCCTTCGCCGCCAAGGCGCCGGCGATCCCCGAGGAGTACGACTCGACGAACTTCCCGGTGGAGCTGGTGCTCACCAACCCGAAGCCGAAGTTCTACCCCTACGCCGGCGTCATCCCGCACAGCGACACCGGGACGCCTTTCGTCGTCGCGTCCGGGAGCGTCAGCGGCCGCGGCTACCTGGCGGTGAACAAGGGCGACAAGGGCAGCAAGAACGAGCTCTACTTCGTGCGCGCCGGGGCGACCGAGGCCGCCGACCAGTTCCAGCCCGTGGCGCTCCCGCCGAAGCTCGCCGACGCCAACTTCACGATGACCGCGGTGACGCTGGACAAGTCCCGGGTGTACTTGTCGGCGATGAACTTGCCGGCGCAGGGCGGCAAGGCCGAGACCTGCGGCTTCGTCTACGACGCCGACAAGAAGAGCTTCACCGACGTCGGGCCGCTGCCGGAGCCGCTGGTCGGCGCGGCGATGGGGGCGGTGGCCGGCGACATCATCGCGGTCGGCGGCCGCCTGGCGCTGCACGACGGCCAGAACTGGTCGGTGTCCACCGACCCGTTGGACATGAACGGCAACCCGCTGCACGATCTCGCCTATCGCTTCAACGGCGCCACCTTGAAGTGGGAGGTGCTGAAGAACGCGCCCAAGGTCACGCGGGCGTTCTCGACGGCGCTGGAGCACGAGGGCAAGCTGTGGTTCTTCGGCGGCGAGGAGGTCTACACCACGCCGCAGGGGGTGCGGGTGTCGCGCTCGTCCAGCGAGGTCGACGTCTACGACCCCAAGACCGGCAAGTTCACCGCCGGGCCGGCGCTGCCGACCGGGGTGGCGTTCGCGACCGCGTTCAACGACGGCTTCGGTCGCATCCAGCTCTTGGGCGGCGCGTCGTACATCGACTTCGGCCGCCAGCTCTCGGTGCGCTCGACCATCCTGCGCCTCGATCCGGCGCTCGACGACCCGAAGTGGAAGAGCAGCGACACGTTGCCGGCGCCGGCGGCGCAGCTCGCGGTGGTGCCGCACGCCGCGGGCGTGGTGGTCGGCCCCTTCGTCAGAGACGACCAGACCCAGGGCTTCGAGATCCTGCGCTAGGGGGCGGCGATGCCAATCAAGGTCAGCTCGCAGACCAAGGCCGACAAGGTCAACCTCGCCGACTATGCCATCCCGGCGGGGGAGGCCGCCTGGCTGAAGAAGAAGCTCGGGGCGACGTTCTCGTTCGACGAGCTCGACCACCTGGCGATGGCGCAGAACCTGACGGCGGACGAGAAGAAGATCGTCGAGGGCATGCGGCGCTCGGTGCTCGGCAACACCCGCGCCGACCAGGGGGTGGTGGCGAGCAAGGACGGCGACGCGCCGCTGTCGACCGTGGTCGCGATGACGCTCGAGAAGGCCCGGCTGCCGACCGGGGAGCTCGCCGAGCAGCAGAAGCTGCGCGCCGACATGCTGCCGGCGCTCGTCGGCCACGAATCCGAGCTCGAGAGCTTCGTGCAGATGTTGAAGGACTTCCGCTCGCCGGCGCGGCGCTTCCCGCCGCTGATGGCGCTCGTCGGCGATCCGGCGCACGGCAAGGACCAGGCGATCACCGGCTACGCGCGCTCGGTGTTCTCTTTGCAGGCCACGGTGCACACGGTGAACCTGAAGGGCGGCGATCCCTTCGCGCCGGGCGGGCCGCTGTCGCTGCCGGTGCTGCAGGCGCTCGAGAAGTCGGGCGGCGTGGTGCGCGTCCAGGGGGCAGAGGGGCTGCGGGCGAGCGCGCCGGCGGTCGCGGCCAAGCTCGGCGAGCTCTTGACCGCGGTGAAGGGTGACCCGAACTACGTACGTCTGAACTACATCTTCGACTTCGACGCGGCGCCGGGCACCAACGGCCGGCAGCTGATGGTCGAGGCCCTCGACTGGGTGGGGAACGCCAACCTCTCGGCGCTCGCGAGCTTCAAGCACCTGGACGGGCCGAGCATGGTCGAGTACGCCAAGCGCGTGCTCCCGGATCTGCTCGCCGGCGACACCTTGGGCAAGCTCAAGGTCGAGTTCGACGACCAGGCGCTGGCACTCTTGGGCGAGGCGTTGGCGACGCCGCACAAGCCGCTCGCGGAGCTCGAGGCGCGGCTGCTGCGCTTCGTCATGTCGAAGTTCGACACCCAGACCTCGGTGGACCGCGCCGGCGGCGTGCTGCGGGTGAGCGTCGAGCCCAAGTTCGCGCTCGACAATGTGGTCCGCAACGAGCGGCTCGCCGCTCTGCACCAGCCGCTCCCCGATCTCTTCAGCGGCGCCGAGCTCTTCATCATCTACGAGGTGGCGAAGCAGAAGGCGCCGACCGCGGAGCGCGACCTGTTGTTGAAGCACGCCGGGGTGGTGGTCGATCGGCTTTCCAAGCTCGACGTCGAGCTCACGGCGGTGGCCGGGGACAAGGGGCCGGAGGCCGGTGTCGGGGCGCTCGCCGAGGCGCTGGTCACGCTGCGGCAGGCGATCACGACTGCGCTCAAGTACGCGACGCAGAGCCACCGGCTGAACCTCGAGCGGCTGGTCCCTGACCGGGAGCTGCAGCCGCTGCAGAGGAGTCTCGCGGCGGCCGAGGCGGCGTTTGCCGGGGTGGACGCGAAGAAGCTCGGCGCGCGCAACCAACGGTGGGTGAAGGCGCAGGCCGAGGCGAAGGCGTTGATTGATGCCGCGAGGCTGTTTGCGGCGGGGCTCAGCGCTGATCTGAAGAGCTAGAGCGGTTTCGCCGTAGGCTGATCGTTTTGCGCCCTTGCTTGCGTTCCTCGCGCTCGCGGCTTCGCCTCCGCTGCAGCACCGGCGGGCGCGACAGTAGGGTCGAGTCAAAACGAGAAGGCTGTAGAGCGCTCTCGGGGTGACACCGTCTTCTCCCCCGACCGCCAACCTGGCGGGGGGACCGCCCGCCGGCCCGCGGCCCGAGGACGAGCCTGCAGGTGGAGGGCCGGCTCTGCGTCCCCCCGTGCCCCCGCACCTCGCCCTGGCAAAGCCAGCTGCTCGGTGCCCGATCGAGTGGGCCGGGGGGTGGGGGTGGGGAGCGCCGCGGCAGCCGCGGCGCGGGAATCAAAACCGTTAGAAGCGGGCCCTAATCTATCTGTCGCTTGACAGTGCGCCCAACGCCCCTAGGTTTCTCCGTGGCGGGCGTCGACCCAGCTGAGGAGGAGCTTCAATGTTTACACATGACTGCGGGAGGAGCGGGCGTTCGTTTGACCCGTGGCGCGAGCTCAACCGGGTGCAAGAGGACCTGAACCGGTTCTTCGCCGGGGCGAAGGGCGATTATCCGCCGGTGAACGTCTATTCGAACGAGCAGGGGTTGGTGTTGACCGCGGATTTGCCGGGGGTGGACGGCAAGGAGCTGGACGTGACGGTGCTCGCGGAGTCGGTGACGTTGAAGGGCAAGGTGGGCGAGCCGGCGGTGGAAGGGGCGAGCTGTTCGCGCCGGGAGCGCTTCACCGGTGACTTCAACCGAACGCTCGAGCTGCCACTCAGAGTCGATCCCGAGCACGCGGTCGCCGACTTCAAGAACGGCGTGTTGTCGTTGACGTTGCCGCGCGCCGAGGGCGCGAAGGCCCGCAAGATCAACGTCCAGCCGTAGGCGCCGGTTCCCCCCAAGGCCTGGTTGTCATTTGGGCGCGGCGCAATTAGCTTGGCGGGACGGGTGCCGTCGAGATAAGAATCCACCCCATACTCAGGTGGTGTTGTCGCGGCGACCCGTGGGCCGGGCGTTGCGGCGGCGGTGGGCCTGACGACGTCAAGGAGCGTTTTGATGCTGCGCGATTTCAGTTTCACGTCGGAGTCGGTGACCGAGGGACATCCGGACAAGGTGGCGGACCAGATCTCCGACGCCATCCTCGACGAGATCTTGCGCCAGGACAAGCGCGGCCGGGTGGCCTGCGAGACCCTGGTGAAGACCGGGATGGCGGTAATAGCAGGCGAGATCACGACCTCGTGTTACGCCGACATGCCGGCGGTGGTGCGGTCGACGATCAAGGAGATCGGCTACACCTCGTCCGACATGGGCTTCGACTGGGAGACCTGCGCGGTGTTGACCGCGATCGAGAAGCAGTCGCCGGACATCGCGATGGGCGTCGACAAGGACGACAAGAAGGAGCAGGGCGCGGGCGATCAGGGGATGATGTTCGGCTTCGCCTGCGACGAGACCGACCAGCTGATGCC
Organism: Deltaproteobacteria bacterium; assembly: GCA_016218825.1. Taxonomy (GTDB): domain Bacteria; phylum Myxococcota; class XYA12-FULL-58-9; order XYA12-FULL-58-9; family XYA12-FULL-58-9; genus JACRCV01. Next base: position 89,292 of record JACRCV010000015.1, read on the forward strand.
GGCGCCGATCCACTACGCGCACAAGCTCACCCGCAAGCTCGCCGAGGTGCGCAAGAACGATCGCCTGCCGTTCCTGCGGCCGGACGGCAAGAGTCAGGTGACCTTCAACTACGTGGACGGCCGGCCGTCGAAGGTGACGACGGTGGTGTTGTCGACGCAGCACAGCCCCGACATCGAGATCGACGAGCTGCGTGACGCGGTCATCGACGAGGTCATCAAGAAGGTCATCCCGGCGTCGCTGTGCGATCCGAAGATCCGCTACTTCATCAACCCCACCGGGCGCTTCGTCATCGGCGGGCCGATGGGTGACGCGGGGGTCACCGGCCGCAAGATCATCGTCGACACCTACGGCGGCATGGGCCGGCACGGCGGCGGCGCGTTTTCGGGCAAGGATCCGAGCAAGGTCGACCGCTCCGCGGCGTACTTCGCGCGCTACATCGCGAAGAACATCGTCGCGGCGGGGTTGGCGGCGCGCTGCGAGGTGCAGCTCGCGTACGCCATCGGCATCGCCGAGCCGGTGTCGATCATGGTCGACACCTTCGGGACCGGGACCGCGAGCGACGACAAGATCGAGGCCGCGGTGCGGCGCGAGTTCTCGGCGAAGCCGGCGTCGATCATCGAGCGGCTGGATCTGTTGCGGCCGATCTACCGCAAGACCGCGGCCTACGGCCACTTTGGTCGCAGCGAGCCCGAGTTCCGTTGGGAGCGCACCGACGCGGCGGCGCGGCTGAAAGAGTACGCGGTCGGCGCCAAGGTGAAGGCGGCCGGGAACGGCAAGCTCAGCGCGGGGTCGAAGAGGCGCGCCAAGGAAGCCTCGGCCTGATCCCCAGCCCGGATCGTCTGGTCGCCATCTTGCGCGCCAATCGCGCGCTCTCCTCTCCTGTCGGCGCGCTGCAGCGCTCGGCGGTCCTGGTGCCGCTGCGGCGCCTGTCGGCTTCGTCCATGGATCTCGTGCTGACGCGTCGATCGACCTACGAGGGCAGTCACTCGGGGCAGGTGTCGTTCCCGGGCGGGCGCATGGAGCCGACCGACGCTGACGCAGTGGCGACGGCGCTTCGGGAGGCGGAGGAGGAGCTCGGGATCCGGCGGGCGGCGGTCGAGGTCATTGGTAGGCTCGACGACATGCCGACCATCACCGGGTATCACGTGGCGCCGGTGGTGGGGCTGTTGGATCCGGCATGTGAGCTCACGCCCGACCTGCGGGAGGTGGCGCGGGTGTTCACGTTGCCGCTGGAGGTGTTGCTCGCGCCCGAGGCGTGGGAGCTGCGGCCGCATCAGTATGGGGGGAGTGAGTACAAGATCTGGCATTTGCCGTACGACGGCGAGGACATCTGGGGGGTGACGGCGTTCATCTTGCGGGGGATGGTGGAGACGGTTTGGGCCGGCGAGCCCTCCCCTCATTGATTGCGTCAGTTTCTGTGTTTGCGCCCGTGTGAGCCTTCGGGCAGGATCCGCGGCCAATCACTCACTACTGTCTTGACCAGGGGAGAAGGCGATGATCGGCAGCGTTCGGCGTGCTTGGATGTTGGGCGTGGTCCTCACGGTTCAGCTCGGCGGGTGTTTCGCGTCGTCGCCGAGCTTGGAGCCGGGTCGTTGCGCGACGACGACCGATTGTTCTGGTGGTCAGGTTTGTGTGGCGTCGTTCTGCGAGGCCTTGTGTCAGGACTACTGCGAGCCGGGGCTCCTTTGTGTCGACGGGGTTTGCCAGCCATGCAGCGCCGGGCCGTGCAGCCCGCCGGAGATCGATCTGGTGACCGGCACGGGCGCGGTGGACGAGGTCAACGGCGGCGAGCATTTGGTGCAGCGGATCAGGATCACGGGGAGCGGCTTTGGTGGCGCGACGGTAAAGCTCACGCAGGACGGGGGCGCCGAGGTGCCGCTCTTGGCGTGTTCGACCTCCGACACGCTGATCGAGGTGCAGCTGCCGGCGACCGGCGTGATGCCGGGGCGGCACGTGTTGTCGGTGGCGAACCAGGCGGGGGCTTGCTCGCAGGACATCTATCTCCTTCAGGGGGTGAAGGGCGATCCCGGCAGCCTCAGCGTCTCCATGCCGACGTTCGTCGGCGAGCTCAACGCGGCGACCGCGGCGGATCCGACGTTGCGGCTGCGCGGCACGCTCTCGGGTATGGTTTCGACCTTCATGGTGACGGCTGACAGCACGGGAACAGCGGGCCGGCACATCAAGGTGGACGGCGCGGACGCTGTGGCTGGCGGCAGCGGCGGTGTCTACGCGGTGGTCTTCGACCTCGTGACGCACACCATCAAACAGACGCTCACGCACGAGTACGCCAACACCGCCCAGGACGGCGCGGCACTGCGCGTGCTGCTCATGAGCCTCCTGGACACCGACCTGTTGATCCTGGCCTCGGCGGGCGCGTCGAGCCAGCTGTGGAACGCTACGGGGGTGCTTGCCGATCTGATCGGCTTCGGCCTCGATCCGAACGCGACGGCCGTGGGCGTCAACGACGCGATCGTGTTCGTGGGCAGGTTGGGGCTCATGCCGGGCGCCGGGCTATCGCTGCGCGCGACGAGCGGTCCCGTTACGATCTCCGCGGTCGCCATCGACAAGACGTTGCTCGGTGTGGGTCAGACGCTCATGCCACCGTATGGTGCCGCGGCGAAGACAGTTTGCGAGGGGAACGATCCGCGGCTCTTCGACGCTCGGCCGCCGACGGCCGGCAGTGCCAACTACATCCAGAACGAGCCGAGCGGCACGCAGGCGGCAAACTTCAACATCGATGGTTCGGGCCAGGTGCGATCGCTGACCGTGACGACGACCGCGGCAGTTTCAAACCTAACCTTGAGCGGGGGCGCTGGAAACGTGCCGCATAGCTGCACCTGGCACACGGTCGCAGCGGCCACGGATGCAAACGGCTACCTTGCGGCGTCGTGTCCAGCGTCGACATTTCCTATCTCGGGAGGATGCGACCTCAACTCGGCGAGCGGCAGTCTCTTGGCCAGCTACCCGACCAAGCCAGCGTACGCCTATGTGACGGACGGGAGCTCGTTCAACTCTGCTAACTCATGGCTCTGCGTGTACTCTGGCGTTGTGAATGCCACGGCATATGCGCTCTGCTGTGCCCAGTAGGTTGCGCGGTCCGTCGGCACCAGGGTTGCGGAATCCAACCGCTGCTCCTGAGTTCCGCTGATTCCAGCGACGGCGCCGCCGGCTGCTGGCGGGCGCGGACCAACCTCCATCAACGCGCTTTGATGGCGGCTTTTGACACTGCCTCGTCCACGAACTGCTTGTATTCCGCCTTTCTCTCCTCGAAACCGGGCACGGTGTTGTACTCGTCCAGTGTGGCCACGACCTCCGGGAGGAGCACGGTGCTCTGCGCAGTGAAGCGGGCCGGGAGCGAATGGCTTTCGGCGAGGTATTGCTCCGTGGCCGAGAACAGCCGCAGGAACATGGCGGTGGTGATCAGGAAGAAGACGCCGATCACCGTGAGGCTCGCCGGCACGACTCTGCTAGCCGTGGACCGAGGCGGGAGAGAGGCGAGGCCTGCACCGCCTACCCCGCCCAGGAACGCCAGGGCGATCGCCGCGTTCCCCACCCCGTGCTGGATCGGCAGCTCACGGTAGGTGATGGTGTCGAGCGCCAGCGCCAGCGTCGCGAGGGCCGCGAATGGCGCTACGACTGTCGGCCAGCCGGGCTCGCGCCGCCAAAGGCGCGATGAGACAACGCCGGCAAGCCCTGCGGCGGCCAACCCCGTCCACAGCGATGGGCGCAGCAGAACGGCGCGTTGGGCCGCGAGAAGCGGACCGAACGTCAAGAAGTTGGATTCGTGTTGCACATGGAGCGCGAGCGACCACAGGCAACAGCCGGTACACGGGGCCAACCAGAAGACACGCCGCCACCCACGCTCGGCGTTGAGCGTCCACGCGAGGCCGGGGAGGAGGACCACGCCGAGCACCGCGAGACCCCGCATCCCGAACGTCCCCGTGCCCAGCCACCAGCAGAAGTACGACGCCTGGAGCCAGACGTGGATCGCCGTGGCCGCCGCAACCAGCCCCACCCACCGGAGATCGAGTTGGTGTCTTTGCCGCCAGACCGCGGTCGCGGTAGCCAACCCGGCGACTAGATAGAGCGGGTGGTAGACCAACAGGCCGTGCCACGGATGGGTGAAGATCGTGACGAAGTCGGGACGGGACAGATCCATGCTGCGGAACTCGGCGTTACCGAACACGTAGGGTGACCGAAACGGCGAGCCGGTCATCCACGCGTTGACTCCGAGAATCTGGAGGACGCCGAGCAGCGGCGGAACGATGACGAGTGCCGCTACCATCGAGGCCCGCCACCAAGGGCGCCTACCGCGGCGCGCGCTCTGCAACGTTGTCAGCAGGACGGCAAGGCAAGGTGCCGCCGCGTAGACCACAAGGTAGCTGCGCACCGTGACGAGGAGCGCTGTCGAAACGCCGGCCAGCGCCGCCGTCCGCCAGTTATCGGTATCGCGGTGGACCAGGACGACGCCGAGGACTGCCACCAGCGCGATGGAGAACGATTCTGACGCATGCGACAGCGTGTAAAAGCCGAGGTGAGTCCCGATGAAGCCGACCGCCAGGCATGCGGCGGTGGCGCCCGCCGACTTGCTGGCTTTGAAGAGCAGGTCGGCCATCGCCCACCAAGCGACGATCGCCATTGCGAAGCCAGCAAACACCGCGCCGTTGACGGGCGAGAGCCAGCCTTCGGTGAACAAGCGTCCGACTGCGAACACGAAGCCAACGCCGTGTGCGGCGAGCATCAGCGGCAGACCTTGGGGCGAGGCGACATCGCTCTGGAGCTCGAACATGTTGCTGCCGAGAGCGGCGTCGGACCATTGCAGATACCAGGGCCAGTCCGGCCCCAGACGGGCGGCGCTCCAAAGGAGTGCGGCGAATGTAGAGAGCGGAATCGCTGCGAGTAGGGCGGGGAGGAATGGCTTGAAGGTTCGCGCCGGCCATTTCGAGGTCGTCGTGGTCATCGGCGCGGACTCATACCATGGGGCTGTAGATCCCCCCAGATCCCCATGATAGCGTCGCCGACGCATGACCGCGGTCCACATCGTCGCGTTGGGCGGCGGCTCGGGCACCCGCTTCTGGCCGGTGTCGCGCCGCTCCCGCCCCAAACAACTCCTGGCCCTGGACGGCAAACGGACGCTGCTCGCCGCCACCTTCGAGCGCGTCGAGAGCATCGCGCCGGTGTCGAGCTTCTGGATGGTCGTCGGCGACGAGTACGCCGAGCTCTGCCGTGAGGCCGTCCCCGAAATCCCCGCCGCCCAGGTCCTGACCGAGCCCCAAGGCCGCAACACCGCGCCCGCCATCGCCCTCGCGGCGCTGCACGTCAAGCGCAAAGCCGAAGACGCGATCATGGTCGTGCTCCCCGCCGACCACGCGGTGCGCGACCCGAAAGCGTTCTGCGCTGCCCTCAAGATCGCGGTGAAGCTCGCCGAACTAGGGCCGATCGTCACCCTCGGGATCGAGCCCACGTTCGCCGAGACCGGCTACGGCTACATCGAGCGCGGCGCCGCCGACCCCAAAGCCGAGCACGCCTTCGCCGTCAAGCGCTTCGTCGAAAAGCCGGATCCAATCTGCGCCCAGGCCTTCCTCGCCCGCGGCGGCTTTTCGTGGAACGCCGGCATCTTCGTGATGAGACCGTCCGCCTACCTCGCCGAGGTCCAGCGCCAACTGCCGGAGCTCCACGCCGCCCTGCAACCGGTCGCGGCGGCGATCGGCACGCCGGCCTACAACGACGCCCTCGCGACGGCCTACGAGAGCCTGACCCCGGTGTCGATCGACAAGGGCGTCATGGAGCACGCCGCCGAGGTCGCCGTCGTCCCCGTCGAGTGCGGCTGGTCCGACGTCGGTAGCTGGAACGCCCTCAAGGCCGTCAGCGACCCCGACCACGCCGGCAACGTCATCCACGGCAACGCCGTCGTCGTCGACAGCAACGACTGCGTGGTCTACAGCGGCGACGACCAGCTCGTCGCCGTGCTCGGGCTCGAAGGCGTCGCCGTCGTCCACACCCCCGACGCCACCCTGGTCGTGCCGAAGAAACGCGCCCAAGAGGTCAGAGAGATCATCGCACGCATCGAGAGGCAAGGATGGCAGCGCTACCTTTGAGGATCCCGCGCGCCGCGACCTGGCTGCGGCTCACCGGAGTCGCCGTCGTCGTTGCGGCCCTGTCAATGGTCGGCGCCGCCTATGCCGCCAACAAGAAGCCCGACAAGAGCGCCGCCACCGCGGCCAAGGCCTAGCCCGCCGCCAAGCCCGCGAGCGACGCCAAGAGCGGCAAAGACGCCAAGAGCAAGGATCCGAAGGCGTCAAAGGACGCCAAGAGCGCCAAGGACGGCAAGGCGGGCAAGGAAGGCGGCGGCAAGGGCAAAGGCGGCAAGGGCGATGACGAGGGCGAGACCGTCCCCGGCAAGCCCAACCTGAAGATCCGCCAGGGCTCGATGCTGCGCCACAGCGACGGCGAGCCGGAGAGCGTCGATCTGAGGGGCGAATTGGAGCGCCGCCGCGACCAGGAGATGCAGCGCCACTACGCCCGCCTCGCCGAGCTCGACGTCATCGACGAGGTCGCCGCGAGGGAGAACGACGCCGCCCTCTCCGAGCGGGTCGAAGCGGTGCGCCGCAAAGAGGAGCGTCGCTACTGGGCGGTGATGCAGCGGCTGAAGGGCGAGGCCTGGCAGAAGCTCGCGCGCGGTGCGCCATGAGAGCCACGCTCGTCGTCGTGCTCGTCGCCCTCGGCGCAGGAGGCGCCTGCCGTCGCCAGGCCCCGGCGGCCACGATCGAGGCCGCGGCGGCGCCCAAAGCCGCGGCGGACGCCGTCGACGCGATCCCCGAGCGGCCGGGCGGCAAGATCTACAGCGAGGCGGTGGCGCGCGCGCGCAAGGAGATCACCGCCGACAACGCCCGTGAGCGCCTGGTCGAGATCGAGCGCCAGATCGAGCTCGAGGCGGCAGGCGGCTCATGAGGCCCGCGGCCGAGATCTTCCGCGAGTACGACATCCGCGGCGTCGTCGGCCGTACCCTCGATCGGGAGGTCGCGTTCGCGATCGGCCGCGCGGTCGGCACCATGATACGGCAGGGCGGCGGCCACCGGGTCGTCTTCAGTCGCGATTGCCGCCTCTCCGGGCCGGAGCTCGCCGAGGGCGCCGTCGCCGGCCTGGTCGCGACCGGCTGCACCGTGCAGGACGGCGGCGTCACGCCGACCCCGGTCAACTACTGGGGCATCGTCAACCGCGGCGCCGACGCCGGCGTGGTGCTGACCGGCAGCCACAACCCCCCCGACTACAACGGCTTCAAGCTCACCCTCTTCGGGCACACCCTGCACGGAGACGAGATCCAGAAGGTGCGGGCGCTGATCGAGGCCGAGGACTACGCGCAAGGCGACGGCAAGAGCGAAGCGGTGTCGCTGTTGCCGGCATACATCGACGATCTGGCGGCGAAGCTCCGGCAAAGCCCGCGACCGCTGAAGCTCGTGATCGACGCCGGCAACGGCACCGGCGGGATGACGGCGGTGCCGCTGTATCGACGCCTGGGTTACGAGGTGGTGCCGCTCTACTGCGAGCCGGACGGCCACTTCCCGCATCACCACCCCGATCCCACCGTCGCGGACAACCTGGCGGCGCTGTGCCGCAAGGTGTCCGAGACTGACGCCGAGCTCGGGATCGCGTTCGACGGCGACGCCGATCGCATCGGCGTCGTCGACCGGAGCGGCGAGATCGTGTGGGGTGACCGACTCCTGGTGCTGCTCGCGCGCACCGTGCTCAGGGCGGTGCCGGGCGCCGCGATCATCGGCGAGGTGAAGTGCTCGAAGACCCTGTACGACGACATCGCGAAGCACGGCGGCCGGCCGATCATGTGGCGCGCCGGCCACTCGCTCATCAAGGCCAAGATGAAAGAGGAGGGCGCGGCGCTCGCCGGCGAGATGAGCGGCCACATCTTCTTCGCGCACCGCTACTACGGCTTCGACGACGCGGTCTACGCCGGCGGTCGACTGCTCGAGATCCTGGCGGCGGGCGACAAGACGGTGTGCGAGCACCTCGCGGACCTGCCGCGGCTGGTGTCGACCCCGGAGCTACGGCGCGATTGCGCCGAGGACCTGAAGGCGCCGCTCGTCGCCGCGGTGCGCGAGCGCTTCAAGAGGGCGGGCGCCGCCGAGGCGTTCCGGGTGGTCGACATCGACGGCGTGCGGGTGGAGTGGCAAGACGGCTGGGGGCTGTTGCGCTGCAGCAACACCCAACCGATCCTGGTGCTGCGCTTCGAGGCAGAGAACGAGGCGCGCCTGCGCGGCATCGAAGCGCGCTTTGACGAGGAGATCGAAGCCGCGCGGCAGACCCTGGGGCAATGATGACCGCGGCGATCGGCATCGACATCGGCGGCTCGAGCCTGCGGGCGGCCATCGTGGAGCACGACGGCAGGATCGTGCGCGCCAAGAGCCGGCGGCTCGGCGAGCGCTCGCCGGAAGCCCTCTTGAACCAGCTCGAAGATCTCTTGCAGAGCCTCGGCGGTGCGGGCGACGCGGCGATGGCCGTCGGCCTGGCGGCGGTCATTCGACTGCAGACCGGGGTCGTGACGGTGGCGCCGAATCTGGGTTGGCACCAGGTGCCGTTCGCCGAGATGCTGGCGCGGCGCTTCGGGCGGCCGGTGCGCCTGGTGAACGACCTCGACGCCATCACCGTCGGCGAGGCGGCGTGCGGCGCCGGCAAGGGCGCCACCGACGTCGTCTGCGTGTTCGTCGGCACCGGGGTCGGCATGGGCGCGGTCGTCGATGGCCGGGTCCTCGAGGGCTGCGGCGGCACCGCGACCGAGCTCGGCCACATCAAGGTCGAGTCGACGATCGACGGGCGCCTCTGCGGCTGCGGCGAGCGCGGCTGCCTCGAGACCTACGCCTCCGGGAGGCACCTGCCGGAGCTCGTGCGCGCGAAGGTCGAGCGCGGCCGCCAGACCCGACTGGTGGCGGACGTGGAGGGGCACGGCGACTGGAAAGCGCTGACGGCCGAGCGCATCGAGGCCGCCGCCAAAGACGGCGACGAGGTCGCCCGGGAGGTTTGGCGGGACGCCGCCGGTTACCTCGGGCGAGCGATCGGCAACCTGGTGACGATCTTCAACCCGCGAGTGCTGGTGCTCGGCGGCGGCGTGCTCGAGGCCGCGCCCAGCCTGCGGCGTGCGGTGGTGGCGGGCATCAACGCCGACGCGGCTCGGCCGCAGCTCGCCGACGTGTCGATCCGGGACTCGGAGCTCGGGGATCAGGCCGGCCTGGTCGGCGCCGGGCTGCTCGCGCACCAGGCGGCGCTGGCCCGCGTTGGTGATGAAGGGCGCGTGGCCCCCCGCCCACCCGGGGCGGGGGTGACGGGGGGTGGGGTGGGGAGCGCGGCCGCCGCGGCCGCGCGGGAATCAGATGAAGACGAAAGCGGTCCGACTACTCCCAGGTGACCAGCCCGAGGGCCAAAGGCTCGAGCAGATCCGGGTGGTAGGGCAGGATCCGCAACGTGAACGCTCGCCGGCCGCTCTTCTTGCACGGGACCTTGCCCTCGTAGAGGTGGGTGTTGTCCTCGATCTGACGCACCCAGGTCATCGGCAGGCTGTCGCCCCGGGGGATCTTGAGCTCGGCGTCCATGTCGCCGTCGTAGATCTGGACCCGGACGTGATCGGGCTTCAGCTGCCCGAGGCGGATCTTGGCGTGCACCGCGAAGGTCGAGCCGACCTTCACGTCGCTCTGGGTCTCGGTCTCGGCGCTGAGCACCTTGACCTCCCGCCAGTGGCGATGGAACAGCGCCTTGCAGTCGGAGAGCGAGCGCGCCCGAGCCGCGCCGTCGGCGGTGAACTCGCGGTAGCGCTGATCGGAGGGCAAATAGAAGCGCTCGGTGTACTCCTGCACCATGCGGTTGGTGTTGAAGACCGGGCCGAGCTCGCGGATCGAGGTCTTCATCATCCGGATCCACTGGCGCGGTAGTCCGTCGCGACCCCGGTCGTAGAAGGTCGGGATCACCGCCTGCTCCAGGAGATCGTAGAGGGCCTCGGACTCGACCTTGTCCTGGTACTCCTGATCGGTGTACTCCTCGCCGCGGCCGATCGCCCAGCCGGTGTCGTGGCTGCAGCCCTCCGCCCACCAGCCGTCGAGAATCGAGACGTTCAAGCCACCGTTGAAGATCACCTTCATCCCCGAGGTCCCCGAGGCCTCGAGCGGCCGGCGCGGCGTGTTGAGCCAGACGTCGACGCCCTGGACCAGGTAGCGCGCCAGCGCCATGTCGTACTGCTCGAGGAACACCACGCGGCGGCGCAGATCCTCGTCACGGGCGGTGTGGACGATGCGGCGGATCAGCTCCTTGCCGGCGTCGTCGTGCGGGTGGGCCTTGCCGGCGAACAGGAACTGCACCGGCCGGTCGGTGTCGCGCAGGATCTGCTTCAGACGTTCGAGGTCCCTGAGCAGCAGGGTCGCGCGCTTGTAGGTCGCGAAGCGGCGCGCGAAGCCGATGGTGAGCGCCGAGGGGTTCAAGACCTCCTCCGCCATCGCCGCCATCGAGGTCGTGGCGCCGCGGCGCAGCAGCTGCTCGCGCAAGCGATCCCGGGCCATCGACACCAGGCGCTCGCGGCGGCGCTCGTGGGCCCGCCAGAGCTCCTCGTCGGGGATTTGATCGACGCGGTTCCAAACGGTTTGATCGGCGGGATCCTTGACCCAGCGCTCTCCGAGGTAGCGATTGAAGAGGTCGGTCATCTCGCGGCTGATCCAGGTGCGGGTGTGAACGCCGTTGGTGATCGAAGTGACCGGGATCTCGTGCGCCGGCACCTGCGGCATGCTGGTGTGCACCATGTCGCGCGACACCTGGCCGTGGAGCTTGCTGACGCCGTTGACGAAGGTGGAGTTGCGGATCGCCAGCGCCGCCATGTTGAAGAACTCGTCGGTGTTCGCCGGATTGGTGCGGCCGATCTTGAACAGCGACTCGAGGCTGATCCCGAGGCCTTTGACGTACTCCCCGAAGTAGGTCGTCATCAGATCTTTCGGGAACAGGTCGAAGCCGGCGGGCACCGCGGTGTGGGTGGTGAAGACGTTGCCGGCGATGCACGCCTCGCGCGCCGCGGTGAAGTCGAGCTTGTGCTCCTCCATCGTCTGGCGGATGCGCTCCAGGCACTGGAAGGCGCTGTGGCCCTCGTTCATGTGGCAGACCGTGGGTTTGAGGCCGAGCGCCTTGAGGGCCCGCAGGCCGCCGATGCCGAGCATGATCTCCTGGCGGATGCGCAGGTCGCGGTCGCCGCCGTAGAGCTGGTCGGTGATGTCTTGGTCGTCGGCGTGGTTCGCGGAGATGTTGGTGTCGAGGAGGTAGAGGGGCACCCGGCCGACCTGGACCCGCCAGATCTGCGCCGCGACCGTGCGCTGCGGGTACTGCACCGTGATCACCAGCGGCGCGCCGTCCGCGCCGCGCTCGAGGAGCATCGGCATGTTGTAGAAGTCGTTCTGCGGGTAGCTCTGCTGCTGCCAGCCGTCGGCGTTCAGGTACTGCTGGAAGTACCCCTGCTGGTAGATGAGGCCGACGCCGACCAGCGGCAACCCGAGCTCGGAGGCCGACTTCAGGTGGTCGCCGGAGAGGACGCCGAGGCCGCCGGAGTAGATCGGCAAGCACTCGGTGAGGCCGAACTCCGCCGAGAAGTAGGCGACGCAGGCGCGGGGCTTGCCGGCGCGGGCGCGGTCATACCAGGACGGCTGCTCCAAGACCTCGAGGTGTTGGCGATACACCCGGTCGAGGTAGGCGACGTAGCTCTCGTCGCGCGCCAGCTGGTCCAGGCGCTCCTGACCGACGTTGCCGAGCAACAACACCGGGTTGTGCCGGCTCGTCTTCCACAGGTCGCGGTCGATGCGGCGAAAGGCGTCGATGATGTCCAGGTCCCAGGCCCAATGGAGGTTGTACGCCAGGGCGCGCAACGGCGACAGCGGCTCGGGCAGCGTGGGGACGACGTGGTACTCGTGCAGGACGGACATGGTGGCTCCTTGGACAGGGCCGCAGGGCGGATCTCGACCCGGGCCTGCCGGGCGGCGTGGACTGTGGCAGTAACGCTCCGGGCGGGTCAAGAGGGCCGCCACGCAAGGGCCAAGCGAAGGGCGGCGCGCCGGTTTCCTGACAGGCGCGAGCTTTCATACTACGATGGCGCCATGATCCTGGTCGGGGTTCACCCGGGTGGCCGCAACAAGTTCGCGGTGACCACCCTGTTCTACAACGGGCGCCTGCCGGCGGCGATCGTCTCGTCCCGCGCCCACTCGGGTGTTGACGACGTGCTCGCCGACATCGTCGGCCTGGTGGGCGAGTGGGGCGAGCTGAACGGCGCCGCCATCGACGCGCCTCTGACCTGGGCCGGGCTGCCGAGCGGTTGGCGCGACTGCGATCTGAAGGCGCAGCGGCTGCTGCCGGCGTGGGCACCGAAGGCCTGGTGGCGGCCGCCGAACGTGTTGCCCGGGGCGGTCGCGGTGCAGGGACCGGCGCTGGCCTGGGCTCTGGCGCGCGAGATCAAGAGCGGCATCTTGCCGCATCACCGCCTGTTCGAGACCCACCCGCGCACCTCGCTGGCCCTGTGCGCCAGCGACTTGAAGCCGAACATCTTGGGCTACCGCAGCGTCGGCGTGGCGCTCAGCGAAAGGCGCCGTCATGTCGGCCGCCTTCTCGGCCACTTCGGCGACGCCGGTGTGGTCAAGAGCGAGGTCGAGCCGCCGACCTCGCCCGACGAGCTCGATTCGCTGGTCTGCGCGATCACCGCGCTCGGCGCCGTGGCCCAGGATTGCGGCCTGGTGGTGCACGAGCTCCAGGGCGGCGAGATCCGGCCCGTCGGCCACCGGACCCTGGCGGTGCTCAAGGCGCTGCCGTAGCGCGGCAGCCGTCAACGAGCGATCTCGATCTCGACCGGCAACAGCCCGGTGGCAAAAGGGCCAGCCGTCGAGCCGGTGGCGGCGTCGATGCGCCACAGCCCGGCCGAGCTGTCGGGGGAGCGGTTGCCGATGAAGACATTGCCGGCGGCGTCGAACGCCAAGCCCGCGAGGTTGAAGCCGCTCGCGCGGTACAGGGTCGTCGCGGCCCCGGAGTCGAGACGGACGAGCCGCATCTCGGTCGGCAACATCCCGTCCGGAAACGAGATCAGCGCGTGCAGCCGACCATCGGGCGCGGCGCTCATCGAGATCGGCGGGCCGCCGAGCGCCCGCCCGCCGTAGAGGATCGAAGCGGCGCCGCTCGCGGGATCCACCGCGGCGACCCCGATGCTCGCCGGGTAGGACCAGTCACCGGCACAGCCCACCGCCAGACGGCCGTCACCGAGCAGCGTGATGCCGGTGTAGGGGTTCGCGAGCGGCAGCTCCAAGCCCTGAAGCCCGATGGCGTTCGGTCGGGCGTCGACGAGCGTCAGCGTCGAGGCGTCGAGGACGGCGATCTGCGCCAGACCGGACGAGGCGTAGGTGCGGCGGTCGAGGAGCTGCAAGGTCACGTAGATCCGATCGTTCGCCAGCAGCATCCGGTCCATCTCCGGGTTGCCGTCGGCGTCGGCGAACCGCGACAGGTCCGGACCGGCGCTCAGGCGCTCGGAGGCAGGGTCGAGGATGGCCATCAGCGCCGTCTCGTAGCAGCTGATGAGCAACCGACCGTCCGGCAGCGGGACGGCGTCGTGCGGACCGCAGTCGGGAAGCGCGACCTGGGCCACGACGGCCAAGGCGTCATCGAGGAGGGTCACGTTGCCCGGTATCCCGCGGTCGAGGATCAACGCGCCATGGGTGAGGAGGCGCAGCGCGGCGTCACCGGCAGCGAGCACGGTGTCGTGGCGGCTGTCGTTGGGCGCCGCGGCCTGAAACAGATCGAGGCTGCCGGTCTCGTAGGTCTGGCTGCTGGTGAGCACCAGGCCGAGACCCGGGCCGAGGTGCCAGGGATCGCCGGTCGGAGCCGCGGGCTCTTCGGTGGCGCACGCGAGGCCGCACAGGGTCGAGAACACGAGGAGCGGGTGTTTCATGGGGTCTTCCAGGTGAGGGAGGCGACGAAGCTGCGTCCAGGGATGGGATAACCCAGGAAGTCAGACAGCGCGCTCACCCCGGTGGTGCCATCCGGCAGACGGATCTGCTGGCGATCGGAGTCGAGGACGTTGGTGACCGTGAGACCGAAACCCAGGCCGGTCGCCGCGTGCTGACCCTTCAGCGCGGCGTGGTGCAGGAGACGGCGCGGGACCGGCCACAAGTTGGGGAGATCGAGGTAGGTCTGCGACGCCAACGACAGCTCGTAGGAGAGGACGAGCCACTCCGGTCCGAGCTGTAGCGTGGCGTCGAGGCGGTGGCCGGGCAGGCCGGGGATGCGGTTGCCGTCCAGCCCCGACTGCGCGCTGACTTGAGCGGCGCGGGTCACGGTGTAGGCGACGAGCACGGCGGCGAAGCGCGTCCGGACGTCGACCTCGAGCTCGGCGCCGATGCTGCGGGCGCGACCGAGGTTCTCGGCGCGCAGCCAGCGCCGGGAATTCGGGACCACGACGATGAGATCCCGACCGTCGTGGCCGAAAAGGGTCAGCTCGCCTTCGAGGCGCAGGAAGGGGCCGGCGCGAGCTCGGCAGCGACCGCCCAGGTCGGCCATCACCCCGTGCTCCGCGACCAGGTTGGGGTTGGCGGTGGCGGTCACCAGATCGCCGTAGCGCTCCAGCAGGGTCGGGAAGCGATGGAACCAACCGGCGTTGGCGCGCAGCGCACATGGGTCGAGGGTCACGAGGGCGCCGAGGCGCGGGCTCCATTCGGTCGACGCCGTCGGCCTGTTGCCGCGGTCTCGATCGCGGACCGTATCGACGCGGACCGCCGGTACCAGACGGAGGCCGCCGGTGAGATCGGCGCGGTGCTCCAACCCGGCCCCGGCGTGCAGGCGCTGCCGCTCGAGCTCGACGCCGTTCAACGCCGGGGTGCGGCCGGCGCTCGCCTGGGTGAACGAAGTCCACTCGACGCGGGGCGCGAGCTCGGCTTCATGGGCCGATGCGAAGAGGTAGCTCGCGCGGGCGTCGGCGCCGAGCTGCAGCAGGCGGGCGGCGGCGCTCCGGATGTTGAGTCCGGACTTGTCGTCTGGATCCGAGAACTGGCGAAGGCTCTGCAGGAGGTCGCTCCCGAGGTTGAGGCGTAGGCGATGATCGGCGAGGTCGGCGTCGACGAGAGCGAAGCGCGTCGAGGCTTCGGCCTGTGATGCGTGGGTGGCGAGGGTGGGCGCGGCGCCCCGGCCGGGGACACCCTGATCGCGAAGGGCCCCGCCGGTGACGACGCGCAAGGTCGAGCCCGCGACCCCGTCGGCCTCGGCCTTCAGCCGAAGCGTGAGGGTTGTCGCGGCGTTGTTCTGCCGCCGGCGCACCTGGTCGTCGCCGGCGTTGTAGATGGTGCCGCGGTCGTCCAGGTAGGGATAGTCGCCGCGGGTCGTCCGATAGCCGACGTACGCCGCGTAGCGCAGATCCGCGGCCGGCCCCGAGGCGAAGGCGTGGCCGCTCCGGGTGTGGAAGGAGCCGATCGCCAATCTCGCCGAGCTGCGAGTCTCGTCGGCGGGCGTGTGGGTGGTGAGGCTCAAGACCCCGCCCTGCGGGCTCGCGAAGCGCACCGGGGCCGCGCCCCGCCAGACTTCGAGGCGGGCAATGCTCTCGGGCGGGATGAGGCTCAGGTCGATGGGGCCGAGCGTCGCGGACGCAAGCGGCAGGTCGTCGAGGATGACCGCGATCTGGTTGGGGCCGGCGCCGCGAATCGAGACCGTCGTGAAGCTGTCCGGGCCCCCTGACTGGCGGAGGTGGACGCCGGGGACGCTGCGCAGCACCGCGGTCAGGTCTTCGCCGGCGGCGGGCGTTGGGTCGCGAACGGTCGTGGTCGCGGTGGTGACGTCCTCGGGCGGGGCGGCCTCGGTGTCGACCACCGTCTCCGGCAGGTCGACGACGCGAGCGGCCCGAGCCGCGGGCGCGAGCGCGGCGCCGAGCAAGATCAGGCCAATGCTGTGTGCACGTCGTACCACGGACTCCCCGAGCCACGGAGGAGCGAAGCCACCACGCACTCGAGGCCGGTCTCCTGACTCGCGGTACGAGGTCTTGACCTCGCGAGCTTGCGCTCGTCCGCCGCCCTCCCTTCCGACGCACGCGTCGTGGGTGCTGCCTCGGGCAACGGTCAGCCGCTCACAGTGGCGGGCCCGTGCCGGACTCTCACCGGCTTCCCGTTTCATCCCCAACGAGGGACACCCCGGGTGCGGTCGATGTGCTCCACACACCGACCCCGCGCCTCTAGCAGACAGATCGCGAGCGACGCAAGGTCGGCGACGGCGCCCGCCGGCCCTGCGACGCCGGCAGGGCGAGCGAATTCTCGGGCTTTGCCGACGTTGCCCTGGCGACGCCACGCGTCAGGCTTGACCGCCGGTCGGTCGCCCATCAGACTCGGCGGCGCGAGGGGCCGATGCTCGTCACGTCTGTGATCCTCTGTCTGTCCGTGCATGGCGTTGCCGCTGCGGCTCCCGATCCGGCCGCCGGGGCCGCAGGAGAGCCCGCCGATCTGTCGCCGGTGCCGCGGGTGGTCGCGGTGACCCTCGACCGCGAGATCACCAACACCACGCGCGACTACTTCTTCGCCGGACTGGCGCACGCCGAGGCGAGCCACGCCGCCGCGCTGTTGGTGCTGCTCGACACCCCGGGCGGCCTGATGGAGGCCACTCGGGAGATGGTGCGCGAGATCCTCGAGGCCGAGGTGCCGGTGATCGTCTATGTCTCGCCGCCGGGGGCCCGCGCCGGCTCCGCCGGGGTCTTCCTGACCCTGGCGGCGCACGTCGCCGCGATGGCGCCCACCACTCACATCGGCGCCGCGCACCCGGTAGGGCTCTTGGGCGGCGACGTCGAGGGGGTGATGGGCAAGAAGGTGGAGAACGACGCAGCGGCCTTCGCGAAGAGCCTCGCCGAGACCCGCGCGCGCAACATGGACTGGGCCGAGAAGGCGGTGCGCGAGTCGATCGCGGTCCCGGCGGCCGAGGCGCTGCAGAACAAGGTCATCGACCTGATCGCCACCGACGCCGCGGCGCTGTTGCAGAGCATCGACGGCCGGCAGGTGCAGGTGGGCGGCGCGCCGTTCACCCTGCACACCGCGAACGCCAAGGTCGAGCCGTTCGCGATGAGCGGCCGGCAGACGCTGGTGACGTTCCTCGCCAACCCCGACCTGATCTACTTCCTGCTGCTCTTCGGCCTCTTCCTGCTGTTCGTGGAGTTCAAGAGCCCGGGGTTGGTGGTGCCGGGGGTGGTCGGAGTCCTGCTGTTGGCGCTGGTGCTCGGGGTGCAGCTGTTGCCGGTGAACTTCGTCGGCGTGCTCCTGATCATCGCCGCGGTGGCGCTCTTCATCACCGAGATCTACGTGTCGAGCTTCGGCCTGCTCGCCGGCGGCGGCATCGTCTGCCTGATCGTCGGCTCCTACCTGCTGTTCGACGTGCCCGGGTCCAGCCTGCGTGTCCAGCCGGTGGTCATTTGGAGCGTGGCGCTGACGTTCGCGGCGCTGGTCTTGATCGTCGGCGTGCTGTTGGTGCGCGCCAAGCGCCAGGGCGCCACGAGCGGCGTCGAGGCGATGGTCGGCGAGGAGGGCGTGGTCTTCGAGGACATCCGCCCCGAGCGGCCCGGGAAGATCCACGCGCGGGGCGCCTATTGGACCGCGAGCTGCAGCGTGCCGGCCGCGGCCGGCAGCCGGGTTCGGATCAAGAAGATGGACGGGGCCAAAGCCGAGGTCGAGCTCGTACCCGGTTCAGGCGAAGGCGCCGCGGTCTCGCCCCCAACAACGAGGTGAGTCATGAGCATCGCTTTGCCGCTCGTCGGCGTCCTGCTGTTGATCGCGATCCTGTCCGGGGTCCGCATCCTCCAAGAGTTCGAGCGCGGCGTGTTGTTTCGCTTGGGGAGCTGCCTCAAGGAGGTGCGGGGCCCGGGCCTGACGCTGATCCTGCCGTTCGGCATCGACCGGCTGACGAAGGTCGATCTCCGCGTCATCACCTTCGACGTGCCGTCGCAGGACGTGATCACCCGCGACAACGTCTCGGTGAAGGTGAACGCGGTGGTCTACTTCCAGGTCGTCGACGCCCGCCGCGCCATCCTCGAGGTCGAGAACTACCTGTTCGCCAGCTCGCAGCTGGCGCAGACCACGCTGCGCTCGGTGTGCGGCCAGCAGGACATGGACACCCTGCTCATCGATCGTGAGCGCCTGAACTCGACGATCCAGACCATCCTCGACCGGCACACCGATCCCTGGGGCGTCAAGGTGACGCTCGTCGAGATCAAGCAGATCGACCTGCCGCAAGAGATGCAGCGGGCGATGGCGAAGCAGGCCGAGGCCGAGCGCGAGCGCCGGGCCAAGGTGATCCACGCCGAGGGCGAAGAGCAGGCGGCGCGCAAGCTCGTCGAGGCCGCGAAGCTGATGGAGCCGCACCCGGTGACGGTGCAGCTGCGCTACCTCCAGACCCTCACCGAGATCGCGAGCGAGAACAACTCCACCACGATCTTCCCGCTGCCGATCGAGTGGATGTCGGTGTTCATGCCGAAGAAGTAGCGCCGGCGTCAGCACAGGCCGGCGGGCAGCTCTATGTCTGGGTAGCGCTCGCGCACGCCGAGGCGCCGAACGCTGGTGCGCGCCGAGACCGTCGAGATCTTTCCCGACAGCTGCTCGAAGGACGCGAGCAGGGCGCTGAGGATCGTCAACGGATCGCCGGTGAGCTCCGTGACCACACCGGTGTCGTTGACCTGCAGGCCGGCGATGGCGCGGGCGCGGCGCACCGCGGCGGCGCCAAAGAGCGAGACCTTGGTCCTCATGATGTCGGTGATGATCTCTCGATACGCAGCCTCGTACTTCATGCTCTCGTGCCCCTCAGCGAAGCGCCCGCAGCCCGATGATTCCCGCGGCGAAGAAGGCGACCGAGCCGAGGCTCAACAGCAGGCCCATGACGACCATCAGGGCCTGCTCCCCCAGGATCCCGGTCGTCGCCGCGAGCTCGACGCCGGCGTGCAGAAAGACCGAGAAGAACACGCCGACCACGATGAGCTTGATCGTCAAACCAATCTGACCGCCCAACTTGGGGGCCATGATCGCCAGGGCGACGATCGCCGCGAGCGATGTGATCGCAGCCACCACATTCGGGATCGTCTCCATCGCCGACATGCTTACCTCCGTGTTTTCGTGGGCGTTGCAGGGCGCGACGGCCCGTTTGGCCCCCCGACACGACGCCCGTCTCGCGATCACCGTAGTGGTCGTGTTGTCTCCGGTCAAGACACGAGGTGAATCGCGCCAGGGCGGTGGTGCGGCTCGCCCCTCAGCGGGCCAGCACCGCGCGCGCTTTGGTCGCCACGGCCTCGGCGGTGAAGCCGAGGTTGGCGAACAGGGCCGGCGCCGGCGCCGAGGCGCCGAAGCGAGCGAGGCCGACGATGGCGCCTCGATCACCGACGAAGCGCTCCCAGCCGAGGGTCACCCCGGCCTCGACGGCGACGCGGGCGCAAACCGCCGGAGGCAGCACGGCGTCGCGGTAGGCGGGCGGCTGGGAGAGGAAGAGCTCGGCGCTGGGCATCGACACGACCCGGGTGGGTATGGCGTCCTTCTCGAGGAGCTTCTGCGCCCCGAGGGCCAGGTGCACCTCGGCGCCGGTGCCGATCAGGATGACCTGCGGTGCATTGCCCTGGGCCTCGGCGAGCACGTAGGCGCCGCGCGCGACGTTCTCTAGCGTGATCCCTTCGAGGCTCGGGACCTTCTGACGGCTGAGCACCAGGCCGACCGGGCCGGTGCGGTGCTGCAGCGCGACGTGCCAGGCGAACGCGGTCTCGTTGGGATCGGCCGGTCTGAGGAGGGTCATGTTGGGAATGGCGCGCAGCGCCGCCAGGTGCTCGACCGGTTGGTGGGTGGGGCCGTCTTCGCCGAGGCCGATCGAATCGTGGGTCCAGACGTAGATCACCGGCAGACCGCTCAGCGCCGCGAGGCGCACGCTCGGGCGCATGTAGTCGGAGAACACGAAGAAGGTGGCGACGAACGGCCGCAAGCCGCCGTGGTAGCTGATGCCGTTCGCGATCCCCGCCATGCCGTGCTCGCGGACGCCGAAGTGCAGGTTGCGCCCGGCGCCGCTCTGGCCGTCGAAGTCGCCCTCGTCCGCGAGCTTGGTGTTGGTGGAGACCGAGAGGTCGGCGTCGCCGCCGATCAGCCAGGGCACCTGCTTGGCGATGACGTTCAGCGCCTTGCCCGAGGCTTGACGGGTGGCGAGCGCCTCGCCGGGTCTCCACTGCGGCAACGCCGCCGCGAGATCCTCGGGGAGCTCTTGAGAGAGGGCGCGATCCCAGAGCCGCGCCAGCTGCGGATGGGCGTCGGCGTAGGCGGCGAGCATCTTGGTCCAGCTCGCGCAAAGCGTGGCGCCGCGCGTGGCCCCGGCCTGCAGCTGGGCCGCGGCGGCGGCGGGGATGAAGAAGGTCTTCTTCGGGTCGAAGCCCAGGGCCGCTTTCGTGAGCTCGAGCTCAGTGGCGCCGAGCGGCGAGCCATGAACGCCGGAGGTGCCGGCGCGGTTCGGAGAGCCGAAGCCGATCGTGGTCTTGACGGCGATCAAGGACGGCCGAGCGGTCTCGGCCTGGGCGGCGCGGATCGCCTGATCGATGCCGTCGATGTCGGTGTTGCCGGCGGTGACCGTCTGCACGTGCCAGCCGTAGGCCAGGAAGCGCTTGGACACGTCCTCGGTGAAGGTGATGCTGGTCGGGCCGTCCAGCGAGATGCCGTTGTCGTCGTAGAGGAAGATGAGCTTGCCGAGCTTCAGGTGACCGGCGAGTGAGGCGGCCTCGGCCACGACCCCTTCCATCAGATCGCCGTCAGACACCAACGCGTAGGTGAAGTGATCGACGAGCTCGAAGCCGGGTCGGTTGAACATCGACGCCAGGCGGCGCTCGGCGATCGCCATGCCGACCGCGTTCGCGGCCCCTTGGCCGAGCGGGCCGGTCGTCGCCTCGACGCCGGGGGTGTGACCGAACTCCGGGTGCCCCGGGGTGCGGCTCTGCCACTGGCGAAACTGCTTCAGGTCATCGAGGCTCAGGTCGTAGCCGGTCAAGTGCAAAAGGCCATAGAGGAGCATGCTGCCGTGGCCGCCCGAGAGCACGAAGCGATCGCGGTTCGGCCAGCGCGGCGTCGTTGGATCGTGGCGCAGGTGGCGCTGCCACAGCACGTAGGCCATCGGCGCGGCGCCGAGCGGCAGGCCGGGGTGGCCGGAGTCGGCCTTCTCGATGGCGTCGAGCGCCAGGGTCCGAATCGTGTTGATGCACAGCAGATCGAGATCGGCGGAAGTCATCGGTCTCTCCGGCGTTCGGGCGACGCCGCAAGGTAGCACGCTTCGATGATGAGGGCAGCTGCCGGGGCAGGGAGACGCCGTCCGCGAACGGCGTCAGAAGCTGGCGGCTCGTGGCGAGTCCGCGGACGGTAGTTATGGGATGCCATACCTCGGCGGACTTGGCTAGATCGATTTTGCCGCGGCGCGATCGCGGCGCGAACGTTCCTGGAACGTGCTCGCGAGCATGCCGCAGGCGGCGTGCTTCGTCTGTCCGCCCGAGTAGCGTCGCACCACCGGAAAGCCGAGCTTGGTGAGCGCGTCCAAGAACGCCTGCCGTTCGGTCTCGGCGGCGCGCGCGTAGACGCCCGGGGCGCGCGCGGTCTCGTTGAGGTCGATGAGGTTGATGCGCAGGCGCAGGTGCCCGAAGAGCGCGCGGAGCGCCGCGACTTCGTCGGGCCCGGTGTTGACGCCGCGGAGCAGCACCCAGGCGACGGTGACGCGGTTGTTGCACGCCTCCTGGTAGGCCTCGAGCGCCGTGACCAGCTCCGCGAGCGGGTAGCGGCCGGCGATCGGCAGCAGCGTCCGCCGCTTGTCGGGGATCGCCGAGGTCAGCGACACGATCAGGCGGTGCGGGCGGCCCTCGGCGGCGAAGCGCCGGATCTGCGGCACCAGGCCGACGGTGGAGATGCTGATCATCCGGGCGTCGATGCGGCCGCCGCAGGGATGCGACAGGACCGCCGCGGCCCGCATCACCTGGTCGTAGTTCGCGAGCGGCTCCCCCTGGCCCATGAACACCGCGCCCTTCACCCGCCCGTCGGTCTCGTCGCGGATGGCGGCAAAGGCCAACGCGATCTCGGCGGCGCTCAGGTTGCGCTGCAGGCCGAGGCCGGCGGTGGCGCAGAAGGCGCACCGCATCGCGCAGCCGACCTGCGACGACAGACAGACCGTGAAGTGTCCAGGGCGATGGAGCGGGATGCGCACTGCCTCGGAGAGCGCGCCGTCGGCGTGGCGAAACAGGTACTTCACGAAGCCGTCGGCCGGATCGGTGGCGCGCTCGAGGACCTCGAGGCGGGCGAGATCGAAGAGCCGCGCGACCTCGGCCTTGAGCGCTTTGCCGAGCGGTCGCTTCTTGGCGTCGCGGCGTGCCATCGGCGAGAGGTAGTGGGCGAGGACGCGCCGCGCCTCGTCGGCGCGAACCGCGACGCCGTGTGCCTGCAGCTGGGCCGCGACCTCCTCGGGCAACAAGCCCGCGAGGTGCGGGCGCGACGTCGACCTGCAGGGGTCGGCCGACCCCGTCAGGCCGAGGCTTGCCGTTGGGCTCAGAGGGCGCCCGTGGCCTTCGTCGGCTCGACGAAGAAGGTGGCGACGACGATCAGGCGGAGCTTGGCGGCGCCACGCGGCAGGTTGGGGTTCGCCGCGGTGTCGATGCCGATCTCGCCGGCGGCGCGCACCGCGAGCTCTTTGAATTCGTCCGCGAGCTGGGTGTTGAAGAAGGTCTCGCCGCCCGGGATCCACTCGAACTCGATGTCCTCGATGGCGCCCGGCTCGGCGCCGGGGAGCTTGCCGACGCTATACCACGCCTGGCGGTCGGCAGGGTCGGCGGTCGGGTCGTCGGCCACCTGCAGCGTGAGCGCCGGGATCGCGACCGAGAGCGTGCTCTGCTCGACGCGCAACACCAGGCGGTTGATCTCGATGCGGCGCACGATCTGACCGGCCTTGTTGATCTCCTGGTACTTGTCGTAGTCGGGGGAGTCCTCGGCCGGCGTTAGGTCGACGGGCACCGGGTCGGTCTTCAGCGGCAGGGTGTACTTGATCGGCGGCAACGCCTCCGGCCAGATCTCGGGCAGCGCGCCGCCACCCGGCAGCAGGCCGCTCGCGGCGAGCGCCGTCGACATCGTGCCGAGCGCCTGATCGAGGCCGAAGTCGAAGCTGAACTCGTCGATGCGGACCTCGATCGGCACGCCGCCGCCACAGGCGGGGGCGAAGAGAGCGAGAAGGGCAGCGGTCGTGAGCGCGCGCGTGGTCATCATGGCCTCCTAGCGGCTGATCTCGGGCGAGCCGTTGTTCGCCGTCTCGAAGAAATGAGTGCGGGTGGCCTTGGCCGCGGGCACATCGAACATCACGTAGTGGCCGTCGTCCGCGCCGCTCGGCGTGAACTGGGTCACACCGGCGACGACGCCGCCCTGAGCGTTGCCGGCGTTCAGCGGTGATGCCACCACCCGGACGTCGGCGACGGCGACCTCGGGCTGACTGTTGATGGCGACAATCGGCGTGCCGGCGGCGCGCATCATCGCCTCGTGGGTGACGTTCGGGGTGAGGGAGTCGTCGATGCCGGAGATGTGCAGGTAGGGCAGCGGGCCGCGCTCGGCGTGGGTGTGGATAAGGAGCGGCGCGTAGCTGATGGCGTCGGCGGGCGAGAACAGCATCGCGATGATCCCCATCATCGGGTGGATCCGACCGAGGGTCTGATCGGCGAACACCGCCGAGGCCGCGAGTGAGATGTCGGCCGGGTTCTTCTTGTTCAGGATCGAGAGCGCCAGGTCGGCGCCGGCGCCCGAGAGCACCGCCGCCTTGAGCGCGGTCTCGGCGGTGAGGTACGCGGGGGCGATCACCGTGCCCTGCGAGTGACCGAGGAAGTAGATCTTGTTCGGGTTGAAGTAGACGTTGGCGCTGCCGGGCACGAGATGAGTGCCGTCGCCGGTGGCTGCGAGGAGCCGGGTCAGGAAGAACAGGTCGGCGCTCCCCTGCAGGATGTTGTCGCGCGACGCCTTCGGGTTCAGGAGGTTGAAGAACAGGTGGCCGGGGTCGGCGTCGAAGACCAGCGGCGTGGTCGCGGACGCCGCTGCCATCGCCTGGAGCTCGGTCGCGGTCGGGAAGGTCGGCCAGGCGCGAATGCCGTGCATCACGTTGTCGATGCCGATGACCGCGAAGCCCTTGGCGACGAGCTCGGCGGCCAGCCCCTCGTCGATCGCCGAGCGATACGAGCCGCCGGTGCCGTGGGCGTAGATGATGACCGGGTAGCCGCCGCTTTGCGGCGCCGCGGTCGGCGTCGCCAGCGCGAAGCACATGCTCTCGTTGCGCTGCTTTTGCGGTAGGCCCTGGCCGTCGTAGGAGAACGCGCCGCCGGCGCTCGGCCTGACGTACGGTCGGGTGCCGGCCTGGAACACCGGGCCCTGGTAGGTGCCCTGGAAGTGGCGGAAGCCGGCGTCGGCGGCGGTGCAGCCGCGCTTGTCCTCGGCCCCCGACAGGCCGTCCTCGCACGCTGACACCACCCCGGTGTCGCAGAGCACGACGTCGTTGTCGAAGGTGGGAGCCGGCGTGAGCGCGGCCACCGCCTGGCGGAGCTTGGCGGCCACCGTGGTGGGGGTCGCGGTGGTGAACACCGTGGCGGCGGCGATGGTCGAGGCGTCGATGCCCTTGGCGCTCACCCACGCGAACAGCGGCTGCATCGCGGCCTCGGTCTTGGTGCCGCTCATGATCGCCTCGAAGTCGAGGTCGCGGATCGGGGCCCCGCCGCGCAGGTCCTTGACGCCGGTGGTGACGATCGCCGCGTAGGTGGTGGCGGGGGTGAGCGGCTCGCCGTCCTTGGGGGCGAGACCGAGCCAGTTCTGGCAGATGTACATTCCGCCGTCGCGACCGCTCGTGAGCTGCACCGGGACGTGCTTGCCGTAGTCGGCGCTCGCGGCGTCGACGTTCACGAGATACACCGTGGCGCTGCCGCCGTCGGCACAGTAGACCGGCGCCGCGGGGTCGGTGGCGGTCGGCAGCACGCCGCCGGCGTCGACACAGAGGCTCTTCTCGTCGACCACGTCGGCGAAGGTGAAGAAGATCGGCTGGTTCAGCGCAAAGCCCGGGGCGTCGGTCTCGACGGCGCCGAAGTAGGTCGCGGTCACGTCGATGCCCAACACCTGGCCCGGGGACGAGTGGCCGGCGAGCGTCACGTGGCCGTCCTTCACCCGGAGGTCGCTCGGGAACGGCAGGCGATAGAACTCGTAGTCGGCCGGGGGCGTGCCCGCGGGCGGCAGCTCCCAATAGACGCGGAACGCGCCGGCCTCGCTGTTGCTGCGGGAACAGTTGGCGCCGGTGATGAACGGCAAGCGCTGGCAGGTGTTGTCGAAGCCGCAGACGTAGGGCCGCTGGCAGTCGAGGATGGTCTCGCAGGCGGCGCCGAGATCGAGGGTGCCGGGGCCGCCGGCGGCCGAGCAGACGCCGGTCTGACCGTTGCACACCAGCGGTTCGGCGCACTGCAGGGTCAGGGCGCAGCTGTCGCCGGCCGCGAGCAAGGGGCTCGTGGTGCACACGTCCTGCCGGCCGCAGAAGAGATCCGGCGCGCAGTCGGCGTCGGATCCACAGGGGTCGCCGCGCTGCGGCCCGGTCGTGAGCGGCGGCAGCTCGGTGCACACCGAGGACACGCAGTCGAGCCCGGCCTTGCAGTCCGAGACCTGTTTGCAGGCCTCGCCCTTGGCGCGCATGCCGATGTCGGCCGGGGTCGCCGCGGTGCAGGCGACGGTGCAAAGGAAGAGGGGGAAGGTCGCGGCGCGGGTGATGGTGGCGGCGCTCATTTGTCGTCCTCCTCGCGGCGGGTCAGGTCGTCGCTGCTCTCGAACTCCCAACCGAGCTCGATCTCCAAGAACAGGGTCTGCACGTTCTCGA
The DNA here is from genome assembly GCA_016218825.1 of Deltaproteobacteria bacterium. Lineage (GTDB taxonomy): Bacteria > Myxococcota > XYA12-FULL-58-9 > XYA12-FULL-58-9 > XYA12-FULL-58-9 > JACRCV01. The sequence goes on from JACRCV010000015.1 coordinate 115,195, forward strand.
ACAGGCGCGCCTCCGGGAAGTAGGGCGACGGCCGGCCCTGGCCGTCGACGATTCGATCGTTCCCCAGGTGGTACTCGCTGCCCGGGCTCCTGACGGTGCGGAAGCTGCGCGAGTAGTGGGCGTTGACGAACAGGATCGGCAGGATCTCGAGGCGGGCGCCGGTCAACACCACGGCGTTCTCGGCGGTGAGCACGTTGCCCTTGAACAAGGTCTTCGGGCTCGGCTCGTTGAGCTTCATGTAGGTGCCGAAGATCTGGAGGAAACCCAAGAACGGCGACTCGAGGTGGGCATAGAATTGGGTGTCGTCCGGGCCCTTGGAGTCCGACAACCCGAAGCCCAGCGCCAGCTGCTTGCCGCGGCGGCTGCCCTTGAACACGCCCCAGGACGCCTCGACGTTGTAGCCGGTGCGGCGGCCGAGCTCCCGGCGCGCGAAGCCGTTCTCGGCGTCGCCGAACACCGCCTGGTACTTGGTCGGCGTGACCTGGTAGGGGTTGTCCGTCAGCGCGTACGAGTACTTTTGGATCTCGTAGAGGCTGTCGAAGTAGCTCGGCAGGAAGCCGTCCTCGAAGCTGCGCAGCTCCGCCTGGATGCGAAAGGCGTTGATGTAGGTGGTGCCGAGGTTCAGCCTCGCGAGCACCCCCCCGGAGGCGCCGCTGCCGCCGCCGGGGTTCAAGAACTTGTCCCAGGTGCCGAAGAGCTTGATGTCGGCGTTGCGCTCGTCCTTGTAGATCTTCATCTCCACCGAGGCGCCGGCGGCGTGCACCTTGGTCTTGGTGACGTCGAAGCGGCCGGTGTCGGGGTTGGAGCGCGCGAAGGTGCGATCGAGGTTCTGGCCGGTGTACGGGTCGAAGCCGGCGCGGCTGCCGCTGCCCGGCACGCACTCGGCGGCGTTGTCCTTGTTGGTACGGGTCCGCACGCAGCGCGGCGCGGCGAAGTCGGCGACGTACTCGGCGCCGAGCGACAGGCTGTCGGCGAGGATGTTGTCGGTGAACAGCGACAACGGCTTTGCGAAGACCAGGCCGCCGATGACCCGGTTGACGGTGGTGATGTCGTTGGCCTGGAACTGAAAGCCGCCGTACTTGTTGTAGGCGTCGAAGATCATTCCGGTCATCGAGCGGTCGACGTCGATGTTGCCTTGGTACTTGTTCAAGAGCGTGCCGTAGCCGATGGTCGCCGGCCGCAGGCTGTTGATCGTGAAGTAGAGGTTGTCTTCTTTGCGGCCGATGGTGAAGAAGCGCAGCACCCGGGGGTAGTCCGGGACCTCGTTCCAGTCCTCGCGGCGGATGCGCATGCCGCCGAAGTTGAAGCTGCCGCCCTCCACCGCGAGCAGGTTCAACGGCGCGCCGAGCGAGATCGACACCGTCTTGCCGTAGTAGGCCATGCCCGGCGTGACGCTCAGGAAGAGGTCGTTGCCGAGGATGTAGGGGCCGGCGGCGATGCCGACGTGGTCAAAGCGCGACAACAGGCGGCGGGTGCCGACGTAGATCAGCTCGCCCTTGATGAACTCGGGCTCCCCCGACTCGGGCTTGGCCATCGTCGTCGTCGCCGCGGCGCCGCGATCGGTCGCTTCGGGCGCCAGCGTGGTCTCGGCCGCCGGCGTCGGCGCCGGGGTGCCTTCGCCGACCGGGGCGACGCGGATCTCGGTCGGCCCGGTCTCGGTCGCCGGCGCGGGGGTCGCGGTGTTGTCGTCGCCGGTCGCCGGCGTCGCTGCGTCGGTGGTCGGCGCCGGGGTGGCGGTCCTGGGCGCCGGCGGTGGCGGCGGGGCGGCCGGTGGCGTCGTTGGCGCGGCGACGGGCTTCGTGGGCGTCGTCGGCGGCACCGGGGGAGGCAGCGGCGGCGCTTCGGGGCTCGAAGGCTTGGCGGCCGGCGGCGGGGCCGCGGGGGGCGGTGGGGGCGGGGGCGGTGGGGGCTCCTGGGCGCCCAAGAGCTGTGGCAGCGCGGACAAACACGCGAGCACGCCGATCGCGACGAGACGAGCGTTGAGCCTCATGACGCCTCCTAAGCGGGGCCCATATGTTGCAGCTTCTACGGGGAGTGGCAAGCGGCGGTGGTCAGCCGCCGTCGTCGAAGGCGCGGTCGAGGTCGGAGACGGACGCGCCGCCGCGAGCGCGGAGGTCCGCAACAGGCTCGTACGTCGCTGCTACGGTCGCGGCACGGCGACGCCCGCCTTCGCTGCGAACAGGTCGTAGGCCGGTCCGAGCTGGCGCATGAAGTAGAGCGGCAGCGCGCGGTGCAACACCCAGATCGGTTGCAGCAGCGCCTGGCCGAGCACCGGGATCGCCATGACCAGAAAGCCGCAGCAACAGGTCAAGAAACCACCGACCAGCACGACGATCGCGATGCCGGCGGCGAGCAGCAGCTTCAAGACCAGGTAGAGGAGGCTCGCCCCGAGGTGCGCGAAGAGCAGGTGCAACGCCTCGCTGAGCGCCGGCCCGGCCGTCGACTGACGCAAGAGCTGCAGCGGCAGCACCAGATCGTAGAGCAAGAGGTCGGCGAGCACCGCGAGCACGAGCACGAGCGCGAGGCCGGCGGTGACGAGCCAGAACGGGCCCGAGGTGAACAGCTGCACCCAGGCGCCGGCGCCGGTGGCGGTGCGGTAGACCATCAGGCCGAGGGGGATCCCCAGGTCGAGGACGAATACCCAGGCCAACAGGATGTAGCCGAGCCGCCAGCGCCAGAACGAGTTCGCGAGCCGGGCGTGCCTCTGCCAGGGTTGTTCCACCTCGGCGCGGCCGGAGACCACGTTGTCGAGGTAGGCGAACGCGGCGCGGGCGCCGAGCCACTGGAAGAGGATGGTCAGGCCGATCCCGAGGAGCACCAGGACGCCGGCGATCGCCAGCACCAGCTCCAGGTTGGCCTTGACCCAGGTCTGTGCGGCCGCGAGGTCGTCGGCGAGCGAGTCGGTGGGCGAGGGCTGCGAGCCGTCGGGCGCGTCGTCGTCGGCGGCGGCGGCGTCTGGAAACGTCTCGTCGGCCGGGAGCGGCCGTTCGGCATCGAGCGCCGCGAGGAAGTTGCGACGCGACCCGGCCGGCTCGCCGGCGCGACTGTGCTCCTTCGAGTGGCCGCCGGGGTCGGAGAAGTCGCCGGGTACGCTGGGCACGCCGCAGCCGTTCTGCAGGCCCATGCCGGCGCACATCTGGCAGAAGCACAACAGGCCGAGTGCTACCCACCGATCCAGGCCGAAGGGCCGAAACAGCAGCGTCTTCATCCGCCCATAGGCCGGGCCGACGGCGTCGAAGGGGTTCAGGGATGGCACGCGTCCTGTGGCGGGGGTGGTCATGGAAGGATGTCCGGGTACAGGCGCCGGGCGCATTCGGGGCAGAGGCCGTGGCTGAACTCGGCCTCGGAGTGGTCGCGGACGTAGGACTCGATCTGGTTCCAGTAGCCCTTGTCGTCGCGGATCTTCTTGCACGCGGCGCAGATCGGCAACATGCCGGTCAACGTCCTGACGTTGGCGAGTGACTTCTCGAGGTCGGTGGACAGAGTCCGCATGCGGTCGTTGGCGAGCGACAGGTCGCGGTTCGCGGTCAGGAGCGCGGCGAACACCGGCCGGATCTTGTAAATCCCGGCGACCAGCAACACCGAGATCGCCAGGCCGACGATCTCGAACGCGGCGCTCTCGGTCGACAGCTGGTGGTCGCCCACGATCGCTGCGAGGGACTCGGCGCGGCGCACCGTCATAAGGACGAGGGCGGCGGCGACCAGCGACCAGGCCGCTCTCTTTCCGGTGAGCGGGATCAGACGCAGGGCCAACGTCGCGGCGGTGAGCTGAAAGGTCACCGCGAGCCCGACGACGATCAGGAGATGCGACACGCCCCACCGCCTTTGGCTCGGCCCCGGTGCCGCTATACCGCAGCCGCCGCGGCGGCGCCACCGGCCGCCGGCCGGCGCTGGTCTTTGGGCTCAAAGCGCGGTAGGCGACGGCGCATGAAGCTCGATCAGCTCGATCTGTCGTCGTTCCCGGCGTTGCAGCGGCTGCGGGTCGCTGACGTGATGACCGCCAACCCGATCACCGTCCAGCACGACAGCCACGTCTCGGACGCCGTCGAGCTGATGGACCGCCACCACATCCAGCACCTGCCGGTCGTCAAGGACGGCAAGCTCGCCGGGTTGATGAGCGAGCGCCACGTCCGGGATGCGATGCCGTCGATCCTCACGCTCAAAGACCCGGCGGCGCGCCGCAAGAGCCTGCAGCTGACGCGCGTCAACCAGATCTGGGTCGAGAACGTCGAGACCATCGGGCCCGAGGCGCCGCTCGTCGCCGCGATCCGCACGATGCGGCGGGTTCACGCCAGTAGCCTGCCGGTGGTGCAAGGCGGCGCGCTCGCGGGGATCATCACCGCCGGCGATCTGCTCAGCGTGCTCGAGGCCGTTCTCGCCCGGGCCGGCGGCTGACCGCGCACCTGGCAAACGACCGCGCACCCACCAAGGACGGACAGCGCCCGAGAGGGTGCGCGCATCGCGAGGCTGCGGGCTTTGCTCAGTCGTCCACGATCAACACGCACTGCCGGCCGGAGGCGGTGCTGTCCCATTTCGTCGTCGGATAGTAGGACCCGGCCCAAGTCGGGTGGGAGGCGACGAGGTAGAACCCGGGGTTGTTGTCGGCGGCCAGTCTCGCCGCGCTGCCGGTCGCCGCGGACTCGGCGAGGTAACACGCGAAGTTGTGGATCACGACCCAGGCGTTGGTGGCCGCGCCCGGGTCATAGTCGATGCCGGTGATGTCGCCGTCCACCCCCCAGGCGCCGCTGCGGTAGGGCGCATAGAAACCGGGCGGGTTGGTCCAGTCGGGCACACCGTCACCAGGCGGGGGGCCGGCCGGTAGGGTATCGGCCCAAACCCCGTACCATTGGAAGCAGCCATCCGAGACCGCCCACCAGTGCTCGGCGCCGGCGTTGACGTGCAGGCTCAGGTGACAGGGCGCGCTGACCTGCAGCGCGTCGACGTTCTGCCACATCGTGGTGCCGAGCCTGAGGGTGCAGCCGTCCTCGTCGCCGCACAGCGCGGTGAACATGGTGTCGTTCACCAGCTTGGAGACGACCGCGGTGGTGCTCGCGGTGACGATCACCTGCATGCGATTGCCGATGGTCGCGGTCGAGGTCGGCGTCGAGGCCTCGGAGTCGGTCCAGATCGAGCTCGTGCCGCCGCTGCTACCGCCGGTGATGTTCAGGCGGTTGGCGTTGATCTTCCCGGTGGTCGCGGCGTCGTTGATCTTGGTGATCACCTCGGTGCCCGTCAGGTTGGTGATGGTGCCCGGGTCGCCCTTGTCGCCTTTGTCGCCCTTGATGCCTTGCTCGCCCTTGAGGAGGTTGACGGCGGCCTGGGCGGTGCCGGCGGCGTTGACCGCGGTCAGGGTGTAGTCGTCCTCCACCAACGCCGGCCCCGAGGCTGACGGCACCAGGTCGACGACGGTGTCCTGGTTGCGACCGCCTTCGAGGATGGTCATCGCGTACGTCGGGCCGCCGGTCTTGCTCGCCAGCTGGAAGGTCGAGCCGCCGAGGTGGGTGCCGGTGACCACCAGCGCGGTGCCGATGCAGGGCTTGCCGGTCGTGGCTTGGCAGGCGGCGCCGTCGCCGCTCCCGGTGACGTCGGTGATCGTCGGGCCGGCGCCCTGACCGGAGATGCAGATCTCGCCGTTGCAGACTCGGCCCGCCGAGCAGTCCTGGTCGGTGGTGCAAACTTGCTCGCACTTCTGTGTGAGGCAGACGTGACCGTCCGGGCAGTCGGTGTTCGTGGCGCAGGTGGTGGCCGTCTTGCCGCCGCATCCAGCCGAACCCACCCCGATGACGACGACGAGGCCGACGAGCACTCTGTGGAACATTGCTTTCACTCCTTAGGGATCTTGGCGGGCGGCGCCCGCCGCCGGAGGGAAATGTACCGCAAACCATGGGGCTTGTCCCGCACTACGGTGCCGTCCGCCGGCGCGGCCGCGGAATCGGAGGTCGACACGGTCTCGCGGACGTGCCCCATAGGGATGCGGGGTCGTAGCAAGATCGGGTTGCGTCCTCGAATTCCTGTGGCACAATTTGAGTGGGTCCGAGCAGGCCCGCCGCGATTGACGTCGAAGGGGAGCTGGGATGTCGAGAGTGCGTGGCGGAGCTCGCGACCCGGGTAGTGTGCCCAGGGATCGGTGTTGTCTCTTTCCGCGTGCCTCCACGTGTCGTTTCGGAGTTGGGCCATCAACCTCGCTCGGCAGGAGTCTTGTGCATGGCGAAGTCGATCCTGATCGTCGACGATACGGAAACCGTGTTGATGTTCGAGCGGACTCTGCTGCGGAACCGCGGCTTTGAGATCCGCGTGGCGCGAAACGGCGCCCTGGCGCTGCAGGAAGTGGAGAAGTCCCGGCCGGACCTCATCTTGCTCGACATCATGATGCCGGAGCTCGACGGGGTCGAGACCTGTCGGCGATTGAAGGCCGACCCCGCGACGCGGGACATCCCGGTGCTGATGGTCACCACCAAGGGTGAGTCGGCGATGGTCGAGAGGGCGTTTCAGGCGGGGTGCAACGACTACCTCACCAAGCCGATCGACCACCTGGAGCTGTTGTCCAAGATTCAAACGTACCTGCCGCGGTAGGGCGGGGGGGGGCGCCATGGGTGACGTCGACGACGCCGTCCTGGGGGTGTTTCTGCGCGAAGGGGCCGAGAAGCTCGCGGACCTGAACGCGCTGCTGCTGCGGCTGGAGGCGCAGCCGCGCGACCACGTGGTGATCTCGGATCTGGTGCGCACCGCGCACAACCTCAAGGGCGGGGCCGGCACCGCCGGTCTCGGACCGATCGCCGACGCGGCGCACCGAATCGAAGAGGTCGTGCTGCGCCTGCGGGACGGCACGATGGCGGCGGACTCTACGGTCTTCGACGCGCTGTTCGCGAGCGTCGACGCCCTGGAGGCGAGCCTCAGCGATCTGACCCGGGGCGCGGCAGAGCTGCCGCAGGTGCAGCGCGTGGTGCAGGCGATGGATCGCCTCCTGGGCGACGACAGGAAGGCGGCGATCGCGTCCGACGCGCGAGGCCCGGCCGGCTTCGTGTTGGGAGAATACGACCACGTGCGCATCAAGGTGCTGCGGCAGCGCGGCAAGTGTCTGCTGCGCGTCGAGCTCTCGCCGCCGGCCACCGAGGCCGACCCGGTGCCGTGGGCGCGGGAGCTCTTGCGCCGGCTGCGCCGGCAGGCGGAGATCGTCGCGACGCTGCCGGCCGAGGTGGACCTCGAGCCACTCGGCGCGACCCGGCGGCTGGCGGTGCTGTGCGGCACCGACAGCGGCTCGGCCGTGCTCGAGGCCGCGCTGATCGCAGCGGGCGCCGAGCAAGTCGCGATCGCCGCGGTCGACACCCAAGGCGGGACCGACGACACCGACCGCGCGCCGCGGCCCCGGGCCAAGGGCTCGGTGAAGATCGAGCTGAGTCGCGTCGACGGCCTCTTGGACATGATCGGCGAGTTGGTCATCGCGCAGTCGATGGCGGCGAACGTGCCGGAGATAGCTTGCCTGAGCTCGCGCCGCGCCCGCCAGTGTCTGGGGCAGGTGACGCGCATCACCCGCGACCTCCAGGACGCCGGGCTCCGCCTGCGGATGGTTCCGGTGCGCGGCCTCTTTCAGGCGATGGCGCGCACCGTCCGCGACTTGGCGCGCAAGCACGGCAAGGAGATCCGTCTGATCACCTCGGGCGACGACGTCGAGCTCGATCGCAGCGTCGTCGAGCGGATCACCGATCCGATGGTGCACCTGGTGCGCAACGCCGTCGATCACGGGATCGAGACCCCGAGCGAGCGGGCGGCCGGCGGCAAGGGCCAGGCGGCCACCATCACGCTGGCGGCGTACCATCAGGGCGGGAGCATCATCGTCGAGGTCAAGGACGACGGCCGGGGTCTCGACCGCGACGCGATCCGCGCCAAGGCGGGGGCGCTGGGTTTGATCCGCGACGGCGCCACGATCCGGGACGCGGACCTCCTCAACCTGATCTTCGAGAGCGGCCTGTCCACCAGCGCCGAGGTGACCGACACCTCGGGGCGCGGCGTGGGGCTCGACATCGTGCGGCGCAACGTCGAGGCGATGCGCGGTCGGGTCTCGGTCGCCTCGGTGGCGACGCGCGGCACGTCGATCAAGATGGTGCTGCCGCTGACGCTCGCGATCATCGACGGCATGCTCGTCGGCTGTGGCGCCGAGCGCTACATCATCCCGACCATGGCGGTCGTCGAGTCGATTCGGCCGCTGCCGGAGGCCGTCGTCTCGGTGGCCGGGCGCCGGGAGATGCTGAACGTGCGCGGCTCGCTGCTGCCGCTCGTGAGCCTGAGCCAGCTGTTCCAGGTCGAGGGCGGCACCCTGGACGCGTCGCGCGGCCTGGTGGTGGTGGTGGAGGGCATCGGCCGCTCGGTGGGTCTGATCGTCGACAGCGTGCTGGCGCAGCAGCAGGTGGTCATCAAGAGCATCGGCAGCGGCCTCGGGCGCGCGAAGTATCTCTCCGGCGCCGCCATCCTGCCCGACGGCAAGGTGGGCCTGATCGTGAACGTCGACGAGATCACGGTGGCCAGCGCCCAGGACGCCGCCGCGCTCCCCGACGCCGCGCAGAGCCCCGATGCCACGCCGGCGGCCGGCGCCGTCTCCAACCCCGAGCCCAGAGAGGTGACGAATGAACAGCGCTGACCTCGAGACCCGTGCGCCGGAGGCCGGGGGCGCGGGGGTGCAAGACGCCGTGCGGTTGTTGGCCGGAAAGTACATCACCTTCCGCCTGGCGCGGGAGGTGTACGGCATCGAGGTGCTCAAGGTCCGCGAGCTCATTCGGGTCATGGAGATCACCCGGGTGCCCGGCACCAAGGCCTTCGTGCGCGGGGTGATCAACCTGCGCGGCCGCGTCATCCCGGTCGTCGACCCCCGCCTCAAGTTCGCGATGGGCGAGGTGACGGTGGGCGACCAGACCGTCATCATCGTCGTGCAGTACGAGGCCGACGGCGAGGAGCTGACGATGGGGATCCTGGTCGACGAGGTCCTCGAGGTGTCGAGCATCGCCGCGGAGAACATCGAGCCACCCCCGGACTTCGGAGCCGGCGCCATCGACACCGCGTTCATCCTCGGGGTCGGCAAGGCGGCGAAGCAGGTGGTGCTGCTGCTCGACATCTCCGGGGTGCTCAGCGCCGAGGAACAAGAACAGGTGAGTCGGGTCGCGACCGGTGAGTGAGGCACGGGCCTATCGAGAAAGGGAGCGTCGATGCTTGCAGACATGAAGACTGGAACGAAGATCATTCTTGGTTTCGGCGCGGCGTTCGCCGCCGCGGTGGTGGTCGGTTCCGTCGGCTACAACGGGCTCGTCACCACCAGCCACGAGGTCGAGGAAATCGGCGCCGGCAACCTCCCGGCCATCGTCGGCGTCGGGCTGATCATGGAGGGCATGTTTCAGGCGGCCTACGGCGTCGCCGCCCTCGAGACCGGCGAAACCGACCAAAAGGCGCGCGGTGAGTTCTACGCGCTGGTGAGCGCCGGCCTCAAACAGATCGAGGAGGGCCAAGAGCGCTACGAGCCCCTCGAGAAGACCAAGGACGAAGCGGCGATGTGGCGCGAGCTGCAGCCGATGATGGCCGGTTGGAAGCGCGGCATCAACGGTGCCGTCGGCCTGTTCCAGGAGCTCGACCAACTGCTGCGGGCCGGGGTCGCCAAGGATGACGCGAGGGTCCAGGCCGCCGAGCGCCGCCTGCGCCAGGAGCTCGACGCGGTGCGGGAGATGGAGCACGATCTCGACCCGCGCCAGGACGCCCTGTCGGTGGATTTGCGCCATCAGGCCGAGCAGTCGCTCAGCGACGCCCGCGTCATCGTCAAGAACACCCTGACGACGACCCTCGCGGTGCTCGGGCTGGCGCTGGCGCTGGCGTGTGCGGCGGGCATGTTGGTGTATCGGAGCATCACCCGGGTGCTCACCGTGCTCGTCGCCGAGACCAAGCGCCTGACGGCGAGCGCCATCGCCGGCCAGCTCGACGTGCGCGGTGACACGACGCTCGTGAACGCCGAGTTCCGGCCGGTGCTCGAAGGTATCAACGGCATGTTGGATCCGTTCCGGGACGCGTTCGGGCAGATGCAACAGCTGATCAAGGCGGCGAACGGCGGCGACCTGACGGCGCGGGCGGATCTGCGCGGGTTTGTCGGTGGCTGGCGCGACCTGTTGGACGGCATCAACGGCATGCTGGCCCCGATCCACGACGCCTTCGCCCAGGTGGCGGAGGCGGCGGATCAGGTCTCGGCGGCGGCGACCCAGATCGCGCAGGGCAGCCAATCGGTGTCCCAAGGCGCCTCGGAGCAGGCGAGCGCCATCGAGGAGACCTCGAGCAGCCTGGAGGAGATCACCGGGCAGACCAAACAAAACGCCGACTCGGCGCAGCAGGCGAACGGCCTGGCGCAGGGGATGCGGAGCACCGCGGACAAGGGCAAGACGGCGATGGAGCAGATGGCGGGCTCGATGGTGGCGATCCGCGACGCCTCGGGCACGACCTCCCAGATCATTCGCGACATCAACGAGATCGCCTTTCAGACCAACCTCCTGGCGTTGAACGCCGCGGTCGAGGCCGCCCGCGCCGGCGACGCGGGGCGCGGCTTCGCGGTGGTGGCCGAGGAGGTCCGGAACCTGGCGCAGCGCTCCAAGGAGGCGGCGGGCAAGACCGAGGCCCTGATCAACGAGTCGATCCGACTGAGCGGCCTCGGCGAGGGCATCACCCGGGACGTCGGCGGCAACCTGATGGAGATCGTCGGCGCGGTGGCCAAGGTGACCGGGTTGGTCGAGGAGATGGCGTCGTCGAGCTCCGAGCAGGCCCGGGGACTGGAGCAGCTCAACAAGGCGGTGGCGCAGATGGACCAGGTGGTGCAGCAAAACGTCGCGAACGCCGAGGAGTCGTCGAGCGCCGCGGAGGAGCTCGCGAGCCAGGCGGAGCAGCTCGCGGCCATGGTCGGGCGCTTCAGGCTCAACCGCGCCGCCAGCGCCCGGCCCGGCATCCGCGACCGACACGGCAAGCCGGCCTTGCGCGCGCCGCACCCCGCGGCGCCGCATCCCGCCGGCGATGAGCGCGATGGTGGCATCGCCAAGAACTACTGAGCCCGGAAGGGCCCGCCCGCGGCGGGGCCGAGGATCTGAGGGGGAGAGCAGCGGAGGCTCTCGTGACCGGGAGCTCGATGGCGACGCGGGATGCGTCGTTGAGCCCGAGCCTGTTTCGGCGTTTGGCGGACATCGCCAGGGCGCAGGCCGGCATTCACCTGCGGGAGGGCAAAGAGGCGCTGCTCAGCGCCCGCATCGCGAAGAGGATGCGCGTCCTCGGGCTCGTCAACGCGCGCAGCTATCTCCGTTATCTCGAGGCCGACACCTCCGGTGTCGAGCTCTTGCACTTCGTCGACGTCGTCACGACCAACTACACCTCGTTCTTCCGCGAGCCGACCCACTTCGACGCGCTGCGCGCCTTCGTCAACGCCGCCGCCGGCGCCGGGCAAAGGCGATTCACGCTCTGGTGCGCAGCGGCGGCATCGGGAGAAGAGCCCTTTTCGATGGCGATGGTGATGGCGGACGCTGCCCTGCGCCTCGGGATCGAGTTCAAGATCTTGGCGACCGATATCTCGACTTGCACCCTCGCCAAGGCGCGCGCCGGCGTCTATTCCCGGCAGGCGCTCGGTCCGCTGTCCCCCGGCGAGCGGCGGCGATTCTTCAGGCGCCGCGGGGTCGGCGACGACGGCACCTTCGTGGTGTGCCCGGAGATCCGTGATCACGTCGCCTTCGACCGCGTCAACCTCGCGGCGCCGCCGCTGCCGATGCGGGGGCCCTTCGATGCGATCTTCTGCCGGAACGTCATGATCTACCTGGACCGCAAGGTGCGCACCGCGGTGGTCGCCGAGGTCGAGCGCCTGCTGCGGCCCGGTGGGCTGTTCGCCATCGGCCACGCCGAAACTCTCACCGGCATCCCGACGACGCTGAAGGCGAACGGGCCGTCGCTCTATCGTAAGTGAAGGCATGGGCCCCGGCGTCGTTCGACACCTGGTGCGGGGCAACCTGTGGGTCGGCGCGGGGGAGGCGGTGATCCACGCGGTCGTCGGCGCCGGCTACGGGGTGGCGGTGAAGGGCGCTCCCGGTCGGCTGAGCGGTATGGTGCACCTGGACGGGCGCTGGAGCGGACCGGGGGTGGCGGCAGAGGGTGGCGGCGACTCGGTCCCGGAGCTGCTGCGGAGCTTCTTCGATGCGCTCGGCGGCGTGGACGCGCTGCGCGGCGCCCGCGCCGAGATCGCGGGCGGCGCCGACGTGCTCCGGCTGCTGCCCCGGCAAGCGCACGAAGAAGCCGTGGCGCGGGCGGTGACGTTGCTCTCCGAGGCCCTGTGGGCGCGGACGGTGGGGGTCGACCGCGTGACGACGGGTGGGGCCGCGACGCGCCGGATGTCCTTGTGGCTGCCCGACGGTGTGGTCAGCGTCGAGCAGGTCGGCGTCGCGGCTCGCGCCCAGGCGGACGCCGTGGACCCCGGGGGGTTGGACCCCGGCGGCGCCCACGTGAGGACGACGACCGTGAACATGGGCTGCATCTGCGTCGACGTCGCGCCGCACCTACTGTTGACGCTGCTCGGGTCGTGTGTCGGGGTGGCGCTCTACGATGACGCGGTGCGGATTGGCGGCTTGGCGCACGTGATGCTGCCGGAGAGCCGCGGCCGGGCGGCGGCTCACGGACGCTACGCCGACACCGCGATCCCGGCGCTGATCGAGGCCCTGGTCGCCGCGGGCGCGGCGCGCGAGCGGCTGCGGGCCAAGATCGCCGGTGGCGCCTCGGTGCTGTTCGGCGCCGAGGTTAGCCGGTTCCAGCGGATCTCGGAGGCCAACGTCGCCGTCGTCCGCGAAGCGCTGGCGGCCGCCGGGATCCCGATTGTCGCCGAGGAGGTGGGTGGCAGCGTCGGCCGGCGGATGCTGATTTATCTGGCTTCGTTCGGGGTGAAGGTGACGCCGTTTTGCAGCGGCGTTTGCGGGTAGCCCATGGGCGGCGGTTTGCGGGTGCTGGTGGTGGATGACTCGGCCGTGGTGCGCGAGACGCTGCGGACCATCATGCTGCGAGAGCCGAGCATTGCGGCGGTGGAGACCGCGGCCGACGGCCGGAGCGCGTTGCGCAAGCTCGTCCGGATGGAGCCGCACGTCGTCACGATGGACGTCGAGATGCCGGGCATGGACGGCCTGGCGACGCTGAAGCGCGTCATGAGCACGCGGCCGTGTCCGGTGATCATGTTGAGCGCCTTCACCTTCGAGGGCGCCGACAAGACCATCCGGGCGCTCGAGCTCGGCGCGGTGGACTTCATCCAAAAACCCGGGGGCCGCGGCTCGGCCGACATCCAGCAGGTCGGCGCCGAGCTCGTCGCCAAGGTGCTCGCGGTGGGCGGCACGTCTCCGAAGACGCTGGCGCCGCGGGAGCGCGACGGGGTGGCGTTGCGGGCGGTCGCCAAGGGGAGGCCGCAGGCCGCGGCGGACGCCACCAGCGCCGCGGTCGTGGTCGCGATCGGCGCGTCGACCGGTGGAACGGAGGCGATCCGGCAAATCGTTACCAGCCTGCCGGCCACCTTTGCGGCGGGCGCGATCGTGACCCAACACATGCCCGAAGGGTTCACCTTGGCCTTCGCCGAGCGGTTGAACCAGCTGGCCGCGGTGGAGGTGCGCGAGGCCGTGCACCACGACATCGTGCGACCCGGCCGGGTCCTGATCGCGCCCGGACACAGCCACCTCCTGGTCCGGTCCGAGGACGGCCTCACCTTCGTCGAGCTGTCCCGGGAGGGGACGGTGAACGGTCACCGGCCGGCGGTCGACGTCATGTTTCGCTCGGCGGCGGCGGTCCTCGGGCCGCGGGTCGTCGGCGTGCTCCTGACCGGGATGGGGCGGGACGGGGCGCAGGGGTTGCTGGAGATCCGGCGCGCCGGCGGTGCGACCCTCGCCCAAGACGAGGAGTCCTCCGTCGTCTTCGGGATGCCCAAGGCGGCGATCGAGCTCTTGGCCGTGGACCAAGTGTGCGGTCTGGACCGCATGGCCGCCGCGATCCGACAGCGGGTGTCACAGCTGCAGGGCGTAGGGCGCGCGCCGGTCGGCGGCAGCGCGGCGCGGCGCTGAGCGGTCGCTCGGAAGGCGCCGGTCTACAGGAGATCGACGAGCCACAAGACGCCGGTGGACAACACCAGCGCGGCGCCCAAGGACGCGGCGATCCGCGCGCGCTGCAGATCCTTTTGCCAGGCGCGGCGCAGGGAGCTGTCGTTGGCGTCGAGGCTCCCGGCCGCCGCCCGGCGCTCGATCTCGGCCGCCGCCAGGTAGTGCTGGCGGTAGTACCCGCCGGCGACGCCGAGGCTCGCCACGCCGGCGCCGCCCACGACCCAGGTCCACCACTGGGCGCGAAACGGGGTGCCGCCCTTGATGAACAGGGTGTTCGGGGGCAAGAGGACGTCGAGGGTCGAGACCTCGTCGTAGGCGATGTCGACCATCGTCGACATCGGCACCAGGCCGTCCCCTTTGGCCTCGACCGCGTGTCTCCCGGCGAGCAGCGCGAAGCGCGACGCCGCCAGCGGCGCGGTCGCGACCTTGTCGCCGTCGATGAACAGCCGCACCCCGACTTGGGTCGCGCGCACCTCCAGCTCGCCGGTCAGGCGCTCCGGTGCGAGGAGCATCACCGCGGCGCGGCGCATCGGCTTGATGAGCTCGCGGTCGCCGCCGCTCATCTCCTCGCGGGCCCGGCGCCGTTCGGCGCCGCTCGTGACGTCGATGAGCTTGAGGTTCAACACCAGGTGGTCACCCAGGCCCGCGACGTTGCCGACCACGAGGGCCGTGAGCTTCCGCGTCCGGAGCAGATCCACGAGACAGCTGACGACGCCGTCGCAGGCGACCAGGCCGGCGGCGAGCTCGGGATCGGCGGCGGCGAGGGACGCCGCGGTGGCGAACCGAGCCGAGGCCAGCTTCGCCAACTCCGCCGCCAGCACGCCCTCGACGGCGGCGAGGCTCTGCTCGGTGGAGCCGAGCGAGGTGAGCGGCATCAGGACGACCTCGGCCGAAGGCGGCGCGAGCGCGGTCGGGGTTACGGCGGTGGCCTCCGGCCCCGAGGCCGTCGCCCCATTGGCCACGATCGACGCGGTCATCGAGATCAGGAGCGACAGGCTCATGGCGCCTCGTCCGCGCCTACGTCCGGTAGGCCGTCGCGGCGGGTCGCGGCCTCGTCGATGTCGTCCGCCATCGGCTCTGCTAACACCGCGCCGGTGTCGATGCAGGGGTTCGCGCAGGGACTGTCGGCACACCACAGGTGCAAGTCGAAGGGGTTACCGTCATGCTCGCGAGCGAGCGCGCACGGCTGGGCGGGGATGGTCAACCCCGGCTCGGGTCCGAGGGGCGCGAAGTCGGCAGTGAACGTGGTGCCGTCTCGCATCGCGATGTCGGCGGCGATCGCGGTCGTCCTGGTGTCGGCGATCGTGCCCAGGTGGTAGCGGTGGACCTCGAGCGCCGCACGCCCCTGGCGCAGCGCCAGCACGACGTCGTCGTTGGCGCCGAGCTTCACCGACGCCAAACCGATGGCAGGCTCGGGGACGGTCCCAGGAATCGTCGTCGTGCGCACGAAGCGTGGGGTGACGTAGTTCCATAGCTCGAGCGACCCGTCCCCGCAGCCGACCCACAGCTCGTACGTGGTGTCGGTGACCATCACCGGATCCACGGCATCGGCGCGCGTGAACGCCGTGACGCCGGTGGCCGCGCAGGGCTCAGCCTCGAAAGCCGCGGCGGCGGGCAGGGCGTTGCCGAGGTCGGAGAGCGTGGTGCCCAGGAAGAACACGAAGATCCGGCCGTCGGCAACGAGCACGAGATCTTGGTGCCCCGCCTTCACGATCGTCACGAGGTCGAGCAGCGCCACCCTGTCGAGCGTCACGGCTTCGGTGCCGCCGCC
The DNA here is from genome assembly GCA_016218825.1 of Deltaproteobacteria bacterium. Lineage (GTDB taxonomy): Bacteria > Myxococcota > XYA12-FULL-58-9 > XYA12-FULL-58-9 > XYA12-FULL-58-9 > JACRCV01. Next base: position 131,089 of record JACRCV010000015.1, read on the forward strand.
TGCCAGGTCACGCCGGACCGTGGAGAGATCGATCGGATCGAGCAGCCAACCGGCGTCGACCGGATAGAGCAGATGACCGTCGAGGATGACGAGGTCGTTGATGTCGTGAATCACCGGGCTCGGCGTTCGGTTGGGGCCCACCGCGATGAGCGAGGGATCGGCAAAAGGCGACGCCTGGGCGGGGTTCGCGATCGGCACCGCCGGCGCGGCGACGGTCGAGCCGTTGACCATCAAGTAGGCACCGCCGTCGCGCGCGAAAGGGCCGGTCGCGCGAACCGTGAACGCGACGTCGAGGGGGGATTCGGCGACGCCGGCGAGCTGGCCGGCGACGGCCCGGTATGGCTGCTGCAGGCGATGCACGCCTGCCGGATCCACGGTGCGCGCGGCGGCAAACGTGAGCTCGGAGAGCCCCGGGTTCAGGTGCAGCCCGACCCCCAGCGGCAACACCACGACGGCCTCGCCGTTGGTCGGACACTGCCAGGCGGCGCTCGGCGCGCCGTAGATGCTGGAGTAGAAGACCTCCTCGGCATCTCCGAGGGCATACGGGGGTGCGCTATCGTAGCTCTGAAAGAAGCGCACGAGGGCGCTGAGCCCCGGGATCACCACGCGCCAGGAGATCAGGCTGTAGCCCGATAGCGGTGCGCCCACGGCCGTAAGCGGGATGGGGCCAAAGCTCGCGCCCGAGAACTGCGCCAAGTTCCCGCGCGCGGCGGTCGGGACGCTCTGGCCCGGGAGGTTGTCGAGCAGAAACCGCCGGCTCTGGCCGGCGCCGGCATCCAAGAGGTTGTTCTCGAATACGCCCGCGTTCTGGGGGCCGCCGTTCGCCGTCTTTACCTCGAAGCGCACCGCACGGCTGATGGTCGCAAGGCGGCCGGCGCCGCCGCCGACGATGGTGTTGTGAATGATCTCCGGCCACGGCGAGGGGCCGGCGGACGGGCTCGGCCAGCCACCGCTCGCGATCCACAGCCCGAAGCTGTCGAGACCGAGCCCGCCGTGCAGGAAGTTGTTGCTCACCCGCCAGTGGGTGTTGTCGACGATGGCCAGCGCGAAGGTCTGGGCTGCAGCGGCGCTCACCCGAACGACGTTGCGGCCGAAGCGGCCCAGATCCGCCGGGCGTTCGCCGGCCGGCGGGTCGATGGTCCGCGGGCTCTGGAGCCAGACGCCGGAGGCATACGGCTGCGAGGTGCCCACCACTCCGGGCGTGACCTCGAAGAGGTTGCCCTCGATGTCGAGCGCGGTCCCGCCCATCGCCAGCATGCCGCCGCTGTAGAAGCCGTTGCCGCCGACGTGGATCTCGTTGTCGTGGATTTGGGTGCCGACGTCGCCGCTCAGATCGACGCCGGTCGAGCCGGTGCGGTGGTGGCTCTGGAGGAGCACCTCGGCGGGGATGGCCGCGGTCTCACACCATGGGTCCAAGGACGCCTCGCCGATGGTGACGACGTTTCCGGCGATCCGGTTCGCGCTTGCCCCCGAGCCCGGGGGCGGCGCGGCCTCGCTGCCGACACCGACGTGCGTGCCGACGCCGAGGTTGAAGTTGTCGGCCACCGTGACGCGATTGTCGACGACCACGTTGCCGCCCATCTTGCCCTGGATGCCGATGCCGAGTCCGACGCACGGCGTCAGCCCGGCCTCGCCGACGGGGCCGGTGAGCTGGACGTCGTTGTAGCGCAGCGTCGTGTGTGGGACCTCGGGTGTGGTGGGCGCCGCCGGGCAGGCGGCCCGGCGCTCGAGCTCGGCGTCGCAGGCGCACGCGGGGTCGGCAGGCTCGCAGACCAGGCTGGTGAGCCCCGCGATCCAACGCGACCCGAAACCGGAGAGCTCTACGACGCTGTCGGCGACCGTCGCGGCGCCGCCGTAGATCTGGGCGCCGACCAGGCGCGGCCCGATCCCGCCCTTGACCGCGAGGCGGTGCAACGACGCCGCGCTCCGCACCGCGCGCACCCCGATGCTGGAGTCGGTCGCCGGGGCGTTCAAGTAGATCGTGGTCACGCTGCCGTCATCGCCGGCGTCGACTACCGGGGCGCCGCCGATGAGCGCCAAACCGACGAAGCGGCTGATCGGGTCGAAGCCGACCACCGCCGGGAACACGGTGACGCCGTTGAGCGTCGGTGCCGCGTCGACGCTCAACAGCCCGATCGACTCGCAGCCGTTGCCGCACGCCGGCGCCTCGATGACCGCGCGCTCGAGCCGCGGCGCGCTCCCGGGGCCGACGAACGCCGTCGCCAGGGCCGAGAGACCGAGCGCCGTGGTCGCGGCGGCCGGGGTGCCCGGCGCCATCGCCAGCGTCACCTGGGCGAGCGCGGCGTCGCCTTGCACCCGGTGCCCCACGGGATCCGCGCAGTCGATCCGGCAGCGCGCCAAGAGCGCCGGATCGGCGGTCCAGGTGCTGGGGTCGAAACAGCCGAGGAGCACGTCGCTGCCGTCGAGGTCGAGGCACTCGGCGTAGCCGGCGCTCCGGCTCGCCGCCGCCAGCAGGATCTGTCCGGCGACGCCGCGGCCGTGGAGCTGGTCGAGGCCGCGCGCGATGGTCCGGCACGGCGACAGGTAGTCGCCGCAGCCCGGGTCGTCGCCGGTCGCCAGGTCCGACACGTAGACCGTCGTGCCGCGCAGCCGCGCGAGGATGGTGATGGTCGCGGTCGAGGCCGGGGCGAGGGTGCTCAAGTCGGTGTAGGGATCGGTCACCGTCACCGCGAACCAATGGAGTCCCGGCGCCTGCGGCGACACCGTGAGCGTCGGGTCGGTGAGCGCGCCGTCGAACAACAGCGGCCCGGGGCCGGCGAGCTGCGTCCAGGTGAAGGTGAGCGGATCGGCCTCGAGATCGGTCGCGGTCGCGGTGACGGTGATCGCTTCGCCGACGGTGACCACGAGATCGGTCGGCAACGCGGCGAGGCGGGGTGGCTCGTCGTCGACGCACAGCCCGTCGAAGCAGCGCAGCGGCTCGGGGCAGTCTAGGTCCCTGTCGCACAACAGCGACCGACCTCGGAGCTCCGGGGGGTGCGCGCAAGCGGCGGCGAGGATCACCGCCGCGGCCGGGAGCCAGCAAGGCGATCGAGCTCTCGAGTTGGACCGATGTTGCCCGCCCCACCCGGGGGCGGGCCGAGAGCGGCGCCGCAGGCGACGCGCCGGGGTGGGGGTGGGGAGGACGGGCGCGAAGCGCCCGCCGGGAACCAAAAGAACGAGAACTCGATTGCCCTGCGGGAGCCAAGCGGCTGCTCCGGATCGCCGTGGTAGATCGAGCGCCGGTGCGGCGTGGCTCGAGTCGCCGGCCCGGGTCACGGTCGGGCCACCCCGGGCTTCGGGGCCGCGAGCTCGCGACCTCCGAGGAGGGCGGTCACTTCCTTCATCAACGCCTCGCGCGCGAACGGCTTCAGGAGCAGGAAGAGGGCGCCGGCGGCGCGGGCCCGGTCGTTCCAGATCGGGTCCTTGTTCGAGGTGATGATGATGACCGGGACCGCGGCGGTCTTCGGATCGCTCTTGATTCGGCGGCAGAGCTCGATGCCGTCCATGCCGGGCATCATGAGATCGGCGATGACGAGGGCCGGAGCTTCGAGCTCGGCGGCCGCCAGCGCCTCCGCCCCGCTCGCGGCGCAGGTGCAGGCGATGCTATCCATGTCGAGGTAGGCTTGGACGACCGCGCGGTAGGTCTTCGAGTCGTCCACCACCAAGACTTTTCCGGCCATCGATGGCACCCCGGCACTTCAGGCGGGCGGCGACCAGCGCTGCGGCCACGATTCGGTGGCGGCGGCGATCGAGCACGCCGGTCAAAGGCCACTGTAGCCGATCGGACATGCAACAACAACGAGCGCCGCAAAGGCAGAGCCATCGAGTTCGCGGTCTGGGCCGGTGTGGCCCGGCCGCAAAGATCAGGCGCGGGCGGCGGGGCGCTCGGCCAGGGTGATGCATTCCCAGACCGGGCACACCTGCACGCACAGGCCGCAGCCGTCGCACTTGTCGCGGTCGACCATCGGCGTGCGGTCGGCGCCGTCCGTGATCGCCTGGTAGCCGGCGTCGCGGCAGGCGATGGCGCACTTGCCGCAGCGGCTGCAGGTGGAAAGGTCGACGGCGCTCACCCGTCGGGTCCGGACGTCGAGCGCCGAGTGCGGCACGACGTTCTTCAAGGCCTTGCCGCACAGCTCGCTGAGCTGCGTGGCGCCGTTCTCCTCCAAATAGGAGAGCAGGCCGTCCTTCAGATCGGTGATGACGTCGTAGCCTTCGAGCATCACCGCCGAGCAGACCTGGAGCGTGGAGGCGCCGAGCAGCACGAACTCGGCGGCGTCCTCCCAGGTGCTGATGCCGCCGCAGCCGGACACCGGCTTGCCCAAAGGAGCGATCTCCGAGGTGGCGCGCAACGCGATCGGTTTCAGGGCGCGACCGGTGAGGCCGCCGACGTTGCCCTTGCCGGAGACCGACGGCAGCGGCGAGTGGGTCTTGAGATCGACGCCGAGGATCACCGGGAACGAGTTGATGGTGCAGAAGCCGTCGGCGCCGGCCTCGATGAGCGTTTGCCCGAGCTGTCGCAGGTCGGTCACCGCGGCGGTCAGCTTGACGACGATCGGGATCTTCACCGCGGCCCGCACCCAGCCGACGATGCGCTTGGCGATGGTCGGGTCTTGACCGATCGCGGCGCCGACCGCGTGCGGCGGCATGCCGCCGTGCGGGCAGGAGAAGTTGAGCTCGAGGGCGCAAGCGCCGGCCTTCTCGGCGCGGGTCGCGAGCTCGACCCAGTCGTCCTTGGCGCCGGCGTCCGCCATGATCGAGGCCATCAGGAAACGGTCCGGGAAGTCACGTCGGAGCTTGGTGATGCCCGCCATCCAGTAGTCGGCGTGCTTCTCCGAGACCAGCTCGATGTTGCCGAAAGCGTAGACCCGGCGCGCCTCTTCCTCGAAGCCCGCGAAGGCGATCGAGTGGATGCGCGGTGTCGTGTTCACGACCGGCACCTTCTCGAGGGGGATGGTCTTGGTGACCGCGCCCGCCCAGCCGCGCTCGAAGGCGCGGGCGATCATCTCGACGGTGTTGGTGGGCGGCGCCGACGCGAGGATGAACGGGTTTTGGAGGTGAAATCCGAGGAAGTCGACTGCCAACGTGGTCATCTCTGGGGCTCCTTCAGGGCTCTCGTGGTCTCAGGTCGTCCTGGAAGATCCGCGCGGCGATCGCCGCGGCGGCGCGCCGCCCGTCGGCCACCGCCTGGACGACGGTGCCGCCGCCGTTCACCAGATCACCGCCCGCGAAGATCCCCGGGCGCGAGGTCGCCATCGTGGCGGGATCCACGGCCGGCCCTTTGTCGCCGGCCTTGAGGCCCAGGCTCTCCCAGGCGCACGGCTTGTCGTTGCCGATCGCGAGCACCACCTGGCTGCAGGCGATGGTCTCGTGGGAGCCGGGGATCGGGTGCGGTAGTCGGCGCCCGGAGCGGTCCGCGGCGCCCAAGGCCGCGCGGCTGAAGCGCACCCCGGACACGGCGCCGCCGTCGCCGAGGATCTCCTCGGGGATGAGCAGGAAGCGCGAGGTGACACCTTCGTCCATGGAGAAGTCGCGGTGCTCGCGCCAGGCGGGCATCTCGGTGTCGGAGCGCCGATAGGCGACGAGCACCGAGCCCGAGCCCAACCGCAACGACAAGCTCGCGGCGTCGAAGGCGGTGTTGCCGCCCCCCAACACCACCGTGGGGCCGTGGAAGCGGGGCGCCTCGGCCCCGAGGTTGACGGTCTCGAGCAGGTGGTCGGCGACGAACACCCCCCGCAGCGTCTCGCCCGGGATGCCGGCGGTGCGCGGCCCGCCGAGCCCGCAGGCGACGAAGAGGGCCGCGTAGCGTGTCGCGAGCGCCGCGAGATCCGCGGCCTCCTCGTGGATGACCTGGATCCCGGCGTCGGCGAGGAACGCCAGCTCGGCGTTCAGGATCGCGCGCGGCAGGCGGAAGGTCGGGATGCCGACCATTGGGATGCCGCCGACGACGGCGCGTCGCTCGTAGAGGTCGGCGACGATCCCGGCGCGCCGGAGGTAGTACGCGGCGGCGAGCCCCGCCGGCCCGGCGCCGATGATCCCCACCTGGCCGCGGCTCGTGGCCTCCGGGAAGGTGGGCTTCACGCCCCCGCGGATCACGGTCTCACCGACGAAACGTTGCAGCTCGCCGATGGCGATCGGACGGCTCAAACCCGCCGCGGTGCAGCGCGCCTCGCACAGCTCGCGCTGCGGGCAGATGCGGCCACAGGTGGCGATCAGGAAGTTGGCGTCGCGGATGACGTTTGCGGCTTGGCGGATGTTGCGGGAGCGCAGGGCGCGGATGAACTTCTTGATGTCGACGTTGGCGGCGCAGCCTTGCTGGCAGGGGGCGTCGTCACACATCAGGCAGCGGCTGGCCTCGGCGACCGCCCACTGCAGGCGCTGCGGCACGAAGACGTCGGCGAGCGAGGTGCGCCTGAGGTCGGGTGGGAGGTGCTTGCTGCTCACGGGGACGGAGTATGGTCGGACTCTCCGGCCGATGGCAAGCCTCGGCGGCTTGCCGACGCCGGCCCGGATCGGGCATGCTCCGGCGCCAACTCGAGAGTGGAGGCCGGGATGCGCACGCTCATCAAGGATGGTACCGTCGTCACCGCCACCGACACCGTCAGCGCCGACGTCTGGATCGACGGCGACACCGTGGTCGGCGTCTGCCACCCGAGCCTCCGCAAGACCTTCGCCGCCGAGCGCGAGATCGACGCCACCGGCAAGCTCGTGCTCCCGGGCGGCGTCGACGTCCACACCCACCTCGACATGCCGTTCATGGGGACGAGCTCGCGCGACGACTTCCAAACCGGGACCATCGCCGCGGCGCACGGCGGCACCACCTGCCTCGTCGACTTCGCGATTCAAGGCCGGGGTCAGTCCTTGCGCGCTGGCCTCGACGCCTGGCATGCGAAGGCCGAGGGCAAGGCGGCGATCGACTACGGCTTCCACATGATCATGGCGGACGTGAACCCGCAGAGCCTGGCGGAGATGAAGACGCTCGCCGCCGAGGGGGTCACGTCCTACAAGCTGTTCACCGCCTATCCCGGCGCGCTCTACAGCGACGACGGCCAGATCCTGCGCGCGATGCAGCAGGCGGCCGAGCTCGGCGCGCTGGTGTCGTTGCACGCCGAGAACGGCATCGCGATCAACGTGCTCATCGAGCAGGCGGTGGCGCGCGGCGAGGTCGCGCCGCGCTTCCACGCCGCGACCCGCCCCGAGATCAGCGAGGCCGAGGCCACCCATCGGGCGCTGTGCCTCGCCGAGATCGCGGGCGCGCCGGTCTACATCGTTCATCTGACCGCGAGCCGGGCCCTCGAGCAGATCGTGGCGTTCCGGGATCGGGGCCTGTCGGTCTACGCCGAGACCTGTCCGCAGTACCTGTTCTGCTGCACCGACGACATCGCCAAGCCCGACTTCGAGGGCGCGAAGTACGTCTGCAGCCCGCCGATGCGGCCCAAGGCGATGCAGGCCGACCTGTGGCGCGGTCTCCGGACCGGCCACGTGCAGGTGGTCGCGACCGACCATTGTCCCTTCGACTTCAAAGGACAGAAGGACATGGGGCGCGAGGTCTTCACCAAGATCCCGAACGGCATGCCGGCGATCGAGACCCGGCTGCACCTGCTGTGGGACGGCGGGGTGCGCGAGGGCAGAATCACGCCCTCCCGCTTCGTCGACATCGTCGCGACCGCGCCCGCGAAGCTCTTCGGCCTCTATCCGAAGAAGGGCACGGTGGCGGTGGGCTCGGACGCCGACTTGGTGGTTTGGGACCCGGAGCGCAAACAGTCGCTCAGGGCGCGCGATCTGCACATGCGCGTCGACTACTCGCCCTACGAGGGCAGGACGACCCAGGGCGCGCCGACGCACGTGCTGTCGCGCGGCAACGTCATCGTCGAGAACGGCAAGTTCCTCGGCAAAGCCGGCGCCGGGCGCTACCTGCGGCGCGCGGCGTTCCGGGCTCTCTAGCCGGTCATGGTCCGGCCGGCGGCGCGGTTCGCGCCCGTCGCGGTTGCGATTGTCACCGAAGTCGCCCGCGTGGTAGAACTCGCAGGAATAGACTTGCTGCAGAGCGGCCGGTCGCAACCGACCAACCCGCGAAGGAGACTGCCATGGTGAGGCCCGCAGAGACCTATGATCGCGAGCAATTCTCCGACCTGGTGCATCGCTTCTCGGCCTACAACATCCCGCAGGACGTCCTGCAGACCTCGGGGCTGGACCCCGCGATTCAGGCGGTGTTCGAGCAGCACGCCAAGAAGGTGGCTGACACCAAGACCCCCGTCTATCGCGTCGAGGTCACCGACAAGTTCGTGGCCGATCTCTACAAGGCCTTCCGCAGGCTCGCGGTGCACGCTCCGGCGGAGGTCCCCGGCAAGGTCACGCCCAGCATGCCGGTGGCGAGCTCGAGGACGGGTGTCTTCGTCAGCGGCGGCAATTTGCTGTACGGACCGGCCGTCGATGCCTTGAAGTCGCTCTTCGAACGCACCGACTGATACCGCCGGCTCCGACGACCAGGGACCCCGAGAGGCGCGGGGCGCACGATGGCCAAGGTCGGCGAAAATCCTACCGTTCCATCCGATCTTCCCGTCGGCGCCGGGGGATCGTCGCCGCCGCCAGCGGCGCCGCCCAAGGTCGACTCAACGGCGCAGCCTCTCGAAGCGTCGCCGCCGCCACCCCCCGCCGACCCTTCTCGCCTGACGGCAGTCCCGAACGCCGGGGTCGCCGAGGCCACCGCCGCGCTCGCCCCGGAGCGCGGCGACGCGAACGCCGGTGGTGCGGCTGCCGTGGGACCGTTGTTGGCGGGCGTCGTCGGGGTAACGCTCGGCGCCGACGGCGCGTGGCAGGTGGCGGGCGTCGTCGGCGATCAGGACAAGCATCGGGACGCCGCGCTCGCCACGCTCTACCGCGCCGCCACCGGCGGTACTCCGGTGTTCGACGACGTCACCGACCGGCGTGCGGCCCTCACCCTCCGCGGCCGCTTGGTCGCGACCTATCGCGCGCTCGCGGTGCCGGCGCCGACCGACCACGCGCCGACCGCGGCGGATCGACGTCGGGACCATCTGCGCGCCGCCTCCCTGCATCTCATCGGCGAGCTCGCGAAGCGCCAGGACGCCATCGGCGATGCGACCGGTGCCGGCCAGACCCTCGCCGAGCTCTACCAGATGGCGCAGAAGGACCCGGAGCCAAGGTTGGTGCAGTTCGTCTTCAACGTGCTCACCGCCAGTAGGACGATCGTGAAGTACGAGGCCGGCCGCCAGATGCGGGAGCTGCTGTTTCCGAGTCGACCTCCCGAGCGGTGGTTCGCCGACGGCAAGCTCGATCTGGTGGTCTACATCGACGACAACGCGGTGACGCTCGAAGCCATCGAGTTCTTCCTGACCCGGCAGTCGGGGTTGCCGCGCGGCGTGGCGCGCGACGTCAAGCTCAAGCGCCACGGCGACGACGCCCCGTTCCCGTTCGAGGTGTCGCTGACGCTGCCGGGCAAGGACGGCAAGCGCGTCCCGGTGACCCTGCGGGTTGCGAACCCACTCACCACCAGGTGGTTCGAGCACCTCGGCAAGACCGACATCGTCACGAGCTTCGGTCACGGCGTCTTCGGAAGCGAATTGCGGCGAGCGCTCGAGGAGCGCGCTCCCGACGCGGACCTGGAGTCCGGGCTCTGGGCGTTCCAGTGTTGGGGCCTGACGTCGTACGAGCTCCTCAAGAGCCGCTGGCCGCGGGTGCACTTCCTGGCGACCACCGAGGCGACCGACAACACCCACCACATGCGGGCGTTCTGGACCGCGCTTGCGGGGGTGGCGAAACGAGAGCCGTGGCGGCAAGTGTCGGAGGAGATCCAGGGGGCGCTGTCGAGCTCCGATCAGAAAGCCCGCTACGTCACCCCCGACGAGCCCGAGCTCCTGATGCCCCGCGCCGATCGGGACCGCGACGGGCTGCAGGACAACGAGGATCTGCTCTACCAACCGGTGCTGCACCAGATCTCGAGCGCGGCGCCCGGCCTCGATCCGGTGGACCACGACGTCGATCCGGTCGAGCTGCCGGGGGAGGCGCTGCAGCGGGCGGTCACGAGCTTGGGGATGCTGATGGCGGAGGCCTACGTCGGCCGGACTCGAGAGGGCGGCTGGGTCCTCGACGGTGACCTGTTCTCGGCCGGCGGCTATGCGCACCCCCCGGCCGACTCCAAGCAGGCCTTCGAGTTCGCGGTCCGCGAGGTCGACGGTCGGAAGCACGTCAACGTCAGGCTCAACCCGCGCTACGCGCACGCCGGCGAGCGCACGCTGGGCAAGATGCTGGCGGTCGAGAGCGCGAGGTTCTTGGGGCGCGAGCTCGGCCTCACCACGATCGACACTGAGGCCCTGACGCTGGCGATGCTTTTGCGCGCGCTCGTGGTCCAAGGTCGGGCTCCCATCCGTAGCCCTCTCGAGGAGCCGGACGTCGAGATGGCGCTCTTGGCGGTGCGCTACGGCTTGCCGGCGCTGGACTGGCGAACGGAGGTCGAGCGCCTGCCGCGGCGATGGCAGCCAGACACCTTCGCGGCGTTCAGGGCTCGGATGCAGGCCGAAGGCATGCTCGGCTTCGGGGTCACGACGGCGCGCCCGGTGGCCGAGCCGCTGCCGCTCGCGACGCCGCTCGAGAGCTGGGCGCGTTTCGGTTGGACGGCGCCGTCCAGCCCGGCCACGGCGATGGCGGCCACGGCCGGCGCCGCGTGGGAGCCGATGGGACAGATCGAGCGGTCCTACGAGGTCGAGGACCAGACCGCGCCCCAGTCCTTGCGGCAGGGCTACGGCCGGCCGCAGGGGGAGGTCGCGGTCGGCAACTACCGCGGGCAGCTGGCGATGGTCGTCCAGGCTGCTGTCGATTCGCGGGAGGTCGTCGTGGTGTCCGGTCTGCCGGCGCGCCTGACGCTGCAGCAGCACACGGTGCGCGGGGACGGGGCGCCGCTCGACGCTGCCACGCTCCTGGGTTTTCGCGACCCGGCGGTGGCGAGCGCCGTGCCGCTTCGGCAAGTGGTCGCCGAGCTCGAACACGTCTTCGGCGCGCAGAGTCCGATACCGCACGACGCTTACAGTTTGTTGCCGCCCGGCACGTCGCTCGCGGCCGGCGGCTTGTTTGCCGGTGCCGACGAAGAGCCCTTTCGTTTCGAGAGCCAGAAGAGCGGCGGCCGGACGACGGTCACGGTGTCGCTGAATCGCCGGCTCGGCCGCCTCGACACCTACACCCTGGAGCGCCTGCTGCGCTTCGAGCTCGCGATGTTCTTCGTGCGCGCTGGTGCGCGCGAGGCCGCCGCGATGCTGGCGGTGAATCTGCCCCTCGTCCTGCCGAGGGAGTTCTCATCCCTGGAGGAGCAGCTGGCCTACGGGACGTTGTTGGCCCGGCACGGGCTCGCGGATCTCGAGAGGACCGACCCCTACGCTACGAAGGACGTGACGCGCGCGCGGTTGCGGCAGCGACGCGTGCGGCCCCGGAGTCCGCCGCTGTCGGTGTCGCGCGAGGTGCCGACCACCGCGGCGCTCCGGCAGGCTTGGCGTCAGGCCGCCGAGCCCGCGCCCGGCCTTCACGATTCGGCGCCCGCCGGGAGTCAGCTCACCAAGCTCGCCGCTGGGATCGCGGGGTTGGAGAACGCCCGGCTGCTGACCTATCTGCGTCGCGACGACGTGCTCACCGCGTTCTTTGCCACCGCCGCCGGCCAGTCCCGTGTGCTGCTCTTGAGCACCGACGCCAACGGCGATCTGGTGCGCGCCACCCTCCTCGAGGTGCCGGTCGCGGTGGAGGCCGATCGTGACACCTCCTTGGAGGCGCCGCCGGAGGGCGCGTACCGTTCTCCCGAGGTCGAGCCGAGCCCGCAGCCGGAGCGGCCGTCGCTCGAGGACACCGCGGCCTCCGACGAGATCTCGTTCGTCGGTCTGCACCGCGCGCTCCTCGCCGCCGCCGGCTTGAAACCCGACGACGCCGCGCTTGGTCCGGCGATCGTCCTCGAGCCCGGGAAGTTCCGACTTCCCAGTGCCCGGGACCACGAAGCAGCCGCGGACGTGCTCGACCGGCTCTTGTCCGACCTCGAACGGCCGCCGCTCGCACTCGTCGGGATCGTCCTGGGGCAGGGGACCGTCACCGCGATTGGGCGGCGCGCCGACGGTCGCCAGGTGGTGGTGCACGTGGTGCATGGCGCCGATGGGTACGCCCGGCGGGCCAAGGTCGTGCCGGCGCCGCCCGGGCTCTGGCAAGAGCTCTCGATGGTGCCGGCGCTCGAGCCTCTGACGTTACCGCCGGTGTTGTACAACCCGCCGCGACGCCTCAAGCCCGAGCACGGCGGACACAGCGATCCAAGTGGGATCGTCGATCTCTTCGAGCGCGCCCGGTACCAGGTCGGTGCGGCGGTGACGATCGAGGAAGGCCCCGGCTTTCGAGCTGCCGACGACGATCTCCGCCTGGCTCAGATCGAGGTCCAGGGGCCGGCGGGCGCCGAGACGGTGACGGTTCACCCAACCGATCGCTACCCGCGGGTCGACGGGCGCCTGCAGCCGGCGGCCGACTTCGAGCTGACCGCGGCGGTGCTGGCGGCGCGCGGCGTGCCCGAGGACGAGCTCGGCTGGCGGGCGCTCTTCGCGGCGGTGCGGGGTGGTTCACGCGTCGAGGCCGAGGAGACCGTCATCCTTCTCGGGCTGCGTTACGGCCTCGGGCAAGAGACCATCGGCAAGCTCATGGTGTGGATGCAGCGCCGGGCTCGCGACTACGACTCGTTCGTGCGGGACGTGGTGCGGAACGCTCGTTCCCGCCCGCGCACGACCCCCGCGGCGGTGGGACGCCTGGTGTCGCCTGGTGATCGACCGAAGGTGGCCGAGGTCGAGCTGTCGACCGACGGCTATGGTCGGCCGCGGGTCAAGGTCGACGGGAGCGCGACGCGCGCGCTCGTGGCCCGCCTGAAAGGCTTCGAGCGGGACGAGGTGACCCTGGTCCGCTATGACTTCGCCGGGCCGCTCGGCGACGCGATCCAGGTGCGAACGCGGGCACCGGACGGGCGAATCGGCTGGCTCGCGCTCTACGTCGACCTGGGCGGTCGCGTCGACCACGTGGCCGAGTTGATGCGCTGAGGCGGCGCGGGGCGTCCTTGCCCGGCCGCGGACGCTTTACTGTCTGGCGCGTCATTGCTAACTCTACGGCCGCCCGACTCGGGGCAGGGAGAAGCGATGACCACGTCCACCGTCCGCTGCGGTCTCATCCAGTGCCAGAACCCCATCAACGACCCGGACGCCCCGGTCGCCAAGGTGCAGCAGGCGATGCTCGACCGGCACCTGCCGCTCATCGAACAAGCCGGCAAGCAGGGCGTGCAGATCCTCTGCCTGCAAGAGATCTTCAACGGCCCGTACTTCTGCCCGAGCCAGGACAAGAAGTGGTACGCCGCCGCCGAGGCGGTCCCCGGGCCGACGACCGAGCTGATGGCGGGGCTCGCGAAGAAGCACGCGATGGTGATCGTCGTGCCGCTCTACGAGGTCGCGCGGCGCGGCACCTACTTCAACACCGCGGCGGTGATCGACGCCGACGGCACCTACCTCGGCAAGTATCGCAAGCAGCACATCCCCCAGGTCGCCGGCTTCTGGGAGAAGTTCTTCTTCACCCCCGGCGACGGCGGCTACCCGGTCTTCAAGACCCGCTACGCGACCATCGGGGTCTACATCTGCTATGACCGCCACTTCCCCGAGGGGGCGCGCTGCCTGGGGTTGAACGGCGCCGAGATCGTGTTCAACCCGAGCGCCACGGTCGCGGGCCTGAGCCAACACCTGTGGAAGCTGGAGCAACCGGCGCACGCGGTCGCGAACGGCTACTACGTCGGCGCCATCAACCGGGTCGGCACCGAGCCGCCGTGGAACATCGGCAAGTTCTACGGCACCTCCTACTTCGTCAACCCCCGCGGCCAGATCCTGGCCGAGGCGAGCGAGGACAAGGACGAGCTCGTGGTCGCCGATCTGGACCTCGGGCTCATCGACGAGGTGCGCAACACCTGGCAGTTCTACCGCGACCGCCGCCCCGACGCTTACGCCGAGCTCACCAACCGCTAGGAGTCAGCATGCCTGCCACGCGCCTGCCGTTTTCTGCCAAGAGCTACGACTTCGTCGAGTACGCGAGCTGCCACAACTTCATCGGCGGCGAGCTGAGGCCGGCGGCGAGCGGTGAGACCCTCGCGGTCGAGAACCCGCGCCACGCCAAGGTGATGGGCAAGGTGGCGATGTCGGGCGCCGCGGACGTCGCCGCGGCAGTCGCGAGCGCGACCGCCGCGTTTGCCAAGTGGCGCACGGTGCCGGTCAAAGAGCGCGCCCAAGTCTTCCACCGCCTGAAGAGTCTAATGGAGCGCGACCTCGCCGAGCTCGCCTGGCTGGTGTCGCACGAGAACGGCAAGACCTACGCCGAGGCCGAGGCCGATGTCTTGAAGGGCATCGAGTGCGTCGAGTTTGGCGCGTCGTTGCCGAGCCTCGTCGGCGGCGCCAAGCTCGAGGTGAGCCGTGGTGTCACCTGCGAGGTGAGCTACGAGCCGCTCGGGGTCGTCGGCGGCGTGACGCCCTTCAACTTCCCGGTGATGGTGCCGCTGTGGATGCTGCCGCAGGCGGTCGTCGGCGGCAACGCCTTCGTGCTCAAGCCCTCGGAGCAGGTGCCCTACGGCGCGATGAAGATCGCACTGTTGCTCAGGGAGGCCGGCCTCCCTGACGGGGTCGTGAACGTCGTCAACGGCGGCAGGCCGGCGGTGGAGGCCGTGGTTGACCACAAGGACGTGGTTGCGTTCGCGTTCGTGGGCTCGACGACGGTGGCCAAGGCGCTCTACGCACGCGCCGCGGCGCACGGCAAGCGGGTGCTTTGTCTCGGCAGCGCCAAGAACCACCTGATCATCGCCCCCGACGCCGACGTCGAGATGACGGCGCAGAACGTCGTGGCGTCGAGCTTCGGCTGTGCCGGGCAGCGCTGCATGGCGTCGTCGCTCGTGGTCGCGGTCGGCGACGTCGATCGGATCATCGAGGCGATCGCGGCGCACGCACGCCGCATCCAGCTCGGCGCCGGCATGGGCTCGATCATCAACGAGGCGAGCGTCCTGCGCATCAGCCGCGCCATCGATCAAGCCGAGGCCGGCGGCGCCAAGGTGCTCCTCGACGGTCGGGGCGCGAAGGTCGCCGGGGCGCCGGGCTATTGGGTCGGGCCGACGGTGCTCGACCACTTGCGGCCGGAGATGCCGGCGGCGTGCGAGGAGATCTTCGGCCCGGTGCTGTCGATCGTCCGTGTGCCCACCTTGGAGGCGGCCATCACGCTGCAGAACTCCAGCCGCTACGGCAACGGCGCCGCGGTCTACACCTCGAGCGGCGCGGTGGCGCGGCACGTCGCGGCAAAGCTCACCGCGGGGATGGTCGGGATCAACGTCGGCGTGCCGGTGCCGCGCGAGCCCTTCAGCTTCGGCGGCTGGAAGGACAGCAAGTTCGGCCACGGCGACATCACCGGCCTGGACGGCTTCCGCTTCTGGACCGCGCCGCGCAAGCTGACCTCCAAGTGGGAGCTGCAACCCGACGCCAACTGGATGTCGTGAGCGAGGCGCACATGGAAACCCGCGAGATGGTCGACTTATGCAAGCGGCACACCATGTACACCTGGGCCGCGGGCGACTCGGTGTCGCCGCTCCCCGTGGCGCGCGCCGCGGGGGTCTACCTTTATACTCCCGAGGGCAAGCGGATCCTCGACTTCAACAGCCAGCTGATGAGCGTGCTGATCGGCCACTCGCACCCCAAGGTGGTGGCGGCGATGAAGGCGCAGATTGACGAGTTGATCTTCGCCTACCCGCAAAGTGCGACCGCGGTCCGGGCGCGGCTCGGCAAGCTCCTCGCCGAGGTCATCCCCGGTGACATCAACACCTTCTTCTTCACGCTCGGCGGCGCCGAGGCCAACGAGAACGCGATCCGCGCCGCCCGCCTCTACACCGGGCGCTTCAAGATCCTCAGTCGCTATCGCAGCTACCACGGCGCCACCAACCTGACGCTGCAGCTGACCGGCGATCCGCGGCGCTGGCCCTCGGAGCCCGGGGCACCGGGAATCATTCGGGTGATGGATCCGGAGCCGTACCGCTTCTCGTTCGGCAACACCGACGCCGAGAAGACCGCGGCGAACCTCACCTACCTCGAAGAGATCATCCAGTACGAGAATCCCAAGGACATCGCGGCGATGATCATCGAGACCGTGACCGGCACCAACGGCATCCTGGCGCCGCCGGCCGGCTATCTGCAGGGGCTCAAGGCGCTGCTCGAGAAGCACGGCATCCTGCTGATCTGCGACGAGGTGATGGCGGGGATGGGCCGCACCGGCAAGATGATGGCCTACGAGCACGGCGGCATCGTCCCCGACATCGTGACGATGGCGAAGGGGCTGACGAGCTCCTACTTCCCGCTCGGGGCGATGGGGGTGTCGGACGCGATCGCGGCACACTTCCGCAAGAACGTGTTCTGGGGCGGGCTGACGTACAACTCGCACCCGCTCGGGCTCGCGACCGCGGAGGCGGTGATCAAGGTGATGCTCGAGGAGAAGCTGGTCGAGAATGCGGCGCGTCTCGAGGGTGTGATGCGGCGGGAGATGGACGCTCTCCAGGCCAAGCACCCGTCGGTCGCCGCGGGGCGGGTGATCGGCCTGTTCGGCATGATCGACGTGCAGAAGAACAGCCGCCACGAGCCGATGGCGCCATACAACGGCAGTCATCCGGCGATGGACAAGCTCGGCAAGTTCTTCCGCGACGAGGGCCTGTTCACCTTTGTCCGTTGGGGGAGCTTCACCTGTGTGCCGCCGCTGTGCATCACCGAGGATGAGCTTCGCGAGGGCTTCGCGATCATCGATCGGGGGCTCGAGATCTGCGACGCGGCCTACGAGGGCTGAGGCGGCCAGCCTAGTGCGTCGCCACGGCCGGTCGCGCCTCGAGCCGGCGCAGCTGCACGGCGAGGGCCACCGCGGGTGTCGCGGCCGGGCGGTAGAATGGCGCGATCGCGTCAATAGGCGCGGGTGTTGTACGTCGTCAGGTACTGCTGGTGCAGCGGATCGGTCGGATACGCCTCCGCCGCGGATCGCGCCGGCGCCAATCAGGTCCGGATTCTGTGTGGCGCCGCGGTGCGGCGGTCCGTGACATCGGCGCCGTTCATGAGCGAGCGCAAGCTGCAGCGTCTGCCGCGGCGGGGGTAGGCGGCCGGGTCCCACAGCGCCGGAGGTCAGGCGCCGCCGCTGCGGTCGGCCGGCGCGCTCGACAGCACGAGGCGAACGACGCTGGCGAAAAACAGGGCGGCGCCGAGGGCCACGACGACGGTCGCGCCGGTCGGTAGGTCGAGCTGGAACGAGACCAAGAGCCCGACCGCCGAGACCGTCACCCCGAGCAGCCAAGAGAGGACCAGACGCGACCCGAGGCGGCGGCAGAAGAGCGCCGAGAACAGCGGCGGCACGATCAAGAACGAGAAGACCAACAAGACGCCCGCGGTCTGCACGGCGCTGGTGACCGCGACGGCGAGCGAGCCGTAGAACGCGAAGTCCCACAACGCCGCCGCGAAGCCGTCTTGCGCCGGGTCGCGGTCGAAGGACATCGCCAAGAAGCGCTTGCGCAGGATGAAGTGGACGGCAGCGAGCGCGGCGAACACCAGCGCCACCTGCACCAGCTCCGGCAGCTCGATGGTCAGCAGGCTGCCGACGAGGATCTCCTTGAGCTCCTCGTCGCCGTGCGACAGGAAGCTCGCCACCAGGATCGTGGCGGCGGCCGCCACTGCGTAGCTGATGCCGATGAAGGCCTCCGGCGGCACGCGCTGCCGCAGGCCGCGGGTCGCCGGCAACAGCGCGGCGCCGGTGATCGCGAAGGCGAGGGACCAGAGGTAGGAGGCGTGGGTGCGCGGCTCGACGCCAAAGCAGGCCGCGACCGCGGTGCCGAGCGCCGCCACCTGCGCCAGGGCGATGTCGACGAAGAAGACCTCGCGCGCCAGTACGTGCAGCCCGAGATACGACAGCAGCGCCGTGAGCACGACGCAGGTCAGGAACGCCGGCAGCAACACTTGGAGGGTGAACCCCATCCCTCAGCCCTCCGCCATCGCCGGCGCGCGGCGGCGCCACAAGACCCGGACCGCGAGCGCCAGGAGCAGCGCCAGTCCGAAGGTCGCGACGACCGCGGCGCCGGTGGGCAGATCGAGGAAGTAGGACGCCAGGATACCGGTGACCGCGACCAGGAAGCCCAGCGCCCACGACAACACCAGGCGCCAGGCGACGCGGGTGGCGAACAGCGCCGCGAACACCGCCGGGACGATCAGGCAGGCGAACACCAGCAGCACGCCCGCGAGTTGGACGCTGGTCGTGATGACGACGCCGAACGAGGCGTAGAAGGCCAGATCCCAGGCGACGGCGCGCAGCGTCCGGGCGTCGGCGACGTCGCGGTCGAACGACAAGGCCAGGAGCTGGTTGCGAAACACGAAGTGGAACACGCCGACCGCGCTGCAAACGACGGCCAGCAGCAACACCTCTGCCGCGCTCACCCACAAGATGTTGCCGACCAGGATGTACTTGAGGTGCTCGGCGCCGTGCGGCGCCTTGTCGACGAAGACGATGGCGGCGGCGGCGGCGACCACGTAGGCCACGCCGATCATCGCTTCTTGCGGCACGCGGGCGCGCAGGCGGCGCGACAACGCGAACAGGCCGGCAGCGCCGAAGGTGAAGCCGAGGGAGTAGGAATAGGCGACGGCGCCATCCAGGCGGTGGCCGGTGAGGAAGGCGACGGTCGTGCCGAGCGCCGCCACTTGCGCCAGCGCGAGGTCGACGAAGACGACGCCCCGGGCCAGCACGTGGATACCGAGGTAGGCGAGAATGCCCACGAGAATGAGGCAGGCCACGAGGGGCATGGCCAGCAGGCTCAAGGCGGCGGCGTCCATGCTCAGCTCCGCAGCGCCCGCTCGAGCTCGGCGGTGATGCGATCGAAGAGGTCGAAGTAAGTGTCGACGCCGGCGTCGCCGCCCACCGAGCTCGCCACCGCGACCAGGCGGGCGCCGCTCTTCTCGGCGATGATCGCCGGCGCGCTGCGGTCGTAGAAGCTCTCGACCAACAGGATCTTGATGCCGCGCGCGCGGACCAGCTTGATGAGCCCCAGGGTGTGCATCGGTGCCGGCGGAATGCCGGGTTTGGGCTCGACGAAGCCGGCGACCTCCAGGTGGTAGCGCGCCGTGAAGTAGGTCCACGAGCGATGGAAAGTGATGATCGGCTTGCCGGCGAGAGGCGCCATGCGCGCCTGCCACTCGGCCTCCTTGGCGGTGAGCGTCTGCTCGAAGGCGGCGAGGTTCGCGGCGTACAGGGCCTGGCCTCCGGGGTCGAGCGCCGCGAGCCGGGCGGCGATCCCCCTCGCCATCGCCCGGCCGTTCTCCGGGTCTAGCCAGTAGTGCGGGTTGCCGTTGGGATGGATGTCGCCCTGGCTGCGGTCGGCCACCGCCACGACCTCGAGCGGCTGGATGAACTGCGACAGATCCAGGAAGCCGGGCTGGCCGGGCTGGATCTTGTCGTTGCGCGCTCCGGCGACGATGGGGCCGATGTAGCCGATCTCGAGATCGAGGCCGATCACCTCGACGAGGTCGGCGTTGTGGAGCAGCAACATGTAGGACGGCTTGGCGTCGAGGAAGTGTGGATCCTGATAGCCCTTGGCCAACGCCGTGACCGTGACGCGATCCCCGCCGATGCTCCGGGTGATCGCGGCGGGATCCTGCGTGGTCGTGACGACGCTGAGCTTGGCGGCCGCCGGCGCCACGACGCTCACTACCGCGAGGACGATCGAGACGAAGAACGAGCTACGCATGACGGACTCCTCTCAATAGGTGTGGGCCGGGTGCGCGCCGAGGGTGAAGTTCAGCTGCAGCAGACCTTCGTAGATGGGCTCGGCGTGAAAAGGCGGCAGGGTGTCGCGGACCTCGAGGCGGAGCGCCGAGAACTCGCTCGGGGCAAAGACCAGGATGGCCGAGGCGCGTCGGGTGATGCCGCGCGCGGCGCTCGGATACCCCAGGTAGTCGTAGCGGGCGGCGGTGTACCAGCGCGGCGCCAGGCGCCACTGCGCGTAGGCGTAGGCGCCGCCGATGCTCTGGTCCCGACCGTAGAGCCCGAGGACGCGCGCGTCGTTCGGGCGCGTGGCGTACAGCGCTTCGACCATGACGATGGCCTCGCGCTCTGCGGCCTGTCGCGCCGGGCGCCACTTGAAGACCAGATGCCCGCCCCCGACCTGCGCCCACTCGGCGTTGGCGTTCTTGCCGCCGGCAAAGGAGGCGCCGGCCTCGAGGGTGGCGTCGTCGCTCAAGTCGAAGACGTGCTTCAGCGCCGCGAAGCTCGCCATCGCGTACTGCTCGGCAGCGGCGAGCTCGACCGGGTTGTCGCCGTTGACGACCGCACCGTAGAGGACGGCGTACCAGGGCAGCGGCAGCAGCCAGGACAGCTCGACGCCAATCTCGGCGAGGCCTTCGGCGCCGAAGACCGCCGCGCCGACGAGCGATTTGTCGACGAACGGCAGCGCGTGGGTGTGGAGGGCGTTCTCGCGGCCGAAGGGCAGCTTGAGCTTGCCGATCCGCGCCTGGAGGCCGAAGGGCTGGGCGCTCGGCGTGACGTAGGCCTCCTCGGCGCCGATGCCCTCGCCCTCCGGCAGCGACAGGATGAGGTTGGCCGCGAAGTAGGGGTCGATGTGGGTGAGGAGCTGCAGCTCGAGCTCCTGGATGGCGAGCGCGGTTTGCAGCCCGCCGTCGCTCGGACGGCGGTTCGACGTGAGCGCGCCCTGAAACAGTCCGTTCGCCGACATCGCCGGGTTGTAGGTGCTCGACGGTCCGATGCCGCTCGCCGGTCGCGCCGGCACCGTGGTGAGTGGCGGCGGCGGCGTCGCGCTGAGGTCCGGGAGCACCGCCGCGCCCACCGGCGGCGCAGTGGCGGCCTGGATCTCACGGAGCAGCGCGGCGTCGGTCTCCGGGCTGGCCGCAGCCGCGGACGAGCTTGCCGACGGGTCTTCGGCGGCGGCCGGCCGCTCCGGCGCCGGCGCGGCCTCGGCGGCGTGGAGGACGACGGGACAGAGGCTCGCGCCCAGGACCATGACGATTCGCATTCCAGGCTCCGCACCAGCGCCGCGGTACCGCAGCTACTGGCAACGACCAGAGGTGACCCACCGGTGTGTCGCAAGCGCTGGCGCCGCGACCGACGGGCGCCGGCGCCGGACCGGCCCAAGAGGCCGCGACGACAGGGAACGACCCCGGCGCGGCCTTCGGTCAGCAGACGCCAGAGAGGGGTGGGGAGGTCTTGGGCGCCAAGTGCACCAGCGCCACCGGCCGGTGCCACTCATCCGCGGCGGCGCACGGCGCGTCGGCGCCGGCCTGCGGGAAGAGCGGGGCGGCGCCGGCTGTCAATGCGGTGGGCAGGCGATGGACGAGGACGACGCCGCAATGGACGTGGCCACCATGTCGGTCGTTGACCTCGGTGTGGCTGGGGCCAACGGTCGGGCGGGCCGGGAGGCGTTCATCGAGAGCGGCGGCCGGGTGCGCGTCGATGAGCTCGCCGTGCTCGGGGCAGCGCACGTGGATGACGAGCGCCTCGTGAGCGATGCCGGCCAGCTGGGCGCCGACGAAGCCGGCGAGGCCGGCCACGCAGATCATCGCCCGGTTCGAGGGCCGCGCTCTCCGACGGGTCCACATGAGCGCCTACTATGGCGCTGGAATCGACCAAGTCAACGGTGGCGAAGAGGGCGCACAAGGCGATCGAGTTCTCGAGTTGGACCGATGTTGCCCGCCCCACCCGGGGGCGGGCCGAGAGCGGCGCCTGCCGCGCGACGCTCCGGGGTGGGGGTGGGGAGGACGGGCGCGAAGCGCCCGCCGGGAATCAAAAGAACGAGAACTCGATTGCCCTGAGAGGGCGCAGACCTTTGCTCGCCGGCGCGCCGCGCGGTATGCAAGTGACGGACGTTCTTGTAGATCGGGTCGTGGAGAGGCCGCGAGACATGCCAACGAAGCACGAGCTGAAGTCCATCCTCGTCGCGATTCCGTTGTTCAAGAACCTCGACCCCGACGAGATCGACGCGCTGCTCAAGCCGATGTCGCTCTTGGCGTTCAAGGCCGGCGAGGCGCTGTTGGTCGAGGGCACGCCCTCGGAGCGCCTGATCGTGTTGATCGCGGGCAAGGTCGCGGTGATCAAGGGCGACGGGGAGTCGGCGAGCCACATCTGCGACCTCGATGCGGGCGAGTGCGTCGGGGAGATCGGCGTCCTCGAGAACGCTCCCTGCAGCGCGAACGTGAAGGCGGTGAGCGACGTCGAGGCCGCTTCGATCTCCCGCGAGGACCTGGAGCGGTTCTTCTCGAGCAACCGCCTGGCGGCGATCAAGATCCTCCGGCAGGTGGTGACGGTGCTCGCCGGCCGGCTGCGCCGGACCAACGTCAGCTACTCGAGCCTGATGCGCATCGCTGACGACATGGGTTAGTGCTCTTGTCGGCAGCGCTCAGGCGCCTGGCGTTGGCGGCGGCGATGACAGCTCGCGCAGCGCTTGCCGTCCGCGGATCACCAGCAACGCGGGTATCGCGTAAACCACAAAGGCAACAGGTGTCAGCAGGACCGCCGGGTTCGTGGCTCCGAACGCCAGGAAGCACAAACCGAGGACAACGCCGATCGCCGCCGTGAGCCGGACAAAGCGCGGCTTCCTGGTGGTGAGCACCAGGACGCCCGAGGTCGCGAAGGCCGCAGCAATGACCAACAGCGGCACACCGAGGACGAGGGCCCGTGGGAGGCCAATCAGGTCGGGTGCACCGTTCAGTCCGGTGAGCGTGAAATACGCGCCGACACCGGTCACCACCGACATGAAGACCGAGAAGATCCCGATCTCTTGCACGATGCTCTTCGTCTGGGCCATCTGACTCGCTCCTCTTGCGGCGGGTGCCGCCCGTGTGATGCAGCGCGGAATACCACGCGACCGGGCACGGGTCACGGGCACTGCGGCAGGTTCTTGGCGGCGGCTCACGGAGTTACTTCGAGCTCGTGGCCGAGCGTCGATCAGTCTCGCTCGCCCCGGACCCCCTCGAGGCCTTCCTTCACCAGCCAGGGTGTCATCGCCAGGGCGGCGATCGGATCCGCCTGCCACCAGCCGGCGGCGGCGTTTGCCACCAGGCCGAGCAGCAGCGCCAAGGATAGGTAGGCGCAGGCGAGCGTCTCTTTGGCCTCGGATCGCAGCGCGCCACTGTCGAGGTGTGCGGCGACCTTCAGCTTCGCCCAGGCCAGGATCGGCATCACGACGAGCGACGCGACCGCGAGCACGATCCCGGCGACGCTCTCGTCCGGGCGGGCGCCGCGCGCGAGCGTCCAGGCGGCCTCGACGGCGACATAGGCCGCCAGGGCGAAGAACGTCAGGCCGATGAACCGCCGCACCTTGCGGTCGGCGGCCTCGATGTCCTCTTCGGCCGCGCCGTGCGCCTCTTTGGTGAGCCGCCACAGCAGCACGGTCGCGGCGGCGCACTCGATCACGCTGTCGAGCCCAAACCCGAACAGGGCGATGCTGTCGGCGCGCGCCCCGAACCACAGGGCGACGGTGGCCTCGATGACGTTGTAGCCGAGGGTGCCGCCGACGAGCCAAATGGCGATCGTGGCCCAAGGACGCGGTGTTGCGGTTGCTCTGGCTGTGCTCTCCACGTGCGGCTCCCGGTCTCTGAAGGTCTGCAGCGAGCTCTGTTGGGCCGCGCGCCCTGTGCGCGCTGCCGGTCATGGCTCCACCAGGTCGATGCATATTGATATGGCAGTAGATGGTCAATCTACCGTACTCATGGCGAACATTTGGCGCTCTCGTCCAGAAGCCGATAGATCTTCGTCAATGACACCACGCCGATGCAGACCTGCTGGAACATCCTCGGAGCCCGATGCGCTCTTTGGGTCAGGCTTGGAGCACGTCTTGGACAGCCTGACGGTATCGCGCCTTGCCGCATTCCTCCCGCTGTTTGTCGCCTGCCAGCCGGCAACGACCATCGGCGGTGATACGACCTGTGGCGACGGCGTCAGGGATCCGACCGAGATGTGCGACGGCAACGACCTCGGCGCCGCGACCTGTGCCTCGATCGGCAACGGTGGCGGTGCTCTCGCATGTCGGCGCGACTGTACCCTGGACGTGACCGGCTGCGTTGCCGCCGGCGTTGTCTGTGGAGACGACGTGGTTGCGGGGCTCGAGCAGTGTGACGGCGCAGATCTGCGTGGCCACAGCTGCCAGAGCCTGAGCCTTGGCGCCGGGGACCTCGCATGCACGGTCGACTGCAGCTTTGACGTTACCGGGTGTGCGAGTCAAACGGCGACCTACGATCTGAGCGGCGCCGCGGGCTGTGAGGGCGTCTACAACCCCGATCAGGTCCTCGACTACGCGCTCACCATGTCGCCCGCCGAGTGGAGCGCCGTCCTGGCCGAGCCCGGCGACGGCTCGTCAACTCTGATCGTCGTTGCGCAGCTGAGCTGCGGCGGCGGGCCCTCGATCCCTGTCGGGGTGCATCGAAAGCGCTCGGGCGGGACGCACAAGATCGGCCTCAAGATCGACGTCAACTACGCCGTGGACGGTCTCACGTCCTACGGACTCAAGAACCTCATCTTCGACAACAGCGTCGCCTCCGGCGACGCGTCGGACGGCTCCCTCGATCTCCTGGTGCGCGAGTACCTCGGCTGGCGGATGCTGGGCCTCGCCGGCGCGGTCGCGAGTCGCGCCGTCTTCGCCAACCTGTCGGTCAACAACGCCGGGCTCGGCGTCTTTCTCAACGTCGAAGCGGTCGACAAGGTGTTCCTGCATGACCGTTTCGCCGACGCCAGTGGCTGGCTTCACAAGCTCTCCGGCGGACCCGGCGATGGGCTCAAGACCCATGAGAGCGACGGCCTCGCCGACCAGAATCCGTACGAGGACTACTTCTGCTTCTGGACGAAGGGTCAGGCCTGCCCCGTCCCCACCGACGTCGGCACTACGTTGCCCGAGCACCTCCAGCTCGATCAGCTGTTGCGGGTGGGCGCGGTCAATGCGCTCATTGCCAACACCGACGGGCTGATCTTCAAAGACAACAACTACTACCACTACGACTATGCAGGAGGACGCGTCTATCTGCCGTGGGACCTCGATACGGCGATGAATGCCGGCTTCGACCCGTTTACCGGCGCCGGGGTCGGGGGTCGTACGACCATGTACACCGACGTCCTCTTCCCCACCTTCGAGGCCGACTACGACGAGTTGCTCACCACCCTCATGGCCGTCCCGCTGACGCGGGCGGCCATTGACACGGAGCTTGCTCGCGTCGTCACGGTCGCAAGTGTCGCCATGGCAGCCGACCCGTACGTGGGCGGTGACGCCGCGACGCCGGTCGCCGCGATCTCGTCGTGGTGGGACGAGCAGTATCCGGCCGTGGCCGCGTCGGTCGCCGCTCACTGACTGCAGGAGCGCCGTTTCCCAGACTTCAAGGAAATGGCGCGCCCCGATCCGGTGGCGCGCAAAGCCCGCCCTCGAGGTTGCCCTCGATGCGGGTCTGCCCGGTCCACTGGGCACGCCGGAGTCGCTGCACCAGATCCTCGATTAGGCATGTCGAAAGCGCCCGGTTGTCGAGGAAGTACAACGAGTCTCCTGGGCTGCGCAGGTTGCCCAGCCCATCGAGGCTCACGAGCGCTGTGTGATCCTGCACGATGATGTAGACGTTGCACGCCGCGAGACTGTCGAGCCCGGTGAGGCTCGCGAGCCGGTCATTGCCGATGAGCTGGACGGCCACGACGCGAGCGAGGTTGTGCAACCCGGCCAGGCTCGTCAGTGAGGGGTTTTGTCCCACGACCAGACTGCTGTGGATCTCGGTGAGGCCGTCGAGACCTTTCAGGCTCGCGAGGAACTCGTTGCCGCGTATGTCCAGCATACCCTCGACCCGCGCCAGGCACTCGAGGCCTCGAAGATCGACGAAGGGGCCGCGGATTGTGAGTCCGCCTTTCAACCACGTGACGCCCACGAGACGCCGCAGGCTGGCTGCGTCTGTCACCGCGTAGTCGCTCTCGAGGACGCGCTCTGGGCATGGCCGCGAGGGATTCGAGGCTATGTCACTCATCGGAGTGGCGCTCGAGATTGACGCCTGTCCGAGCGGCCGGAGCTTTCGTTCCGGCGTCGGCGTCGCCGCCGGGACGTTGGCACAGGCGGGCGTCCGGCCGTTGACGTCCTCTCCATACACAGAGCGGAGAAGCGAGGCCGCAGTGACGGCGTACGCATCGCTCTCGCCGCCAGCTTGCTCGATCCTTTGAGCAGTGATCGCCTCGGTGGCCAGCATCGTGCCGGTCGCCACGTCCAGAATCGACAACGCCCCGGTTCCTGTGACTCGGCAGAGCAGATGGCCCTGCGTCTCCTCGATGTTCAGCCGGATTTGCCGGCGAGCGAGCAGGAGGGCCGTGGCGCTCACTGCGCGCGCTCGGTGGAGCACTTCGGCCGTCGGCCAATTGGAGTGCTGGCCGTCGTTCAGCCACGTGTTCTCGGTGACCGGGCGGTCGAGAGTCGTACGCGCGAGATCGATGATTTCGCGAAAACGGGGCTCATGCATCCACGTGGAATCGCAGTCGCACTCGTCGTGAAGGCGGCGATACGCCTCCGTCTCATCCAAGACGATTCCGACGTATGAAGCGAGGCGCGGCATGGGCGCTGGCGGGCACGGTCGGCCCTCGGGCTCGGGTGGCATTCGCCGAGGCGCATCTTGGAACGGAAGTTTGATTCCGCCGTAAGAACCCCACTCGCGTTCGATCACCAGAAGGGGACCGGCTGATGCCTGGAGCCTGAAGGCCCTCCGCGGTGTGGTTCACCAGGGAGCGCGGTGCCGGAGGTCTTGGTTCGAACCCGTCGGAGGCC
>JACRCV010000016.1 GCA_016218825.1 Deltaproteobacteria bacterium
CAAGCAACGACATTCCCTTCTGGTTTCATGTGAACCGCTCCTCAGCCGTGGCAGATCATCGAATCCGACCGAAGGCAAGCCGACGCGCCGCAGGAAAAAGATGTGTGGAAGAGTCAGCCCGGGTGGGGCGGGCAACATCGGTCCAACTCGAGAGCTCGATCGCTTTGGCGCGCCGCCGCCGAAAACTGACATCCGTGGGACATGGGTCCCGCCGCCTCGGACCCCGCCTCTGTTACACCGGCCACGCCTCAAAATAGGTCCTCGGGACCAATGGAGAACACCATGGCACACCGTTTCCTCGTCGTGGCGCTCGTCTGGTGCCTCAGCTCGACCTCGGGCTGCGGCGGCAAATCTGGCGATAAGGAGCCCGGCCCGGCGGCGACCCCCACCGCGGCGACCTGCGGCAACGGCGTGCTCGACGCCGGCGAGGACTGCGACGGCGCCTGGAGCCGGCTGCCGGGCTGCTCGAGCCTCGGCTTCCAGAGCGGCGTGCTCGCCTGCGCGGTGGATTGCCGCTACGACCTGTCCGACTGTGAGGTGCTCGCGACCTGCGGCAACGGCGCCCTCGACGCCGGCGAGGACTGCGACGGCGCGCTGTTCTTCCACGACACCTGCGCCGAGCTCGACCTGGGACGCGGCCTCCTCGACTGCACCGCGCAGTGCGAATACGACACCCGGGAGTGCAGCGACCCGCCGGCGTGCGGCAACGACGTCGCCGAGGTCGGCGAGGAGTGTGACGGCGCCGACCTCCAGGCGCAGACCTGCGCCGATCTGGGCTTCGCGGCCGGCGCCCTCGACTGCCGCGGCGACTGCAGCTTCGACTTCAGCAGCTGCCTCGGCGGCCGGGACCGCGACGACGACAACGTCCCCGACGTCGACGACAACTGCCCGGCGGTCGCGAACTTCGCCCAGGCCGACATGGACGACGACGGCGTCGGCGACGTCTGCGACGACTGCCCGACGGTCCCGAACGCCTCGCAGTCGGATCAGGACGGCGACGGGATCGGCGACCCCTGCGACCCGCGGCCCTTCGACCACGACAACGACGGCGTCGACGACACCGGCGACAACTGCGTCGAGGTCGCGAACGCCTCCCAGACCGACCGCGACGACGACGGCGTCGGCGACGCCTGTGACAACTGCCCCGACGTGGCGAACGGCGCCCAGATCGACCTCGACCACGACGGCGTCGGCGACGTCTGCGAGAGCCTGCCGCAGTACAACCACGAGACCCACACCTTCACCGCCTGCGGCAAGAGCGGCGCCACCGGCCCGTCGCAATCACAGTGCGACGCCGAGTACGCCGGCACGACCTTGGCCGGCGAGGTCGACGTCAGCGGCGGCGTCCAACGCTGGACGGTGCCGATCACCGCCACCTACCGCATCGAGGCCTGGGGCGCCGAGGGCGGGACGCACACCACCACGTACTCGGTGCCGGCAGCGGGAGGCGGCTACGGGGCCTACATCGCCGGGGACGTGCAGCTCAGCGCGGGCACGGTCCTCGAGATCCTCGTCGGCCAGCAGGGCGGCCAGGACACCGCCACCGGTGGCGGCGGCGGCGGCAGCTTCGTGACCGCCGGCGCCACCCACCCCCTGGTCATCGCCGGCGGCGGCGGCGGCTCGGCCTACAATGTGACCTACGGCGGCTGCGACGGCCGGGCGTTCACCAGCGGCAGCACGATCGCGGGCCCGAGCGGCTGCGTCGCGAGCGCGGCGACCCGCGGCAACGGCGGCAACGGCTGTGGCGGCGGCGGCGGCCTGACAGGCGACGGCCACGACTGCCCCGTGGTCGTCGGCAGCAACGGCGCCGACAGCATCGGCGGCTGGGCGTTCGCGAGCGGCGGCAACGGCGGCGGCAGCGACGCCTCCGGCGGCTTCGGCGGCGGCGGCTCCGGAGGCTACGGCTACTTCAGCAGCTACTACTACAGCACCTACTCCGGCGGCGGCGGCGGCGGCTACACCGGCGGTGACGGCGCCGCGGCGACCGGGGGCGGGGGCGCCGGCGGCGGCGGCGGCTCCTTCAACAGCGGCGTGAACACCGACGAGACCGGTGGCGTCCGCCGGGGCGACGGCGAGGTGGTGATCACCCGGCTGCCCTGAGGCCGAGATTCGCACCATCGTGGGACACAGGTCCCGCCCGGCTCCTGACGTTTCGTGAGACATCGGACCCGGCACATGAAGTGCCAAACCACGCACCCCGAACGCGGGTGCAATAGGAGAAGCAAGATGATTCGGAACTGTAGACCGTTGATCCTCGGCGTGACCCTGCTCGGCGTCGGCGCGCTGTCGAGCGCCTGCGCGTCCTACACCCTGAGCCTGAAGAGCGCCCGGCCGGCGAGCGGCAAGGTGAGCGACGAGAAGGTCGCGCACCTGCTGTGGGGCATGGGCGAGCAGAGCGTCGACCTGGACAAGATCTGCCCGCAGGGCGTCACCAACATCACCGCGCAGCGCTCCGGCGGTGACACGATGGTGGGCAGCTTCACCGGCGGCATCTACCAGCCGATGACGGTCAAGATCTCCTGCGCCGGCGGCAGCGCCCAGCTGACGCCGCCCGTCGAGGACGAGCGGCCGGTCGAGAAGGTGGCGCTCACCGAGGAGGCGCATGCGCCGAGCAAGCGGAAGACGAGCAGCCGCCGCTGAGGCCGAATGGGCGGGTTTGCGCGAGGCGGACCGGAAGGTGAGCGGCGCGCGAGCGCCGCGAAGACGCGCCGCACGAGCGGCGCGGCCGAGGCCGAATGGCCGAGCCTGTAGGGAGGCCGACCCCCGCGCCGCATCGGCGTGGGGGGCACGCCCAGAAGCTCCACATTCCACATCAGATCCGCATTCCACATCGACGCCAGGGCCAGGTCCAATACGGGGCAAGAGTCGAATTGACGCTCGAGAGGACGTTGGCGATACTCTGAGCGATGCCGAGCTTCCCGAGCGTAAAGCAGCACACCGAGCGGCTCCTTGGCCGCGGCCTCGGCGCGGACGCTTGTCAGGAGATCTGCCAACTGGTCTGCGGCGAGCGCGCGCCGTACGCGACTCCCGCCGGTCGGCTGCAGCTCGCGCAGATCACCGAGCTCTACCACAGCTTCTTCACCCGGGCCGGGCGCGACAAGTGGCAGGAGCTCACCGGCATCGTGATCTCCGACACCCGGGTGAGCTACCCCAAGCAGTACCTGCCGACGCAACGGCTGGTCGCGCTGCGCACCGAGCTCCAGCGCCAGAAACAGCACGTCGACGCCCGGTTCACGGTGGCGCACGACAAGACGGGCGACGTGCGCGTGACCGCCGTCAAGCCCGCGGCCGAAAAGCCGGTCGAGATCACCGCCGCGACCATCCGGGCGCGCCTGACCCCCAAGATGGCTCTCGACGCCGCGGTCCCGAGCGAAGCGATGACGTGGGCGCTGGCGCTTTCGGGCTCGCCGGCGGTCGAGACCTGCTACCAGAAGATCGTCGCGTTCGAGCGTGACCACGGCAACAACGACGGCAAGCTCGCGCCGCGGGACGCGCTCGGGGCCGATCCGGTCACCGCCCGCCTGCTCGCGCTGATCTACGAAGCCAAGGGCAAGCGCGAGCTGCCGCTCTCGGAGATCAAGGCGACGCTCCCCGCCGCCATCGTCACCGACATGAAGAGCGGCATCAACCGCGGCCGGCCCGAGCTGCGGGCGCTGTTGGTCGACGCGTCGCCCGACACCCTGGTCGCGACCGCGCTGCGCTATGTCACCGAGGTGCGGCGCGGTGACGTCATCCCGGCGACGTTCACGGCCGCCGCCGGCTACCGCTCCGGCGCCGTCGCCCGCCTGCTGGCGGTGCTCCGCGAGGTGCTGCCGCCGCCGTCCCTCGAAGAGCGCGGCCGGCTCTACCAGCGCCTCCTCGACGGCAAGCTGGCGCGCAACGAGTTCTTCGGCCTCGCGATGCTCTCGAAGGAGACCTTCGCCGAGCTGCAGCTCGAGCACCCGGAGGTGTTTCCGCGCCCCGCCGGGCTCGCGTCGGACCGCGCGGTGCCCGACCGCTCGGGACACGGCCGGGAGGTCGACGTGGCAGGGCTGTCGAAGCTCTGGCACCAGGACGTCATCCGCGGCCGGATGCCGGTGCCGGTGTTCTGCACCAAGCACGGCGTCCGCGAGGGCGTGATGCGCCGGGTGAAAGAGGCCAACCGCGGGCTGTTCCCCGATGCGGCGCGCGGCCGGGGCACCACGAGCGACCTCGGCGAGCGCCTCGAGCCCGAGGTCATCGCCCAGGCGCTCGCGACGCGCCTCAAGGGGCTCGCCGCCGCCGATCCCTTCGCCGACGTCGGCGCGCTGCTCGCGACCCTCAACGCCGACAAGGCCTTCACCGCCCGCTTCGGGACCTTCAACCGCGGGCGCTACAACCGCCTGCGCGTCCCCCACGGCGCCTTGTTCGACAACCTCGTCGATCAGCAGCGCTGGATGAACCTCGTCAAGCCCGAGGTCGTGCGCCTGCGCCAGAAGCGCCCCAACCTCGACCGCGCCCGGCTCGTCGAGGCGGTCCAGAAGACCTACCCGAGCTTCTCGCTCTGGCGCCTCAGGGCGCTCGACAAGGCGTATCCGGGGATCGCGCCCAATGCCCATAGCGGCGAAGCGACGGTCGCGAAGCACCGCCGCCAGGTCGGCAAGAAGATCGCGGCGATGCTCGCGGCCGATCCCGACGTCAGCGCGCCGACGGTCGCCAAGACCCTCAGCGCCAAGGGCTACGCGATCACCGCCGCCCAGGTGCACGAGGCTTGGCTCCCGCTGCGCAAGACCAAAGGCACCCGCACCGACGACTACACGACCCTGCCGGCGCGCAAGGTCTACGAGCTGGTGGCGCGCATCGCTCCGATCGGCGCCAGCCAAGAAGAGGTCTGGCGGGTGACGACCACGCTGCTCGCGCGCCAGGGCCTCGCTCCTCTTGAGCTCCCCGGCGGGTCGCCGCAGCACCTCTCGAAGTTGTATCCGTCCCTCGCCCAGATCACCTCGCACCGAGCCGCAGCGGTCGTCGCCGAGTACGCCGCGGCGGCGCCCAGAGGGGCGACGCCCGAGGCGATCTTCGCCCAGGTGGTGGCCGACTACCCGGCGCTGGCGCGCCCGCCATGGAACCTGTCGCGCTACGCCCGCCTCTGGGACGCGCGGCCGGAGAGCTACCCCGAGCTCAAGGCCTTCACCGCCGCGGGGCGGCTGAAGCTCGTCGGCAAGGGAATCGAGGGCACGCCGCGTCGCTTTCGCGACCGCCTGAGCCCGGCGCGGGCGCTGTTCGGCGGCAGCGCCGACGAGCTCGCCGAGCTCGCGCGCCTGTCGCGCTTCGCGCTCATCCCCGTCAAAGAGCCCCTGTTGGAGCACGTCCTCGAGACCGTGACCGGCAAGCCCCTCGTGAACACCAACGTCCTCAGGGTCGCCCACCTCCT
The DNA here is from genome assembly GCA_016218825.1 of Deltaproteobacteria bacterium. Lineage (GTDB taxonomy): Bacteria > Myxococcota > XYA12-FULL-58-9 > XYA12-FULL-58-9 > XYA12-FULL-58-9 > JACRCV01. The sequence continues at coordinate 5,390 of JACRCV010000016.1, forward strand.
CGGCCACTCGTATGCGCTCACCCGCGCGATGGCGCGCGCCGGCGCCGTCGGGCCTTCCACCACCATCGTCGGCACGCCCTACGGCTCCAGCGACGTGGTCGCCGAGGCGATTCGAGATTTGGGCATCGACGTCCGGGTGCCGGCCTTGTCGATGGCGAGCTACCGCAAGGAAGTCGAGAAGGCGCTCGACGACGTGGTGGCGCGCTACCGCAAGAATCGGTTCCCGATTCACGTGCTCGACGACGGCGGGCTCGTCGCCGAGCTGTTGCACACCAAGGCGAAGTACAAGGACGTGCTCGGCGTCGTCGAGATCGTCGAGCAGACCACCGGCGGCATCCTCAAGGCCGAGAAGCACGCGCTCGGCGTCCCGGTGCTGAACGTCGCGCGCTCCGAATCCAAGCAAGAGGAGGGCCTCTACATCGGCGAGATCGTCGCCGCCAAGGTGCTGCAGGCGCTGTCGCGCCTCGGCTCCAACCTCGAGGGCAAGGTCGTCACCGTCGTCGGCTACGGCTTCGTCGGCAAGGCGCTGGCGGCGATCCTGACCGCGGCCGGCGCCAGAGTGCAGGTGGTCGAGAGCAACCCGGTCCGGGCGAAGGACGCGACCGAGCTCTACGGCGCGCGCGGCCGAGCGGAGGCCCTGAAGAGCGCCGACATCATCATCGGCGTCACCGGCGAGCCCTCGTTGACGATGGACGAGGTTCGGACCCTGAAGGACGGCGTCGTCCTCGCCTCGGCCTCGTCGAAGCGCGTCGAGCTGCCGATGGAGGAGATCGAGGCGGGCGCCAGCCACCGCACGGTGGCGGCGGCGGACAGCCCGCTGTCGAGGTGCCGCACCGTCACCTACACGTTGGGCAAGAAGAAGGTCACCGTGCTCGGCGACGGTTATCCGGTGAACTTCGACGGCGACGTCGAGAACGTCCCGGCGGACCGGATCCAGCTCACCGACGCCGCGATGCTCGCCGGCTCGCTGCAGGTGCGCGCTCTGCCCCTCGGCAACCGCAAGAACACCGGGCTCGTCACCCTCGACCCGGAGGTCGACCGCGACATCCTCGAGACCCACCGCGAGCTGATGCGCCGCCGGACGCCCGACCCGATCCAGGATCCCGCCCTTTGGCAACAGGGGCTGCTCGCGATCGCGCGCCTGTTCGTCCCCGCCCGACCCGGGGGCGGGGATTCAGGGGTGGGGGTCACGGAGCGCCGCGGCAGCCGCGGCGCGGCAATCAAAGCAGGTGCAAAGCGCATCTAGGCCGGATCGATCTGGTGGTCGAAGTGCGGCGGGTCCTCGCCGGCGATCTCGGCGAACCGGGCGACGTCGCTGACCACGTAGTAGCGGCCGCGACGCGACAAGATCCCCATCTGCCCCCAGCGCTTGAACGCCCGCTGCGCCGACTTCCGGGTCGCGGCGACGCCGCGCGCCAACAGGTCCTGGGTGAGCCCGTCCCAGACGATCTGCACCCCACCCGCGACCGGCGCGCCGCAGACCCGCACGTAGCTCAACAAGAGCGCCGCGAGGCGCTGCTCGACGGTCTCGAAAGCGACGAAGCCCTGGTTCTTGGCGGTGGTGCGGAAACGGGCGCAGGTGTCGACGAGCAGGCGCTTGCAGACCGTCGGGTAGCGATCGAGCAGGCGGTCGGTGGCGGCGACGTCGAACTTCGCCAGATGCCCACCCCGCATCGCCTGGACGTTCTCGATGTGCACGGTCCTGGTGAGCAGCTCCATCTCCCCGAACACCGCCGGCGCCACGAACAGCTTGACGGTGACCTCCTGGCCGTCGCCGCCCAAGAGAAACACCCGCACCGCCCCCGCGAGCAGCACGAACAGATGCTGCGCCGGGGCTCCCTGACTGAGGAGCACGTCCCCGGGCGCGAAGTCCTGGCGCGTGGCGAGCCGCTCGACGTCGGCCTGCTCCTCTCGAGACAGATCCGCGAACAGCGGGCAGATCCCGAGCTCGGGCGGTGGATTCTTGAGGCGCATCGCCCCCTTCATACCTGGATCTCCAGGTGCGCGACACCATCGGCGCACTGCACCACGAGCGTCGAGCCCGCGAGCACGTATTGCGCCGGGAGCTTACGCGCCCGCTCGACATCGATGCCGCGCCGCACGAAGAAGATGTCGTCGCCGAAGCGCAGCCACGGGGCGCGGAAGTACGGCGCGCCGCAGCAGAAGTCGACGAGCGCCTCGGCCTTCCACGCCGAAGGGTCGAGGTGGACGTCCTCGGGCTTCGGCCGCGGCGCCCGAGTGGCCCTGGCGTGCTCCTGGGCGCGGCCCGCCGGCAGCTCGCTCTCGACCCGGGACAGGAAGCCGGCGAGCAGCTCCCCCGCCAGCGCGCCCGCGAGGCCGTAGATCTCGGCGCCGGTCGCCCGCCGCGGGATCTGGAAACGTTGCGCGCCGAAGATCGGGCCGTGATCCTCCTTGGCATCGAGCCGATGCAAGGTCACCCCGGTGTGCCGCAAGCCCTGCTGCAACGCCCAGAACAACGGCGCCGGGCCGCGCAACAGCGGCAACAGCGACGGGTGAGCGTTGACGCCGCCGTGTCGCGCCGCCGCCAAGAGCTCGGCCGAGAACAGGCGGTCGAAGCCGACGCAGACGATCAGATCGAGGTCATGCTCCCGAAGCCGCCGGATGACCGCGCCGTCGTTCACCTCGCGGGTGACGATCGCCTCGACGCCGGCGGCCGACGCCAGCGGCGCGAGCTCGTCTCCCTTCGGCCACGGCCGCGGGTCGGCCTTGACCACCCGGTGCTCGTGCCGGCCGGCGAGCCGCTTCTGGCCCTCCACCGCAACCACGAGCTGGTGCCGGCCGAGGACCGGCAACAACGCGCGCAGCGCCGGCGGCGCGAAGGGCCCGCTCTGCCCGAAGAAACCGAGACGCATCGGTAGATTCATACTCCTTTGGTTTGCACTCTGTCTCGGCTCCGGGCACTCTGCTTGGGCTATCTGACCTCGCGAGCGATCGGTGCTCGCCCGGGGCGTCTCCAACTCGAAGTCTGCCGACCGATGTGCAGATCCCCATGACGCCGGCCCCTGCAAGGTGGTTGACATGCTTGTCCTGAAACAGCCGCGCGGTCTTCTGAGTCGTCGGTGGTTCACCGCCGCCGCGGGCGTTCTGTTGAGCGCCTGTTCTCTCGCGGTCGAGCCCGACCAGGCAACCCGGGCACACGCGGAGTGCATCGGCCTGGATCTGGTCGCCGACGGCGCGGCCGGCCGAGCGCTGACGCTGGCGCGCGGTCCAGAATCCGTAGGAAGGGAGCGCCGCTACTACATCGACGATCTGCGCCTGCGGGCGACGGTCTCCGGCTATCCGGCGTCCGACGTGCTGGAGTACTTCGCGGCCACGTCGTTCTTTCGCGCCTTGGACTGGGCCGGAGCTGCAAAGGTCCATGCCGAGTGGGCGGTCGCCACCGACCTGACCTACACCGAGATTGCCGGCTATTCGGGCGCGCTGTGGATGCACGAGCGGCCGACGGTCACGGTCGAGCTCCTCGACGACGTCGGCGCGGCGCAGGCCGATCCGATCACGGTGAGTCGCGACGATTTCGTATTCGCCGAGCTCACCGCGCTCACGTGGGCCACCGGGGCGCCGGCGCGTGAGGAGTACGGTCAGAACAGCAGCGCCGCCGCCGCGGTCGTGGCGCAGAGCGGCGGGAGCTATCACGGTGACAAAGACGACGCCTTCGACCTCACGGTCAGCACCGCCGGGACCATGGACGGCACCGCGGTCGTGACGATCAAGTCGGTGGTGGCCGGCGGCCTGGGCACGGCGCCGGTTACGAGCGGCGATCCGATCGCGCTCGGCAGCACCGGCGTCACGGTCACCCTCACGGCGCCGACCCCGTCGACCAGCTTGAAGGTGGGCGATCGCTTCGTGGTGCGGGTCGTCGCGGCGACCGGCGCCGTCGGCGCGGCGACTCCTGGTCCGAAGGCTCGCTTCGCGGCGCTGGCGCAAGTGGCGCTGCGCTACGGCAAGACCGCGAGCCCGATGTTTTCGGTCCCGGACAGCACGACGCAGATCCGCCTGACCTGGACCGAGCTCGAGACCTCGTGGGTGGTGCCGGTCACCTTCGTCGATGACGGCGCCGATCCCGGCCTGGTGCTCGAGACCACGCTGTCGCCGCCGGAGAACCGGGAGTTCTACGTGCCGGGCGAGACCCTGACGGTGAGCGTGGACCTCTTCGACCGCAACGGCAACCGCCTGCACCCCGAGGGCTCGCTGCCGACCTACGCCGAGTTTCGTGCCGGCAGCAGCAACGGCATCGCCTACTACGATCTCAAGAACCCCGACCAATGCCTGCCGTACTTCAACAGCTGCTTCAAGGATCTGATGGAGACCACGATCGCCGGGCCCACCAACGCCGCCGGCCAGAACTACGCTCTCACCGAGCCCGCCGGCTATTTCCTCGGCGGGATCCAATACCCGCCGATGGCCAAAGTTCAGGGCGGCCGTGGCAATCCGGCGCTGTGGGACGAGCCGGTCCCGAGCGTCAACGCGGTGACGCTCCCGGAGGAGGCCGAGGCCGGCACCTACCTCGTGATCACCAAGGCGGCTCGCAAGTACCTGGGCGAGAGCACGTTTTGCACCGATGCGGTCGAGATCCAGATCGGCGACCGCAACAAGACCACGCTCAACAGCGGCATCGGCAACTGTGACGCGTGCCATCTCGACGACGCCCGGCTCGCGAACCTGCGGCATGGGGTGACCGATGGGCGCTGGTGCAGCCTGTGCCACGAGCGCCCCCGCGCCACCGGCTCCGAGATGGTGCACGGCATCCACTTCTACGCCGCCGCGTACCCGCTCGCCCGCAACGACTGCAGCTGGTGTCACATCTCGCGCCGGTCGAACGACCGCGCCAGCGAGGGTACCTGCAAGGCGTGTCATGGCGCGATCCACCCCGACGAGCCCGGTCTGAAGCCGGCCGATGAGTACGCCCGCTGCGCCGAGCTCTGTCACCGCGACCCGATCGCCGGTCACGTGGATGGGCCTGCCCAATGACCGAAGCACGCCGCCCCTTGATCGTCTGTCTGTTGTGCGCCGCACCGCTCGCCGGCGCGGCAGAGACCCCCGGCGGCGCCGATGTCGCAAGCGCCGCGGTCGTCCCCGCGGACACCCTGCCGGCCGAGACGGGCACCACGGCCGCGCCGCAGCGGCCTGAGCCGTTACCCGCTTCGACGCCCGCTCCGGCGATCGAGGCCGGCGGCGACGCCACCCTGACCATGGACTTCAAGGACATCTCGCTCGAGGCCATTCTCGAAGAGGCCGTGGTCACGACCGGGTCGCGCAGCAAGAAGAAGCTGTCGCGGGCGCTGTCCGCGATCACCGTCATCGACCGCGCCCAGATCGAGGCGCTGCCCTACCTCTACCTCGGCGATCTGCTCGCGACCGTCGCCGGCGTCGACGTGCGCTGGGGCCCGATGCAGGCGGCGTACGTGGGGATGCGCGGCCTCGGCGGCACGACGCTGAGCTCGCGGGTGCTGATGCTGTGGAACGGCCAGCCGCGCAACGCCCCGCTCACCGGCGGGTTGTCGGCGGGTCATTTCGTGCCGCTCGTCGACATCGAGCGCATCGAGGTGATCCGCGGCCCCGGCTCGAGCATGTACGGCGCGAACGCGTTCGCCGGGGTCGTCAACGTCATTACCCGCAAGCCCGAGGGCGAGAAGCCGTTCATCGGGACCACGGCCTCGGTGCTCGCCGGCAGCTTCGGTACCAGCCGGGTGCAGGCGGCGACCGGACAGATGCTCGGCCCGGTGGGCGTCGACGTCAGCGTCGAAGGCCTACAGACCGACGGGCCGTTCCCGACCGCGGTGCTCAACCAGGGCGGACGCGCGCTGACCGTCAAGAACGACGGGCTGCAGAGCGGCGCGGCGAGCCTGGCGTTGTCGTATCGCGGCCTGACCGTCACCGGCGGCATCGCCGGCGGCCGGCGCGGCCTGCCCGGGCAGTTCCCGACCGACGCCCAGGGAGACCTGCAGGCCTGCAGCTCCTGTCACATGTCGCAGCTGACGCACGGTGCCGGTGTCGCGCACGTCGCGGAAGAGACCGCTTGCGGGAGCTGTCACGTGAAACCCGATGACCATCAACACCAGCTCGAGGGCTACGCGGGCGCCGCTTACACGCTGCCGCTGACGCAGGGGCTCGAGGCGCAGCTGAGCGCGTTCTACGGCGAGTGGCGCTCGCGCTACGACCTGTGGAAGAACACGATGTTCTCGGGGGCGCCGGTGCCGCAGGAGCTCGAGAGTCGGCAACGAGCGCTCGGGGTCGAGGCGCACGTGACCCACACCTGGTCGGATCTGAACAACGCCGTCATCGGCGTCGAGGCCAGGCGTCAGGCGGTTGGCGCCTCCCGGGTTCGAGCTCCAGACGGCGACACCACCATAAAGGAGTCGGACCTCAGCGTCTTCGTCGAGGACGACCTGACGCCTTGGCATTGGCTGTCGTTGACTGCCGGCGGCCGGCTCGACTGGTCGACGATCTACGGCACCGCGATCGCGCCGCGGGGCGGCATCGTCTTCGTGCCGGCCGAGGGGTCGAGCATCCGGGCCACCGCGACGCGGGCCTTCCGCAACCCGAACTTCAACGAGCTGTACCTGATGAAGCACGACGGGTCGTATCAGGGGTCTCTGGCTCACCTGGAGGGCAACCCCGAGCTCGAGCCGGAGTGGATCACGACCTACGAGGTCGGCGGGACCTACCAAAGCGCGGCGCCGCTGCCGCTCAGGGTGAGCGCCTCGGCCTATTACTTCACCGTCGACCGATTGGTGTCGTTCTTCGAGACCGGCCCACACACCGCGATGCCGATGCAGGCCGGCGACGCCACCGGCAAGGGCGTCGAGGTCGAAGGCGAGGTCGGACCGCAGGGCGCGGCCCATGGCGTGCGCGGGTTTGTGAACTACGCCTACCAAGACGTCCGCGACCGAGAGGGGCTGCCGCTGCCGTATGCGCCGCCGGCCAAAGCCAACGCCGGCGTGCGCCTGCACCTCGACAGCATCGGGGCCACGGTGCGGGCGCGCTACGTCGACGCGCGGCTGGACATGTCGGGGGTGGAGCTGCCGGCCTTCGTGACGCTGGATCTGTTGGCGCGGTTGCGGCTGGTCGACGAGCTCTGGCTGTCGCTGTGGGTCACCAACCTCGGCGACCAGGTGTACCAGGACTCGATCGGCATTCCGGCGGCGCGGCGCGGGATGTTCGTCAGCCTGAGCTACGGCGCGTTCTAGCGCCGGACCTCTGCAAGTACCGGCGCTCGGCCGCGACCTCGAGCTTGGGCTCAGCGAACCGACGTCGTGACCGCGGCCATGACGCGCGGCGCCTTCGTCGCGGCGTCGTACTGCTGCATGAAGCGCTTTGCCTCGCTCGACGGCTCCGGGCGCAGGTCCTCGGCGAACCGGTAGCCGACGCTTTGATAGAGGAGCTCGACGGTCACGCTCAGCGGCCGCCTCTTGCCGGCGGCGCCCACCTGGTAGGTGATGCGATCGCCGCCGGCGGCGAAGCTCGGGTCGCCCGCCGCCGCACCGACCACCGCGAAATCGGCGGCCGCGGTCTCCTTGGCGAAGCCGGCCGGCAACAGACGGTTGTCTTTGGCGTAAGCGACGGCCCGGAGCAGCGTGTAGGTGACGCCGCCGTCGGCGGCGCGGAGCACCGGCTCGTAGATCTGCACCTGTGCCGGTGCGGTGATGCGGTCGTAGTGCGGTTCATACGCCGCGGCGTCGGCGTCGGCGTCGTTGCCGGCGATGCTGCCGTTCACGAGCGGCTTGCCGGATTCGAAGAAGACGGCGCCCTTGCTGTCTTTGACGGTCACGTGCAGCCAGGCGCGGCGCGCCGGAATGCCGGTCGGCAGCTTGTGGCCGGTGTTGTTCTGCACGCTCACCGAGACCGAGAGGACGTCCGCTGCGAGCGTCGCGCCGGAGATGGTGATCGCCGCCGCGTTGGCGCGGAGCTGGGTGTCGGTGCGGGCGATCGCGAGGTCGAGGTGCGTCGGCTCGGCGGTGACGCCGAGGGCGGTCGCGTTCGCCTTCAGGAGGCCGAGCATGAAGCTGTTGCCGCCGACGAAGTGATGTTGGCCGAAAGGCTCCCGCGGCGTGAGCCCCATGGGGCGGTTGCTGATCGCGACGCCTCCCAACGCGAACGGCATGTGGCAGTCCTGGCACGAGGCGTCCAAGCCGCCGCCGTTCGTCGCGTGCCGCCACTCGAGATAGGTCGTCTGCTCCGGGAACTCGCCGGTGATGTTGCCGGCGGCGTCGACGATCGGCGTGTAGAGCGTGTGGCACGACCCACACAGGTCGCTGTCGAGGGTCTGCGCCCCCTGGCGCGGCGAGAAGCCGACCTGCATCTCCATCGGCTGGGTCAGCGGCTGCGAGAACGGCCCGTACGCGAGACGCAACGGCGGCGAGGTCGAGGTGTCGATCTTGTACTGGCCGGTAAAGGTCACCGGCGTCCCGAGGTCGACGTCTTCGATCTGGTGGCACAGCGCGCAGGAGACGCCGTCCATCGCCGCGGCGTGCAGCGGGTTTGCCGGATCCAAGAACCCCGGGCTCAACACCGCCACCGGGGTGCCGTCGACGACCGCCTGCGTGCGCGCCATCCCCATGTGGCAGCGGCTGCACTTGCCCTCGATGATGCTCTTGAGGCTCGGGTTGCGGTTGATCTCGGAGGCGATCTTGGCCTGCCAGAGCGGGTCCTTGCCGGCGTTCGCCATCATCGTCGCCCGCCAGTGGGTGTCGATCGAGACGTCGTTCGAGCCGGCATCGACGAGGCCGCTGTGACACGTCGCGCAGTTGCCGGACCCGGAGAAGTCCGCGGTGGTGAACCTCGTCAAGGACGTGGCGCTGCCGCCCGTGCCGCCCCCGCCCATGCCGCCCCCGTCCATGCCGCCGCCGCCCGTGCCGCCGCCGCCCATCTGCGCCCTCGCCGCAGGAGCGTTGACGAGAAACGCGAGGAGGACGATCGTGAGACGAAGACCGAAGCGGGCACCCACGGCAACTACGAAGTGACGCATCACGCACCCCTGGCGGCGAGTCTCCTCGCCGAAATCGGAGGTTTCTGTCCTGTGCTGACTCGGGCTCGGGGGAACGGTAAGCATCTTGGCGCCATGCGCCAAGGCTCTCAAGCCGCTCATTTTGCATCGGCAGCCAGCTACCGGGCGCGGGGAGGGCGGCATTGACTCGCAACCGACGATTGCGTAGGGAGCACGGCGAACGTCAGCGGAATATCTCCCTTGACGTGCTTTTTTGTTGAGCTGCGAGCCGATCGGGCTGCAGCTGAGCCCAGAGGAAACGAAAGACCATGCGAAAGACACTCGGATTGATCGTCAGCGCGCTGTTGGTGACCGGACTCGCCGCCTGCGAAGATGCCGCCTGCAAGAAGGAGCTCGAGGCCGCGAAGGCCAGCGCCACCACCATGCAGACCGAGATGGACGCCCTGAAGACGAAGGCCGGCCAGGTCGACGGGCTGACCGCCAAGGTGCAGACCTTGACCCAAGAGATCGAGACCATGAAGGCCGCCGCCGCCGCCGCCCCGGCCAAGCCGGCGCCCGCGAAGGGCAAGAAGAAGTAGGCACCGCAGAGAGGCGCCCGATCGCAAGTCGGGCGCCACGCTTCCCCCAGAGCCGGCGACGTCGCGGCTGCCCGGTCCGCGCCGAGACGCGGGCCTCTTGATTCGCCCCCCCGCATCAGGCACGGTCACCACGCCTTTTAGCGCTCGAGGTGTCTCGTGGGTCGTTTCATCTTCGGTAGTCTCGTGTCACTCGCCGTCGCCGGCAGCGCCGCCGCCGCCGACGTGGTCGACACCCGGGTCACGTTCACGATCGCCGACGACGACATCGCCCGCGGCCCGCAGCAGTCGACGACCGGCTCGCCGACCATCCCCAACTCGGTGCCGAGCGCCGCGAACCGCCTGTTCTACGACGACTTCGAGAAGCGCGACACCGGCTTCGAGAACTTGACCCACTTCGTGCTCTACGCCCACCAGCCCGGCTTCTTCGAAGGGCTGGACACCGAGGCGGCGCTGGTGATGCGCACCGAGTGGCTGCAGAACCGCGGCGTGTCGATCACCGAGGACGGCAGCTACCTGCGAGTGACGAAGCTCTTGGGCGACAACAAGCTCCGGTTCACCGCGTTCCCGCTGAACACCGATCGCTTCCGGCTGGGCTACTCCTACAAGATCTCGTGGGGCGGCAGCCGCATCTTCACCAAGGGCACCGACAACAAGGCGACCCCCGGCGCCCGCGTCGAGTACGAGGGCAACGGCACCTACGCGTTCTTCGGCGCCAAGACCGCGCTCCGACCGCAGGTGCAGTCCGACAACACCGTCGAAGAGGACACCGTGTGGGGCGTGCTCGGCGGCGCCGGCATCGACGTCGTCGACGAGCTCCGCCTCGAGGGCGGCGCCGGCTACTTCTATCGCGGCAACATCGACAAGGCCGAGCTGCGGGTGGCCGACGGCAACGGCCGGGTCAAGACCGCGCGCTGGGACGCGGTCGGCGGCTCGGCGCAGCTCGTCTACCACGTCGGCATCCCGATCGGCGTGCCGGTCGACTTCCGCCTGTACAAGAACGACCCGATGCAGCCGGAGAACTTCTTCAAGCCCGAGCAATACAATGAAGGGCTGTCGTTCTTGTTGCAGTCGGAGATGAGCGTCGTCGGCCAGACGCTGCAGAACCCGGAGAAGCCGACGTCGACGACGATGCAGCTCGCGGTCGCCGGAGATCTGACCGGGCGCCTGAAGATCGGCAAGACCCGCGTGCACCTGCTCGCGGTCTATCGCGACCTGGCGTTCATCCTCCTCGACGTGCCGTCGAACCCGAACTTCGTCGACTTCCCCTCCGGCATCAAGGTCCAGCCGGAGTTCTTCGTGTCGACCGCGATCGACTACTACTTCGAGGCGGCGCACCTGACGCCCGGGTTCAGCCTCGGCCTGCAGCGGCCGGCGAACTTCACCACGGTGACGAACGCCGGCCCGAGTCCGCCGATTTCGGAAGGGCAGCAGACGCTGGTGTTCCGCACCGAGACCCAGGTGGACATCCTCGATCCGGGCGACACCGTCGGGTTCATCTACGCCGCCAAGGGAACCGCGAAGTGGGATCTATCGGAGGCCATGTCGGTCATCGGCGAGGTCTCGTTCCAGTACGATCCCAACCGCCGCACGCCGATGCAGGACCCAAGCGGGATCACGGTGCGCGTCCCCCAGAGCCCCGAGATCATCGGCTTCAACCTGCTGTTGCAGGCGCGGTTCTAGCGCCCATCGCCTCCACTCGACCATACGGTCGCGCCCGCCGGTGCTGCAGCGGAGGCGAAGCCGCGAGCGCGAGGAACGCAAGAAAGGGCGCGGAACGATCGTCCCCCGCCCCACCCGAGTATGTGAAGCAATCGGTGGCGGCAGGGTAGGATACAAGTCGTCTTTGTCTGATTCCCGCCCGCCTGATGCAGGCGGGCTCCCCACCCACCTCACCCCCGGCGCCGGTCGGCGCCACCCCCGCTCCTCC
>JACRCV010000004.1 GCA_016218825.1 Deltaproteobacteria bacterium
GGGCCTCCGACGGGTTCGAACCAAGACCTCCGGCACCGCGCTCCCTGGTGAACCACACCGCGGAGGGCCTTCAGGCTCCAGGCATCAGCCGGTCCCCTTCTGGTGATCGAACGCGAGTGGGGTTCTTACGGCGGAATCAAAATTGGCGGCCAGGCTACGCGGCACAATTGACGTCTTCAAGACGTACTCTGTGCACCGGATACGTGGTCGGGGTGGCCGGTTCGGCGAACGACGGTGTTGGGTCCAAGGACAGTTGTGCCGGATCGACACGGGTCGACGGGCTTCGCTGCCGGCGCTGCGATCAACGGGAGGTCGCAGACCAACGTCTCGGCCGAGCTCGCCGCCGCCGTTGTTGCGGTCTCCAGCCCGACATCGTCACCTGCAGGGGTGCACGCTCCGGCCAGCATGCCGAGTCCCACCGCGGTGGCGAGGCTCAGCGCTCGATGGCGCGGTGATGAGGTTGAAATCGAAGACGTGCTGCCGGACCGACTGCGACCAACCTGCATGGCTCCTCCCACCACTGCTGGTAAACCGCTGCTGCCGACTATCGATGAAACGTAGGGCCCGGGTTGGCGGGCCAAGAAATAAGCTGCGCAACCAGAACCACAGCCTGCCCAAAGCAAGTCTTGGGGTCAAACAAAAACTGCAATAGAAACATGTAGTTGCATGTGTCTCCGCCCACCACAGGTGCGCACATTAGGCCGCTGTTGGGGGTCGCGGGTCACGGAGTGGTGACGCGATCCCCCGGCAACGGACTCTACAGGCCGACGTTCGCCAAGGCGGTGCAGATGGCGTTCACCCCCTCGACGAGCTTGGGGTGCGACTGCTCGTAGCCTCGGACCGAGAGCGCCAGGCCCTTGAGCGACAGCCGCACGAGCTCGGGGCTCTTCGCCGCCCGCGTCGCCTCGTGGGCCGAGACCGCGACGAAGCCGGCGATGGTGTGGGCTTGCTCGGTCTGGGTCCGGGAGAGCTCGGAGACCTCGGCCTTCAGCACCGCCAGCAGGCGCAACAGCTCGGTCTTGGTCGCGTCGTTGACCGTGCCGGCGCCGCGCAGCTGCGCCTCGATCTTGTCGAGTGTGTCGCGAATCATGAGGGTCACCTCCCCGCGGGCTGCAGCTCCGAGTTGATGATAGCGACCGGCCACCGAAAGCGAAAGCCGATACGTCGGTGCGCGGTTGGGAGCTCGGCGGTCTGGTTCCAGCTCGCTAGACTCGGCATCACGGCCCGCCACCAGTAGCCGCCGCCGCTGATTCCGCCCGGAAGTGGTTGGCACCCTGACACCGGCGTGGTAGGTCGCGGCGACTGAAGGTGGAGGACGTCCCGATGATCCGAGCAGGTCGTTGCGCGAGGCTCCTGGTGCTCACAGGCGCGTTGTCGTTGTTGTCGTGCACCGAGATCCAGATGGACCCGCTGCCCGCCGAGAGCGCCCGGGTGATCGCGGTGTTCGCGCCGAACGCCGAGGACCAGTGCCTGAGCGACCTGCCGTTTCCGACCGATCTCGCGAAGGACCCGGCGACCGGCAAGCTCAACATCCCCTACTGCCAGGACGACGCCGCGGACACCGTCGCGGTCAAGACGATGTTGCGCGGCCAGAACGGCTACGCGGTCACGAGCCCGATCTCGTTTCGCTTCACCAACACCGTGAGCCAGTCGACGCTCGCCGCCGGCGTCAGCCTTTGGGAGATCGGCGCCTCCGGCGTCTTCACCTCGCAGGCGGTCACGCCGCTGTACTTCGAGAACCGCAACCACCTGGTGGCGCTCGGGCACGTGCCGCTCAAGCCCGCGACCCGCTACGTCGTCGTGGTGAGCGACGCGGTGCAAGACTTGGAGCAGCAGCCGATCGTCCCCGACCAGATCTTCGTGTTCTTGAAGAGCCAGAAGCCGCTCGTGGACAAGTCGGGTTACAGCGTCACGCCGGCCTTGACCAATGACCAGGCGAACAGCCTCGAGCCGATCCGCAAGGCGTACGTGCCGCTCTTCGTCGACGCGATGCAGGCCTCGGGCTTGAGCCGGGAGCGCATCGCGCTCGCCTGGGGCTTCACCACCACCAGTGAGTCGGTCGGTCACCTGGGGACGATGGCGCAGTCGATCCGCACCACCGGCGCCGCCCGCATCGCCCACGAGACCGCGATCCTCGCCGAGGACCACGTGCTCCTGGCGTCGACCGGGCTCCCGATCGCCAACCTCTGCACCATCCACACCGGGCGGGTCACGGTGCGCAGCGCCCTGGCGGCGGACGGCACGCTCGGCCTCAAGGCGGACGGGACGCCGGTGTTGAACGACGAGGCGGTCGACTATCTGTTCGCGGTGCCAAAGATCGGCGCGACCTGTGACGCGGTGGGCGCCGGTGACCCATTGCCGGTGTGGGATCTGGCGAAGGTCGCGGTGTTCGTGCACGGCCTCGGGCGCTGCAAGAACGACGCGCTCGCGGTCGCCAACGCCCTGGCGGGGGCCGGGTGGGCGACCTTGTCGTTGGACGGGCCGCGCGCCGGGACCCGGATGTTGAACGCCCTCGGAGATCAGGATCTGGACGGCTGCGCCGACCAGCCGGCGACCCCGGAGCTCGTCGCCCTCGGCACCCACGACCCGAACCCGTTCGTGATCCGCGACCAGCTGCGCGAGTGGGCCCTGGAGCTGGTGCAGGTGGTCGAGGCGGTCAAGGCCGAGCCCTGGGTCTTGACCGGCCAGACCTTCCAAGCGGCGACGCCGCAGATCGGAGTGCTCGGCCACTCGTGGGGCGGCATCCCCGCGGTGCTGGCGGCGCCCCTCGCCGACAAGGTCAGCGCCCTGGTGTTGAGCGCCACCCCGGCCGGGTTCGCGAACGTCTTCGCGCCGCTGATCTCGCAGTCGGCCGCCGCGACCCTGCCGATCGGGGCGACGAGCGACGAGGTCGCGATGGCCGCCGCCGAGGGCATCATGGTCTTCGGCTGGGCGCTCGAGGCCGCCGACCCGCTGCTCGCCGTCGGCACCTATCCGGGCGCGGGCACGTTGCCGGTGTTGGTGCAGGTGATCGAGACCGGCAGCCTCGACGTGCCGCTGCACGCCACCGCCGATCAAGAGGCGCTGCGCGCCGCCTTCAACCGCAACGAGGCCGCGCAGAGCACGTTCTCGGTCGCGACCACCGGCGGCACCAACGTCTGCGACAAGCCCGAGCTCGCGGTCGGCTCGCTCCTGCAACCCTGCGTGAGCCCGATCGGCAACGCCAGCAACCGGACCATCGCGACCTCGGTCTACGCCGGCATGCAGCGGCAGGCGGTGAAATTCCTCGATGTCCACCAGGTCTGTGACCCGAACATCACCGTCCCCTGCAACTAGGTGAGTGCGACCATGAAATCGAAGCGCAACGTTTCAGTCACAGGGTGCGGGGTGCTGGTCGCGGCGATGTCGCTGTCGTCCGCCTGCCTCGACGAGTCACACGGGGAGCGCGCCGCGGCCGTCGTCACGCCACCGCCGGCGCCGTACGTGCCGACGATCGAGACCGCGGCTCGACGCTTCGTGATCTTGCACACCAATGACGAGCACTCGCACCTGCTCGGCTTCGGCCCCGAGAGCTTGTACCCGTATCTCCCGACCTTTACCGGCGACTTCGTGCCGGACGGTTGGGAGGTCGACGACGTCGCCACCGAGGCCGCCATCGCCTCCCGCCTCGGCGCGCACACCGACCAACAGACGACGGGCGGTATCGTCCGCCGGCAGTTCTTGATCAACAGAGAGCGGGCGACCGCCAGGGCCAGCGACACGCCGCTGTTGTTGCTCTCCGCCGGCGACGTGATGATGGGGACGCTGGTGCACGCGGCCTACGCCCAGAACCAGGCGCCGGACTACCTGGCGATGTCGATGTTGGGCTACGACTTCATCGGCCTCGGCAACCACGAGTTCGACTTCGGCGTCGATATTCTGGCGTCGGCGATCACCGCGGCGGAGCAGCTGACCTTCGGCGGCGCCCCCGCGCTCCTCGCCAGTAACATCCACTTCGACGACGTGACGACCGGCCCGGGTGTGGCGCTCCGCGACCTCTACGGCGATGGAAACTCGGGCAGGCCGATCGAGATGTGGGCGACCAAGCGTCTTACGAACGGCCTCAAGGTGGGGTTCATGGCGCTCGTCGGCTACAACGCCGCGCTCGTGGCGCCGAACAAGGCGCCGATCGCGTTCTCGACGCCGCTGACCGGGCCGGCGTGCTCGTTCTCCGACAACTGCGCGCCGAGCGCGCCGTCGTGCGTGCGCGGCCATTGTGTCGATCCGCTCGACGCCGCCGGCCACAAGACCGCGCTCGCGGCCGACGCCCAGCGCGTCATCGACACCCTGAAGAACAGCGAGAAGGTCGACGTGCTGGTGGCGCTCACCCACCTCGGCTCCGAGGAGGACAACTACCTGGCCGAGAACACCACCGGCATCGACGTCATCATCGGCGGTCACTCCCACGAGACCCTGCCACCTTATAAGGTGGGGAAGACCATCATCACCCAGGCAGGGGACTATGGCCGGCTGCTCGGCAGGCTGACGATCACCGTCGACGAGAACGGCGTCATCGACGTCGACCCCGCCGCGAGCCAGCTGATCGACGTGAGCAGCAACCTCGACGCGCAGATCCTCACGGCGGCGGCGCAGGGCGCGGTGAAGACCGCGGCGGCGTTTACCGGCAAGGTCCTCGGCGCCTTCATCGGCGGTTTGAACGAGGTGCTGCCGGTGAAGCTCGTCAACCCGGTGTTGTTGCAGCGCACCGATCCCACGGACCTGGTCACGCCGCCGGTATTGAGCATCATCGAGCCGATCGCCGGCATCACCAGCGACCACGACGTGGTGGGCGAGGTGCCCGGGGTCGACAGCTACCTGACGCACCTGGTCACCGACGCCGAGCTCGACCGGGTGTGGAACCACAAGTGCGACATGGTGGCACCGGTGGTGGCGGTGCAGGCGAACGGCGTCATTCGCGAGACCTTGCACTTCGGCCCCAGCGACCACAAGACGACGCTCGACGACGTGTTTCGCGTCGTGCCGCTCGGCGGCAGCCCCTGGGAGGGGCCGTACGCCGCGCCCGGCTATACGGTGTTGAAGTTCAAGCTGACCGCGACCGACCTGATGAAGGGCCTCGACGTCGGGGTCACGAAAGGGCTGGAGAGCGACTCGTTCTTCCTGTCGTACTCCGGGATGCGCACCGAGTACGACACCCGCCGGCCGCCGTTCAATCCGGGCGCGGCGCCGGGCACCACCGGGCAGATCGTGAAGATCGAGATCGAGGACCCGCCGCTCTCCGGGACCTACGCCTACACCCTCTACGACGCCAACCGCACCCCGCAGTGGAAGAACAGCGCCGGCGGCACCATCGACCCCGACGATCCCGCGAGCTTTCTCATCACCGTGGTCACGAACTTGTACTTGGGCGGCTTCCTCGACGCGTTTGGTCTCGTGCCGCGCGACGACAACGGCTACCCGATGGCCTGCCAAACGCCGCGGACGGCGTACACCTGTGATCAGGTCCTGCCGCCGATGGAGCGCCTGGCGTACGCGGCCTTGTGCATCAACCCGTTGACCGCAGCGCCGCTCATCCCGATGAGTCAGTACGCGAGCTGCGGCTCGCTCGGCGGGCCGGTGCTCGAGTGCTACACCGTCGACCCGGCCGGGCCGCCCTGGCAGCTGGCGCCGGAGCTCAAGGAGTGGGAGGCGGTGCTCATCTACCTCGCCGGCAAGGGCGGGCTCGGCACCAACGAATACCGCGGCGCGTCAGTGCCGCTCGCCGAGCGGCGGGTTCGGAACGTGACGCCGTAGCTTTGCGGGCGCGCCGCTCCGCCCCCGCCGAAGCGGTCGCCACGGTGCTGACTCTGTTCGCCGCCGGCGTCTTCGTTGAACCCCCCCGAGCTGACGCTCGCGCCCAAGTAGGTGCCCGATGAAGAAGATCGTTCCGATTCTGCTCGTGCTGTTCGCCGTCACCGCCTACGTCTATTTCGCCCGCATCCGCCCGTCGCGCGAGAAGGACCCGGTGGTCCGCGGCTCCGGCACCATCGAGGCCACCACGGTGGTCGTCGCCGCCAAGATCCCGGCGCGGATCACCGCGATCGCCGTCGCCGAGGGCGACGAGGTCAAAGCCGGCCAGGTGCTCGCGACCCTCCAATGTGACGAGCCCGAGGCGAGATTGGCGCAGGCGAAGGCCGCCGTGGCGCAAGCCGAAGCGGTCAAAGCGCAGACCCAGGCTGCCGAGGCGCAGGCGCGGGCGCAGTCGGCGCCGTTCTCCACGCAACAACGGCTCGCGGCCAAAGAGCGCGAACGGGCGGTGAGCCTGTTCAAGTCGGCGGGCGCGACCCAGCGTACCGTGGATCAGGCGGAGAGCGCGCTGCAGTCGGTCGGCGAGCAGGTCCAGGCCGCCGGCATGGCGATCGACGTCGCCCGGCGCGCGATCGCGGTCGCCGCGGCGCAGGTCGAGGTGGCGCAGAAGAACCTCCAGCTCGCACAGACCCTGGTGGTCGAGTGCACCCTCACCGCCCCGATCGCCGGCGTGGTGCTGGCGAAGAACCACGAGGTCGGGGAGCTGGTGCTGCCGGGCTCGAGCCTGCTGAAGCTCGGCGCGCTCGACGAGGTCTACACCTGGATCTACGTGCCGAACGAAGAGATCGGGCGGGTGCGCCTCGGACAGACGGTGACGCTGGTCGCCGACACCTACCCCGACAAGAGCTTCGCGGGCCACGTGGCGCGCATCAGCGAAGCGGCGGAGTTCACCCCCAAGTCGATCCAGACCAAAGAAGACCGCACCCGCCTGGTGTTCGGGGTCAAGGTCACGATCGCCAACCCCGGGCGGCTGCTCTTCCCCGGCATGCCGGTCGAAGCCAGGGTCGAAGGCACCGACGTCGTCGCCGCGCCCACCGCGCCGACGCCCTGAGGAGCGCCCTTGGAGCCGGTGCTGCAGATCGACGACTTGAAGAAGAGCTTCGGCGCGCTCGAGGCGGTGCGCGGTCTGACGCTCGCGGTCCATCCCGGCGAGATCGTCGGCCTGGTCGGCCCCGACGGCGCCGGCAAGACCACGACGATGCGGATGGTCGCGGGTCTGGTGACGCCGAACGCCGGCTCGATCCGAATTCTGCAGACGACCATCGGCGCCGCGCCGAGCCCGGTCCGCGCCCAGATGGGCTACATGCCGCAGCAGTACAGCCTGTACGGCGACCTGAGCGTCGAGGAGAACCTGCGCTTCTTCGCCGGCATGTACGGCCTGGAGTCAAAGGTGATGCTGGCGCGGGAACACAGGCTCCTCGGCATCGCCCGCCTCGAGGAGTTTCGCGACCGGCCGGCGGCGGCGTTGTCGGGCGGGATGTACAAGAAGCTGGCGTTGTCGTGCGCTCTGGTTCACGAGCCGCGGCTGTTGTTGCTCGACGAGCCGACGAACGGCGTCGATCCGATCAGCCGGCGCGAGCTCTGGGCGCTGTTGCGCGAGCAGGTCGGCGAGGGCGTCGGCGTGCTCATCAGCACCCCGTACATGGACGAGGCGGCGCGCTGCGACCGGGTGGCGCTGCTCGTCGACGGCGCCTTGGTGGCGTTCGATACTCCCGCGGCCCTGGCGACGGCGTTCGCGGCGACGATCCTCGAGCTGGTGACCGAGCCGGCGCTCGGGACCCCGGCGGCGCTCGAGGCCCTGGCGGCGGTCGACCAGATCTACACCGTCGGCCGCAAGATCCACCTCGTCACCCACGATCCGACCACGGTGCAGCGGGCGGTGCGCGACCAGCTCGCGGCGCAGGGCGTCCGCTCCCTGCGCCTCGAGGTCGTGGCGCCGACGTTCGAGGACATCTTCCTGTCGCTGTCGAGCGCCAAGAGCTCCGAGGTGCGGCGATGACGTCGACGCCGGTGATCGAGGTCGAGGGCCTCACCCGCCGGTTTGGCGACTTCTGCGCCGTCGACCACGTGAGCTTCGCGGTGCGTCAGGGCGAGGTCTTCGGTTTCTTGGGGGCGAACGGCGCCGGCAAGTCGACGACGATTCGCATGCTCTGCGGCCTCTTGGCGCCGACCTCGGGGAAGGCCCGGGTGTTGGACCTCGATCTGCTGACCCAGTCGGAGCGGGTGAAGCCTTTCGTCGGCTACATGTCGCAGAAGTTCTCGCTCTACCCCGACCTCACGGTCGTCGAGAACCTCGAGTTCTTCGGCGGCATCTACCGCGTCCCGCCGCGGCGCCTCAGAGAGCGACAGGCGTGGGCGGTCGAGATGGCGGGGCTGTCGGGCAAGGAACAGGTCCTGACCGCCGAGCTGTCGGGCGGCCTGAAGCAGCGCCTGGCGCTCTTGGCGGCGCTGTTGCACGAGCCGCGGCTGTTGTTCTTGGACGAGCCCACCGCCGGGGTCGCGCCGCTCGCGCGCCGGGCGTTCTGGTCCTTGATCCACCAGCTGTCGCACGCCGGCACCACGGTGTTCGTCACCAGCCACTACATGGACGAGGTCGAGCAGTGCGACCGCATCGCGCTGATGAGCCGCGGCCGGATCGTCGCCCTCGACACCCCCGAGGCGTTGAAGGCCGATTTGCGGCTCGGGCGGGAGCCCGGCGCTCCCGAGCCGACCCTCGAGGACGTCTTCGTGTCGCTCTTGGGCGGCAGCGCGGGGGCGCCATGAGCCTGCGCCGCGTCTTCCTCGTCGCCCGCAAGGAAGGGCAGCACATCCTGCGCGACTGGCGGACGTTGTACATGGCGTTCGGCGTGCCGCTCGTGCTGCTGATGCTGTTCGGCTACGCGCTGACGATGGACATCGATCAGATCAAGATGATCGTCGTCGACGGCGACCGTACCCCGGAGTCCCGCGACCTCGTCAGCCGCTTCGAGCGCACCGGCACCTTCACCGTGGTCGCGCGCCCGGACGACGCCGATGGCCTGCAGCAGGCCTTTCATCTCGGTCAGGCGAAGGCGGCCCTGGTCATCGCCCCCGGGCTCGGGCGCACCCTGTCGCAGGGCGAGGCGGCGACGGCGCAGCTGGTGGTGGACGGCACCGACGCCAACGTCGCGAGCATCGCGATCGGCTTCGCGGCCGCGGTGGCGCAGGCGCGCACCCTCGAGCTCGCGGTGAGCGCGTTGGACGCCCAGGGGTTGACGCTCGGCGCACGCCTGAAGCCGCCGGTGGTCGTGAAGGCCCGCAACTGGTTCAACCCCAACCTCAAGTCGCAGTGGTACCTGGTGCCCGGCTTGGTCGCGGTGATCATGGCGATGCTCGCCGCCATCCTGATGGCGCTCACCGTCGCCCGCGAGTGGGAGCGCGGCACGATGGAGCAGCTTTTGGTCACGCCGGTCAAACCCATCGAGATACTGATCGGCAAGCTCATCCCCTACTACCTCATCGGCCTCGGGCAGCTGACCCTGGTCGCCGCCGCCGGGGTGGTGCTCTTCGACGTCCCGATCCGCGGCAACCTGGGCCTGCTCTACTTGATGTCGAGCGTCTTCTTGATCGGCGCGCTGTCGCAGGGGTTGTTGATCTCGGTCGTCGCCCGCCAGCAACAGGTGGCGATGCAGCTCGCGATGATCTCGTCGATGCTGCCGGCGATCATGCTCTCCGGGTTCATGTCGCCGATCGCGTCGATGCCGAAGATCGTCCAGGCGATCACCTACGCGATCCCGGCGCGCTACTTCCTGGTCATCGTCCGCGGCCTGTTCTTGAAGGGGATCGCGTTCGCCCAGATGCGGGGCCCGGCGCTGGCGCTCGCGGCGTTTGCCGCGGTGATGCTGACGTTGGCGGTGAAGAAGTTCAAGACCAGGCTCGACTGATGCTCGGCGTCATCGGCCACATCATGAAGAAGGAGATGCTGCAGGCGTCGCGCGACCGCCGCATGCTCGCCATCGTCTTCGTCGCCCCGGTGTTGCAGACCCTGCTGTTCGGCTTCGCGATCAACCTCGACTTGAAGGCGCAGCCGACCGTGGTCGCCGATCTCGATCGCACCGCCACCAGCCGCGCTCTGAGCCAGTCGCTCGCCAACACCGACGGCTTCACCATCGTCAGTGAGGTCCCGAGCCACGCCGCGGCGGAGCGGGCCATCGTCGACGGCGAGGCCGCGCTCGCGATCCTCATCCCCCGCGGCTTCGAGCACGACCTCAGCCAACAGAGCGCCGAGCTCCTCGTGGTGATGGACGGCTCGGACTCGAACACCGCGCTGCGGTCGGGCCAGGAGGCGACCCAGATCTTGAACCAGCGCGCCGTGACCCTGCAGCGCCAGCGGGTGGCGGAGATGCTCGCGGCCAAGAACGTCGCCGCCGACCGCCTGCTTCCCGAGCTGCGCCTGGAGGCGCGGGCCTGGTTCAATCCAACCATGCGCACCGCGGTCTACTTCGTGCCGGCGGTCTTTGCCCTGGTGCTGATGGTGATCACGATGCTTCTGACCTCGATGGGACTGACGCGCGAGAAGGAGATCGGCACGCTCGAGCAGGTGATGGTGACGCCGATCCGGCGCATCGACCTGATGGTGGGCAAGACCTTGCCGTTCGCGCTGTTGGGCCTCGCCGACGTCGCGTTCATCGTCGCGGTCGCGGCGTGGGTCTTCGACGTGCCGGTGCGCGGCACCATCCTGTCGCTCTACGGCGCGACCGGGCTGTTCCTGATGACGACGCTGGGCCTGGGCCTGTTCGTGTCGACGATCTCGGGGACCCAGCAGCAAGCGATGCTGACCTCGTTCTTCTTCATCCTGCCGGCGCTGATGCTCTCCGGCTACATGTATCCGATCGAGAACATGCCGGTGGTCGTGCAGTGGCTGACGGTGGTGAACCCGCTGCGCTACTACATCCAGCTCGCCCGCGGCATCATGGTGAAGGGCGCCGAGCTCTTCGACCTGTGGCGCCCGGCGCTGGCGTTGACCGTCCTCGGGGCGGCGGTGCTCGCGAGCGCGGCGCTGCGTTTCCGCAAACGACTGACGTGACGTCGCCCGTTGTCCGGGCGCCGGGAGGAACCCATGTACCTCGTGTTGTTGACTTTGTGGGCGCTGCCGACCGGAGCCCCGGAGACGCCGATCGGCGCCGACGGCCGCCGTCTGCCGATCGTGAGCCCAGGTCCGAGCCTGACGCTGGCGGACGCGATGCGGGCCGCGGACGAACGCAACCTGACGTTGGCGACGACCCGGGTGGAGATCGACAAGGCGCGGGCGCTGCTGTCGCAGGCGCAGGCGACGTTGTTCCCGATGCTGGCCGGGCAGGGGCTCTACACCCGCAACGACCACGAAGACACCGCGGATCTGGCCGGCGGCTTAGCGCCGCTCTTGTCGACCTTCGGCATCGCGCTGCCGCCGATCCCGGGTATGGTGATCAGGCGCGAGCAGGAGCTGCGCGTCGGCGCCACCGCGAGCCTGCCGATCATCAACCTCCAGGGGTGGATCGGGATCTCGGCGGCGCGGCTCGGGCTCGAGGTCGTCGAGCTCACGGTGGCGAACGCCCGGCGACAGCTGCTGTTCGGGGTCGCGCAGGCGTTCTGGATGGCGCACGTCGGCCACGAGCTGGTCGCCATCCAGGAGAGTCAGCTCCAAGCGGCGCGCCATCACCTGCAGGTGGCGCGGGCGCGGGTCGAGGCCGGCGACGCGATGCGCATCGACGTGGTGCGGGCCGAGACCGAGGTGGAGAAGACCTACCAGGACTTGCTCGCCGCGCACCTGGGACTCGATAACGCCCGCGACGCGCTCGCGACCCTGATCGCGACCAAGGAGCTGCCGCTACCGGTCGAGCCGCCGCCGCTCGCGGCGCCTGGGGTCTTTGAGTCGAGCGCGATCTCGAGCAAGCGTCTGGATCTGCAGGCCGCCGCGGCCGGCGCCCGCGCCGCCGACAAGTCGCTGCAGGTCTCGCGGATGCAGCTGTTGCCGGTCCTGGCGGTGAGCGGCCAGTACGGCTACCTGTTCACCGAGCCGCCCGAGCTCGGGTCGCAGGACCGCTCCCGCTGGTCGGCGATGCTGACGTTGACCGTGCCGATCTACAACCAGCTGCGCTACGCCGATCTGGAACAGAAGCGCGCCGCGCTGCGCCAGGCCGAGCTCCGCGCCGCCGAGCTCGAGACCAGTGTCGAGCTGGAGGTGCGCAAGGCGCGGCGCGACTACCTGGCGGCGCTCAGTACGGCCACCACCGCCGAGCGCCAGGCGGCGTTGACGCGCGAGGCGCTGACCCTCACCGAGGCCGCGTACGAGAACGGCGCCGCCACCTCTCTCGACGTGACCGACGCGCAGCGCAACCGGCAGACCGCGGAGCTCAACGCCGCGACCCAGCGCCTGCGCGGCCAGATGACGCTGTTGGCGCTGCTGCACGCGATGGGCGAGAGCCCGGAGGCGCTTGCCGCGGTGGACAACGTCGAGTAGACCGGCGCCAGGAGATTCGATGATCCTCGGGCGTGTGATCGGCAGCACCTGGGGCGCCCGGTGCGCCACGTCGCTCGCGGGCCGCAAGCTCCTCCGGGTGCGAGCGGACGACGGCGGCGCGGAGATCGTCGCGGTCGACGAGCTGTCGGCTGGGATCGGCGACCGGGTGGTCGTCGGCGTCGGTAGCCGGGTTCGAGATCTGACGGTCGGCGCCGCGGTGCCCACCAAGGCGGTGGTCCTCGCGATCGTCGACGACGTCGCGCGCGCGGGAGAGTAGCGGATGCTGTTGGGCGTCGTCGTCGGTGAGGTCTGGACCACGAAGAAGAGCGCCGCGCTCGACGGCATGAAGCTGTTGGTCGTCGCGCCGCGCTGCTCCTACGGCGGTGCCCTCGGGCACGACCACCTGGTGGCCGCCGACGATCTCGGCGCCGGGATCGGCGAAGAGGTGGTGGTGTGCTTCGGGATGCCGGCGCGCGCGGCGCACGGCGGCCCGCAGGTGCCGGTGGAGGCGGCGATCATGGCGATCGTCGATCGGACCGAGCTCGTTCGCGACCCGGGCGCCTGCCCGCTCGCGCTCGGCGCCGGAGGGGGCGGGCGATGAACCGGGGCGTGGTGGTGGGTGAGGTGTGGGCGAGCCGCAAGTGCCCGAGCCTCGAGGGCAAGAAGCTGTCGCTGGTGGTGCTGGCGAATGTAGCCGCGCCCGCGGACGAGGTGGTGGTGGCGATCGACGTCTTGGACGCCCGGGTCGGCGATGAGGTGTTGCTGACCTACGGCTCCGGGGCGCGCAACGTGCTGCAGCCGGGGCCGGACAACCGCGAGATGCTCGTGGACGCCGCGATCTGCGAGCGCATCGACGGCCGCAGCGAAGAGGCGTGAGGAGGTACGATGTTCGTCGGGCGCGTGGTCGGCCAGGTTTGGTCGACGGTGAAGTGGGAGCCGTTGCGGGGGTTGCGTTTGCTGTTGGTGCGGCCGCACCGGCTCGGGGATCTGCGGCGCCTGAGCGCGCTCCCGGCCGCTGCGCCACCGCGGGACGACGAAGGGGTGGTGGTCGCCGATGTCCTCGGTGCCGGCAACGGCGAGGACGTCGTGGTGGCCTACGGGCACGCGGCGCGAGTCGGCATCGAAGAGCTCAAGAGCGCCACGGCGTTGCCCAGCTATCCGATCGACGCCGCGGTGGTGGCGATCGTCGATCGCCTGGCGGTCTCCGAGGTCGACGCCGGCGCGGTTGACCACACCGCCCAGCACTCATAGGGTCGCCTACCGCGGTCGTTTCGCTGCGGCGAGGAGCCCGACATGGACAACGTGACGCCGCCGACGGAGCGCCCGGGGCTGCCGTGGGAGAATCGCCAGCAGCTCGGGTTGGTCGCGGCGACGATCGCGACCGTCCGCGTCGTGCTGTTGGACGCGACCGCCGGGTTTCAGGTGATGCGGCGGCAGGGGGGGCTCGGGGATCCGCTGCTGTTCGCGCTGATTCTCGGCACCTTGGGCGGCCTGGCGGGGATCCTCTGGCAGGCGCTGATGTCACTGGTGACGCCGGTGCTCACCGGCGCCGCGAGCGAGATGTTCGAGACCATGGCCGGGCTCGGGATCTTCGCGGTGTTGATGCCGGCGGTCGTCATCGTCTCGTTGTTCGTGACCGCCGGGGTGGTGCACCTCCTGCTCCTGATGGTGGGCGCGGCGCGCTTCGGGTTCGAGACCACCTTCCGGGTGATCGCCTACTCGTACGGCAGCACCGCGGTGCTGCAGGTGGTCCCGATCTTCGGCGGTTTCGCCGCCGCGATCTGGGTGCTGGTCGCCAGCATCTTCGGCCTGATGGCGGCGCAGGAGACGACCGGCGCCAAGGCGTCCTTCGCGGTGCTGTTGCCGTTGACGCTGTGCTGCCTGTGCGTGTGCGCCGGCGTCGCGGCGGCGGTAGCGCTCGGCGTGCACAGCGGCCTGAAGTAGGCCCGGCGCTCCGGTCCTGCGGTGCGCGACCGGCGGCGCCAAACCGAGAGAACGATGCGGCTTTGCGCGAGGCAGCTGGAACCGCGAGAGCTCGACCACGAGAAGCTCTGGGCCGGCGTGTCGTTGTTGGCCGCGGGCCTGGCGCTCGCGATCCCGGAGGGTTGGCGTCTCGGTCTCGGCTGTCCGTTCAAGGCCGTGACCGGCCTGCCGTGCCTGAGCTGCGGCAGCGGCCGCGCGTTGCAGGCCCTGCTCCACTTTGATCCGAAGACGGCGCTCGGCTGCAATCCGCTGTTCGTCGCGGCGCTCACGCTCTGGGGCGCGTTCGCGCTCTACGCGGGGGTCGTGGTCGTGCTGCGGGCGCCGCGCCTACGCTTCGTCGGTGACTGGCAGCCGCTGCGCGCCCGGGTGCTCGCCGGGGTGCTGCTGGCGGCGGCCGCCAATTGGGTCTATCTGCTGGCTCGAGGGATTTGAGGGGCCCATGACGCCGACCACGGTTCAGCTGGACCTGCGCGCGCTGCCGTCGTTGCCGCGGGCGTATGTTCGCGGCCTGTTCGCCCGCAAGTCCGGCGGAGCGCCGGCGCGTGACACCCCGGTCATCGAGGCGCGGCTGCCCGGGCTGAGGCTCGATCCCGCCCGGGTGAGGGCGTACGCCGAGGTGATTGGCTCGCCGGCGAGCGACGTCGCGCCGCTCCTGTATCCGCAGGTCCTGGCGATGGCGATCCACGCCGAGATGATCTTGTCGCCGGCGTTCCCGTTCTCGCCGCTCGGTCTCGTGCACCGCCGCTCGACGGTCAGCAGCCGGCGGCCGCTGGCGCTCGACGCCAGCGTGGACTTCGTCTGTCGGCTGGCGGGGCGGCGGGAGGTCGAGCACGGCCTGGAGCTCGATCTGGACACCACCGTCATCGAGCGCGGCGACGCCGTGTGGGAGGCGACCGCGACCGTGTTGATGCGCAAGGGCCGGCCCACGGCCAAGAAGCCCCGCCTCGCCGCGGTGCACGGGCCCGCCGCGGTCGAGACCGGCGTGCGCCTGGCGACCTGGGAGCTTCGCGGCGACACCGGCCGGCGCTACGCCGCGGTCTCCGGGGACTACAATCCGATCCACCTGTGGGCGTGGTCGGCGCGGCTGCTCGGCTTCAGGCGACCGATCGCCCACGGCCTGTACACGTTGGCGCGGGCGCTCAACGAGGCGCGCCCGGAGCTGCCGGTAGGACCGGTGCGCATCGAGGCGGCCTTCAAGCGGCCGTTGCTGTTGCCGGCGACGGTGGTCGCCGGGATCAAGAGCCAGCACGGGTCGGTGGAGCTCTCGGTGCGCGACGCCAAGAGCGGCGAGCCGCATCTGATGGCGCAGGTCAAAGGTGTGAACGGTTGATCGCGCACCGCCGCGCCGCGCGCCAGGGCCCGCGCACCCCGGCGCGGATTGTGGTCCGTGGGCGGAATTGCTATGGCCCGGCCCGGACGTCGTGACACTGGAGGCGGCGGTGGACTTCGATCTCGATGCCGACCAGCAGATGCTCTGTGAGACCGTGCGGCGCTTCGTCGCCGACAAGGTGATGCCACAGGCGCGGATCTGGGATCGCGAGGAACGGCTGCCGGCCGCGGTGCTGCACGAGTGCGCGGAGATGGGGTTGCTCGGCATTCAGATTGCCGCCGAGTGGGACGGCGCCGGCCTCGGGGCGGTCGCGCTCGCGGCCGTGGTCGAGACGCTGGCGCGCGGCGACGCGGCGTTGGCGTTCGCGGTGATGAGTCACAACGCGCAGGTGGCAGGGCACATCGGTGGGCTCGGCTCGCCGGCGCAAAAGGAGCGCTATCTGCAGCGGCTGGCTGCGGGGACCGGGCGCGGTGGCTTCGCCGAGCTCGAGGCGTCGAGCCCGGCGGGCGCCGATCTGGTCGCGACCCCGGAGGGACGCGGCTGGCGGCTGCACGGCGCCAAGACCTGTCTCGCAGGGGCGGCCGGCGACTTCTTCGTGGTGCTCGCGAAGACCGCGGCGGCGAGTGGGGCACCGGGCGTCCTGGCATTCGTGATCGACGCCGGCACGCCGGGGCTGACGCTGCGGCCGGCGCAGGACAAGCTCGGGTTTCGGGCGTGTGACGCCGCGGTGCTGGTCTTCGACCGGGTGCTCGTCGGCGAGGCCGAGCGTCTGGGCGGCGACGGGCGCGTCGACGCGTCGATGCAGGAGCTGCAACAGGGCGCGTGGGTGCAGGGCGCGGCGCTGGCGGTCGGGATCGCGCACGGCGCCCTCGAGGCGGCACGGCGCTACGCCCTGGAGCGCAAGCAGTTCGGCAAGCCGATCGCGGAGCTCCAGGCCATCCAGTGGAAGCTCGCGGACGCCGCGACCGCGAGGGACGCCGCGGAGAGGCTCGTCTATCGGGCGGCCTGGCTCCAGGACCGCGGGCTCTTGACCGGGTATACGGCGGCGACCGCCCGGCTGTGCGCGGCGCGGGCCGCGATGCTGGCCGCCGACGAAGCGGTGCAGATCTTCGGAGGCTACGGCTACACCGCGGAGTTCCCGGTCGAGCGCTTCTATCGGGACGCCAAGTCCTGCGCGCTGGTTCTCGGGCCGGCCGAAGCCGCGCGCGCGGTCGCCGCAAGTCACGTGCTGCACCAGGCGCAGCCGTAGACCATGACGGCGGGGACGCAACCGGCGTCGCTGGCGGCGCTCGTCGACGGCGTCGTGGCCGGCGACCGGCGGGTGATCGCCCGGGCGCTGCGGGTGGTCGATGACCTGCCGGCCGAAGGGCGGCGGCTGGCGTCGCTGTTGTACCCGCACCGCAAAGGGGCGCGGCTCGTCGGCATCACCGGCAACCCGGGGGCGGGCAAGTCGACGCTCGTCGACGGCCTGATCCAGGCGCTGCGCGCTCGCGGCTCGAAGGTCGCGGTGCTCGCCGTCGATCCGTCGAGTCCGTTCTCCGGTGGGGCGCTGCTCGGCGACCGCATTCGGATGAGTCGCCACGCCGGTGACGACGGGGTCTACGTCCGCTCGCTGGCGACGCGGGGGGCGTTGGGGGGACTGTCGCGGGCCGCGTTCGACTCTACCCGGGTGTTGGACGCGGCGGGCTTCGACGTCATCCTCCTCGAGACCGTGGGCGTGGGACAAGACGAGGTCGACGTGGCGCGGCTGGCCCACACCACCGTCGTGGTCCTGGTGCCCGGCTTGGGCGACGACATCCAAGCGGCGAAGGCCGGGCTCCTCGAGGTCGCCGACGTCTTCGTGGTCAACAAGGCCGACCGCGACGGCGCCGACGAGGTCGAGCGCGCCCTGCGACAGATGCTGGCGCTCGCCTCCGGGGCCGCGGCCTGGGTGCCGCCGATCCTGCGCGCGGTGGCGACCCGGGCCGAGGGGATCGCCGAGCTGGTGAACGCCCTCGACGAGCACCGGCGCCACGCGACGACCGACGCCGGGCGCGAGCGGTTGAAGCTCCAGAGCCAAGAGATCTTCGAGCGGCTGCTCGACGCCGCGCTCGTGGACGTGGGCCGCCGAAACCTCGGGGCCCGGCTGCAGGTGGCGCGGGCCGAGCTCGCCGACCACGATCTCGACCCGTACGCGCTGGTGCAGGCGCTGGTCGATGACGGGGCTGGAGACGACGGGTGTTGAGCGTCTGGTTGGCGCTCGCGGCGTTGTCGCCGCCGCCGGAGGTCATCGCCGGCTGCAGCGGCGAGGGTGGCGGCCTGCGCGCCGTGGTTCGGGGCGTCGCGGTGGCGGCGGTCGGCGAGCGGTTGCTGCTCGGCCAGGACGAGCTGCGGCTGGAGGTGAGCCCCGACGAGACGGGGTCGACGCCGCTCGCCGCCGGCCGGGACCGCGCCGGTGACGCGCTCGCGATCGTGGCCGACAACGGTGGCTGGACGCTGCGGTTGAAGGACGGCGACGTCCCGTTGTCGCTGCCGCCGATGTTGCGGCCGACGCCCCGCCTGGTGTTGCTCGGGCAGTCGGTGCGGCGGGTCTGGTGGGGCGGGGACGACCTGTTGGTGATGGCTGACCTCGAGAGCCGCACGGTGAAGGCGGCGCGGCTGTGGCGCGCCCGCGGCGTGCCGTTCGCGATGCGGGTCGGCGACGAGGCCGAGGTCGCGGTCGGCGCCGAGGTCTTGCGGTGCACCGAGCCGCGGCGTTGCGAGCGCCGGGGCCGGCTCTCCGGTCCGGTGACCGCGGTGGCCGGCGGCGATCGGGGTCTGCTCGTGGCGCTGGGCGGGCGCGAGCCGGGCGTCTATCGAATGACCGGCGACGCGGCCGAGACCTCCGTTCCCCTGGTGCGCGGCGAGGTGGTGGCGCTCTGCGGCGGCGACGGCGGCGTGCAGTGGGCGGTGATGGCGCGCGGTGAAGATTGGCGCTTCGTCGCGGCGAGCGGCGCGACGCCGGCGGTTCGGATCTTGTCGGTCCCGGAGGTGTTGGCGGCGGCCTTTCTCGAGACCCCGGTCCCGGACCTGACGATGAGCGTCCGGATCTTGGAGATGGCGGCCGGCGAACAGTGGGCCCAGGGGAGCGCCATCGGACGGGCGGCGCTCGCCGACCGCAGGCCGGCGGTGCGCGCCGCGGCGGCACCGTTGTTCGCAGCCCGTGACACGAGCGCCGCGGTCAGCGCGCTGTGGCTCTTGGGTCACGATGCCGACGTCGATGTCCGGGCGGCGGCGCTCGGCGTCGCGACCGATCACTGTGCGCCGCGCACGCGGGCGCCCTGCTGGGCGGTGCTGGTGTGGTTCTTCGACGATCCCGATCGCGAGGTCGACGCCGACGCCCGCGATGCCGTCCTCGCGGAAGATCCGGTACGGGCGCTCGCGGGGGCGGCGGTTGGCTATCGCCGGCAGGCGGTGGCGACGCTGTTGTCGCGGGCCGAGCGCCACGGTGGGCGCAACATCAGGCGCGGTCTCGAGATCCTGGCGAAGGACGCCGACAGCGGCGTGCGCGAAGCGGCGGAGCGGGCGTTGGAGCTCGTGACCCCGTGAGGCGCGGTGCCCGCCTCACTCGTCTTCCTCGATGCCGCCGAGGTCGTCGACCTGAAAGACCTCGACGTGGTGGCATTTCTCACATACGAACTTCCTGAGGTCGACGCCGCCGAACGAGCGGTGAAAGGTCTCGTCCTTCCAGTCACGGCGGGTGGCGTCGCCCTTGATCGCCGAGACCGGGCGCATGTAGGCGGCGCACTTCGGGCAGACCTCGAGGTGCTTGACCGGCTTGTCGCCTCCGGACTGGCCCACCTTGCGGCTCAATGGTGGCGCTTGGCCGGCACGTATTCGGGGGGCGGCTCGGCGCCGCTCTCGAAGAAGAACTTCTGCATCTGCTCCCGCAGCACGCGTTGACCCTCGGGCTCGCTCGGGTTCAGGCGGTATTCGTTGATCACCATCGTCGAGTGCTTCAGCCACATCTTCCAGGCGTCCTCGGACACGGTCTCGAAGATGCGCTTGCCGAGCTCGCCTTTCAGCGGCGGATACTTCAGGCCGGGGAGCTCCTTCTTGAGCTTCGCACACTGCACCATGCGCGCCATGACCGACTCCTCACCAAGGTCTGAGGTTTGGCTATCACAGCGAGTGCTGCTTGGCGAGGCGGCGGTACTCCTGCCTTTCGAGAGCTAGCGGATGTCGACGTAGATCTCGGGAAGGTGCATGACTCCGCGGCCGCCGTCACTCGAGAGGCCGCCGCCGGTGTCGACGACGAAGCGGACGTGGAAGGTCCCGGTGCTGGCGCCGCTGGACACCGCGGCGTCGTACAAGGGCTTCAGGCCGTGATCGACGTACTGGGAGTAGCAGGCGTCGCCGGTCCGCGGTCCGTTTGTTGCAGTGACCGTACGTGCCCCCGTTCCGGTGGCGCTGACCGAGCCACTCGTGTTGGTGCCGGTCGAGTAGTAATAGAGGTAGTGGGTGTCGAGGCCGGGGCAGGCCATGCCGCAGCCATCCGGGACCGACGAATAGTTGCCGCCGAAGAGCCTGTTGTCGACGTTGCCGGTATCACAGCCGGTGGCGTTCTTTTCCCTGGAATCGGTGGCGAAGAGCCGCATCGTCAAGCCACACAGCGGCAAGCCGAGCGGAATGCCGGTGTTGATGTGGGCGATGCGCGAGCCGGTGTTGCCGGCGTCGGTGACCTGGATCTGGTCGGGGTTGCCGTCGTCGTCCAGATCGCAGTCGAACGGCGTGCTCGATTGGCTCCCGGACGGGTAGCAGCTGTTGTTGTTGCAGCCCGCCGGATCGTCGGGCGCAGTTTGCCAGTTGCTTTGGTTCGGCTGTTGAATGCTCGCCACCGATGCGATCGGGGCGCTCCCCGCCGTCGTCAGCCCGCTGCACGCGAGGCTGGAGACCGCATGGGCGTCGCCGAGGAGCGGCAACGGAGACAACACCTTGTCGCCGGCACCGACGGTGAAGTCGCCGATCGAGGTCATCTGCACCGCGAGGTAGGTTCCGTTCGCAGCCAAGGTGACGTCGGCGACCAGGATGAGGCTCAAAGTCGACCCGGCGGCGAGCGGCTCGGCGAGTCCGGAGAACGTCACGGTCGCGGGCGATCCGGAGAACGACCGCGCGGTGCCGTCCACCAACGTGTCACCGCCGTCGTAGAGCCCGTCGCCGTTGTTGTCGCGATACAGGCGGACGTTGCTGATCTGGGACGCGAACGTCGTCGTCGATTGCGGGTGGGCGCGAAAGGTGATGCCGGTCAGGGTCGTCGCCGCCAACGCCGCGCCGACGTCGACGCCGATGAGCGTCTGGTTACTGGTGTTGGGGAGCAGCTTGTCGCAGCCGAGGTTGCGGTCGCTGACCGTCACGGTGGCGACCACGCAGCCATCGTCGACGGCATTGTTGCAGTCGTCGTCGATCCCGTTGCCGCAGGTCTCGCCGGCCGCCGGCGTGCCGCCGTTCGCGCACTTGCAGGTCGCGGCGGTGAGAGGGCTGTCGTCGATCACGCCGCTGCAGTTGTCGTCGAGGTTGTTGCAGATCTCGGTGACCCCGGGGTGGTGCGCCGCGTCGCTCACCGGGCAGTCGCCACCGCCCTGGATCGCCGGGTTGTCGCCTTGGCTGTCGCTCCATCCGGTACAGACGACCCAAAGGTCGAGATCGGCGTCGGTCTCGTCGGCGGCGATGCCGTTCACGCAGTCGTTGTCGTTGCCGTCGCAGACCTCGGTGGCGCCGGGGTACGACGTCGGGTCGCCGGCCGCGCAGTCACCGCCGCCCTGGATCGTCGGGTTGTCGCTCTGGGTGTCGTTCCAGCCGGTGCAGATCACGTAGCGGTCGCCGTCGGCATCGATCTCGTTCGCGGGCGTGCCGTTCACGCAGTCGTTGTCGTTGCCGTCGCAGACCTCGGTGGCGCCGGGGTACGAGGTCGCGTCGCCGGGCGCGCAGTCGCCGCCGACGGCGGCGGTGAGGTCGCCGCTCGGCGTGCACCAGCACTGCGGGCCGCCGCTGCCGAAGCCGTCGTGGTCGGTGTCGAGGTAGTAGTCGACACACCCCGTGGCGTCTTGGGGGGCGTCGTCCACCGTGCCGTTGCAGTCGTTGTCCTCGGTGTCGCAGATCTCGACGCCGCCGTTCGAGGGCACACAGTCATCCTCGCAGCCGTCGCCGGCGATCTGATTGGTGTCGACGTAGGCCGCGACGCATCTCGAGATCGCGCAGCTCCCGGCGGCGCATTGAAACTCGTCGACGTTCGGTGGCGTTCCGAGCTTCAGGTCGCAGTCCGCGGTCGGGTTCAGGACGTTGTCGATGACGGCGTCGCAGTCGTTGTCGTTGCCGTCACAGGTCTCGGTACCGGGGTCGCCGCTCGTGCATTGGCAGTTGCCGAGGCCGTTGTCGGTGACGCCGTCGCAATCGTCGTCGAGGTTGTTGCAGATCTCGGCACTGGCGTTCGTGCACGGGCACGCGCCCCAGGTGAGGCCGGCGCCGCAGGTGCGACAACCCTGCTCGCAGGCGATGGCGGTATCGGCGCACGGCAGAAACGAGCCCTCCGAAGGACAGCTGCTGCCGGTCTCGACCTTCGACGGGCAGGTGGCGCTCGAAGGGCTCCGGCAGTCGACCGCGACGTGGCGCACGCAGACGCCTTGCTCGGGGTGGCAGTCGTAGCCGTCGCCGCAGCGACCGGCCTCGCAGGGTAGCAGATTGAAATCGAACGCGACCTTGCTGCAGGCCCCGGCGCCGATCGCGAACAG
Source organism: Deltaproteobacteria bacterium (assembly GCA_016218825.1). GTDB lineage: Bacteria > Myxococcota > XYA12-FULL-58-9 > XYA12-FULL-58-9 > XYA12-FULL-58-9 > JACRCV01. The sequence continues at coordinate 22,343 of JACRCV010000004.1, forward strand.
ACCGAGCACCAGCCAACGGTTGTCGACGACCCGCCCCGTTGGTCCCGTTATCCGGCGGCGAACACTCACGGCAGGCTCCAGCTGAGGGTGGCAGCGCTGGGGGTTACGCCGAGCGTTACCGAGGTGGACGTCGAGTGCGAGCCGCCGGCCACAAGGTCGACTCCGAGGAGCACCAGGCCCAAGGTGGCGGTCGCGCCGCCGGCGATGAACAGCAGGTTGGCGCGCGCCGCGGCGGTATTGGCGTCCCCCTGTTTGCCGATCGCGGTCGGCTGCGGCGTGCCGCCCCGACCGAGCACGATCGAGCCCTTGGCGCTGCGATACTGGAGGCCGAAGTAGCCGCCGACGCCGAGCGCCGCGGCCCCTGCTACGGTCACGGCGACGCCGAGGTTGCGCAGCATGCGGGAGCGCGGGGCGGGGGCTGGAGTGGCCGCGAGTGTCGGCGCCGGCGTGGGCGGGAGATCCACGGCGCTCGGCGGCGGCGAGGGGACGAGCACCGGCTCGGCGACCGCAGGCGCCACGTCGGCGAGGACGTCGAGCGGCACCTCGTCGCTGTCGGAGCTCGTCGGCGCCGGCACGTTCGGTTGCGCGGCGGCGAGGGGCACCAACGCCAAGGGATCCGCTCCCGGGGGAGAGTCTCCAAAGGGGCTCGGGATGACCGCGTCGAGCGGGATCTCGTCGCTCGCCACCGCGTCGCCGGCCGGCAGAGCGGCGGTGGAGAAGATCTCGTGGAGCTTGGCGCCGATCGCGGTCTTGGCGTCTGCAGTGGTCAGCACGTCGATCTTGATCTTGCGCTCGAGCGCCTGCGTGTCGACCGCGATGGTGAGGAGCTGCACGCTCACACCCTTGCCGTGCGGGCTCACCCGGCCGAACACCACCGCCTCCGCGTCGACCAGCTTGCCGAGCTTGGCGATACACTTGACGTCAGTGCCGCACTTGCCGATCGCCGCCTCTGGATCTTTGCCCAACGCCTTCTTGAGCTTGCCGGCGGTCAGCAGCCGCAGGCTCGGGATGACGTCGGGCGCAGCAGAGAGCTGGTTGGCCACCGCGACGAACAGCTTGGTGTTGGGTTTGTCCTTTTCGACGACGAACAGCGCCACGATCCGTGTCGTCGTCGGCTCGGGCTTCTTCGGCTTGCGGGCCGCGCCGGGGCCGGCCCACAGGAGCGCGAGCAGCACCAGCATCGGTGTGGTCGGTCTCAGGTGAGATGTTCGCTGGAATCGAGACACTCCGAGAGTGTATCGGGGTCGCGCAAAGTCTTCAACAAAGTCGCCGGCCTGGATCCACGCGGCGCGAGCGCGGTGAGCGGCGCGGCCGCCGCCCACGTTTGACCTTGACGGTGCTTTGCCGGTGTGTCGATCGTAAAGACCCTGTGTCGAGGAGGCCGGCGATTTCTCCAACCGTGACGCTGATGCACATCTCCGACTTGCACGCCGGGTGGTCGTTCCGCGCGGAGGTCGGCGACGCGCTCGTCGAGGCCGCGACCGCCATCCGCCCTGACGGTATCGTCTGCTCCGGCGACCTGGTGCAACGCTCCGAGCTGCGCTCTCACTGGCGTCAAGCATCGGCCTTCCTCGCCCGGTTCGAGGCGCCGCTCATCGCGGTGCCCGGCAACCACGACCTGCCGGTGTTCAATCCCCTGACCCGCCTCGTCGCACCCTTGGCTCGCTACCGCGCCGGGGCGCACCGCGAGGTGGACCGGGTCTTGAGCCTGCCGGCGGCGGTGGTGGTGGGGCTGTCGACGCCCAAACGCTGGACCATCGATTTGGGCTTCGTGTCGCCGGCGCAGATCGAGTGGGCCGCCGCGCAATTCGCGGCTCATCCCCCGCACCGCCTGCAGGTCGTGGCGATCCACCACGGGCTCCGACAGCTCCCGGTGGGCTTGGCGCGCAACCACGTCCGCGGCAGCGCCCGCCTGACGCAGGCGCTGGCGGCGATGGGCGTGCACGCGGTGCTGTCGGGGCACAACCACTTCCCGCACGTCGAGCTCTTGGGTCACGCCGGGCGCCACTTCGTGTGGTCCCAGGCCGGGACCTCGACCTCGAACCGCATTCGCCACCCCGAGTGGCGCCAGAACCACTTCAGCCTGATCCGCGCCGGCGCCGAGCAACTGCACGTCGAATGGTGGCACTTCCACAAGGGCACGCGGGCGTTCGAGCGCGGCCAGGCGCACGTGTTCGCGCTCGCCGGCGGCCGGGTGACGCCGGTCGCGCCCGAAGCGGCCGACCGCGGCGGCCGTCAGTCGTTGGCGTAGATCACCGTGACGTAGAGCTGCGGGCCGTTGCGGCCGGCGTCGCGGTGCACGCCGACCCCCGCCCGGGTGAAGCGCTCGCGAACGTGTGTCGAGCGCGCCGCGACCGCGACCGAGTCGGCGAGGTAAACGTCGGCGGCGGCCTCGGAGACCGGCGCCTCTTCGAACACCGAGTCGACGAGGGCCCTGCGGATCGGGCTGATGTCGTCGACCGGCGCCCGGCGGGCGAGCCCCTCGCTGTATCGGAGCGCCAACCCGGAGAGCTGGGGGTCGAGCGTCAGCGGCGTCATGCCGCGGCGGCTGCGCTCGTCGTTGATCTGCCGCATCGCCAGCGCCGCGAGCTCCGAGCCCGGCCCGTCGTCTGCGAGCTTGGCGAGGACGGCGACCGCGTAGAGCCGGGAGTTTCCGGCGGCCGACGGCTTCGAGACCACGCCGACGCCGAGCGCATCGACCGTCGGCTCGAGGAGGTTGGCGCGGTGCGCCGGGCTCTCCATCCATTGTTGCCAGATCGACTCCACCGAGTCGCCGATGGCGATGTTCTCCAGGGTGCGCACGCACCGCACCCCGCGGCGCTTCAAGCGCGCGGTGACGTCGCCGGTGGTCGGCGACACGTGGGCGAAGAAGCCGCCGGCGCGCATCTCGTCGGCGTGGGAGCGCGCGGCGTCCACCAGGCCGGCGCTCGCCGCCGGCAACGACACCCCGGCGGCCTCGCGACCGCCCAAGATCAGGGCCGCGAGCGCGGTCTCCAGCTCGTCGTCGGGCCGCAAGGCGGCGCTCGGGTCCGGGGCATCGGGCGTGCCTTTGCCGGCCCACGGATCGGCGTCGACGCCGACCGGCATGATCGCCGCGATCTCCGGGCCGCGGCCGCGATCGACGAGGACCTCGAGCCGGGCGACGCCGGTCGCGCTGCCGAGGTCGAGCGTCAGGTTGAAGGTCTTCCCGGAGACCTCGATCGGCCGGCGCTCCACCGCGCCTCCCGGCAGCTCGACGGCCAAGGTCGCGCTCTGCAGCGTGCCCGGCGTGCGCCACCGGCCGCCGAGGTGGAACAGCGCCGCCGGCCGGACCCGCGCCGGTAGCGGTTGCAGATCGACCAGGTGCCGGGAGAGCAGCAGCAGCGCGATGGTCTCGCCGTCCTTGGTTCTGGATGCCACGCCGACCCGATTGACGTCGAGGCCGCCGATCGCGCTCTGCAGCTGGCGATTGATCGCCGCCGCGAGCGCCTGCGGCGTTTCGAGGCGCAGGCCGATGGCCGCGAGCTGGCCGTCGGTGAAGCCCAGCGTCTGTGCGGTCCGCCGGACCTCATCGAGATCGATCGGCTGCGCGGCCCGGGTCGGCACCGCCGACAAGAGCCGCCGAGCGGCGCGGACCAGCCGACTGTCGTAGCGCAGCACCTGGCCGTGGGCGGCGCCCCAGGCGCGCGCCAGGCGAAACAGCGCGCGCTCGTCGCGACTGAGGGGCTCGGGCTTCAGCCAGCGCTCGTAGCTCTGCGGCGGCGCGGCGACCGCGGTCGTGGCCACGGTCGACCACGGGCCGGCGAGGAACAGCAGCGCTGGGAGGACGCGGCGCACGACCGCCACAGTCTAAGGGGAAGGCGGGCCTTTGTGAATTTCTCCGCTGGCGTCGAAGTGGGTGATGCCGCCGCGGTCGAGGATCGACAGGGTCTCGGCGACCGCGGTCGCATCACCGACCACCACCACCGACAGCTGCGCGGGGCGAAGGTGTGCCTGCGCCACCCGCCGGACGTCCGCCACCGTCACCTTGCGGATCTCGGCGGCCACGGTGCGGAAGTAATCGAGCGGCAGGTCGTGGAGGTAGAGACTGGCGATGTTGCCGGCGATCGCGTTGACGTTCTCGAACGAGCTCGGCAGCGACAACGCGTAGCGCTCCTTGGCGCCCGCGAGCTCGTCGGCGCCGACGTCGGTGTCGCGCATCCGCGCGATCTCGCGGATCACCTCGGCGACCGCGGTGGCGGTGGCCTTGGTGACGATGCCGGCGCCGACGCCGAAGACGCCGCGGCTGCGCCAGAGCTCGAAGGACGAGAACGCGCCGTAGGTGATGCCCTTCTCCTCGCGCAGGTTCATGTTGATGCGGCTGTTGAAGACGCCGCCCAAGATCGCGTTGCACATCATCACCGGGAAGTAGTCGGGGTGCGAGCGCGACAGCCCCAGGTGGCCGACTCGGATCTCCGACTGCGGCGCGCCCGGGCGGTCGACGACCGCGATCTGCGGCGTGCCGTCCACCGCGGCGGGCGGCGGCGCCGTGACCCCGGGGCGCCCGCGCCACGCGCCCAGCTGCGCTTCGGCTTTGGCGCCCGCCTCGGCGCCGGTGTATGGGCCGACGATGACGAGCGCGGCGTTGGCGGGGCGGAGGTGGGCGGCGTAGAACCGCTCGAGATCGGCGCGGCCGAGCTTGGTGATCGCCTCGAGCTTGCCGAGCGCCGTGTGACCGTAGGGATGGCCGCCGTACAACACGGCGCGAAACACCCGGCTTGCGATTCGCGACGGGTCGTCTTGCTCCTGGCGCAACGCCGCCAGGCGCTTGCGGCGGACGCGCTCCAGCTCCTCGGGCTTGAACGCCGGGTGCATCAAGAGGTCGGCGACCACGGCGAGCACCGCGTCGAAGTTCTCGGTCAGGGTGGTGAACGACAGCGTCATCGCGTCCTGATCGACGCTCACCGCCAGGGTCGCGCCCCGGGTCTCGAGCTCGTCGGCGATCTCGTCGGCGGTGCGGCTCTCGGTGCCGGCGCGCAGCGCCTCGGCAAGAAAGCCCGCGAGCCCCGGCAGCGCCGCCGGATCTTCGCCGGCGCCGCTCTTGATCACGATCGCGGCGCTCGCGATCGGCAGGCGGCGCCGCTCCAGCGTCAACAGCGTCAGGCCGTTGTTCAGCACCTGGCGGCCGGCCACCGGCGGCACGAACTCCGGGAGGGCGGCGACGTGCGGCGGTTCTTCGCGCAGCGACTCGGACGCCGGCGCGGCGGCGAGCGGCGTCGGGTGGGGCGTGGTCGCCGAGCAGGCGAGGGCGGTGAAGAGCGCGGCGAGGGCGACAAGAAGGCAGCGGCTCATGGCGTCGGCACCGTGACCACCACCGCGCGGTGGTCGGTCTCGAGAAGGGAGAGGGCGAAGGCGCGCACCGACTGCGGTGTCACGTCGCGGTAGCGGGCGATGTCCTTGGCGAAGAAGTCCGGCTCGCCGAGGTATTGGTTGTAGCGGTTCAACATCTCGGCGCGGCCGGAGAAGCCGCCGCTGAGCTGCAGCGCGGTGACCATGCGGGTCACGAGCTGGTTGCGGGCGCGCTCGACCTCGCGGGCGCTCGGCGCCTCCTTCTTGATGGCGTCGAGCACCGCCTGGGTCTCGGCCTCGAGCCTCGAGGCGTCGACGCCGGGTCGGCCGACGACGACCACCCGGAACACCGAGGTCAGCGCCAGCGACTCTTGGCTGACCGCGACCTGGGTGGCGATCTCGAGGTCGTAGACCAGGCGCTTGTGCAGCCGACTCGCGCGGCCGCTGCCGAGAATGAACGCCAGCACGTCGGCGTCGGCGTCCCCGGGCGCGAACGCGGGCGCTGACAGCCAGGCGAGCACCACGCGCGGCAGACCCACCGGCTCCTTGACGACGGCGCGTCGTTCCTTGGTGATCGCCGGCGTCTCGATGTGGCGCGCGGTGGGCGTCGGGCGTCGCGGCAGGGTGCCGAAGTAGCGCTCGATCAGGGCCTTGGCGGCGTCGGCGTCGAAGTCCCCCGCCAGCACCAAGGTGGCGTTGGCCGGTGAGTAGTAACGGTTGAAGAAGTCGCGGACGTCGTCCAGGGTCGCGGCCTTGAGGTCGTCCATCGAGCCGATGACGTCGCCGAAGTAGGGGTGCTCGGGAGGGAACAGGGTCTGCATCACCTTCTCGTCCGAGAGCCCGTACGGGGTGTTCTCGACCGACTGGCGGCGCTCGTTCATCACGACGTCGCGCTGGTTGTCGAGCTTCGCCTGCGTGAGGGTGTCGAGGAGGAAGCCCATCCGGTCGCTCTCGAGCCAGAGGGCCAGCGGCAGCTGGTTCGCGGGGACGTTCTCCAGGTAGTTGGTGCGGTCGAAGTCGGTGGTGCCGTTCACCAGGCTCGCGCCTGCCGACTCCAGGCGCTTGAAGTGCTCGTCGTCTTTGACGTGCTTCGAGCCCTGGAACATCAGGTGCTCGAAGAGGTGCGCGAAGCCGGTGCGGCCGGGTGCCTCGTTCTTCGGGCCGGCGTGGTACCAGATGTTCACCGCGACCACCGGCAGGTCGTGGTCCTGGTGCAAGATGACCTCGAGGCCGTTTTGCGCCAGGACATAGCGCTCGTACGGGATCGTGAGGGGCGCGGCGTCCGGGGCCGCGAACAGCCCCACGAGGATAGGAAGGGCGGCGAAGATCATGGGCACTACTTTGGTGAGTGGATGTTTGGTGCCCGGGAAAGGACTCGAACCTTCACGGAGTTGCCCCCACTAGGACCTGAACCTAGCGCGTCTGCCAGTTCCGCCACCCGGGCACCGGCGCGCCTTATAGCGGTAGGTGCCGAGCCAGGTCAATGTGCGTTCGCGCCTCTCGGTTGGATTAGCCGCCGGGTCGCGGCTCGATACCGCGCCGCGGCGGCCGCGCCCTTTCGAATTGACGCCGATGGAGGAGTCGTGTTGCCTCTTGACGGTGAGAATGATCGGCAGAGATCTGGTCGCGGTCATCGGTCTGGTCGCGGCCGGCTGCGCGGTGACGCCGACGCCGTGCCGCTACGACGCCGGCGCCGGGACTTGTCCCATCTGTCGCATCGACCGCGAGCTGCGGTCTCTGGGCGAGGTCGCGCCCGCGCCGCACTTGAAGAAGGCGCCCGACGACGCGACCCGCGGGCTCTGGACCGGCAAGAACCTGCAGGCCGAGCCCCCGAACCCGCAGCTCTACATGGGCTGCCGGCCGTGCGACTGCGCCACCAACAACGCGCTCGAGCCTTGGGACGAGTGGCAGGCGCAAAACGCTCGGGCCTTCTTCAAGCTGCGGGGGGCGAGCGCGCCCTATCCGGTGGCGATCGTACCGGGCTTTCACTCCGGCGGTGCGATCGCGCGCTACCGCCTGCGGATCGGGCTGCGGCTGTTGAGGAACGGCTGGGTCGCGGCGCTCATCCTCTCCGGGGGACATCGGCGCAGCGGCCACAACGAGGCCCGCTACCTCTACGAGGAGGCGTTGCGCATGGCCTCCGATCTCCACGTCGACGTCCGCGACCGTTTGTTCCTCGAGCCCTGCGCCTGCCATACGCTCACCAACCTGCGCAACAGCCTGCGGTTGATGGCGGCGATGGGGCTGCCGCACGGGCTGTTCATCTCCGACGCGCAGATGACCGGACAGGCGGCGCTGTTCGGCGCCGACCTCGACACCATCGTCGCCGAGGACCTCAAGTGCCCCGTCGGGCGGGTGTCGTTCTTGCTCGGCTACACACCGCTCCCGCGGGTGACCGATCGCGGCAGCGGTTGTCGGGCGCCGTTGTCGTGGTCGAACAACCCGATCGCGTTCATGTTCCCGAACAAGCGCCTGTCGATCTTCTGGGTCAGTCCACGCTTGCCGGTCGGCGATACGGTCCACACCGCCCTCGAGTGCGGTCACGGCAGTCGCAAGCTCTTGGACTGCGAGCCCGACAACCAGGACGCCGAGCTCGACGGCTGTCTGCCGCTGTTGGGCCGCACCGATCTCGCCTGCAAGGCGTGGGAAGGATCGCTCGCCGCGCCCGAGGCCGGCGACAACGACGATCTGCGCTGAGGTCGCCGAGCCCCCTTCTTTGCAGCAGGGAGGAGGCGCGATCGCGTCGCACGGGTTGCGGTGAGTCGGGTGGGTCGGGTATGTTGGCGGCATGTTCGTGGAAGGGGAAGTCGAAATCAAGGTCAAGGACCGGGCGACGGCGGTGCTCGACGAGCACGGCCTGAAGCTCTGGGTGCAGCGCTCGTTCAAGGACTTGAGCTGCTATCGGATCTCCAACTTCAAACAGGCGCCCGACAAGACCATCCGCGCGGTGGTGGCGCTGAAGATCGACGCGTTGCCCGACAACGAGCGCACCCTGATCCAAACGCACTCCAACGACGTGGGGTTGCTGCGCTCGTTCATGGAGAAGATGTTCGCCGGCAAGGGGAGCTGCCGCGCCATCGGCGATCCGAAGCTCCGCGAGAGCTAGCCGAGTCGGGGCGCCCCTCCATGCACATGGAGAAGATCGCCCGCATGCTGCGCCGACGCCCGCCCCAGGGACGTTTTCGCGAGCAGCTCTTCTGGCTGGTCGACATCATCTACGCCTGCAAAGCGAGCGGTGACAAGCTCCTGGTGGCCGAGGCGCGGCTGGTCGAGGACGCTCTCGGTCGCTTGGGTGAATACCTGGAGACCGGGGAGGCGGCGGCGCTCGAGGACGCGACCACGCAGGTAGAGCAGTTCGCGCGCGTGGTCACCGCCGCGGTGGCGAGCGTCAGCGCGGACAAGGAGTAGCCGATGGCGGCCAACGCGTTGCAGGTCTTCGAGGCGGCGGAAGCCGCGTTGCGCACCGGGCGCTACCCCGAGGCGTTGCAGGGCTATCTGCAGTGCGTGCGCGCGGTGCCGGAGTTCTGGCGGGCGCGTTTCCGGGTCGCCGACACCCTGTTGAACTTCAAGGCTCATCTGCAGGCGCTCGAGATCTACAAGGCCGTCGGCTGGCACGCGATCAAGGCCGGTCAGCCGCTGCAGGGGCTCGTCGCGATCAAGATGGCGGCGGCGATGGACAAGAGCATCCTCGAGGCGGTCGAGGTCATCGCCGAGCTGTACTCGCGCGACTCGGATCGGGTGATGGCGAGCGGCGAGCCACCGGCGCGTCGCTTGCCGACCGTGAAGGACGCCGTGGCGCCGTTGCCGCCGCTCGCGCCTGCGGATCTCTTGGCGACCGCGGCGAATGAGGCGGCCGACACCGAGGCGATCGCGAAGTACCCCGACCGGCTGCCCGCGATCCCGCTGTTCAGCTTCTTGGACGAAGACGCGTTCGTCTCGGTCTTGGAGAGCCTGCAGCTCAAGCGCTTCGTGGCCGGGCAGAAGGTCATCGAAGAGGGCCAACCGGGTGACTCGTTCTTTATCCTCGCCGAAGGCTTCGTCGAGGTGTCAAGGCGCGCGGCCGACAAGGTCGTCAAGATCGCGAAGCTGCATCCGGGCGCGGTGTTCGGCGAGATGGCGCTGATCTCCAAGGCGCCGCGCACCGCGACGGTCGTGGCGCTCTCCGACTGCGATCTGCTCGAGCTCAAGCGCGCCTCTCTCGAGCACCAGGCGCAGAAGCTCGCGAGCATCACCCAGGCGCTCAAGGACTTCACCAACGAGCGCTTCCTGACCAACCTGACGTCGACGAGCCCGATCTTCAAGCCCTTCCCGCGCTCGATGCGGATCGAGATCATCAAGCGCTTCCAGGACTTTCCGGTCGATCCGGGCGACGAGCTGATCGGCGAGGGCGAGCCGGGTCAGGGGCTCTATCTCATCCTCAAGGGCGGCGTCGACGTGACCAAGAAGGACGCGAGCGGCCAGGTCGTTCGCCTGGCGCAGCTCAAGGAGGGCGACGTCTTCGGCGAGATCTCGCTGCTGCAAGACTCGCCGACCACCGCCACCTGCACCGCGACGATGCGCGGCGATCTGAAGTTCCTGCCGAAGCGCGAGTTCGCGTCGCTGATGGCGCGGCACCCCGAGCTCAGGGGCGAGCTGGCGAAGATCACCACCGAGCGCTTGCAGAAGACCAAGCAGATGATGGCCGCGGACGACAGCTTCGAGATGATCGAAGACGACGACCTGATCATGCTGTAGGCACAGCGGCGGCGTCCGCTCGCCGTTGTCCTCGACTCAGGCCGGGACGCTGTCGCGGGGCAGGGCGTGGATCACGATGCCGGCGAGCGCGTCGATGAACGCCGGGCGGACGCCGACCACCGGGGCGCGCTCGAAGCGCGCGACGCCGGCGCGGTGGGCCACCGCCTTGAGCTCGACGTCGAGCTCGTAGAGGGTCTCGATGTGGTCGGAGACGAACGACAGCGGCACCACGAGCAGGCGCTTGACCCCGTCGTTGCCGAGCTTCTTGACGGTCTCGATGGTGGACGGCCCGAGCCAGCGGGCCGGCCCGACCCGGCTCTGAAACGCCAGGTGGTGGGGCGGCGGACGCTCGAGGCGCGAGAGCACCGCCGCCACCGTCTGCTCGACGTGTGACGGATAGGGGTCACCGCCGCGCACCAGCGCCATCGGCAGCGAGTGGGCCGAGAACACCACCTGGACGTCGGCGCGGCCGGCGCCGAAGCGCGCCAACCCTTCCTCGACGCACTCGGCCTGCGCCGCGACGTAGCCGCTGTCGGTGGGGTAGGCGGACACCGTGACCAGCCGGGTCGCCTCCGGGATGGTCAGCTCTCGCCCGAGCTCGTCGAGGCTGCTCTTCGAGGTCGCACAGGAGTACTGCGGGTAGAGAGGCAGCGCCACCCAGGTCGCCTCCGAGGAGGTCAGGCGGGCGTGCGCCAGCGCCTCTGCCACTCGGGGCGGTGCGTAGCGCATCGCGACCAGCACCTCGGCTTCGACGCCGGACGCGACGAGCCGCGCCTGGAGGGCCGCCGCCTGGGCCTCGGTGTTGTCGCACAGCGGCGAGCCGCCGCCCAGACGCCGATAGATCGGCGTCACCTTCGGCGTGCGGCGTTTGGCGATGAAACGGGCGAGGCGCGGCCGGAGCCAGTCCGGGGCCGGCAACACGTCTTCGAGGAGGTTCACGAGGAAGGGCTCGATGTCGGCGAGGGTCTCAGGGCCGCCCAGCTGCATCAGGAAGACACAGACCCGGCGGGGCTTTCGCTCCGAGTCCAAGCTCGTGGACGCCATGCGGGACGGCTTCTATACCCGCGTCTTAGAGGACGCAACGCCGCTGCGGCGACGGTTTCGGCGTGGCGTGCTCGGGGCAGATCTGGCACAAAGGGGGCCGTCTTTGGCGACGAGGTGCGATGATGCTGGGCAAAGCGTTTGTCGATCGGGCGCTGGCGATGATTCCGGCGGCGCTCAAAGCGACGTTGTTCGTGCGCGGCCTGGGGCTCGCCAAGGTGCCGCTGTTGTTCTTGTGCCAGCCGGTCGTCGAGGAGATCGGCGACGAGCGCTGCGTGGTCCGCATCCCGCTCAACTTCGTGACCAAGAACCACCTGCGCTCGATGTACATCGGGGTGTTGGCGATCGGCGCCGACGTGACCGGCGGCATCATGGCGGTCGAGCAGGTGCGCCGTGCCGGTCGACCGGTGGACGTGCTGTTCAAAGATCTGAAGGCCGAGTTCTTGAAGCGGCCCACGGCCGCGGTCCGTTTCACCTGCGCCGACGGGCAGGCGATCCGCGCCGCGGTCGCAGTCGGCATCGAGACCGGCAAGCGCCAAAACGTGCCGCTGCACGTCTCCGCCACCGTCGGCGACCAGGAAGTGGCGCGCTTCGACATGACCTTGACCCTGAAGCGGCGCGACTGACCGGTGCAGGTCTCGATCGCGCCCGAGCGGGGCGAGGACCCGACGTCGATCCCCCTGGTGAAGAAACGCGAGCTCAGCCAGCTCGTCCGCCTGGCCTCGACCTTGGCCTTGATCCAGGTCGGCTACCACCTGATGGGGCTCGTCGACACCGCGCTCGCCGGGCGCGTCGGCGGCGAGACGTTGGCCGCGACCGGCCTCGGCTCGGCGGTGTTCTTCGCGGTCACGGTGCTGGGGATCGGGTTGATGCTCGGCCTCGACCCGCTGGTCGCGCAGGCCTTCGGCGCCCTCCAGCCGGCGCGGGCGCGCGCCGTCCTGTCGCAGGGCCTCTATGTCGCCGCGCTCGTCAGCTTGCCGCTCAGCCTCCTGATCCTCGTCATCGGTGCCCTGCTGCCGCGCTTCGGCATTCCGCCGTCTTTGGCGTCGCTCACCTACGACTATCTCCTCGGTCGCCTGCCGTCTTTGTGGCTGCTGCTCGCCTGCGTCGCGTCGCGGTCCTATCTGCAGGCGGCGCACCGCACCCGGCCGGTCGTCGTCGCGGTGGTGCTCTTCAACCTCGTCAACTTCGTGTTCGCCTGGGTGTTGCTGTTCGGCGACGCCGGCCTGCGCCGGATCGGCGTCGGCGGCCTCGGGATCGAAGGCTTCGGCGTCTCCGGCCTCGCCTGGGCGAGCAGCATCGCGACCTTCGGCCAATTCGTGTTCATGGCCGCGGTGGTCGGGCGTGGCACGGCGCCCGCCGCCGATGGCCGAGGCCTCGTTCGACCCGACGCGACAACCATCGCCCACGTCTTCGGCGTCGGCGGCCCGCTCGGGCTTCAGCTCGCGGCGGAGACCGGCGTGTTCGCGTTGGTCGGCGTGCTGATGGGGCGGATGGGGACCGAGACGATGGCGGCGCACCAGGTGGCGCTGCAGCTGGCGAGCATCACCTACGCCGCGACCTTGGGCATCGGCGCCGCGACCTCGGTGCAGGTGGGCCGCGCCATCGGCCGCGGCGACGTGGCGGCGACGCGCTTCGCCGGCCTCGCCGGCATCGGCACCGGCGCGTCGTTCATGCTCGCGACCGCGACCGTGATGTGGTTGTTCCCGAGCGTCCTGGCGCGGTTGATGACCTCGGACGTCCAGGTGATCCCGGGCGCGGCGCGCCTGATCTCCATCGCCGCGGTGTTTCAGGTCGCCGACGGCGTGCAGTCGGTGGCCGCCGGGGCGCTGCGTGGCGCCGGGGTGACGCGCTACTCCTTCGTCGCCAACCTCATCGGCCATTGGGCGATCGGGGCGCCCTTGGCCTTGACGTTGGCGTTTGGGCTGGGGCTCGGCGCCGCGGGTCTGTGGTGGGGGCTGTCCGCCGGGCTGGCGGTGGTGGCGGCGGCGCTGGCGCTGCGCTTCGCCGACATCAGCCGGCGGCCGATCGCCCGGCTGTGATTCGGCGCACGTCCGGCGCCGGCACTACCCCTTACGACCGATCGCCATCATCTATATAAAGGAGGGCCTCGGCAGCGCGAGGCGAGGACCAAGGTGGCGAGGACCGTGACGACCGATGCACCGATGCCGTTCGCGTCCCTGCCGCCGGTCGTGCGGCTGGTGAACGCGTTCGCCGACCCCTACGACAACGCCGTCGCCACCGCGCGCACCTGCTACTCGTCGACGATCGTGTCCCCCGAGGACGTCCGCAAAGACGCGCATGCCCGCGCCCAGCGCGACGCCATCGCCAAGAGCACCTACGCGGCCGGCCATCACACCACGCTGCAGCACGCGCATTTCCAGTTCGCGCTCGAGAACGTCTCACGGCAGCTCTTGTGGTCGTTCTTGCACGCCCACCCGTTCTACAACTCCGAGCAGGTGAGCCAGCGCTACGTCACGGTGCGCCCGGAGCGGGTGTTGGTGCCGCGGCTCCCGGCGCCGGCGCTCTTGCGCTACCGCAGCACCGTCGAGCTGCAGATGCGGGCCTACGAGGAGCTCACCGGATTGCTCAGCGCACCGGCGGCGGCGGCGTTCTTCGCGGTGTTCCCGGCGCGCCGCAAGCGGCCGGAGGACCACAAGGCGGCGATCAAGAAGCGGGCGCAGGAGGTGGCGCGCTACGTGTTGCCGGTCGCGACCTTCGCGCACCTGTACCACACGGTGAGCGGCCTGACGCTGCATCGCTACCACCGCCTGTGCCAGTCGCACGACGTGCCGACCGAGACCCGCGTGGTCGTCGAGTTGATGGTCGACGCGGTGCGGCGCTCCGATCCGAACTTCTTCGCGAGCATCGAAGATCCGCTGCCGCTCGATCAAACCCCCGAGCAACGAGCGCTGGCACAAGTCGGCAAGCTGCGGCCGAGCGCGTCGGCGCGGGCGTTTTGTCAGGCCTTCGATCGGGCCCTCGGCGGCAAGCGCTCGGTGCTGGTCGACTACAAGCTCAACACCGAGGCGACCCTGGCGCGCGCGGTGCGCGAGGTGTTGGGGTTGTGTCCGAGCGAGCTTGGCGACGGCGCCGCGATCGAGCTGGTGGTGTCGCCGGCGAAGAACCCGGCCGGCGTCGGGCCGTTGAACCTGACGACCCTCGGCAAGCTCAGCCGGACGTTGTTCCACCCCCACTACACCTTCCAGAAGAAGCTGTCGCACAGCGCCGACTCGCAGGATCAACGCCACCGCATGACCCCCGGATCGCGGCCGGTGCTGCAAGCCCAGTACGTGGGCGGCGCGCCCGACGTCGTCGTCCCCGGGCTCATCGCCGCGACCCCGGCGGCGCTCGACTGCTTCATGACGACGATGGCGGCGGTGTGGCGGGCGATGGACGATCTGCTCGCCGATCAGGTGGCGACCGAGAGCGCGCTCTACTTGTTGCCGAACGCGTTTCCGATCCGCTTCGAGGAGTCGGGCGATTTGGCGGCGCTGCAACACAAGTGGACCACGCGTCTGTGTTACAACGCCCAAGAAGAGATCTGGCAAGCCACCCGCGACGAGGTCGAACAGGTGCGCGCCGTCCACCCGCAGGTCGGGAAGTACCTGGGCGCCCCCTGTGCGGTCCGCGCCGCGGCCGGGCGGACGCCGCCCTGCCCTGAAGGCTCACGCTACTGCGGGGTTCGGGTGTGGACGCTGCGGCTCGAAGACTACGCGCGGCGCGCCTAGGCGCTCGCCGCGATCGGATAGGATTCGACGGTGTCGCGCCCGGGTCGAAGGATCGAGTGGACCGGGGTCGTCAGGATGTCGTTGCCGAAGCACAGCTTCTGGCCGACGTCCACCGAGCCGAAGCTGACCTTCCAGCTCCCTTGCGGGGTCACCGCGATGCCGCCCATCAGCTTGGCGCCGATGGCGCTGTGACGAGTCTGCCAGGTGCCCTTGCGGCAATCGCGCACCGCGACGCAGACGTCGTCGCGGAAGTGGTACTCGGTGTTGTTGGTCACGAACACCCGATGATGTCGACGCTCAGGGCCTTGGTAGACCATGACACCTGCCCTCCGGTAGGAGCCTCACCTACATAGTCTAGACCATTATCGCCAAAGGGCAATCCTTGGTTCCGTCAAACTTTTTCGACCCCCCTCTCGGCGCAAACCAGCTCCATCTGGTAGGTTCCGGCCGAGGAGCAGCCACAAGGAGACCAGGATGTCACTCGACCAACGGGTCATCGAGCTCAGCCACAAGTATCGCCCGCTCGCGGTGGAGCTGCTCAAAGAGGCGATTCGGATCCCGGCCGATCACGTCGATCTGCCGGTCGACAAGGGTGGCGACCCCGCCTGCGGTTTGTCGAATCACGAGGGGCCGCGCCTGCAGTACCTGAAGAAGCGCATCGTCGACGTCGGCGCCGTCGCTCGCGCCAAGGACGTGTGGTTCGACGGCTTCGGCAACCTGGTGTGGACGGTCCAGGATCCAAAAGACGGCATCGCCCCGGCCGCCAAGGCCGTGATCTACTACGACGGGCACGCCGACACCGTGAAGGCGCTGCGCGCTCGGTGGAAAGAGACCCTGGGCGGGATCGACGCCTACGACGGCCTGGTGAACGCCAAGAAGGTGAACAAAGCCTTCTTGAAGCGGGAGCTCGGCTATCTACCGCCGGAGCGCGAGTGGTCGCACCTGCTGTTCGGGCGCGGCGCCGCCGATCAGCTCGCCGGCGTGGTGACCCAGATCATCGCGACCAAGATCCAGCTCGAGCTCATCGACGCCGGGGCGCTGCACGGCGCGATCGTCGTCAGCTACGCGACGGTGACCGAGGAGGACAACGACGGCGCCGGGCCGATGTACATCATGCGCCACGACCTTCCGGGCGCGCCGCCGGAGCGCATCCCGGACGTCGTGATCTTGAGCGAGGGCACCGGGCACGCCGAGCAGGGCGCCTGCGGTATCTACCGCGGCCAGCGCGGCCGGATGCAGATCGAGGTCGAGGTCACCGGCAAGAGCTGTCACGGCTCGATGCCGTGGGAGGGCCTGAACCCGCTGGAGTACGCCGGTCGCGTCCTCGCCGAGGCCGCGGATCGCTACGACCGGATGGAGGGCTTCCTCGACCACTCGTTCTTGGGCCACGGCACGCGCACCGCGAGCTGGGCGCAGCTCGACACCCCGAGCGACTGCGCGGTGCCGGAGCGCTTCACCTTCCGCTTCGATCGTCGCCTGACGGTCGGCGAGAGCCCCGAGGCCGCGAAGGCCGACGTCGAGCGGCTGCCGGGCATCGCCCGGGCGCGGGAGGCCGGGTTGAAGGTGGAGGTGCGGGTGCCGATCTACGCCGAGCCGAGCTGGCGCGGCACGGTGACCGGCAATCCGCAGATCTACGCCTCCTGGGTCACCCCCGAGGAGCACCTGGCGATCACGACCGCGGTCGACACCTACCGCCGCGTGGTGACGCCGCAGATCAAGAAGGACGGCAAGCACGGCGCGCTGCGCCGCGAGCCCCGCGTCGGTCGCTGGATCTTCTCCACCGACGGC
The DNA here is from genome assembly GCA_016218825.1 of Deltaproteobacteria bacterium. Taxonomy (GTDB): domain Bacteria; phylum Myxococcota; class XYA12-FULL-58-9; order XYA12-FULL-58-9; family XYA12-FULL-58-9; genus JACRCV01. Next base: position 38,944 of record JACRCV010000004.1, read on the forward strand.
GTCGGCTTCCCGATCCGCAAGAGCGACAAGTCGATCAAGGTCCCGGAGGCGAAGCGTTGGGTGACCTCGGGCGAGTTCAAGCATCCGGCGATGCTGGGGCTCGGGGCCGGCATCGAGCAGAACACCCACAAGATCGGCGAGTGCGTCGACCTCCGAGAGCTCGAGGCCGCGATCGCGTTCTTCGCCCGGTTCCCGGGCCGCTACGCCGAGAGCCGGTAGCGACCCGGTCTGCGAATGACGCGCCTGCGATTCCTCGTCGGCCTCGCGCTGCTCGTTGCCCTGGCCGCGCTGGCCCTGTGGCTGTGGCAACATCCCGGACCGCAGAGCGTCCCGATCCCGGTGCGCCACCTCGCGTCGATCGACGCCGAGCTCTTCGACCTCGACGCCAGCGCGATCACCCGTAAAGGCGCGCCGACCGTGAAGGTGCTGCGCTTCGGCAGCACGATGCGCTTCGTGCCCCATCACTACCGCACCGCGGGCCTCGCGGCGCCGCAGACCATCGACGCCTGGGCCGACGAGCTGCAGGCGCCGGTGGTGCTGAACGCCGGGCAGTTCGACGACAAGCTCGAGTACCTCGGCTGGCTCAAGGCGAACGGCGTGTGGTTGAACGACGCCCGCAAGACGCAGTGGAAGGCGCTGCTCGTCAGCGACCCGGTGGTCGGCCCCGCCTACGCCGGCGTCATCGATCTCGAGCACGCCAACCCGAACATCGCCGACGGTTTCCGCCACGTGGTGCAGTCGATGATGCTGCTCGACGAGGCGGCGCGGGTGCGGGTGCGGGAGTCGGATCTGCTCGCCAATCGCACCGTCGTCGCCCAGGACCGCGATGGCCGGATGCTGGTGATGCTGACCGAGGGCGCAGTGACGCTGGCAGCGCTGGCCCGCTGGTTGCCGGACACCGATCTGGCGCTGGTGCGGGCGATGAACCTCGACGGCGGCATCGAGTCGCAGCTCGCGATCCGGGTGCCGGAGGTGGAGCTCAGCCTCTACGGCCAGCACGGCACCGGGACCACCGGCTTCGCGGCGTCACCCGGCGAGGTGCGCTACCCCATCCCCGCGGTCATCGCGGTGGAGCCGGCGCGTCCGGTTCGAGGTTCGCCTTGAGCCAACGCTCGTAGCGGTCGCGGCCGTCGGCGCTGAACCCGGTGTGGCCGTCGGCGATGGTCGTGAACGGCACGGCCTCGAGGCGCGCCAGCGCCCGGCGGTTGCTCGCCGGCGAATCGGAGAACAGCCACGGCGGCGGGCCGACCTCGGCGCCGGTGTTCAGCAGGCTGTCGCCGCTGAACAGCACGTCTCGAAGCCGGTACATGCACGAGCCGCCCGTGTGCCCCGGCGTGGCGATGACGTCGAACGCCAGGTCCCCGAAGGTGAGCGCGGTGCCGGCGAGCAGCGCCTGGACGTGCGGCGGCAGGATGTGTTGCGGCATCAGGTGGCCGAAGAGGCGCGGCAAGAGCCCGCTCGGCAGCCGGTCGCCGCGCAACAGCTGGTGGTCGCCCTGACACACGCAGGTGCGGGCGTTGACGAAACGGGGGATGCCGCTCACGTGGTCGAAGTGACCGTGGGTGACGAGGATCGCCTCGACTTGCTCGGGGCGGCGACCGATGGCGGCGAGCTCGCGGACGATCGCGGCCGCGGTCGGATCGCTGCCGGCGTCGACGAGCACGACGTGATCGGCGTTCCAGATCAGATAGGCATAGGCACGCCCGGCGAGCACGCCGACGACGTCGTCTCGCACCTGTTGTCGTGCGGCCCCCGGCGTCGGCAGCAGGGTCCACAGGTACAGGCCCGCCGCCGCGACCACCCCGACGAGACTCAGGCCGACGGCGATCCCCAGGCGGCGCATCACGATCTCTCGAGGCCGGCGAGGAACTCGGCGAGCGCCCGGATGGCCTGACCCCGGTGGCTGACCCGGTGCTTCTCTTCGGCAGAGACCTCGGCGGCGGTGCGGCCGTAGGCCGAGAGGATGAACAGCGAGTCGTAGCCGAAGCCGTTGTGACCGCGCTCTTCGAAGCCGATCGCGCCCTCGACCGTCTTGGTGACGACGTGCGGCGCCTCGCCGGGGCGGCAGTACGCGAGAGCGCACACGAACCGAGCGCTGCGGCGGTCGGGCGCGACGCCGGCGAGCGCTTCGAGGAGCTTCCGGCGGTTGGCGGCGTCCTGTCCCGGGCCGACGACGCCGGCGTAGCGCGCCGAATGGACGCCGGGCGCGCCGTTCAAGGCGTCGACGACCAGCCCGGAGTCGTCGGCGACCGCCGCCTCGCCGGTCGCGGCGACCACGGCCTCGGCCTTCTTCACCGCGTTGACGGCGAAGGTGGCGCCGTCCTCGATGACCGCGAAGCCTTCGAGATCGTCGATGCCGCGCACCGTGTAGCCGGCGGGCGCCAGGAGCTGGCGGAGCTCTTCGAGCTTGCCGGGGTTGGTGGTGCCGACCCGGAGCGACCTCACGCGCGGACCACGATCGGCGCCGGGCCACGCGGCGTGTCGATGGCGCGCTTCTGCACCGCGATCAGTCGGGGCAACGCCGCGAACGCCAGATCGAGCAGGGCGCCGAGCTCGTCGCGGCTGAACGGCGCCTGCTCCGCGGTGCCCTGGACCTCGATCAGCCGACCGCTGCCGGTCATCACCACGTTCATGTCGACCTGGGCGCGGGAGTCGAGGCTGTAGTCGAGGTCGAGGTAGCTTTGGCCTTCGACGATCCCGAGCGACACCGCGGCGACGTGGTCCTTGAGGGTGCTCTTGCGGGCCTGCTCCTGGTCGATCAGGTGCCGCACCGCGAGGCCGAGGGCGACGTAGCCGCCGGTGATCGACGCGGTGCGGGTGCCGCCGTCGGCCTGGATGACGTCGCAGTCGATGGTGATGGTGCGCTCGCCGAAGCCGGTGGTGTCGACGACGGCGCGCAGCGCCCGGCCGATCAAGCGCGAGATCTCCTGCGACCGGCCGTTGGGCTTGGCGCGCTGCGAGTCCCGCTGGTTCCGCGTCGTGGTGGCGCGCGGCAGCATGTCGTACTCGGCGGTCAGCCAACCGCGTCCCTTGCCGTTCAGCCACGGCGGGACTTTGTCGTCGATCGAGGCGGTGCAGATGACCTTGGTGTCACCCCACTCGATCAGCGCCGAGCCTTCGGGGTGCAGGAGGTAGTGCGGGGTGATCGCGAGGGGGCGCAGTTCGTCGTGAGGGCGGCGCGGCATGCGGACCTTGTGACGGAGGCCCCTAGCGTTGTCAAGCGGCGCGCCGACGACGGCGGCCACGGGCCGCGCGGGCGGGCGCACGCGGGCGCGGCGAAGCTCAGCCGTTCACGGGGTCATCACCACGGCTCTCGTAACTGGCCGTAGACGCGAAGGATCCGGTTCTCGCGGCGGGCGGTCCCCCGTGAACAGTGACGCTCAGCCGTCGACCAGCTGGCCGCGCGCGACTCCAGTGTTCACGAGGTCAGAGACCAGCGGCCAGAGGCTCGGCACGTTGTGCTCGATCTCCGCGACGCGCTTCAACAGCTGGCTCTTCTTGACCTGCTGCTCCTTCCACGCGTCGCCGTTGGTGATCGTGTGCATCAACACCGGCTGCAGACGGTCCAACGCGCGCACGAACTTCGCGGTCGGCGTCTTACCGGCCTCGAACTCGTCCCACAGGCTGCGCGTCTGGGCGGCCTGATCCTGGGGCAGCATCGCGAAGATGTGATCGGCGGCCTTGAGCTCGCGCGCCCCTTGGCCCTTGACTGCCTTCTTGTCGTAGGCCGGGGCGTCGCCGGCCTCGACCTCGATGATGTCGTGGATGAGAGCCATCTCCGCCGCTCGGCCGCGGTCGGTGCCCGGCGGGGCGTACTCGAACAACAGCCCCACCATCGCCCCCAGGTGCCATGCGTGCTCGGCGGCGTTCTCGCGGCGCGAGTGGTCGCCGACGATGTTGTGGCGGTAGACCGTCTTCAAGCTATCGATCCGGAGCAGGAACTCGAGCTGCCGGCCCAAGCGCGTGTCGGGGCCGGCGGTGTCGTTGGGCAGCACCGAAGCCGGCGCGACGCGGGTCGGGGGCTTCGAGGCGGTCGCGGCCAGGCTCTTCTCGGCCCGGGCGCGCAACAGCGGCCCCGCCGAGGCGAACGAGCTCTTGCCGCCGATCGCACCGCTCGGGCCTTCTTTCGTCGTGGCGCCGCCCTTGTCGAAGGCGTCCACGAACACCAGACGCATCGCCGTGCCGACCGGCTTGGTGTCGCTCGTGGCGTCGAGGCCGGAGATCTTGCGCAGCTCTTCGACGCTGAGGTCGGCGAGGCGAGCCACATCGGCCAAGGACTGCTCGGGCTGGATGTCGATGGTGCGCATCGTCTTCTGACCCTCGTGCCTGTGACGGGGTATTGTCCCAGGTACGCTGGAGTCTCTCTCGCGCCGAGCGCCGTCGTCAACCCCAAAGAACGCGCTGAGCGCCCAGTGAGCCGGAAATCCTGCGGAACCGTACCTGGCGCGGTGAAGTTTCTTGAGTGGACCGAAGTCGAGTTGTAAGCGTTCACGGGGTCATCACCATGGCTCTCGTAACTGGCCGTAGACGCGAAGGATCCGGCTTTGCCGGTCCTGAGCGTGGGGCTCAATACCAACGGTGGACAGCTCGCGGTCCGTGGGCCATACTTCGGCCCCGCTTGGGGTGTGCGGCGCTCGCCGGTGCCGCGGGCTCGGTGTGGGGGTTCGATGCGAAGCCGTTCGTGTGCCACGCGACTCTCGATCTCCTTGTTCTTTGTGACCGTCCTGGCCTGCCAGTCGGCGTCGAGCCCCGGTCCCGGCGCCGCGGTCGAGATCGCCGCCCGCGAGTGGCGCGAGCTCGGGGTCCCCGGCGACCGACCGACGACCGATGCGGCACCGTTGGACCGTGAAGTGGCCGCGGCGGCCTTCGAGATCTGGCCCGAGGACGACGCCAACCAGGCCTTGCTGGCGGCGGCCTACTTTCCGGAGCTCGGGTCCGCGGTCGACGCCGCGCTTCCACTCGAAGTGGCCACGGCCTACGCGCTACGGGTGACGTTGCCCGAGCACGACGGCCAGCCGATGACCATCAGGACCCGGGGCCACACGGTCCGGGTGCGCACTCTCGGCAGCAGCGACGCCGCGGCGCTGCGCTTGGAGCGTGGGGTCGCGTACTACGGCGCCGGACACCTGTGGCGCGCCGCCGGGCGGCAAGGAGGCCAAGGGTGTTCGTGGGTGGCGGAGCGCGTCGAGGAGTACGTGATCGCCACCGCCGCGGGGATGCACCGGGCGGCGTACGAGATCACGCTGCCGCCGACCATCGTCGCGGTGCACGACGCGCGCACCTACCTCGAGCTCCTCGACCAGCGCGGCAGCGCCGTCCTTCGTTTCCACTACGCGGTCGCGCGCGGCCGCGACGGTCAGACCCGCCAGGCCACGACCCGGATCGCGGGGCTCGAGGATGGTCGCGAGGTCGGGGCGTCGGGCGCGAATTTTGCCGTCGCCGGCGATCGGCTCTGGGTGCAGGCCGAGCTCGATCTGCAGGGCTTGACGCCGCCGGTGGTCGTGGATCCGGGATGGTCGTCCACCGCGTCCCTCGCGAGCGCGCGGCGTACCCACACCGCGACCCTGTTGCCGAACGGCAAGGTGCTGGTGGCGGGGGGCTACAACGGCACCGTGCTCGACGCGGCCGAGATCTTCGATCCGGCGACCGGCGCCTGGAGCGACGCCGGCGTCATGAGCGTCGGGCGCCAGACCCACACCGCCACCCTGCTCGCGAACGGCAAGGTGCTCGTGGCGGGCGGCTGGAGCGGTGGCGCCCTCGACAGCTACCAGCTCTTCGACCCGGCGGGCGGCGGCTGGCTCGCCCCGGGCGGCGGCCACCTGATCCAGAGTCGACGGCGACACACGGCGACGCTCCTCAACGACGGGCGGGTGCTGCTCGTCGGCGGCATGGAGACCGCGACCAGCACCGCGGTGGCCGCGACCGAGCTCTACGACCCGACGTCCGATGTCTTCACCGCGGCCGGCGATCTCGCGGCGGGGCGCTGGATCCATGACGCGGTGCTGCTTTCCAGCGGCAAGGTGTTGGTGGTCGGGGGACAGAACACCGGCGGCGTGCCGCTGGCGTCGGCTGAGCTCTTCGACCCGGCGCAGCCGGCGGCGAGCGCCTGGACGACGATCGGCGCCATGACCACCGCGCGCAGCAGCGCGACCGCGACCCTGTTGCCGGATGAGACCGTGGTGGTGGTCGCCGGGGACGAGTCCGGGGCCGGGACGTTCTCGACCACCTGGGATCGCTACGACGTCGCCGGCAACACCTGGGGCCCGTCGCCGACCCCGTCCCGCCGACTCGCCGTCGCGCGCCAGGCACAGACGGCGACGCTCATCCCCGCGGGTCTGCTCGTGATCGCCGGGGGCGGGGCGCCGGCAGCGCTCGCCGCGCCCGAGATCTTCGATCCGGCGCCTGGGGCCAGCTCGTGGACCAGTCTCGCGGCGCCCGGCTTCACGCCGCGCACCCTGCACACCGCGACGTTGTTGCCCTCGGGCGTCGTGCTGGTCGCGGGCGGCGAGGATGGCACGGCGGTGCCGTCGTACTTCGGCTCGGCGCAAATCCTCGAGCCGGCTCTCGGCGCCACTGCAGCGCCGGCCGGGACCCTGCCGTCGCTCTCCGAGGCTCGCGAGAACCCCACCGCGACGCTGCTCACCGACGGCCGCGTCCTGGTGACGGGCGGCTACCGGGCCGCGAGCTACTCGCAGGCGGTGGACATCTACCACCCAACCCTGGACTCCATGAGCGCGGCGGTGACGCCGCTGCCGGGCGCGCGCTCCTACCACACCGCGACGCTGCTCCACGACGGCAAGGTGCTCGTCGCCGGCGGCCGGGACGCCACCGCGGCGCTCGCGGCGCTCGCGGTCTTCGACGCCGGCGCCGGTACCTGGCTGGGCTCGTCGAGCCTGCAGCTCGGCACCGCGCGCTATCGCCACACCGCGACCCTCCTCGCCGACGGTCGGGTCCTGATCGCCGGCGGCATGCTCGAGTCGGCGACGCAGACCAACACCGCGACCAGTGAGCTGTGCGACGCGACCGGATGCGTGGCGACCGCCGGCTCGATGAACGTCGCCCGGCGCAACCACAGCGCCACGCGACTCGTGACCGGTCAGGTGCTGGTGCTCGGCGGCTACTCGAGCGGCATCGGCGGCTCGCCGCTCTTGTCGGCCGAGCTCTATGACCCCGCGACCGAGCAATGGATCGCGATCGCCGCCGCGTTGAGCGTCCCGCGCCACTACCACCGCGCGACCCTGTTGCCGTCCGGGCAGGTGCTGGTGACCGGCGGCAGCGACTCGAGCGGCAACGCCGTCGCCACCAGCGAGCTGTTCGAGCCCGGCGTCGACCCCGCGACCGGGATCATCGTCACCGATCCCGCGATGGACCTCGTGACCGCGCGCACTCGCCACAGCGCGACCTTGCTCCCGAGCGGCAAGGTGCTCTTGGCCGGGGGCGAGAGCTCGGCGACCAACATCCTCGCGAGCGTCGAGACCTTCGATCCCGCCACCGGGGTGTTCACCGAGGTCGCGACCCCGCTCGGCGCGGCGCGCACCAACCACGCCGCGGTGCTGCTCGCGAACGGCAAGGTGCTGATCGCCGCGGGCTCGGATCTGACGGCACCTCGACTCGCCTCGGTCGAGCTGTTCGCCGAGGGGGCGCCGGCCGACGGGTGGCGGCCCCAGCCAACATTGGCGAGCGGCCCGCGGACACCGGGGAGCCAACTGACGCTCGACGGAGTCGGGCTTCGCGGCTCGCTCGCGAGCGAGGCCAGCGGCGGCGCCAACCCGGCGAGCTCGCCGACGAACTTCCCGGTGGTGCGGCTCGCGGCGATGAACGGCGATGCGCTCTTCTCCCTGGCGGGAGCGGGGTATTCGTTCGCGCCCGAGGGGGTGAAGGTCACGGTCGAGCTGCCGGCGTCGGTGCCCTTCGGGAACTACATCGCCTTTGTCTTTGCGAACGGGATCGTCGGCGGCCTACCGCTGACGGTGATCGAGTGCCAACCCGGCGTGGGTTGTGATGATCAGGATCTGTGCACCCACACCGACACCTGTGGCGCCCTGGGGTTCGGTTGCCGCGGCACGAGCCTCTCTTGCGTCGACGACGCGCCACCGTGCGGCGCGCTCCGAGCCTGTAACGGCAGTCCGGTGTGCGCGGCGACGTATCCCGGCGACACCACGCCCTGCGACGACAGCGATGCCTGCACCGAGCCCGACGCCTGCGACGGCAGCGGCCATTGTCTGGGCACGAGCCTGCCGAGCACCGCCTGGTATCGCGACGCCGACAACGACGGCCACGGTGATCCAAACGTCGTGGTGAGCGACTGCCGGCAACCGTCGGGCCACGTCGCGCTCGGCGACGACTGTGATGACAGCGGCCCCTGCGGCGGCGGCTGCTATCCGGGCAACCCCGTGCTCGACGATTGTGACGGGCACGACCAGGACTGCGCGGGCGGCCCCGATGACCGGTACGCGCCGGACGCCTCCTGTGGCGTGGGCGTCTGTCGCCTGACGAACACGCCGTCCGCGTGTGTTGCCGGGGCGGTGATTGCCTGCACCCCGGGGTCGAGCGTCGCCGCCGCCGACGTCACCTGCGACGGTGTCGACGACGACTGTGACGGTTTCGTCGACGAGGACGTCAATCTGCTGACGAGCTGCCCCCCGGTCGCCAGCGCCTGCGAGCGCGCGGTGTGCGGCCTGGCGAGCGGCATCTGCGAGACCAGCGTCCGCACCGGGTGCTGTGAGGACGCGAGCGCCTGCGCGCTGCCGTCGGCCTGCATCTCGGCCGGCTGCGACGTGGGCGCGCGCTCCTGCGTCTATGCCGCTCTCCCGGGGTGTTGTCGCGGCGCCGCCGATTGTGATGACGGCAATCCGTGCACTGTGGATCGATGCAACGCGACCAGCGGCGCCTGCGAGAATTCCGGGATCATCGGTTGCTGCAACACCGACGCCGATTGCGATGACGCCGATCTGTGCTCGTATGACGAATGCACGAGCGCGGCCCGCTGTCTGCATCGCGTCGCGACCTGCGCGACCGCCGGGCCCTGCGGTGCCGACCCGACCTGCAGCTACGCCGACATCAGCGTTCGCCGCGGCGACCGATCACCGATCGACAGGACGATTCGCCCGCGCCGGCCGGCGGTGGTGTTGGAGCTCATCGTGGCGACCGCGGCGGTCTCCGGGCGGCTCGACCGCCTGGTGTTGCAGCTCGGCGGGGTCGAGGGCGACGCGATCGGGGGTGCGGCGATCGTCGGCGAGCTGTATCGGGACGCCGACGGTGACGGCGAGCTCGATCCGGGAAGCGCGGCGCTGGCGAGCGCCGGGCCGATCCCGGTCGCGGCCGGCAGCCTGATCTTCGAGGGAATCGACCTGGCGTTAGGCCCGGCCACCGAGACGGCGCTGCTGGTGTCGCTCGCCCTGGCGCCGGCGGCCGGGGCGGCGGCGTCTCTCACCGCGCCCGATCCGCGGCCGCTGTTGGGCCTCGCGCCGCTGCTGTTCGTGCCGTTGGCCTTCGGCGGTTGGCGCCGGCGCCGGCGGGCGCGCCTCCGGGTTGCGGTCGCGGCGACGCTCGTGTGTTTCGGGGTCGCGTGTCGGTACGCGCCGTTCGCGCTCTCGGCGGTGAAGCCGTGGATCGCGACGCTCTCGATTGAGAGCGGCGACGACCTCGGGGTGGTGACCCAAAGCGGTGAGCAGCTGGTGCGCCGTGGCCTGCCCCTGGCTTCGCATCCGTTCGCGGTCACGGTCGACAGCGTCTGGTGACTCTTCGGCGGCGGCCGTCACGGGTCGCGGCGTCGATACAGGCGCCAGGTCCCGCTCTCGGTCACCAGCACCCCGTCGGCGGGCGGCGGCGTCGGGTTGGCCTCGGTGTCGAGGAGCAGGAAGTCGAAGGCTCCGAGCGCGCCCTCGGGGCTGCGGCCGAGCGCCGGCGGCGGGGTGTGGACGATCGGCATGTGGCGATCGGGGAAGACGCCGTCGTCGTAGGCGAGGCGGTCGAGCACACAATAGCCGTGCGCGTGATAGGCGAACGACCACGCCGCCCCGGCGACGTCATGAAAGCGGCGCACCACCTTGAGGGTCGCGGCCTGCGGCAGCGCGGCGCAGATCGGCTCGATGTCGCGAAGCGCCTGGTCGACGTGGGCGAAACCGCGCGCCAGCGCGACGCCGTCCAGGCCGACGACGATGAACAGCGCCAGCCGCAGGCCTCTGCCGACCGCGGCCGTCAGGCTCTGGAGGTGGTTTGCGGCGAGCGCGGCGCCGAGCACCAGGATTGGCTCCACGGCGCGGAGGTTGATGCCCCAGGTGCTGCGGGTGCGCGCCGGGATCAACAGCAAGCACAAGAGCCAGAGCCCGAGCGCCGCGGCCACGAAGCGCACCGGCGGTGGCAGCGCGCGATCGGCCACCGCGTCACGTTGCCGCCGGACGACAAAGTGTACGAGCACGGCGACGATGAACAGCACGAGGGCGGCGCGCGACAAGGTGCCGAGCGGCCAGTCGAGGTTGGCGAGGAAGGCTTTGGCGTAGAAGCGAAACGGGTGCTTGTAGACCGGCACCAGCACGTTCGGCTCCTCGGCGGCGCGACAGAAGAGCCGCGTCGCCGTGAAGCCGAGCGCCGGCAACATGCCGACCCCGAAGACCAGCGCCGCTTTGCGCCACCGGGCGCGATCGCCACCCCAGGCGTAAGCGACGACGCTCGCGGCCCACAGCAGGCTCAACACCACGGGGGCGGTGCCGAGCACCAGCCCGAGGACGGTGGCCGCGACCAAGGGGCCCGGGCGCGGGGTGGTGGTGGCCGCTGCGAGAGCCACGACGCTCCAGAGGAGGAGCACGACCGCCATCAGGCTCGGAAGGAAGCCGGCGATGAACTGAATACCGAAGAACCACGGCAGCAGCAAGACGACGGCGGGCGCCGGCAGCAGCAACGCCTTGATCAGGGCCCGGCAGGCGCAAGCGTACGCGACCCACATCGCGACCAGGACCACCCGCACCGCCGCGGCGGCGCCGAAGAGGCTCGCCAGCGGCACCAGCAGCAAATAGGGCAGGCGATAGGAGAAGTCGAAGAGGCGCAAGTCGAAGTGCTGGGCCACGGCCGGATCACCAGCGAGCAGCCGGCGGACGATGTCGGCGATCGCGGCGTGGTTCGGCAGATCTTGGCCCGGCAGGTAGCGCACCGAGCACAGCAGCGCGACGCCGAGGGCCACGGGCACGAAGAGCCAGAGCGCGGCAGCAAGGCGCCCGACCCCTGACGGCACCCGGTCCTGCGGCGGGCTGGCGATCATGGCGCTGTCATCCACCGGCACTAGACGTCAAGACCACGGCCGGTTCAAGCGCCGTTGGTCGGCCCCGCCTACTGCACCGTTCTCGAGGGACAACAGCCTCGCGAACCTGGCGTCGGCGCACAACCAGCACGGCGTCGTCCGGCGTGCGGAGGGACCGGCGTTCCCCGTTCGGGGGGACAAAGCGGCCCCTCGGGGTGTCTGCGGTCGGGTCGACGGTGGCTGGAACAACATGATCTTACGAGATCTTTCGGCGCGGCGCTCTTGCCAGGCGGTCGCCGGCGCGGCACTCGCTTTGCAACGTACCCTCGCAGCAGGAGGCAGACGCGATGCTCGAGAGGAAGCGCCTTGTGGCGGCGGGGTGGCTGGCGATGGCGGTGGTGGTCGGGCTCGGCGGCTGTGCTGCGGACGCGCTGCACGGGCCGTGCGACAACGAGACGAGCGCCGACGCCGACGATGACGGGCGGTTCGCGCCCGGATCTTGCGAGCCGCCGAGCGACGACTGCGACGACACCAACGCCGCGGTCTTCCCGGGCGCCGCGGAGCGCTGCGACGGGTTGGACAACAACTGCGACGGCCTCGTGGACGAAGGCTATCCGAGTCTCGGCAAGCTCTGCCCGACCGCCGGCGGCCAGTGTGGCCGCAATCGCTGCGGCGCCGATGGCGGCGGCGTCGATTGCGTCGCGGTGGCGGAGACCCCGTCGCCCGAGGTGTGTGACGGCGACGACAACGACTGTGACGGCACGATCGACGAGGGCTTCGCGGTGGGCGAGGCGTGCAGCGTCGGTGTCGGCGCCTGCAAGAGGAGCGGCGTTGCGGTGTGCAACGGCACGGGCGACGGCGTCGGCTGCGGGGTCGCGGCGGGCGCGCCCGGGATCGAGGACTGCAACGGCCTCGACGACGACTGCAACGGCGCGGTCGACGACGTCGTCGGCCTGTGCACCGACTGCCAGGGCGACGCGGTCGCGCCGCGCGCCTGTGTCGGCGGGGTGTGGGCGCTTTGTCCGACGGCGCTCGAGATCTGCGACGGCATCGACAACGACTGCGACAACGCCGTCGACGAGGACTGCACCGTGCCGGAGCGCCGCCTGCGGCAGTTCGTCAGCGGCCTGCGCAGCGAGGAGAACAACGAGACCGACGGCGTCAACACGTTCTCGTGCTTCGGGCTTTACGTCGAGGCCGAGCTCAGCGAGCTCACGGCCTACATGGCCGCACATCCGGAAAAGGTCGGGGTGTTGAATCCGGCGACCGGCGTGCCGCGGATGTGGGGGGACCTGGGCTGTTCGGTGTCGAGCCCGGCCGACGCCGCCAACTACGATCTGCACCTGTGCCCGCTGTCGGCGGCGAACGGCTTCTGGTCGGGCGCGCCCGATCCCTATCTCGCCTGGCGGGCGCCGATGGCCACCCACATCTTCCCGATGTGCAACAAGGAGGTCTTTGCGCTGGAGTTGTGCATGTACGGCGTGATCGGCGGCGCCGGTGGTGGGCACGCGAGCTGCAATCCGGCGGCGCCGCTGCCGTCGATCATGTTCGGCAATCCGAAGCGCGATCCGTTTTGGATCTACGCCAGCGAGGAGCAGATCGGCACGGTCTGCGGCAACTTCGAGAGCCGCGACGCGGCGCTCTCCGGGGTGCGCCACGACGCACTATGGAACACCGACGTCGGCTGCACGCCGCGGGTGGACTCCGAGGTGGTGATGTTCTCGTGCGCCCCCGATCCCGAGACCGGCCGGCCGTCCCCGTGGAGCATCGGCATCACCGACACCCACACCGGGCTTCACTTCGGAATCGGCATGAGCGGCGTCCGCGTCAGCTTCGAGGCCGGCGCCGAGGTCGAGATCGCCGGGCAGGGCTTCCTCACCAACCAGGCGTTGCCGCCGAAGACCAAGCTCTACCCTTACGACTCTGACGACAACCTGAGCTGCTACGCTCCGGTCGCCGCCGGCGGCGGCTGGGTCGCGCCGATGGCGGTGCACAAGTACAGCTCGCCCGGGCCCAAATCCATCCGTACCGTCGGCCGCTCGAGCTACACCGGCTGCGATGTGTCCGCGCCCGCGGACGTGACCCTCGTCGAGTTCACGCTGCCGGCGGTCGACGATCCGTCTCTGTGTCCGGTCGAGGTGTTCAAGACCACGGCTGGGCCGTAGGCCGGGGACTCGCGACCGACGGCTACTGCCGTGCCGCGCCGCTGTCGTTCGCCAGGTGCTCGAGGATGGCGCTGGTCAGCGCCCGCGCGATCCCGGCCCGGGTAAGGTCGGTCTCCAGGAGGGCGCAGTCGTCGGCGTTGGTGAGGAAGCCGACCTCGACCAGCACCGCCGGCATCGAGGCCTCCTTGAGGACGATGAACGGCGCCTGCAGCAGGCCGCGACCGCTCTTGCCCATCACCGTCTGCATCGCCTCTTGGATCCGCACCCCCAGGCGGCGCGACTCGACGGCGGCCGCCTGTAACAGCAGCCCCCCCAAGATCTTCGCCAGCGCCGCGTCGCCGCCGCCGTGGCGCAGCAGCCGGCCGTCGTTCTCGGCGCGCGCCAGCTTCGCGACCCGCCGGTCGGCGGCGCTCTTCGACAAGAAGTAGGTCTCGACGCCGCGCGACTCGGGGTTGTCGGAGGCGTTGGCGTGGATCGAGAGCAGCAACAGCGCCCGGCGTTCCCTCGCCAGGCGGGCGCGCTCCTCGAGGCTCAAGGTCTCGTCATTGCCGCGGGTGAGGAAGGGCTGCACCCGGCCGCTCGCCTCCAGGAACGCCGCGAGGTGACGCGCGATGCCGCGGGCGACGTCCTTCTCCGACACGCCGCAGGTGCCATAGGCCCCCGGTTGCTCGCCCCCGTGGCCCGGATCGATCGCGACGACCGGCAGCGACAGGGTCGCGGTCGACAACACCAGGGACAGGGCGGCGAGCATGCCTCGATGTTAGCGACGAGCCCGCTGCGAGCGCCAGTTTTCGGCGGACCGCAGGTCGGGTGGGCGGTTGCGCGCCGTGGTCGAATTGCGCCCCAGAAAGCCGTATCATGGCGCGAAGGAGCCGTGGGTCATGACCCCAGATCCCAAGATCACGCCGGTGCGCGGCAAGGTCCTCGAGATCGACCTGCCGGCTTCCGCGGAGCGCGACTGGATCTTTCAGGCGCTGCAGGACCCGGCGGTGCACGTGCCGCTCGGCCTCAAACAGGGGCCAGCGCGCGAGCTGTTCGACGCCGCGCGTCTCGACCTGTGGCGGGGTGACGCGATGCGGCGCGAGCCGGTGCGCTATCACATCTTGCGCCGCCTCGCCGACCGGCAGCCGGTCGGGTTCTTCCTCGACTTTGGCTGGGACCATCCGAGCGACAAGACCCGCGAGATCGACCTCGCGTTCCCGGACCCGAAGACCCGGGGGATCGCGAGCTACCTCGACGCCACGGTGATCGTCGCCCAGTTCCTGTTCAAGAACGGGCTCGCGAAGCGCCTGCGCTGGCGGGTCGACGCCCGGGGCGGCCAAGAGCCCCGGCGCAGCACCCGGCAAGGGGCACGGCTATTGTGGCGGCAGGAGGAGCGCCACCCGGTCAGCGGCGCGTGGACGGTGAAGTACGTCTACGAGTATGCGATCGCCGACATGGAGGCGCTCGGCCGCTTCGGCCACATCGATCCGCGCGTGGACTACGCGGACACCCTGCCCCGGGTGTTCGACAGCTACCGGACGCTGAAGGGCGACAAGGGCTGAGCGCGGCCGGGCAGCGCCGGCGTCAGGACAAGAGCTTGCGCTCTTTGGCGGCGCGGATCAGATCGTCTTGGAAGCGCGGGTGGGCGATGCTCACCAACGCCTCGACGCGCTGCCGCAGGTTCTTGCCGAACAGGTGCGCGACGCCGAACTCGGTGACCACGTAATGGACGTCGGCGCGGGTGGTGACGACGCCGGCGCCCTGCTTCAAGAACGGCGTGATCCGGGTTTCGGCGCCGTTCTTCGCCGTCGACGGCAACGCGATGATCGGCTTGCCGCCCTTGGCGCGCGCCGCGCCGCGGATGAAGTCCACCTGGCCGCCGAAGCCGGAGTAGATCCGCGCGCCGATGGAGTCGGCGCACACCTGGCCGGTCAGGTCGACCTCGAGCGCCGAGTTGATGGCGATCAAGTTCTCGTTCTCGCCGATGATGTAGGGGTCGTTGACGTGCTCGACCGGGTGCGCCTCGATCACCGGGTTGTTGTCGAGGAAGTCGTAGAGCGCGCGGCTGCCGAGCGCGAAGGTGATGATCGCCTTGCCGGGGTGCAGGGTCTTCTTGGCGCCGGTGACGATGCCGCGCTCGATCGCCTGCATCGCGCCGTCGGCGAACATCTCGGTGTGGATGCCGAGGTCCGAGAGGCCGTCGAGCATCTCGTAGACCGCGTCGGGGATGCCGCCGATGCCCATCTGCAAGGTGGCGCCGTCGGGGATCATCTTGCGGATGTGCGAGCCTATCTGGCGCTCGACGTCGGTGATGGCGCGGCCCTTGAGCTCGGGGAGCGCCTCGCTGTGCTCGACGATGGCGCTGACCTTGCTGACGTGGATGAACGAGTCGCCCAAGACCCGCGGCATGTTCTCGTTGACCTGGACCACGACCTTCTTGGCGTTCGCGGTCGCGGCCCGGGTCGCGAGGGTCTCGACGCCGAAGCTCATGAAGCCGTGCTCGTCGGGTGGTGACACCATGATCATCGCGGCGTCGAGCACGATGTGGCGCTCGTGGAACAGGCGCGGGATCTGGTGCAGGAAGATCGGCATGTAATCGGCGCGGCCGGTGTTCACCGCCTCGCGGTCGGCGGGGCCGACGAACAGCGAGTTGTGCCGGAAGTGGCCGGCCATCTCCGGACGCGACAGCAGATCTTCGCCGAGCAGCAACACGTGCGACAGCTGCACGTCGTCGAGGCTCTGATAGCGGCCGGCGAGCGCCCGCACCAGCGCCAGCGGGATCGCGGCGTTGCCCCCGTAGTAGAGCCGGTCGCCGCTCTTGACGATCTGGACGGCCTGGTCCGCGGACGTGAGCTTGCTGCGATACTGGTCGATCCAAGTCATGTGCTGCTCCACGGCCCTGTCGTGAGTCACTTCAAGAGCGCGCTCAGGTCGTCTTGTTTCTCGCCGAGCGCCGCGGCCACCGAGCGGTGCACGACCCGGCCCCGGTACATGTAGACCCCGCGTGCCAGGCCGGCGTCTTCGGCGAGCGCCTTGGCGACGCCGTCGTGCGCCAGCCTCGCGAGGTGCGGCAACGCCGCGAGCGTCAGGACCCGAGAGGTGGTGCGCGGAACCGCCGCGGTGATGTTGGGGACGCAGAAGTGGGTGACGCCGTGCGCCTTGTAGGTCGGGTTGTCGAGGGTCGTCGGCCGCGAGGTCTCGACGCAGCCGCCTTGATCGATCGACAGGTCGATGATGACGCTGCCGGTCTTCATGCTCTCGACCATCTTCTGGCTGACGAGGTCCGGGCTGCGCTCGCCGGGGCTCAACACCGCGCCGATGAGGACGTCGGCGATGGCGGTGTAGTGGGCGAGGTTGCGCTCCGAGGCCATCGAGGTCGCGACCCGGCCGTCGAAGATCTGGTGCGCGACGCGCAAGCGCTCCACCTCCTTGTCGAGGATGATCACGTGGGCGCCGACGTTGATCGCGGCGCGCGCCGCCGCCTGGCCGGCGTTGCCGGCCCCCACCACCACCACCGTCGCCGGCGGCACCCCCGGAACTCCGCCGAGCAGCAGGCCGCGTCCACCAGCGCCGTGCTCGAGCAGCCGCGCCGCGGTCTGGATCGCCACCGGGCCGGCGACCTCGCTGACCGCGAACAAGATCGGCCGGCGCCCTTCTTTGTTCTGGACGATCTCGTAGCCGATGAGCGTCATCTCCTTGTCTTTGAGGCGGAGCAGGACCTCCTTCGGCATCACCGCGAGGTGCATGAAGCCGCAGAGCGCGGTCTGCGGCCGCAACCGGTCGACCACGTCGGCGGACAGCCTGCCGACCTTACAGACGAGGTCGGCGCGCTGGTAGATCTCCTCGGTGGTGTACGCCACCTTGGCGCCCACCTTTATGTAGTCGGCGTCGGCGAAGTGCCCGGCCGCGCCGGCGTCGTGCTCGACGTAGACCTCGTGGCGGTCGGCGATCAAGCGACCGGCGCCGAACGGCGTCAGGCCGACACGGTGCTCGATGTGGCGTGCTTCCTTGGGGACGCCGATCATCATGGCGAAACCTCCCGGGTACCGGTGGCGGCCGGTCGAGTGAGCACAGGCGGCTCAGGAGCGGTGGCGGCGCGAGATCGCTAGTCGGCGATCTTCTTGTTCAGCGTCGTCATCTTGCGCTGCAGCTCGGTGAGGTCGTGGGTCGTCGCCAGCCCGGCCATGTGGTAGGCCTCGGTGCGCACCGCTTCGGCGCGGCGCTGCAGCTCCTTCTGCCACTTCTGCGCGGTCTTCAGCCAGCCGTTGCCCTCGAGCCACTTCTCCCAGGTCTTGGTCTCGGTCTCGACCCGGCGGCTGACGGTCTTCCACTGCTCGTTCACCGTGCGCTTCTGGTCGTCGATGAACTTGCGGACCTTGTTCTGGATCTCGTGTTGTTGGTTGGTCGTCATGATGTCCTCCCTCGAACGTCGCCGTGCCGGCGTGACACAGAGCTTTGACGTGGTGCAAGAGTTAACACGGTGCGTCAACTTGTCAAGAGCTGCCGCAGCGGGCGCTTCTGGACGTGCAGTGTGGGTCGGGACGGTGGCTCTTTGCCGCGGTTCTTCCTACAATAGACCCATGGCCGGTCGCATCGAAGGTGGGCTCGGGACCCAGCTCAATCCGTTCGGACCGCAGTGGCCGACGGCGAGGGCCGGCGAGGCGCCGTCGATCGGCGAGCAGATCCAACAGACGCTGTTCGGCAAGCCCAAGCCGGCGATCCTCGACCCGGCCGCGTTCCCGCAGGTCGCCGAGCAACTGAAGCTCCTCCATAAGTACAAGAAGAAGCTCGCGGTCATGGCCGGCGACAAAGAAGACGACTACGACATCCAGCTCGCCGACGGCGGCAACGCGATGATCGACCAAGCGGGCACGATCTTCGTCGGCGCGAAGCTGCTCGCCCTCTGCAAGGAGAAGCCGGAGGTCTTGGTGGGGGCGTTGGCGCACGAGATCGGGCACCGCCCGAAGCGTTGGGGCTCGTACCGCGTCCGCCGGCAGCTGACGCGCGAGGAGATCGAGTACATCTGCCGCCACGAAGAGACCCGCGCCGACCTCTTCGCCGGCAAGGCGTTGGCGGAGATGGGGATGAGCTGCGAGCCGTTGGTGCAGTTCTTGGAGAGCGTCGAGGACAAGCCGCACCCGGAGTACTTT
The DNA here is from genome assembly GCA_016218825.1 of Deltaproteobacteria bacterium. GTDB lineage: Bacteria > Myxococcota > XYA12-FULL-58-9 > XYA12-FULL-58-9 > XYA12-FULL-58-9 > JACRCV01. The sequence continues at coordinate 57,477 of JACRCV010000004.1, forward strand.
CCCGCCAAGGTGCGCGGCGAGATCATCCGCGACGCCCACGCCGGCCGCGCCTATCAGGCGACCGCCCGCCGCACCATCTTCCCCGGCTTCGACCGCATGACCTCCCCCAAAGGCCACCTCGGCGAATACTGAGCCGGCGCGTGCCCGACATCCCCGCAAACGGTGAGGCCCTGGTGCCGGAGATCGAGGTGAACGGCCTCGACGCCCAGGGCAATCGAGTTCTCGTTCTTTTGATTCCCGGCGGGCGCTTCGCGCCCGTCCTCATCGAGTAGGCGCCCCCGTCACCGGGGGCGCCTCTCACAGAACCGTACTTGTGCTGTTCACATACGGCTCTTCGGGACCGACGGTTGTCACCCCGCCGGCCGGCCAGTTCACTGACCTCGCTCATCCCAACGCCAGCA
>JACRCV010000014.1 GCA_016218825.1 Deltaproteobacteria bacterium
ACCTCGCCGTTCCGAATTCCTCGACCGCCCAGCCGTGTCCAGTTTCTTCGCCCATCCCGATGGCAAGATCCAAAAACGGTGTGGATTCAAGAGGCTGCATCAACTGAGATCAATGGTGAGCCCGGGTGGGGCGAGGGGCGCAGATCGTCCTAGAGGCCGCGCTCGGCTTCGCTCAGGGCCTCCTCGAAGGTCGCCGCGAGATCGGCGGCCAGCGCCGGCTCGAGGACGCTGTCCTTGTAGTTGAAGTTGAAGCACAGCTCACCGCCGTAGCGGATCAAGGTGGTGTTGGCGCCCTGCGGCGGGGTGCACGGCGTCGTCACCCGCAACGCCTCCACCGCGAAGCCCTCGCCGCGCCACAGGCCGGCCGGTCCCGGCGGCGTGAGCGCCACCAGGTTCGAGAACGCGTGGTTGGCGACCAGGCGCGGCGCATCGAAGACGAAGCGCCGCAGCCAGGAGATCGGCGTCGCCAGGGTCAGCGGCGCCTCCACCCAGAGCTTGTCGTGGGCGATGCCGTGCCGCGCCTGGAAGCGGGTCTGCCGCCCGATCCGTCTCGCGAGCTCGACCGCCGAGGTCGGCCGGCGCAGATCGACGCCGACAAGATACGACGACAGGTGATTGCCGAACGACTCCAGCACCCGATCCCGGGGCCGGGTGTCGACGATCGCGAACAACCGCGTCCGCGACGGCGTCACCCCCTGCCGGGCGCTCCAGCGTCCGAGGGCGGCGGCGAGGGCACCAAGCAACAGGTCGTTCGTCGACACCCCGAGCGCCTCCCGCGCCCGGCGCCAGAGAGCGAGCCGCGCCTCGGGGAGCGTAAGAAAGTGAGTGCGATGCCGGCCGCTGTAGTCGCCGCCGACGTTGCAGCGCAGCGGCGCCACCGGCAACAACAGCTCCCGAACGCCGACGAACATCGAATAGCCGAGGCCACGCAAGAACGCCGTGAGCCGCGAGCAGCCGCGGGCCGCGAGCACCGCGAGCTCCGGGAGCCGGGGTGCCGCCGGCAGGTCCGGCGCCGGGGCGCCCCGACTCGCGACGTCGATGTAGCGCACCAGATCGCCGAGCAGGCCGATGAACGCCCGGCCGTCAGCGAGCGCGTGGTGCTGCTGCACGAACAACGCCGCGCGCGCCGCGTCGCGCTGCACCAGCGTCAACGCGAACGGATAGCCGCTGCCGAGATCGAGGAAGCGGTCGATCCGCGCCTGCTCGGCGACCTCCCGCGCCGCCCGCTCCAGACCGCGCAGGTCCAACACCGAGAACGCCTGATCGACGTCCGGGTGCAGGTCGACGTCCCACGCGAACCGCCGGCCGGTGTCGAGCGTGCCGCCCAGCGCCACCACCCGGGAACGGATGAGCGGGTAGCGCCGCATCAGCCATCCGAGCGCGGTCTTGACGGCGCCGGCGTCGAGCGCCCCCGTCACCTCCAGTCTCCAGGTGGGCGCGTTCGAGGCCCACGGGGCTCGCGTCCCCGCGAGGCAGAGCTTGTCGATGTAGCCCAGCGGTTCGAGCACGGCTAGCGCACGAGTGGGTACACTCGCCCCTTCCATCGCGACCCGGTCCCGGTCACCGTGCGCCACGCCGAGTGGGCGCTGATCGCCGCCGAGATCAGGTGCCCGAGCGGCAGGGTCACGGCCCAGGCCCAGGGGATCCGGAAGAGATCGCGATTCTGCAGCCCCCGCTGGGTGACCGCCGCCGCCAGCGCCAGGCCGGCGAGGCAAGCGGTCAGGCCGCCGCAAAACAGCCCCGCCACCGGCGCCAGACCCAACACCAGGATGCCGACGACGTTGGTGATCATCATCCCGACCCCCGCCGCGCGCCGCAGCCGCGAGCCCTCGAGCCCGAACGCCACCGCCGGCATCGCGGCGTTGTTCTTGGCGTAGCCCCACCAGATCTCGGTGAAGCTGGTGTACATCCGCACCCGCAGCACCTCGGTCGCGACCGCGACCCTGAGCTTCAGGTGGGCGGCGCGGACCGCCTTGGCGAGCGCCAGATCGTCGACGACCCGATCCCGCACCGCGGCGTGGCCGCCGATCCGCTCGTAGGCGCTGCGCTTGAACAGCAGATACTGGCCGTTGCCGAGCGTGAAGCGCGCCCGGTCGTGGTTCATCGCCACCAGGCTGTCCACCGTCAACAGCCCGCCCAACACCGCCGGCTGCAACAGGCGCTCGGCGACCCCGACGCACTCCATGTGCGGCACCACGGTCAGCACGTCACCGCCGAGCCGCAACAAGGTGGCGACCGCGTGCGGCAGACAGGCGGGCGCGTGCACCGCGTCGGCGTCGGTGAACAGCAACAGCTCGCCTTTGGCCCGCGCCACCCCTTGGGCGCAGGCGTGGTTCTTCCCCACCCAGCCTTGCGGCAGCGGCGCGCCGCTCAACACGGTGAGCCGCGGGTCAGCCCCCAAGAGCCGGCGGGCGAGATCGCCGGTGCCGTCGGTCGAGCAGTCGTCGACGACGATCACCTCCAGCCGCGGCCACGCCTGCCCGAGCAGCGATCGCAGGCAGGGCTCGAGGCGCAGGACCTCGTCGCGGACCGGCAGGATGATGGAGACCAGCGGCGGCGGGTCGCCGGGATCCGGGGCCGGACCCGCCAGGTGCGGCGCAAAGCGTCGATCGATCAAGACCACCACCAACGCCCGCAGCCACAACACGGCCACGAGCGCCACGATCATGGTCAAGACCACCGTCGTGATCCTTGCCCCCCGCGTCTACGCCAGAGCGTCGATGATCGCGTTCAACGTCGGACTCGGCCGCATCGCCGCCGCGGTCTTTCGCGGATCCGGCTGGTAGTAGCCGCCCATGTCGACCGGCTTGCCCTGCGCCGCCAACAGCTCGCCGTTGATCTTCGACTCGGCCGCCGCGAGCTTCGCCGCCACCGCCGCGAACCGGGTCTGGAGCTCTTTGTCCTTGGTCTGCGCCGCCAGCACCTCGGCCCAGTACCAGGCCAAGTAGAAGTGGCTGCCGCGGTTGTCGATCTCGCCGACCTTGCGCGCCGGCGACTTGTTGTTGTCGAGGAACTTGCCGATCGCCTGATCCAGGGTCACGGCGAGCAGCGCGGCGCGCTCGTTCTCGAAGGTGCTGCCGATGTGCTCCAGGGACGCCGCGAGCGCCGAGAACTCGCCCAACGAGTCCCAGCGCAGGTAGCCCTCCTTCTGGAACTGCTGCACGTGCTTGGGCGCCGAGCCGCCGGCGCCGGTCTCGAACAGCCCGCCCCCGGCGAGCAGCGGCACGATGGACAGCATCTTCGCCGAGGTGCCGATCTCGAGGATCGGGAACAGGTCGGTCAAGTAGTCGCGCAGCACGTTGCCGGTCACCGAGATCGTGTCCTCACCCTTGCGGATCCGCGCCAGCGAAAACTTCATCGCCAAAACCGGCGGCAGGATCCGGATCTCGAGCCCCTTGGTGTCGTGGTCCTTCAAGTAGGTCTCGACCTTCGCGATCACCTCGGCGTCGTGCTTGCGGTTCTTGTCGAGCCAGAAGATCGCCGGCGCTCCGGTCGCCTTGGCGCGGCGCACCGCGAGCTTCACCCAGTCGCGGACCGGGATGTCCTTGGTCTGGCAGGAGCGGAAGATGTCGCCTTGCTCGACCTTCTGCGCGAGCAAGATCTTGCCCGACCTCTCGTCCACCACCCGCATCGTACCGGCAACAGGCGCGATGAAGGTCTTGTCGTGCGAGCCGTACTCCTCGGCCTTCTGCGCCATCAGGCCGACGTTCGGGACGCTGCCCATCGTCGCCGGGCTCAAGGCGCCGTGCGCTTGGCAGTCCTCGATGATGGTCTTGTAGATCGTCGCGTAGCAGCGATCCGGGATCATCGCCGAAGTGTCGGCGAGCGCGCCGTCCGGGCCCCACATCTTGCCGGCCTCGCGGACCACCACCGGCATCGAAGCGTCGACGATGACGTCGTTCGGGACGTGGAGGTTGGTGATGCCCTTCGCCGAGTCGACCATCGCCAACGCCGGCCGGTCCTTGTAGACCGCCTGGATGTCGGCCTCGATCGCCGCCTTGTGGTCGGCCGGCAACGCCGCGAGCTTCGCGAGCACGTCGCCCAGGCCGTTGTTCGGGTTGACCCCGAGCTCCTTGAAGGTGGCGGCGTGCTTGTCGAAGACCGGCTTGAAGAACACCGTGACCGCGTGCCCGAACATCACCGGGTCCGAGACCTTCATCATCGTCGCCTTGAGGTGCAACGACAGCAGCAGGCCGGCGCGCTTCGCCGACTCGATCTCGGCGTCGTAGAACTTGCGGAGCGCGTCGACGTGCATCACCGCGGTGTCGAGGATCTCGCCGTCCAAGATCGCCATCTTGCTCTTGAGCACCGTGACCGCGCCCGTGGCGTCCACGAGCTCGTAGCGGACCTCGGTCGCCTTCTTCACCGTCGTCGAGGTCTCGCTGCCGTAGAAGTCACCGCCGTCCATGTGCACCACGCGGGCCTTGGAGTCCTTGGTCCACGCCGCGAGCTTGTGCGGGTGCTTCTTCGAGAACGCCTTGACCGACAGCGGCGAGCGGCGGTCCGAGTTGCCTTCGCGCAGGACCGGGTTCACGGCGCTGCCGAGCACCTTGGCGAAGCGCGCCTGCAGGGCCTTGTCGGCGTCGGTCGTCGGGTTCTCGGGGTAGTCCGGGATCTTGTAGCCGTGCGCCTGCAGCTCCTTGATGGCCTCTTTGAGCTGCGGGATCGACGCGGAGATGTTCGGCAGCTTGATGATGTTGGCCTCGACCTTGTGGGTCAGCTCGCCCAACTGCGCCAGGTAATCGGGGAGCCGCTGCGCGTCGGTCAACTGCTCGGGGAAGTTGGCGATGATTCGACCGGCGAGCGAGATGTCGCGGGTCTCGACGTTGACGCCGGTGCCCTTGGTGAAGGCACGGACGATCGGCAACAACGAGCAGGTCGCGAGCGCCGGCGCCTCGTCGATCTGGGTCCAGATGATGGTGGAGGTCTTGGGGGTCATGGCATCTCCTTCGCGCCTGATGGGCTCTCGCCCGCGAGGCTGACAAGCAGTCGACAGCGGCCCGGTGTATAGCGCTCTCGGACCGGCCTCACCAGCCCTTGAGCCCGATGCTCAGCAACACGCCCTGGCCCTCGCCGTCGGCGCTCTTGTGCTTCGCCACCCCGAGCGTCGCCTCGAGCTCGGCGTCGCCGAGCTTCTTGGTGACCCCGATCTCTGCGTGTGCACCGACGACGGGTTGCTTGACGCCGTATGCGTCCCAGCCGTTGGCGCTCGCGTAGGCGCCGGCGCGCACCGCCCAGCTGAAGGCGTCGCTCTCCTTCTGTCCATACATCAGGCTCAGGTCGGCGGCGGTCGGCAGATTGAGCTCGCCCGGCAGCGGCACGTTGCCGAGCTTGGCGTCGCCCAGGATCTTGAGGCGCAGCGACGAGTACGGCTCGAGACCCAGGCTGGCGATGAGCGTGCGCTTCTCGCCCACGTAGCCGACGTTGCTCGCAAGACCCCAGGCCGAGGGGTTGGCCTTGTCGCGCGCCGCCCACGACAGGCTCGGCTCGCCGAAGACCGCGTCCGGGATGCGGAAGACGAGGTTGCCGTCGACGCCCGGCGTCAGCCGGCCGAGCATGAGGGTGTTGCCCTGGAGATGGACCCCCGGAACGATTTGGTAGAGGTCCACCGGCGCCGGCGTCATCGCGCTCATCAGGCCGTGCAGCTGGCGTGTGGTCTCGGTGAGCACCTTGGAGACCGACGGCTCGAAGAACTGGGCGAAGAGGCCGATCTGCGGGCTCTCGATCGACAGCTTGCCGAGCGGCGTCTCGTAGCTCGCGCGCACCTTGCCGCGCCGAGTGGGATCACCCACTGAGAGCGTGGCCTGATTCTTCGTGATGGTGGCGTAGGCCGTGAGCGCCGCGAGGTTCTCGAACTGGATCGAGTACTTGTCGGTCGCGAACGACGCGGTCAGGTTCGACGAGCCGTCGCCGGCCGGCTCGAGGATCAACGCGAAGCCGCGGGTGTCGCCGGTATACTCCTGGAAGCGGAGCGCGAGGTTGTGAATGTCGGCGATCGAGAGGTTGTAGGTCTTGCCGCCCTGTGTCGCGCTGATGCTCCCCGACAGCTCGTGGATGACGACGCCCTTCTCGGGATCGAGCCAGATGTCGGCGTCGAGGTTGCCGATCTTCACCCGCTCCTTCGCCCGGGCCAGCGTGAGGTCCAGATCCTGGGTCGCGAGGCGCCAACGACCCGACGGCTCGAAGTACACGCCCAGCTGGCCGGCCGAGAGGGTCGCGTCCAGATCCCGGGCGACGACCCTGAGGTTGCCGCCTTCGGGGATCTTCAAGGTGAGCTCGCGGAATTCCTTGCCCTGCTCGTCGAGGCCCAGATGCGCCGCGAGCCGGTCGCCGTCGCGCGGACACTTGACGATCAGGCGCAAGTCAGCGCTCACCTTGGTGACGTCGAGGTTCTGCAGCTGCAGGGTCACGCTCTGAAGCACGTCGCCGGTCGCCTTGTCGACGACGATGTCGAGCCCCTCGATCGTCCCCTTGATGTCGAGCTTCTTCTCGAGATCGAGCTTCTCGAGCTCGGCCTTGCCGACGTGCAGCCACATCTTCGTCGTGCTCGCGCCGAAGTTGGCGTCGTGGATCTGAGCGGTCAGGCCCTTGCCGGTGATCTCGAGCGCGCCATCGGTGAACGACCCGGTCACGGGCGAGCCCTGCAGGTACGAGAGCTGCAGGTCCTTGACGCTCCCCTTGACCGACGTGTTCTCGACGGTGATCAGCCCCTTCGAGCCGAAGTCGAACGCGGTGAGCGCGCCGGCGGCGTCGGTCTTGGCCTCGAGCTTCTCGATGTCGTCGAAGCGCAGCACCGTGCCGCCGCTCGTGACCTTGCCGGCGGCGGCGTTGAAGGTGAAGGCCTGGCTGCCGTCGGCCGCGACCACGAGCTTGGCGCCCATGCCCCCGGCGACGTCGATGCGGGTCTCTTTGCCGGCGGGCGAGGTGCCGCTGTAGCTGAAGGTCTTGCCGGCGAAGTCCGCCTGGCTGATGCCGCCCTGGGCGTCGCAGATCACGTTGATCTGGGCGCCGGTCGCCGTGACCTTGTTCTGCTTGCTCGCGAGCTCGAGGCTGTCGCCCTTGACCCTCAGGGTCTTCGCGAAGCCGTTCTCGTAGGTCGCGTCGAGCGTCACACCGGTGCCGGAGATCGTCTCGCCCTTGGTGCCGGTGTAGGTCGCGCGGCCCAGCGTGGTCTGGGCGTGGGCGAGCGAGCCGTCCGGGTTCCAGTCGAGCACCGCCTTGGCGTCGACCGCCTTCAGCATCGCGCCGCGGCGGTCGGTGTAGGTGAACGTCGCCGACACCAGCTCGCCGTGTTGCAGCTGACCGGCGTTCGCGAGCAACGTGATCTTGGTGCCGGTCCCCTCGACCTTGGAGCCGTTCGCGAGCAGGCCGGTGATGCTCCCCACCTCCACCGTGCCCGCCTTGAACAGGCCGTTCTGATCCCAGTCGATCGTGCCGTTCGCGCCCTGCATCGTCCAGGTGCCGCGGCCGTCGTCGAAGCTGCCGCCGCCGTTCTTCAGCTCCAGGTGATGCATCGCGCCATTGGCGCCGTAGGCGATGATGAACTCGGTGCCGGCGTTCAGGGTCACGGTCTTGCGGCCGTCGATGAACGACAGCGTGCCGTCACCCACCTTGCCGGAGATGCTGGCCACCTTGCCGTCGGCGCCGTAGACCATGCCGAGCTCGCCCTGGCCGGTGAGCCTCAGGCGCCGCGACCCGTCGACGAAGGTGGTGTCCTTGATGCTGCCGACGACCCGGTCGATCTTGTTGTCGGCGCCGTAGTACACGCTGAGGCTCGTGCCGCCGGAGGTGAGCGTTCGCCCGCTCGCGTCGGTGTAGCGCAGCCCGTTGCCGGTCACGTCGAGGCGCTGGATGTTGCCGGCGGCGTCGTAGGTCGCGACCAGGCCGAGCGGCCCGTCAGCGTGGAAGGATCCGGTCGGGAGCTGCAGATCGGTCTGCTCGGTGAATATCGTGACCTGTGACCCGGCCGCAGTGCTCACCACCTGGAGCTTGGCCTCGCCGCCGATCTTGAGGTGCTGGTCGCCGCTGCGGACGTCGACGTCGCTGGCGGCGATCGTCATCGCGTTCGCCTGCGCCTGACCGTTCGCGTCGAGGGTGCGGTCGAGCTGGAGGCGCATCTCGCTGGCGCGGATCGAGGTCGAGCCGAGGTGGGCGTCGACCGGTCCGACCCCCACCCTCACGGTCTCGGTGCCGCCGTCCCTGCTGTTCACCAGCACCGCGTCCGACGCCGAGATGCTGGTGTCGCCGTGCACGTACGAGACTGCCGCGGCGCCGAGCAAGGTCTGGGTGTCGCCGACCTGCTCCAGGCGGGCGTTGGTGAGCACGGTGACGCCGCCGCCGCTCTTCGTGAAGTCGAAGCGTGCCTCAGCGGCGCGGATGACAGCGGTCTCGGCGGTGCGGTTGACCTCGGCGTGCGCCCCGACGACGGCGACGTCGCGATCCGGGCCGCTGAAGGCCACCGAGGCGAAGTCGATGAGATCCAGGCCGCCGCCGAAGCGCACCGTGCCCTGGTCGGCGATGATCTGCTTCTCGCCGTGGTCGCCGTAGACGGCGCGGATGAGCGGCCCGGAGGCGACGTAGGCATCGCCCTCTTTGCGGATGTAGCTGTCGGCGCCGAGGAGGATCTGGGTGTTGCCGTTCTGCCACACCTGCGGCGTCGCGAGGTGGTACTCGTCCGCCACGCTCACGGTGGTTCCGGGCTGCACCGTCGCGAGGCCGGTGCCGACCGCGCCCCCGAGGGTCTGACCGAGCCCGCCCGGCAGCCCCGCGAGCGCGGTGCCGACACCGGCGTTCAAGGCCGCCAAGTCCTGGTCGGTCACGGTGTACGCGCCGCCGAAGAGCTCGGGCAGCTTGGCGTCCGCCGCCGCGGCGTTGTGGTTGTAGGTCCGGAACAAGGCCGCACCACCGCGCGCCAGGCCGTAGGGCGCGTGCTCGGCGCCGGCCTTGAGCACGTCGTTGAGCGCCACGAAGCCCTGGCCGACGGTGTCGAGATCGAGGTTGGGCCGGCGGCCGTTGCCCGCGGTCGGCAGGTGAACGTCTTCGGCCCGCGGCTGGCCTTCGACGCGGCCGACCGACGGTAGGGTGACCGGGGCAACGTCGGGCGTCGGCAGCGGCGCCTTGAAGTCCACGGGGTTGCCGTGCATCGCCCTGTCCAGCCGGTCGAGAATGGCGCCGATGTAGTGGATGTCGCGGCCGCCTGGAGGCGCCGAGATCGACGGCGTCGCGGTCACCGGCCACAACCCGAAGCCGCGCCGCGATACCTCGTCGTATCGCCCGGCGAGCGCCACGCCGTTCTTGTCGAGCTTGACGCGGTTCACCCCGAAGTAGTGGGTCTCGAAGCGGACCTGCTCGAGCGCGTGACAGGTGCTGCGCAGGTTGAACGCGACCTGCGCCTGGGCCGCGGACAGCGCCGCGCCTCTCTTCGGGGCAATCACCAAGCCGACGAGCCGCTTCTCATCAGGGAAGTACGTTTGCGCTTTGGCCACCGCCTCGATCGTGAGGCCGTAGCCCTCGGCCGCGGCCTCGATGAGCGCGTCGCGGGCGTGATCGAGCGCCACCCACGCCTGGGTGTCGTCCAAGCGCAACGTCGCCAGATCGCGCGCCAGCGCGAGCAGCGCCGAGCGCGCTGCATCGAGGGCGATCGGCTCCGACACCCGCCCGGCTTCGAGAATGGGGGTGAGCGCGCGGGTGAGCGCGTCCTCCCGCGTCTTCAGCGCCGCGAGATCCGCCGCGGAGATGGCGCGCCCCTGCTCGCGGGCCTGCTTGCCGCGGGTGAGCGCCGCGCGCACCGCGCGGTTGATGTCGGCCAGGATCCGGACCGCCTTGAGATCGTCCTCGTCGGCTGCGGCGACCTGTTTGGGTTTCGGGCCGCCGACCACGAAGGCGTCGGCGGTCGTCACGTTCACGGCGCCGGCGCTCGCGAGCTTCTTCCGCAACCCGGCCTTCTCACCGCGCACGAAGGTCGCCGCCTTGGCGTCCTTGGTCCCGACCTTCCCCTTCGCTTCGCTGGCGCCGGTTGCCGTCGTCCCGGCGACGTCGGTCTCGTTGTCGACGCGCCCAGTCGTCAGGTCGGTGTTGCCGACCTTCGACCCCGCCTTCGGATCATTGCCCGCGCCCGTGACCATTCTATGCAACACCCCAGCGCATCGATGCGAACCTCGTGACTCGTGCGCCTCGGAGGGATTCTGCCTGAAACTCGGAGGTTAGGCTATCCAACCGCGGCGTCGGCGTCCGGCTGCGACACCGCCGGTCCGTTGTGCCCTTGCGCCGCGGGCTCCTTGCCCCAGGGCGCCACCCTCGCGAGCAAGAGCAGCCCGGGGATGGTCGCCGCGGTGCAGAACAGGAAGTAGCCGGTCCAGCCGAGCTCGCGCGCCAGAAAGCCGGTCGGCGCGGCCACCAGCACCCGCGGCACCCCCATCAGGCTCGAGAACAACGCGTACTGCGTGGCGGTGAAGCGCTTGTTGGTGAGGCTCGCCATGAAGGCGATGTAGGCCGCCGAGCCCATGCCGGCGGCGAAGTTCTCGCTCGCCACCGCGACGCCGAGCAGCACGAAGACTTTGCCGGCCTCGGCGAGCCCGGCGAACGCCAGGATCGCGACGGCCTGCAAGACGCCGAAGATCCACAGGGCCTTGCGGATCGGCAGCCGCACCATCAGCAAGCCGCCCAAGAAGCTGCCGCCCATCATCGCCAGCATCCCGAAGGTCTTGGCGACCGCGGCGAGCTCGCTCTTCGAGAACCCGAGCTCGAGGAAGAACGGCGTCGTCATCGCCGCCGCCATCTGGTCGCCGAGCTTATAGAGGAGGATGAAGGCGAGGGTCAGCACCGCGGCGTCGCGGCGAAAGAAGTCGACGAACGGGTCGACGACCGACTCTTTGAGGGTCCGGGGCGGCGGCCCGTCGACCTTCGGCTCCTGACACCACAAGGTCGTGAGCACCCCGACCCCCATGAAGGCCGCCATCAACAGATAGACCAGGCGCCAGGGGAGCCGGCCGTCGGCGAGGAAGAGCGCCAGCGCCCCGGAGACCAGCATCGCCAGGCGATAGGCGTTGACGAACAACGACGAGCCGAGGCCGAGCTCGCGATCCGAGAGCGACTCGCGGCGGTAGGCGTCGAGGACGATGTCCTGGCTGGCGCTGGTGAAGGTCACGAGCACCGCGAGCGCCGCCGCGAGCATCGGGGCGTTCTTCGGCTCGCAGAGCCCCAACGCCGCGATCGCCGCCGCCACCGCGAGCTGGATCGCGAGCAGCCACCCCCGCCGCCGGCCGAAGAGCGGCGGCACGAAGCGGTCGAAGAGCGGCGCCCAGAGGAACTTCAAGGTGTAGGGCAGGCCGACGAGCGCGAACAACCCGATCTGCTCGAGCGGCACCGACTCGTCCTTGAGCCAGGCCTGCAACGTCGAGCCGGTGAGCAACAACGGCAGCCCGGAGGCGAAGCCGTTCAACAGGTTCACCGCCATCCGCCGCGAGAACAACACCCGCCAGACGCTCTCCATGCTGCAACCCTTACGCGAGTGAGATCGGGAGCGCAAACGTCACGAGCTCCCCCCCCTTTTTTGATTCCCGCGCGGCCGCTGCGGCCGCGCTCCCCACCCCCACCCCGGAGCGTCGCGCGGCAGGCGCCGCTCTCGGCCCGCCCCCGGGTGGGGCGGGCAACATCGGTCCAAGTCGAGAACTCGATCGCCTTGCGTCACGAGCGCCGTCTCCTGAACCCCGGCCGTCCGCTTCCCTGTTGGCGGCGCGGTGGTCCGTGACCCTTGCCGGCTCCCGGACGCCGCCGCGGTCGCTCGTCCTCCCAGTCACTCTCCGGCCCGGGGGGCACGAGGGCGTTGTTGCCGAAGCCGATGAGGTCGGCGCGTCCGATCGCCTTGAGCGCCTTGCGCACCCGGCCCTGGAGCTCGGGTCGGGTGAACTGCAGCAGCGCCCGCTGCCGGCGCTTGTCGCGCATGCTGGTCGCGGTGCAGACCGGCGTCATGGTGTCCGGATCGTAGCCCGAGTAGTACATCGCGGTCGCCGCGGTCATCGGCGTCGGGATGAAGTCCTGCACCTGCTCCGGCGACCAGTGCTCGCGCTTGAAGCGCAGCGCCAGCGCCACTTGATCTTGCATCGTGCAGCCCGGATGGCTGGAGACGAAGTACGCCACCAGGTACTGCTCCTTGCCGGCGGCGGCGGACGCAGCCGCGAACTGCTCCTTGAAGGCCTCGTATTTGGCGTAGGCCGGCTTCTTCATCGTCGCGAGCACCGCGGCGCTCTGGTGCTCGGGGGCGACCTTCAGCTGGCCGCTCGTGTGGTGCCGGGCGAGGTTGTCGATGTAGCGCGCCCCGGCGCCGCCCTTGCCGGCCGGCGCCAGGAGTAGATCGTAGCGCACGCCGCTGGCGATGAACGCCTTCTTGACGCCCTTCACCGCGCGCACGCGCGCCAGCATCTCGACCTGGCGATCGAGCTCGGCTTTGAGCGCCGCGCACGGATCCGGGAGCATGCAGTCGCGCTCCAAACAGCTGCCCTTGCGGCGCTGCACCTCGCAGTGGCTGGCGTACATGTTGGCGCTCGGCCCGGCGACGTCGGAGAGGTAGCCCTTGAAGCCCGGCGCCGCCGCGATCGCCTCGGCCTCGCGGACGATGCTCTCGACGCTGCGGCTCTGGATCACCCGGCCCTGGTGCATCGCGATGGCGCAGAACGAGCACGACGCCATGCAGCCGCGGTGCGTGACGATCGAGTGCTCGGTCGTCAGCCACGCCGGCACCCCGCCCTGCGCCTCGTAGTCCGGGTGGTAGCGACGGGTGTAGGGCAGGTCGTAGATCCGATCGAGATCGGCGGTCGCGAGCGGTAACGCCGGCGGCATCTGCACCACGTAGAGCGCGCCACAGCGCTGCAGCACCGGCCGGCCGCGAACCGCGTCCTGCTCGTCGTGGATCAGCTTGAAGGCGCGCGCGTAGCTCCGGCGATACTCCGGGACCTCGCGACTCGCGTCGGCGAGCTCCTGCACCCGCTGTGGCGCCGCGCCCTTCGCCGGGAGCAACGCCTCGTGCGCCAGCGTCTCCACCGGCGCGCCGAAGCGCTCGACGAACGCCGGCGTCTGCAGATACGCGACGTCCTTCTTGACGTACGCGGTGCCGCGAATGTCCACGAGGTCGCCGGGGCGCGCCCCGGCGGCGAGCCGCGTCGCGATCTCGCCGAGCGGCGCCTCGCCCATCCCGAAGACGCACAGGTCGGCGTGGGCGTCGAGGAGGATGCTGCGCCGCACCCGGTCTTCCCAGTAGTCGTAGTGGCTGAAGCGGCGCTGGCTGGCCTCGATGCCGCCGATGACGATCGGCACCTTGCCGTAGGCGGCCCGGATCAGGTTGCAGTAGACCACGGTGGCGCGCGGCGGCCGGCGGCCGCTCTTGCCGCCGGGAGAGTACGGGTCGTCATGGCGCGGCAGCTTGTGCGCGGTGTACGCCGACAACAGCGAGTCGAGGTTGCCGGCGCCGACCAGGAAGGCCAGGCGAGGGCGCCCGAGGGCGCGGATCGCGGCCGGATCGCGCCAGTCGGGCTGCGACAAGATGCCGACCTTGAAGCCCTGCGCCTGAAGCAGCCGCGAGATGACGCCGTTCGCGAAGCTCGGGTGATCGACGTAGGCGTCGCCGGTCACCAGGACGAAGTCGCACGCCTCCCAGCCGCGGGCCTTCAGGTCCGCGGCCGAGACCGGCAAGAAACGCTGGCGGTCGATCTTCTGCATCTAACGTAGGTTGCGCACTGCGGGGAAGCCGAACCACAAACCGAGCGCCAACACCAGCACCAGGCTGGCGTTGATCATCACCGTCAGCGGCGCACCGAGGCGCGCCGCCATCGTCCCGACCAAGAGGGCGCCGAGCGGCATCAGCCCGAAGAACGTCAGGGTGTAGACGCTCATCACCCGGCCGCGCAGGTAGTCCGGGGTGTGCAGCTGCACCAGCGAGTTCAGCATGTTGAAGACCACCATGAACGCCCAGCCGGCGGCGACGAGAGCGACGAGCGCGAGCGGCAGCCAGTGAATGGTCGCGAACACGAACATCAACACCGGGAGCAAGAGCGCCGCGAGCGCCAGCATCCGGCCGCGGTAGAACAGGGTGCCGACGGAGGCGACCATCAACGCCCCGGCGAGCGAGCCGAGACCGCGCGCCGACAGCAGCAGGCCGTTGGTGCGCGGCCCGCCGTCGAGGACGCTCACCGACCACGCCGGCATCAAGGTCATCATGCTGAAGCCGAAGACGCTGATGACCGCGAGCGACGCGATCAGCAGCCGAATCACCGGGTGGCCGGCCACGAACCGCAGGCCGACGCCGACCTCCTCGAAGACCGGCGTGTGCGGACGCGGGGTCATCAACGCCGGCAGCCGCATCAACGCCAGCGCGGCGATGACCGCGACGAACGACAGCGCGTTGATGGCGAAACACCAGGCCGGTCCGACGACGGCATAGGTGACACCGGCGATCGCCGGCCCGAAGGTGGTCGCGAGGTTGAAGACGCTCGAGTTCAACGCGATGGCGTTGGTCATCTCCTCCTTGTCGACGAGCTCGAGGACGAACGCCTGCCGCGCCGGGGCGTCGAAGGCGTTGATGATCCCGAGGAGAAACGCCAAGACCACGATGTGCCACGGGGTCACGAGGCCCAGGAAGGTGTCGGCGGCCAAGAAGATCGCGAGCGCCATCATCCCGGCCTGGGTCGCGGACAACAGCCAGCGCCGCGGCACCCGGTCGGCGATGACGCCGCCGTACAAGGTGAAGAGCCACGCCGGCACGCCGCCGGCGAAGCCGACGTAGCCGAGGTACGCCGGCGACTCCGTCAGCTCGAACACCAGGAAGCCCTGAGCCGTCACCTGCATCCAGGTGCCGAACAACGACACCATCTGCCCGATGAACCACAGGCGGTAGTTGCGGTGCCGCAGCGCCGCGAAGGTCCGCTCGAGGCTCAACCCCTCGGTCGCGACCGCGCCGGATTCTTCGCCGACGCTCGCCGCGGCTGCCTCGGACTCTAGGCCGGTCGATTCCGACATGCGACCGCCAGGCGGCTCACGACCGGGCGACGGCCGCTTCGTGGCTGAGCAGGCTCCGCTTCAAGTGCAGGCCGCCGCTGAACCCGCCGAGGCCGCCACCGGCCGCGATCACCCGGTGACAGGGGATCACGAGCGGCAGCGGGTTCTTGCCGCAGGCGGCGCCCACCGCCCGGGTGGCTTTGGGCTTGCCGATGCGGCGCGCCACGTCCCCGTAGGACACGGTGGCGCCGAACGGCACCCGCGACAGCTCCTTCCACACCTCGAGCTCGAAGTCCGTGCCGGTGGGTGCGAGCGGCAGCTTGAACTCGTAGCGCGTGCCGTCGAAGTAGGCCTCGATCTGGCGCTTGGCCTCGTCGAGGAGCGCGGTCCGCCGCCGTTGCCAGTCGGCCGGGGGCTTGCTCGCCTCGCCCGCGGTCGGCAGCAGCACGGCGCGAAGAGCGTCGTCATCCGCGGCGATCAAGATCTCGCCCAACGGCGAGCGCGCGCGCTCGTACCACATCACCCAAGACCTCCTCCCGAGGGCGCAGCACCCGGCGCGCCCGCGGCACATCGATATGTGGCACTTGCCGCCGAGCAGGTAAAGCCCTGCACGCCCGGGCCCGCGCTCTTGACAGCCCCGACAGCAGCGATCACGATCCGGCGCGCGTGCTGAGCAGAACACCCCACCTGTCGCGCTCCCTCGGCCGCGTCGCGGTCGTGCTGACCGCGAGCGCCTGCACCGGTCGAACCGGAATGGAGACCACCGGCGCCGCGCCGGGCAAGGACACGCTCGCCCCCGCGGTGTCCATCGCGACCCCGGCGGACGGCGCCTACGCCAACCTATCGAGCTACACCGCGTTTCCGGTCACCGGCGGTTGCGAGACCGGGCTCAGAGTTGAGCTGCGCGCCACCGACGGCAGCATCGAGACGGCGCCGGCGACCGCGCCGCTGTGCATCGGCGCGGCGTTCGCCACGACCATCGATCTAACGGCCCTCGGCGCGACCATCACGCTCTCGGCGGCCCAAACTGACGCCGCCGGCAACGTCGGCCGCTCATCCCCGGACCCGACGATCATCAAGGACATCATCGGCCCGACGATCACGGTAGGCGCGCCGTCGCCGGCCCAGGTGGCGAGCGGCGGCGCGGCGAGCATCGCGGTCGCGTACGCCGGCGCGGTCGCGGTGGAGCTCACACCCGACGCCGTCGTGCTCGACGCCACCGGCGACGCCGCCTGCACGGTGGGTGTCACGGACGGCACCACCCCCGCGCCGACCGTGACCCTCGGCGGCTGCAGCGGCAACGGAACCGTGGGCATCACGATCGCCTCCGGCACCTCGGTCGACGTCGCGGGCAACCCCGACGCGGGCTCGGCGCCGAGCGCCACGCTGGGGGTCGCGGAGCAGCGGCCCTTGCGCCAGGTGTTCTACGCCGTCGGTCAGAACACCAGCGATCACAAGACCGGCGACCCGCGGCTGACGATCGTGGCCGGGGTCGCCACCTTCTCGATCGCGCAGACCGCGACCAACCTGGGGATCGGCGACCGGATCACCTACGACACCAGCGCCCGGGCGCACATCGCCGGTAAGATCAGCGCCAGCCAGTGGAGGGTCGTCACCGCGACCGGCCAGATCCCGCCCGACGTGCCCGACGCCACGGTGAGCTCGATCCGCCACGAGTTCGCGTCGTTGTCCGCCGCCGAGGCCGGGGCGAGCGACGCCGGTCACCTCGGCACCGCGGACCTGGTGCTCGGCAACTACGTCCTGAACCTGCCGTGCTACCACGACACCAGCGCCGACACCGCGGCGGTGGTCATCGACGGCTATGAGACCGGGCCGGAGAACTACGTTCGGATCTACGCGCCCTACGACACGCTCGCCGAGGTGAACCAGTCCCAACGGCACGACGGCAAGTGGAGCGACAGCCGCTTCCGGCTTCGCGTCGCCGGGGCGCGGCCGATCGACAACGGCCTGAGGTACACCCGCATCGAGGGCCTCCAGGTGGACGCCGCCGGCGCCGACATCGCCCTCTACACCTCCGGCGGTCCGTTCGCGTCGCTGTCGGGAAACATCGTCAAGAACGCGCTGCAGGGCATCTACGGCCTCGCCTACGGCTGGGCCTGGAACAACCTGGTCTATGACGCCGGCGACAGCTGTTTCTGGCTGCAGGCGGACAACCACGTCTACAACAACACCGCGCACGGCTGCAGGACGGGCTTCAACGCCAACTCCTCCGGCAGCGTCCTCAAGAACAACCTGGTTCAGGCGTCGGTGGTCGGCTACGCGGGCTCGTTCGACGTCAGCTCCAGCCACAACCTCTCCGACCACGCCGACGCGCCGGGGACGAGCACGCGAAACACCGCGAGCGTGCTGTTCGCGGACCAAGGCCGCAAGGACTTCCACCTGGCGCGAGGTGACAGCGCGGCGCGCGATCGCGGCGCCGACCTGTCGATCGACGACGCCCTGCTCGTAGCCGCCGACATCGACCGCGCCGGTCGTGGCGCCGCACCGGACATCGGCGCCGACGAGGCCCCGACCATGATCTACTTCTCCGTCGGACAGGCCCCGGCCAACCACGTGACCGGGGCGCCGACCTTGGCGATCGCGGCCGGCGTCGCGACGTTCTCGGTGCCGCAGACCTCGTCGGTGATCGGGGTCGGCGACGCCGTGAACTACAACCGACAGACGCTCACCGCGTTCGCCGACCGCGGCGGCACCCCGAACGTCGTGCGCGTGACCAGCGCGGCGCCGCACGGGTTTCAAAGCGGCGATCAGGTCTGGATCCAAGGGACCGGGACCAGTTACGGCGGCGTCCATTCGGTCACCTACGTCGACGCGACCCACTTCGACATCGTCCACGCGTTCAACGGCCCGAGCACCGGCGCGGCGCAAAACGAGGTCTTCATCTCGGGGAAGCTGTCCGAATCCCAATGGACGGTGGTCGATCGCTTCGGCGCGGCGCCAAACCCGGTGAGCGGGCTCTTGGTCGACGGTGTGACGCACGAGTTCTCGTCGCTTCATGAAGCGATCCAGTACAGCGGCGATCCGAGCGCCATGGCCGGCGGCGATCTGGTGGCGAAGAACGTGATCCTGAACCTGCCGTGCTACTACGACACCGGACCGGACCCGACGCCGGTCGTGGTGAGCGGGTACACGACCGGCCCCGAGAACTACGTCCGGATCTACACACCGGCCGACACCGCCACCGAGGTCAACCAGAGCCAGCGGCATCAGGGCGTCTGGGACCCGGCGCGGTTCCAGATCGTCGGCGCGCCGGCTGCCTACGGCAGCGTGGTCCAGATCGAGCTAGCCTACGTGAAGGTCGAGGGCCTGCAGGTCGAGGTCACCGGCGCCGTCGAGGGCACGAACGGCATCGGCGTCCACGTCGAGCTCTTGGGGACGGCGGCCGAGGCGCAGATCTCGACGAACATCGTCAGACGGACCGGCGGCAGCGCCAACTACGTGGCCGGCATCTGGGTGGGCGCCGAGAGCGCCGCGTTCGGCAACCCCGGCGCCAAGATCTGGAACAACGTCGTCTACGATTTCACCGGTCCGGCGAACGCCGGCATTGAAGCGTCCGCCTACGGCAGCCCGCGGGTGTTCGCCTACAACAACACGGTCTCGACCTGCGCCCGCGGCATCAGCGTCGACACGACCTGGGGGGCGCCGGTGCTGGTCGCCAAGAACAACATCGTCCAGGGCTCGACCTCCACCGACTTCGATGGCGCCTTCGCCGCCGGATCGGACCACAACCTCTCGGACTGGAACACCGGGGTCACCGGCGGCGCCAACGACAAGGCGAACGCCGTGGTCTCGTTCGTCGACGCCGCGGCCGATGACTTCCACCTCGCGGTCGGCGACACGGCCGCGAAGGACGCCGGTGCAAGCGCCGCCGCTGATCTCGACCTCTACTTCACGACCGACGTCGACGGTCAACCGCGTGCTAGCGCCTGGGACATCGGCGCCGACGAGAGCTAGGCCGAGCGCCACCCCCGGAGCTCCGCCGGGACACCCTAGCCCTTGAGGATCCACGCCGGGGTCGGCGCACCGCTCTTCATGAAGTCGTCCGCCGCGCCGCGCAGGTTGCCGAGCGGGCTGAACTTCCAGGACGCCTGGTTGCCTCTGTGGCGCACCACCAGCTCACCGGCGAGCGAGTCCCACGCCTGGGTGGCGGGCTGCTCGCCCACCGGCGCCACGGTCGCGAGCGACAGCAGCGCGTCACCGGAACCCTTCGCCCCGAAGACCCCGGGCCCGAAGGCCTCTAAGAGCGCGTCGGCGAAGTTGACGAAGCCATAGCCGCGGTTGTCGAAGACCACGCGATCGCCTACGACCTGTGCCACCCCGGCGCCGAGGGCGTGGTCGAGGAGGACCTGGTCGGTCGCCGCGGCGCCCGGAAGCCGAAGCTCACCACCGATGATCGAAAGCCGCGCCAGGAGCTCGGTGACCGCGGCCGGCAGCTCGCTCGGGGCACCGGCGCCGCCGCACCACACCCGCCGCGCTGCCCCGGCGGCAGCCCGCCACCGCGCTTGCCGGGGGCCCGTCGCCCCCAGATCGGTCGCCGAGCCCTCGAGGCCCGCCAAGACCGCGACCGCAGCAAACCGCTGCACGGTCTTGCGGCCGGCGGTGATGACCGCCTTGATGGTTTCGGGCGCGAGCTGCAGCTCGGCGCGCACGAAGACCCCATCAGGGCTCGCGAGCCGCAACAGCGTCAGCGCCCCGGTGACCCGGTCGCCGTCGTTCTTCATCACCTCACGGAGCACGTCCTGCATCTCGTGGTAATACTGCGCCGGGTCGTCCACGAGCGGCCCGTCGCCGTCTCTGGACCGGTGGCGCTCGAACACCCGCACCGCCGCCGCCATGTGCTCCGCGAACCGCTGCGCGCGGGCGCGAAGCGCGTCGTCCACCTGAGGCCGGGAGGCGTCGCCGGTCGCCGGCGCCGCGCCGGTCTCGAGCGCTGCTTCCAGGGCCACGTAGCGCTCGAAGAAGTCGGCGCGCGGCCGCGGCTCGAAGCCGTTGCCGTCCGCCCGCGGCCGCTCGAACACCCGCAGGAAGCCGCGTGGCGCGATGAAGCCTTCCCAGTCGAGCGCGGTCGCGCCGAAGCGCTTGTCGCCGATGCCGCCGAACCACGGCACGATCGGCGTCTGCGGCGGCGCGGCGCCGCACGCCAGCGCCCGGTCCAAGGCCGCGAAGCGCTCGTAGTCCGCCGCCGAGGCCCCGAGCAGCCGCAGCAGCGTCACGGTGCGCTGCAGATAGCCGCGCTGCAGATCGTCGAGGGAGGTCATCTTGTCCTCGAGGCGAACCCGCACCCCCAAGAGGCTGCGCGCCCGGGACGCCGCCTGGCCTGGCGTCGGCGGCGCGAGCCGGCGCACCGCGAGCGGCCCCACCGTCGCGGCTGCCGGGACGGCCGGCGCCGCGCTCACCTTGCGCGCTTCGGTCTCGCGGACGAACTTCACCGTGACCCGCTCCGACGGCTTCCAGGGCAGGATCGACTTGGAGAAGCTGTCGCGCTCGACGGCGTCGCCGAAGACGACGTTGCCGGGCGTCAGCGTCTTGCTGACCTTGTCCGCCAGACGGTCGACGTCGAGCCCCTGCAGCGGCCCCAGGGACAGCGCCGCGGTGCGGGTCCGGGCCGCCAGGTGGGTGTCGACCGCGGCGTTCAGTTGGACGCCGCTGCCTTCGTACTCTGCCCAGTGCTGCGCCTCGCCGAGCTCATTCGCGAGCGCGTGCGAGAACGCCAGCGCCCCTTGCGGCGTCGAGAGATCGAAGGTGAAGTCGAAGCAGCTGTCGCCCTGGTTCAGGCGCTCGAAGCTCAAGCGCAACCCGACCTCGGCGACCTGTTGCAGCGTCGGCGCGAGCTGTTGGCCGATGGTGCTCGCGCCCGCGACGCCGGGCCCCTGCAGACCGACGCTCGCCGACAGCGCCTTGACGTCGAGCTTGCCCGCGCCGCGGCGGAAGCGCACCCGCACCCGGCTCTGTGCCAGGCGCTCGATGTCCCGCGAGAGCTCGCCGGTGGTCTGGTAGTACAGCTCGCCGCCGGCGGCGAGGCGCGCCGCCCCTTGTGCGATCCCGACCGCGAGCTGGCCGCGGAAACCGAGCGCCTGCGTGCCCGCCTCCGAGATCATCTCGAACGGCTGCATCGCGAGGACCGCAGCGACGCTCTGCGGCGGCCGCAACACCGTGAACCGCGCCTGCTCTGTGGCGTCCGCCTCGGTGGGGTGGATGGTGAGCGCCCGAACCTCGCGCCGGGTCGTGCCGTTGGCGCCGAAGCCAAGGGTCAACGGTACGGCGCCGAGCATCACGGTGGCACCGACGCCGACCTCGCCTTTGGCGTCGAAGCTCGCCGTGCGCAGCGACCAGAAGCCGCCCGCCTTGGCGATCGCCTGCCGGCCGGCGTCAGCCGCCGTCGGCCGATAGAGCTCGACCGCGCTCTCGGTGCCGATGCCGACCGCGCCCGACAACAGGCCGGCGTGGAGCTTGGCGTTGAGCTCGGCGGCGCGCCGGCCGTCGGCGACGGTGACCAGGCCGCCGAGCGCCAGAGCGCTGTCGTCACTCGCACCGACGACGAGGTTGGTGGTGAGCCCGGCCTCGACGGCCCGCGGGCCGAAGCTCAGGGTGCCGTCGCCGCTCACCCGGGTGCCGGCGCCGAGCGCGCTGAGCTTCAAACCGACCTTCACCTCATCGGCGCCCTTGATCGCCAGCGTCGCGCCCGCCTTGGCGCCGATGCCGGGGAACAGACCGTTGACCGCGACCGTCGCCTCCGGCGCGCCCCCGGCCAGGCGCAAGGTGCCGCTGGCGTCGAGGCGCGTGCCGGCGACCGCGGTGGCGAGCTTGGCGGACAACGTCAGGTCGGTCTTGCCGCCGGCGAAGACGACGCGCCCCTGGGTGTCGAGGCTCGCGCGCTCGCCGAAGATCGTGGCGACCAACAGCGACAGCTCGGCGCGGTCGAGCTTGCCGTCCTTGATGGTGATCTTGCCGTCGGGCGTCAACGCGACGCTGCCGCCGGCCTCGAGGACCTTGAGGCGCTTGAACGCGGCGAGGCCGACGCTGGCGGTCTCGAGGCCGTCCTTGTCGAAACCGGCGAAGAAGCTCGGGGTGATCGACGCGTTCGGGCCGAAGGTCGTGGTCAGGCGCTCGTTGAGGGAGCCGGTCAGCACCCCGCTCTGGAAGCGGAGCTTGCCGTCGGTCACCGCGACCGAGGCCCCGAAGGTCTTCTCGAGCTTGGCGCGCAGGTCCGCCGACAGCGCGCCCGCCTTCAGCGCCAGATCACCGCTGACGTCGAGGGCGACCGCGCCGTAGAGGGCCTTGAAGCGGCCGGCGACGTCGGCGCCGACCGCGCCCGACAGCAGGTCGAAGGTGCCGCCGGCGCCGAGCTCGGCGGTCTTGCCGAACATCCTCTTCACCGCGGCCTGGAGCTCGGCCTCGGTGATCTGGTCGTCCCGGATCTTCAGCTTGGTGCCGGTGCTGTCGAGCGACGTGCCACCGACGACGGCCTTGAACGCCGCCAGGATCTCGGCCTCGCGCACCCCCCGCAAGGCGGCGCCGCGGGTCGCTGCCGATTGCCCCGACTTCACCAGCTCGTCGCTGGCTGCGCCCTGGTCCCTGGCGGTCGCCGCAGCCTTGCCCGCGGGCGCTCCCACGGGCGCAGTCTCACGCCGCGACGCCGGCGCTCGAACCCCGATGCTGTCGACTTTCGCCGGTCTCGGCATGGCCCGCTCCTGGTCTCCGGACGACGGCCTCGGACTCCCCTGACGGTCGGCACGGATAGTATCGGCAGGCGGCGCCGGTGAGTGCTCGTTCATGACGGCCGCGACTTGCCCTGGCGCTCTCGCACCGGTAGCGTGGCCCCGGAGGCTCAAGCTCATGACGAAGATCTCGATCGGCCTGGGCGCCGTCCTCGTCGCGGTCGCGATCGCGTTCACCATCGTCGCCGCGACGCTGCCCTCGGAGTGGCACGTGGAGCGCGCCACCGTCGTCGACGCGTCGCCGGCGGCGATCTTCGCCTGGCTGAACGACCTGCACAGATGGCCGGAGTGGAGCCCGTGGAACGACCACCGCGACCCGACGTTGAAGCAGAGCTTCGCCGGCCCCGAACGCGGCGCCGGCGCGGCGATGCGCTGGCAGGCCGAGGCCATCGGCTCCGGGCGCCTGGTGCTCACCACCTCGCTGCCCTACGAGAAGGTCGGCTACGACCTCTTCCTCGACGACGCGATGCTCCCCGCCAAAGGCAGCATCACCATGGTGTCACAGGCGACCGGCACGCTCGTGACCTGGAGTGAAGACGGCGACATGGGGGCGAACCTCTTCGGTCGGTTCGCGATCGACGAGATGGACGAAACCCTCGGCCCCGATCTGGAGGCCGCGCTCGGCGCCTTGAAGAACAAGGTCGAGCTGGCCGAGAAGGACGCCGGCGCGCGGCGCGAAGAGCCGCAGCCCACCGCCGACGGTGCTGCCGCCGACGACACCGTGCCGGACGCCGCGACCGCCCACGCCGCGGCCGCCGCTCCGGCGCCGACCGACGACCCGCCCGCACCCACCGACGCGCCCTGAGCGAGGACGGAGGAGAGCTCAACGTCATGCCGATCTACGAGTTCGAGTGTCTGAAGTGCCACAAGGAGTTCGAGGAGCTGGTCTTCAACACCCGCGCCAAGGTGAGCTGTCCCAAGTGCGAGAGCGCCAGGGTCAAGCGGCTGCTGTCGGCGGCGTCGATCAAGAGCTCGGCGGGCTTCAAGAGCACCGCGCACGGCGGCGGCAGCTGCGGCGGGTGCTCCAAGGGCAGCTGCGGCGGCTGCCACTGACGGCTCAAGGCGCCTCGGTCACCCGAACCTTGACGGAGTCCAGGTACCAGCCGAGGTTGTAGGCGGTGGTGGAATCGGACTCCAGGTACACCCGCCACTCGAAGCCGTCAAAGAAGAAGTCCGGGCTGGTGTCGCTCGCCAGGTGGAGCCTGTACTCCGCCCACGGCCGGGCGCCGTAGGTCGCGCCGTAGTTGCCCCAGGCCGCCCACGTAGGGCTGAAACCCCAACCGCAGGTCGCGAAGCCCGCGGCCGCGGTGTCGAAGGGCGGCTGCGGCGCCGACGGCACCCATTGCCAGCCGCTCTGGCCGCGGAGGCGGGGCGTGACGCCGTCGTCGCCCCGATCCAGGTGGTGCCAGGCCCAGAACGACACGTCCACCGCGCCGGTGACCCCGCCCAGATCGAGGGGCACCGAGCGCAAACAGGAGAGCTCGCAGTAGTTGTAGGCGCCGGAGAGATCCGTCGCCCAGCAGCCGCTGCCGGCGGCACACCCCGGGTTGCCGCTACCGCTCGGTGTGCCGCGCTCCCAGCTGCTATTCGTCACCCGATTGTCGTCCGTCGCGGTGCACACCGACAGCAGACCGGTCGCGTCCTCGCAGTCGTCGACCAACTCGCAGACCGTGCCGCTCGCCATGCAGCTGCCGTTCGGGCAGCTCGACGCCGTGCAGCGGCAAACACGCGCGTCGCCGCCCACGTCGGTGCAGGCCGGAAACAGGGCCGGACACTGGCACTTCGCGCACCGGCCGCTGGCGCAATACTCGCCCGCCGGGCACGACCCCGCCTCGCACTCGCAGCCGCCGGCGCCGCACACCGGCAACGAGCCGGAGCAGGAGTCACAGTTGGGGCCGCAGTGATCGACGCTGCTGCAGGTGATGCAGCTGCCGTTCGCGGCGCAGTAGCGGTCGATGCCGCAGCTGCCGTTCGGGCTGCTGTCCGGCACGCAGACGCAGCTCCCGAGGACGCAGGCGGGGATTGCGCCGCCGCAGATGCTGCAGGCGGCGCCGCAGTGGATCACGTCGTCGTCGCCGCACACGTGACACCGGCCGTCATCGCCACAGAACTTGGCGCTCCCACACGACGAGTTGTTGCAGCGGCAGCCGCCGGCGCTGCAGGTCGGCTCGCTGAGGGTGCACACCTCGCAGCTCGAGCCACAGCGCTGCGGATCAGCGGCGGTGCACGGACCGCACTGGCCGTCGAGGCACGCCGCGCCGGGCCCGCACAGATCGCCGTCGTCGCTCGCACCGTCGCAGTCGTTGTCGGCGCCGTCGCAGACCTCGAGCCCGCCTTGCGTCGGCGCGCACTCGCAGCCGTTCTCCGGGTCGGCGTCGACGTCCACCGCGCCGCCGAGGCAGTCACCGTCGTAGCCGCAGCTCGACGGCACCATCGAGGCGTCGCAGCGCGGCACCGCGTTCTGCACCGTCCGCCGGCAGTCGTTGCCACAACCGGCGCAGCTCCACAGCTGGCCGGGCATGCAGGTCGGCGGCGAACAGCTGCTCCAGACGCCCGGCACCTGGCAGGTTCGACAGCCGCCGGCGCAGTCGTCACGGCCGTCGACGCAGGGCAAGAAGCCGCCGAGCTCGCGACACGCGTCACCGGACTTCACCCGGCTCGGACAATAGCCATCGGCGCCGTCACAGTCGGCGTTGACCGGCGGCGCGCACTCCAAGGTCTCGGGGTGACACACCGAGCCCGCAAGGCAGCGGGAGTCGCGACACGGCCGGCGCTCCAGGCTGACGTCGCGCTTTTGACAGGCGCCGACGGCGCAAAGAACGACGACGACGCGCCAGGGCCGTGAATCGAAGGGCGACATCCAGTGGCAATCGTAGCCGAAAGCCGCGCCCACCGGTATTGCGCCGTCGCCCTTCCTTACCAGAGCGAAGATCGCTATAGGTGAGCCAGACACGCCTCGCGACGCGGCCTCGGGCGCGGCCAATGGTGTGGGGCAGGCTCGGAGTGACCGATGGCCAGGGACGTCGAAGGACTGATCGAAATCACGTTGCTCGGCAAGAAGCTGCACTGCCGGCCGGGGACTCGGATCGTCGAGATCTTGCCGGCGCGCTTCGACAGCGACAGCCGGGCGTACCTCGGGGCGCTGGTGAACAACCGCCTCGTCAGCCTCGACGCCAAGCTGTGGAGCAAGGCGGCGGTCACGCCGGTCACGGTCGCCGACCCCAACGGCGCCTCGATCTACCGGCGCTGCGCGACCTACCTGCTGTTCGCGGCCTTCACCGAGCTCCACCCCGAGCTCCGCCTCGAGGTCGGGCAGTCGATGGGCAACGGCTATCACTTCCGCGTCATCGGCAACGGCGGCGCGGCGCCCGACTTGGAGGCGGTGGCGTTGCGGATGCGGGAGATGGCGCAGACCGACATCCCCTTCGAGCGCCAGCCGCTGTCGATCGACGAGGCCCACGACCTGTTCTCGAGCCGCGGCTACGACGACAAGCTCAAGCTGCTCAGGATCTGGCCGACGTCGAGCCTGCACGTCGTGTCGCTCGGCAAGTTCTCCGACATCGAGCACGGGCCGGTGGCGCTGACCACCGCGGTGATCGACGACTTCGCGCTGATCCGCATGGAGCCGGGCTTCGTGCTCCACTTCTCCACCAAGCGCTCACCGATCTGGCGCGAGGACGGGCCGAAACACTCCAGCAAGCTCTTCGACACCTACCAAGAGACCCGGCAGTGGAACGAGATCCTCGGCGTCAACACCGTCGGCGAGCTCAACGAGCTCTGTCTGTCCGGCGCGGTGACCGACATCATCAGCATCACCGAGGGCTTCCACGAGAAGAAGATCGCCCGGATCGCCGACATGGTGGCCGAGCGGCGGCCGAAGGTCCGGGTGATCCTGATCGCCGGGCCGTCGTCGTCGGGCAAGACCACGTTCTCGATGCGCCTCGGGGTGCAGCTCAGAGTGAACGGCATGCGGCCGGTGACGGTGTCGCTCGACAACTACTACGTCGATCGCGAGCTGACCCCGAAGCACCCGGACGGCTCCTACGACTTCGAGGCCATCGAGGCCATTGACCTGGGGCTGTTCAACGACCACCTCGCGGCGCTGCTCTCCGGCAAAGAGATCCGGACGCCGAAGTTCGACTTCACCTCCGGCAAGCGCGCCAACGAAGACAAGTGGCAGCCGATGCGGCTCGAGGACGATCAGGTCCTGGTGATCGAAGGGATCCACGGCCTCAACAACCGTCTGACCGCGTCGGTCGGCCTCGAACTCAAGTTCCGCATCTTCGTCTCGGCGCTGACGCAACTGGTGATCGATCGCGCCAACCGGGTGGCGACCTCGGACTCGCGCCTGATTCGCCGCATCGTCCGCGACCGCCGCTACCGCGGCTACAAGGCGGCGCAGACCATCGCCACCTGGCCGTCGGTGCGCTACGGCGAGCGCCGCAACATCTTCCCGTTCCAGGACCAGTCCGACGTGATGTTCAACAGCGCCCTGTTGTACGAGCCGGCGGTCTTGAAGGTGCTCGCCGACCGCTACCTCCTCGAGGTGCCGCGCGACCATCCGTCGGCGGTCACCGCCCATCAGCTGCGCAAGTTCTTGCAGCTGTTCGTGCCGATCTTCCCGGACGACGTGCCGCGGACGTCGATCCTGCGGGAGTTCATCGGCGGCAGCTACTTCAACTACTGAGCCGCCGGCGCGCACGGCGCGCCGGTAGTTGGGTACCGCCCCGAACTTCGGTTAGACTGACGCCAGGCGTACCGGTGACACAGGTGGGAGAGTAACAGCCGGGCACGCGAGGTGGAGGCTCGATGTCAGCGCCGCAGAACGACGACGCCATTCGCGCGCTGCGCGCCAACTTCATGTTCGCGAGTCTCTCCGACGAACAGCTGGCCGCGTTCGCCGGCCAGGTCTGGTTCGAGAAGATCCCGGCGGGCTCGGTGATCGTCCGCGAGGGCGAGCAGGCCGACTCGCTCTACGTGGTCGTCGAGGGCGGCGTCAACGTCCTGAAGGGCGCGGAGCAGTTCCTGGCCTACCTCGGGCCCGGGGGTTTCTTCGGCGAGATGGCGCTGTTCACCGAGCAGTCCCGCCGCAGCGCCACCTGCCAGGCCACGGTCGACAGCACCTGCGTCGTGATCCGCAAGGCGGTGCTCGAGCAGTTCTGCACCAGCCGCCCCGACGCCGGCCTGATCATCTATCGCGCCATCATCCGCACCCTCGCCGAGCGCCTGCAGACCACGAGCGCCGACCTCGCGTTCCTGATGGGCGTACACGTCCGGCAGCAGAGCGCGGTCCAGGAGCTGGTCGACGGCGCCAAGAGCCGTGGCCGCCGGCCGCCGGGGACGCCCGAGATCTAGGCGACGGCGCGCACCAGCGCCGCCACCCGCTCCCCGATCTCGCCCGCAGCCGTGAGCCCTGGCGACTCGATCCCCAAGAGGCTCACCAGCCCCGGGACGCCGGCCGCGGTGCCCTCCTCGATGACGAAGTCGACGAAGCCGTCGTCTGGGCCCTGCAGCTTCGGGCGCAGGCCGGCGAAGTCCGGGCTCAAGTGCTCGAGACGCAGCTCCGGCAGGTAGCGGGCCGCCGCCAAGAAGCCGGCCGCCTTCTCGGGCTCGACGTCGTAGCGCTCGCGGTCGACGTACGCGGTGTCCGGACCCAAACGATCGCGCCCGCCGAGGTCGAAGGTGACGTGAACCCCGAGGCCGTGCGCGTCCGGGAGCGGATAGACCAGGTGCGTGGTCAGCCGCCCGAGCGCGGGCGCGAGCGCGAAGTAGTCCCCCTTGCACAAGTGCAACGTCCGCCTCGGCGTGGCCGGGCGCCCGACCGAGTCGAAGAGCGCCACCGCGCCGAGGCCGGCGCTGTTCACGACCACATCGACCTCGAGCGCGAACCGATCCCCGCCCTTGGCCACGGTCCGCAGCCGCCAGCCACCGTGCGCCGGCTCCAAGGCCTCGACCCGCGTGTTGAGGACCACCACGGCGCCGTGACGCACCGCCTCGGCCTCGTAGCTCTTCGCCAGCGCGTACGCGTCGACGATGCCGGTCTCCGGGGACCACAACGCGCGGTCACCCCGGACGCGGGGCTCGAGGCGCTCGAGCTCGACGCCGTCAATCAGGGTGAGCGCCCCGGCGCCGTTGTCGCGCCCGCGATCGTAGAGCGCCGTCAGCGCCGCGGCCTCGGCGGGCGACGCGGCCACCACCAGCTTGCCGGTGCGCCGATGCGGGACCGCGTACGCCGCGGCGCGGGCGTAGAGGCGCTCGCGGCCGAGCACGCAGGTTTGCGCCTTGAGCGAGCCCACCGGGTAGTAGAGACCGGCGTGGATGACGCCGGAGTTGCGCGCCGAGATCCCTTGCGCCACCCGGGCCTCGCGCTCGATCACCGTGACGCCGAAGCCGCGCGCCGACAGCGACGCCGCACACGCGAGCCCCACCACCCCGGCGCCGACGACGGCGACCTCGGTCATGGATCTTTCCGTGGCCGCACGTGCTGCAAGATGACCGGCGGCAACCGCACCGGTCGGCCGGTCGCCGCCTTGACGCAGGCGTGCTCGGTGGCGCCGCTCACGAGCAGGCCCGAGTCGGCGGCGCGCCGGACGTGGTAATGGAAGCGCAAGCGCGCCGCCCCGAGCACCGCGAGGCTGGTCTCGATCAGGATCAGATCGTCGTAGCGCGCCGGCGCCCGATAGCGGGCCCGGACGTCGATCACGACCAGGTGATAGCCGCCCCGCTCCACGAGCTCGTAGGACGCGCCGCAGGCCCGGAAATACTCGTTGCGCCCGACCTCGAAGAAACGCAGGTAGTTGCCGTAGTAGACGATCCCCATCGCGTCGGTGTCGGCGTAGATCACCCGGTGCGGCGTGGTCACCACGCCCACGATCGCGTCGTCGTGCGTCACGCCGCCACCATGGCAAAACCCGCCCCCGCCCGCAAACCCCGCGAACCCGGTTGACCGGCCGCCCTTGTGCCTGCAACACTCCGCCTCCGATCGGTCACCCTGGTCGCCCCCGATGCAGGAAAGACTCCTCCAGAGCATCTGTCGCCTGGCCGCGCGCGGTCGCCGCATCGTCATCGCGGTGTTCGTCGCCCTGACGCTCTTCGCCGGCGCCGCCGTGAGCCGGTTGACGATCTCGACCTCGCAGAAGGCGCTGACGCCGACCAAGCACCCGGTGGTCCAGGCGTACCAGAGATTCTCCGAGGAGTTCGGCGCCGCCGACAGCCTGATCGTCGTCCTGGACGGCGCCCCCGAGGCCAGCCGCGCCGTCGCCGACGAGCTCGCGGCCGCGATCCGGGACGAGCACGCCTGGGTGGCTGGCGTGTTCTACCGCGTCGACCTGCAGCTGTTCAAAGACCACGCGTTGTGGTTCGCGCCGACCGAGATGCTGCAAGCGGGCGTGCGCCTGCTCCGCGACCAGCGCCCCCTCATCACCAAGCTCGCGACCATCACCAGCCTCGACCAGATCCTGCGCGCCATCGGTGAGGCGATTCAGGCCCAAAGCGGCAGCACCGACCCCGCCGCCCAGCTCGGCATGCTCGGCGGGATGAGCGAGCTGTTCGCGGAGTGGACCCGGGCGCTCGGCACGCCGGCCGCGCCGCGCCTCGACCTCTGGCAACGCCTCGCCGCGAAGGACAGCGCCGCGGGGATCTTGAGAGCGCACGGCTACCTGACGTCCTACGACCAGCGAATGTTGTTCTTGTTCGTGCAGCCCACCTCGGCGAGCGACGAGGCGACCTTCCTCCGACCGTTCCTGAGCGCGGTCCGCGCCGCGAGCGCCCGCGTCCTCGCCCGCCACCCTGAGCTCGACGGCCGGGTGAAGATCGCCTACACCGGCCTGCCGGCGCACGTGCTCACCGAGACCGAGACGGTCTTCGATGACGTCGGCCGCGGCGCGCTCTTCGCCACCCTCCTGGTGCTGCTGGTCGTCTGGGTCGGCTTCCGCACCCCGCGCAAGATGCTCATCGCCGTCGTCCCCCTCGTCCCCGGCATGGTGATCTCGCTCGGCGTCGTCGCCCTGCTCTTGGGCCACCTGAACCTGGTGAGCGCCGCGTTCCTGATCGTGATGTTCGGCATGAGCATCGACTTCGGCATCTACCTCATCCGCCGCGCCGAGGAGGAGCTCGGCGCCGGCAGGAGCCTCGCGGCCGCGGTGGAGATCGCGATGGTCAAGACCGGCTCCGGCGTGCTCACCGGCGGCCTGACGATGACCGCGGCCTTCTTCGCGGTGGCGTTCTCGGACTTCGTCGGCTTCGCCGAGCTCGGCATCACCGCTGGCGTCGGGACCTTCGTCTGCCTGGCGTCGGTGTTCGTGCTCACCCCCACCCTCGCCCTCTGGCTCGGCTTGGAGCCGCGGCCGACGACCCTCGCCAGGGTGCACGCCGCAGCCGGCCGCACCGCCGTCAAGCGCGGTCTGCTGGCGATCCTGGTGCTCTCGGCCGCCGCCGCGGTGGGCGCCGGCTTTGCGTTTCGCGCCAACGTGTTCGACTACAACGCGCTGCACCTGCTGCCGAAAGACAGCGAGTCGACGACCTACCAAGTGCGGATGCACGAAGAGAGCGCCTATCAGATCTCGGCGGTGGCGGTGTTGGCTGACAGCCTCGACGAGCTCCGCGCCGTCGTCACCCGCCTCAAGGCCAAGCCGACCGTCTCCCGGGTCGAGTCGGCGGCCGACCTGTTCCCGGACAGCGGCCAACCAAAGGCGGAGGCGATAGCAGCGCTGCGCCCCCTCGTCGACCGGTTGGAGGTGACCTACGTCGACCGCGCGACCACCGTCGCCACCTACGAGGCCGAGCTCAAGCCGCTCTCGGAGGCACTCGCCGAGGCCCAGGAGATGGCGTTCAACGGCGGCCGCTCCGATCTGGTCACCGCCCTCGAGGTCCTGCTGCAGCGTCTGCAAGCGCTCGCGGCGGCGCTCGGCGCCGAGGACGAAGCCACCGTGCGGCAACGCACCAAGGCGTTCGAGCGCGAGCTGTTCACCGCGGGCCGCGACCTCGCCGCCCTGGCCAGGACCTGGGTGGCGATCGGCCCGGTGACCGAGGCCGATCTGGCGCCCGAGGTCCTGGCGCGCTTCAAGAGCCGCGCCGGCCACTACGCGGCCTACGTCTTCCCCAAAGAGTCGATCTGGGACATCGACGCCCTCGATCGCTTCGTCGCCGAGGTCAAAGAGGTCACGCCGCGCGTCACCGGCTTCCCCATCACCCACCAGCTGAGCTCGCGCCTGGTGGTCCGCGGCGTCTGGCAGGCGATGCTCTACGCGCTCTTGGCGGTGCTGCTGTTGTTGTTCTTCAACTTTCGCCGCGTCGACGCCGTGCTGTTGGCGTTGCTGCCGCTCGCGGCCGGCATGTGGCTCCTGCAGCTGGTGCTGTGGCTGCTCGACATCCCGTACAACTACGCCAACCTCGCCGCCTTCCCGGTGCTGCTCGGCTACGGGGTCTCCTACGGCGTCAACATCGTGCAGCGCTGGCGGGAACGGCCCACCGAGACCGCGTTCGTCGCGGCGTACACCGTCGGCAAAGGCGTCCTGCTCTCGGCTGCGGCGGCCGCGGCGGCCCTGGTCAGCATCGTGCCGGCGCGCCACGCCGGCGTCTCTACCTTCGGCACCGTGCTCTTGGCCGGCATCCTGCTGTGCTTCGCGACCGCGGTGCTGTTGTTGCCGGCGGCCATCGATCTGCTCATCGTTCGCGGCCGCGGAGATCCCGATGCAACGCCCTAGACCGTACGCCTCCTTTGATTCCCGCGCCGCGGCTGCCGCGGCGCTCCCCACCCCCACTCCCCCAACCCCTCGCCCCCGGGTGGGGCGAGGGGCGCAGATCCACGCTCGTGCAGCGTGCCGCAGACGACTCTCGGCCTCCTTTGATTCCCGCGCCGCGGCCGTCCTCGCCGTCACCGCCGCGCTCGCGGTCGCCGTCACGTCCACGCCGGCGGTCGCCAAACCGACGCCGGTCGTGGTCGCGGTCGTCTACCTCGGCGGCCCCGATGCCGGCGCCGAGGGCAAGGCGCTCATCGACGACCTCGTCGACCATCTCGAAGAGACGACCGGAGTCGAGGCGGGCACCTTCGTCGGCGCCTACTTCAACGAGACCGCGCCGGCCGCGCGCCACCTACAGAAGAACAAGGACGCCTTCATCCTCGGGTCGCTCGGCTTCTACCTCGCGAATCGCGCCGCGCTCGGCCTCAAGCCCCTCGCGACGCTGAGCGGCAACAGCGGCACCGACGAGCGCCACTCCGTGGTGGTGAAGAAGGGCCGCTTCGCCAGCCTCGAGGCGCTCCGCCACAAGCGCCTGTATGGCAGCCCGCTGTACGAGGCGCCGGCCTACGTCAACCGCGTGATCTTCGCCGGACGGCTGGACGCCGCGACCCACTTCGACCTGAAGCCGACCAGCCGGCCGTTGTCGGCCCTGCGCAAGCTCGAGAAGGACGAGGCCGACGCGGTGCTCGTCAACGAGGTGCAGCTCGAGAGCCTGCGGCGCCTGCCGTTGTTCGAGAAGCTGCAGGTGGTGTTCACCTCCGCGCCGCAACCGGCGCTGAGCCTGATGGTGGCCTCGACCCCGCGCACCGACCCGCTCGTGGCGAAGGTGCAGAGCGCGGTCTTGGCCTTGTGCGCCACGCCGGCGGGCGAAGCGCTGTGCAAGAACTTCGGCATCCTCGGCTTCGCCGCCCTCGAGCCCGGCGCCCTCGACGCCGTGACCAAGCTCTATGAAACGGGCCTCTAGGGCGCTCTGCACTTGTTTTGATTCCCGCGCCGCGGCCGCCGCGGCGCTCCCCACCCCCACTCCCCCGACCCCTCGCCCCCGAGTGGCTCACCATTGATCTCAGTTGATGCAGCCTCTTGAATCCACACCGTTTTTGGATCTTGCCATCGGGATGGGCGAAGAAACTGGACACGGCTGGGCGGTCGAGAAATTCGGAACGGCGAGGTTGGGAGACGCCCGCTGGCGAGCGCGGCTCATCGCGATGGGCGCCGAGGTTGCGCGCCGACCAGGCGGTACAGTCTGCAGGGTCTTCAGTAGCGCCGCGGCGCGGCAGGGGGCTTATGCGTTG
>JACRCV010000017.1 GCA_016218825.1 Deltaproteobacteria bacterium
GTACCGGGAGGCCAGGTTACAGCGCCTTCGTGCATGGATGGGAGCGCCTGATGGACCGCGTGGCCATGCTGGGCGAGCTACACCTGATGAACGCCATTCCCCGGCCGGAGGGGCGCCGATGAGATGCGATCAAGAGTCAGGGTGGGGCGAGGGGAGCCGATCCACGCAAGTGCAGCGTGCCATGGACAAATCTGGCGCTGCCGCGATCGTCGTGCCCGCCCCACTCGGGGGCGGGACTCGGCGCGGCCCGGGAGCATTCAGGGGTGGGGGTGGGGAGCGTGGACGCATCGTCCGCGCGGGAATCAAAGTCGCAGGAGAGCGGTCGCGTCGCCGTCAGTTCTCGAGCAAGATCTGGCGGTAGCCGTCGAGGTCCTCGAGGACCATGCCGGCGCCCTTGACGACCGCGAGCAGCGGCGCCTCGGCGACGAACGCCGGGATGCCGATCTCTTCGCGCAACAGGGTGTCGAGGCCGCGCAGCATCGCGCCGCCCCCGGCGAGGACGATGCCGCGCTCGGAGATGTCGCCGGCGAGCTCGGGCGGGGTCTTCTCCAGGGTCTCCTTCACCGCGCCGAGGATGCTGCGGGCGCAGTCGGCCAGCGCTTCGCGCACCTCGGGCATCGTCAGCTCGATCGACTTCGGCACCCCGGTGATCAGGTCGCGGCCCTTCATGTCCATCGGCGGCAGCTCGCCGCTCTCGGTCTGCGGCCAGACGCTGCCGAGGCGGATCTTGATCAGCTCCGCGGTGCGCTCGCCGATCAGCATGTTGTGGTGCCGGCGCACGTAGTTGATGATCGCCTCGTCCATCTTGTCGCCCGCGACCCGGAGGGTCACGTTGGTGACCATACCCGCCATCGACACCACCGCGACGTCGGTGGTGCCGCCACCGATGTCGACGATCATGTTGCCGCGCGCCTCGCGCACCGGCAGCCCGGCTCCTATGGCCGCGGCCATCGGCTGCTCGATGAGCCAGACCTCGCGCACCCCGGCGTTCTCCGCCGCCTCGCGCACCGCCTTGCGCTCGACGTTGGTGATCCCGGCGGGGACCGAGATGATCATCCGCGAGCGCACGAAGTGCCGGCGGTTGTGGATCTTCTGGATGAAGTACTTGAGCATCGCCTCGGTGACCGTGAAGTCGGCGATCACGCCGTCGCGCATCGGCCGGATGGCGACGATGTTGCCCGGGGTCTTGCCGAGCATGTTCTTCGCGGCCTCGCCGACCGCGAGCACCCGCTGGGTGCCGTCCTGCTTCGCGATCGCGACCACCGAGGGCTCGTTGACGACGATGCCCTGCTTGCGCACGTAGACCACGGTGTTCGCGGTGCCGAGGTCAATGGCCAGATCGGTCGAGAACAGACCAAAGAGGGAGTCGAGCATGCCGCCACAGAAGCGTTACCCCGTGTGCGAGTCAAGTCCCGCGATTCCCGGTCAGGGGATCGCGAACGGGATCTCCACCTCGCCGGTCCGCGAGGTCGCCTTGTCGTGCACCACCAGGCGGACCCGGTAGCTGCCGGTCGCGAGGCCCTTGGTGCGCAGCGCGACGTTCACGAAGGTGTCGCGATGGACGGCCCGCGCCGTGAACCGTGACTCGCCGAAGCCGATGTCGCGCGCCAACTCGGCCCCGGCCGCGTCGAGCACGATCAGATCGCTTTCGAGCTGCACCTCGTACCAGCCGCCCGCGAGCGCCCGGGTGGTGTGGTTGCGCACCTGGGCATAGAGGAAGAGCTCGTCGCCGCGCACCACGCCGCCTTGCACCGGATCGTACATCCCGAGGCCAAAGGCGGGCGCGATCAACGCCCGGCCGTCAAAGACCTCGAGCGGCGCGCGCACCGCCACCGCCCGTTCGAGGTCGCGGGCCGCCCCGGCCGCGGCCAGCCGATCGCCGCTCGCCAGGGTCTTCTTCACCGCCGCGAGCTCTCTTTCGAGCGGCACCTCGGCGGCGAACACCAGCGCTACTATCCCCAGCCACACCATGCTTGCACCTCGGGGTTTGGACCTTGTACGGTTCGCCCATGCACGCTTGCCGCCACTGTATCGCGATCCTCGCCCTCGTTTCGAGCTGCGCTGCACCGGAAGCCAAGCCCGCGGTCGCCGCCGCCCCGGCGCCTTTGGACTACGACACCATGGTGAAGACCGCGCGCTCGTACGCCGAGTCCGGGCGCCCGGAGCGCGCCATCGAGCTCTGCCAGGAAGCGTCGCGGATGGCGCCGGACCGACCCGAGGCCTACGTGGTCTGGGGGCTCTCCCTGGCGCAGCAGAAGCACCTCGACGAGAGCGCGGTCCGCTACGAGGACGCGGTGCGCCGCGGCAGCAAGGATCGCGAGCTGTTCGCCGAGCTCGCGAGCGTCTACGACGTCTCGCGGCGCTACGAAGAGGCCGCCCGGGTCTACCGCGCCTACCTGGCGCTGGCGCCCGACGACGCCGAGATGCACCAGGAGCTCGGCCTGACGCTCTTGTTGCTCGAGAAGTTCGACGAGGCCATCCAGGAGCTGAAGACCGCGAACGTCATGCGCCCCGACGACCTGCAGATGCAGCAGGATCTGGGCTATGCGTTCTTGCGCGCCCGCAAGATGGCGGACGCGGTCACCGTGCTCGCCAAGGTGACGGCGGCCGATCCGAACCGGCCGGAGGCGATGCGGATGCTGGCGCGGGCGACGGCGGCGACCGGCAAGCCCGTCGAGGCCCTGAAGATCCTCGACCGCGTCCTCGCGGCGCGGCCCGAAGACCAGCGCGCCCGCCGCATGCGCGCCCGCATCCGCCTGCTCACCGACGACGCCGCCGGGGCGAACGACGACTACCGCGTGCTGTTGTCCGCGAGCCCCGACGACTCCAGCCTGCTGATGGGCGCCGCCGGGGCGTTCATCGCCATGGGCAACCTCGAGGAGGCCGACCAGACCCTCGACCACGTCCGCCAGGCCCTCGGCAGCCACCCGCTGTTGGAGTTCCGCGAGGCCCAGATCGCCTGGCGCCGCGGCAACAAACAGGCGATCAAAGCCCTCACGCAGTTCGCGCGCGACAACGCCAACGACCTCGAGGCCTGGCGCGAGGTGCACGCCGCCGCCAAACAGGCCAAGAACCAGGCCCTCGCCGCCGAAGCAGCCGAAAAGCTCAAGGCTCTCGGGGACTTGCTGTAAGGGCGGCGCGCCTTCGGCGGGCGGTGATTCCAGGCAACCCTCCCCTCGCCGCGCCGATAACCGGGGTAGGCTCGATCCGCGGAGAATTCCATGAAAACCAACAAGATCGACGGTAGCCCGAAGCCCTTGGACCCCACGGCTTCGGTCGGGCAAGACGCCACCGTCGCGCGCCGCGAGGCAGGCGACGTGAAGCTTACGGCCGGCGACGCTTTTGACGCCGCCCCGGGCACCGCGGTCGTGCCGAACGCGGGCGTCAGGGATGCGGCGGCCGTGGCCACGGTGCGCGACGCGTTGCTCGAGAACCTCGCGGCGGCGCGGGCGCACCTGGCAGCTCACGGCGCCGAGGACCTGGCCCTCGCGAGCTTCGAGTGGCTGGACGCGGCGCACGGCTTCGTGGCGCTCGGCAAGTTCGACGCCGCCTTGAAGACGCTCTCGGTCGCGACGCGCGGGCTGTCCTCCGAAGCCACGATGCAGTCGGCGTGCTTGATCGCCGCCGAGGCCTATCTTGGCAAGGGCGGGTCGGACAACGCCAAGCTCGCGCTCTACGAGGCCATGGACGCCCGCAGGGTGAGCGCCGGGCCCGACCCCTACGTCGAGACGTTGATCGCCCGCGCCGCCGCCGCCGCCCGCGTCGACCCCACCCTGAGCACGTGAGGTGAATGGATGCCGGTCTCTGACCCCACTCCCGTAGGCGCCCCGGGTGCTAGCGCGCCTGCCACCGCCGATGCCACGAAGCCGGCGGCCCCCGCCGCCGCGCCGGTCGCCGCGGTCAAGCTCCCGAACCGGCCGGCGCCGACCACCGCCGAGACCGACGCCGCGCAGCAGAAGGTCGAGAAGGACCTGCGCGCCGTCGTCGAGCGCTTCAAGACCGTCGCCGGCACCGGGATGGAGTCGTCGGGCGAGGGCGACCCCCGGGTCAACGAGCGCCGCAAGGCGGTGGCGTCATTGTTGGCGCTGCGCTTGAACGACCAGGCCTTCATCGACGAGCTCGCAAAGATCAGCCCGCAGATCGACGCCGACATCAAGTGGCTGGTCTCGGCCGAGTTCCGCGATTACTCGATCGACGTCCGCGACCAGTTCCAGTGGGTCACGAACGGCATGGTGCAGAGCGACGCGGTGGAGCGCGAGTACCGCGACCGACTCATGAAGGGCCTGACGCGCAGCAACGACGTCCTCGCCGGCGCCGTCCCCTACTTCGACGCCACCGACGGCAGCGTCGTCGGCATCCGCTTCTTCGCGAGGCCGCCGCTGCGCAAGGCCGCGCTCCTCGACACCATCTGGCAGTTCCGCGCCAAGCCACAGGCGAAGAAAGGCGCCGACACCCGCGTCGACCTGATCGGGCCGCCGCTGGTCGCCGAGCTCCGCAACCTGCTCGGCGCCTTGAGCCCCGACCTCAACAGCATCGAGGGCCGCGCCGAGTACGCGCTGCTCAGGGAGATCGTCGCCTCGCACCCGTTGTCCTCGGCGAACACCATCTTCCAGGCCCGAAACGCGGTCGCGGTGATCATGAAGGACGGCGATCCGCACGCCTACACCTCGTCGACGACCCGCACTGCCTGGGTTCACCTGGAGACGCCGCCGGGGGCGACGCTGCCGCCGTACAAGGCCGTGCACCACAACTTCTCGGCGCAGACCCCGAGGAACATCGAGGCGCTCATCAAGGCGTGGATGTATCCGGTAGGCCCCGACGCCCACCGGGTCAAGGCGTTCGACGCGCTGACCGAGGCGTTGACGCTCGCCCGCAACGGCGATCTCGACACCGCCAAGCAAGTGCTCGCCGACCTCGCCGCCGCCCCGGCCGGGGTGAGCATCAGCGCGCTCATGGCGACGCCGGCCGTCGCCGGCACCGACGCGACCGCGCTCGCCGATGCGATCCGCGACTTCCTGGTGGGTGGCTGCGTCAAGGATCTGGGCAAGAACCCCGAGACCAACCTGCTGATGGCCGCCACCCTCTACCGCGCGGTCTGCACCGGGCAGCCGACCGTCGACAACGTCGGCGCCGCGATCCGCTACGCCGGCAACGCCGCCGCCGAGGTCGCCGCGGTGCTGGTAGCGATGGCGGGCAAGGACGACGTCGCGTTGTTGACCGAGATCGCGACGGCGCGCGAGAAGCTGCGCCTCGAGTACACCAAGGAGCCGGCCGGTTACCGCCGCCACGAGCTGCTCACGGTCGACGCCACCTTGAACCGCCTGGCCTGCGAGACCTTGGGCAGCGTCGTCGACCGGTTGGGCGCGCTCGAGGACGACGCCAAGCTCGCCGACGCCTTCGAGGCGCTGTACGCCGCGGTGAAGATGGCCGGGGTGATGGGGTTGGACGCGCTCGGCGCCAAGGCCGACGGCGC
The DNA here is from genome assembly GCA_016218825.1 of Deltaproteobacteria bacterium. Classification (GTDB taxonomy): domain Bacteria; phylum Myxococcota; class XYA12-FULL-58-9; order XYA12-FULL-58-9; family XYA12-FULL-58-9; genus JACRCV01. The sequence goes on from JACRCV010000017.1 coordinate 5,474, forward strand.
CCCGCTCTACGACCTGCCCTTCGCCAAGCTCTACCGCGACATGAGCGACGCCAAGGCCTTGAACCGCACCGTCAGCCTCGACCAATACCGCTCGCTGATGGCGGCGGCGAAGAAGGCCATCGCCACCGTGATCCACGACATCCGCGACCTCTACGACGGCCGCGCCGGACAGGTCGCGAAGAACCCCAACGTCGAGCTCGATCCGGAGTTCCTCGATCAGCTCATCAAGCAGACGCCGCTGCACTACGCCACCGCGATCGCCGAGCGCGGCATGCGGGTGGGCCTGAAGGAGACCCTCGAGCCGCGGCTGCTCGCGAACCTCGACGGCATGCGGGTGTTGAACTCGGTCGGGCCGGTGGTGTTCTCGACCGCGGTGTTCGCCGACAGCACCGCCGAGCTGCGCAAGCTCAAGGCGCCGCGCGACGCGTTGAGCGTGGTCTACAACCTGCAAGAGAAGAAGATGGTGGCGACCGGCGGCCTGATGGTGGACACCAAGGACGCGCCGGGCGGCAACAGCCACCTGAACATGTACGCGATGAACAACGGCATCCCGGTGATCGCGCTGCCGGAGCTGCGCACCCGCTACGCCGAGTTCTTCAAGAACGCCGCCGCCGAGGGCGGCATCTACGTCGACGACGGCGACGGCCAGTTCCGGATGATGACGGTGGGCTACGCCATCGACAAAGGTCTGATCGCCGCCGCCGACGTCGCCAAGCTCAAGCCCGGCGTCAACCGCCAGATCAAGTTCCTGAAGCCGTCCGCGGTGGACGGGGTCTGGGACGTGCTCGCCACCCACGACGCAATGGTCTCGCCGCAGCGGCCGACGCGGGTCGTCGAGCTCTACGAGCCGCTCGCCGACGTCAAGGGCGTCGGTGGCAGCTGCACCTCGTTCGCCGAGCTCGCCCGCCTCGGGGTGGCAGCGCGCCACCTGGCCGGCGAGAAGGGCACGGTGCTCGCGCTGCTCAAGGCCGAGCTCGGGGACAACGTCCCGGACGGCTCGGTGGTCACCACCGGCCGCATCGTCAAGCTGCTTGCCGACGCCGGGCTCGCCGACCTGTGGCAGGGAATTTGGAGCAACGATCCGGTGGTCGGCGTCGTCGACGACCAGAACTTCCTGCACAGCGCGTTCTACACCGACCCCGACTACCGCGAGGCGAAGCGCGCCGAGCTGCAAGAGCAGACCCGGGTGCGCCTGAGCCGGCTCTTGGTCGAGAAGGCGCCGGACGGCAGCGAGCGGCTCAGCGCCGCCGGTCTTGCGCTGTACGCCGAGCTCACGAGCAACAAGACGCTGCAGACCTCCGACAACTGGATCGCGCGCTCGTCGTTCACCGGCGAGGACCGCCCCGGCAAGAGCGGCGCCGGCCAGTACGAGTCGTTCCCGAACCTCAAGGATCCGGTCGCCCGCGTCAAAGGCGTCATCGGCGTCATCGAGAGCGCCTGGATGCCGGAGCCGGTCGACAACAACGTCGCCGACCAGATCTTTTTGCGCCACATCATGCCCGCGGTCGTGATGCAGGCGTGCCTGAAGCCCGAGGTCTCGGGGGTCGCGGTGTCACGCGGTGACGGCGGCGCGCGCGGCCAGGTCCGCATCCAGCTGAAGGTCGGCTTCGGCGGCGGCGTCGACGGCGGCAAGGTCGAAGAGGGGGTGATCCTCGCCTCCGGCTACGGGGTGCAGATCCACTACCCCGGGCGCACCGCCAACCTGGTCCCGGACGACGCGATGCAGGCCCTGCGCGACGTGGTCTTGAAGGTGGAGCGCTACTTCGACGACGTGGTCGAGAAGGGCAAGGGCCACGCGGTCGACATGGAGGTGGTCTTGGAGAACGGCAAGTGGAACGTGGTCCAGGCCCGCGTCATCCTCCTCGACCAGTGATCCGATGCCGTACACCACCACCGCCCCCCAGTTCTTCAGCGCCGCGCTGCCCAAGCTCCTCGGCGCCGCGCCCGCCGCGTCGGTGAGCGGCATCGGCGTCGTCGAGTTCGACCTCGGCAAGAACGGCATCTACTGGGTCGACTTCGACGCCCGAAGCGTCAGCCGCACCGCACGCCCCCCGAATTGCATCGTCCGCGCCACGCCCGCGGATCTGATGGCCGTCATCGAAGGTCGGATGTCGGTGGGCGACGGCCTGCTGACCAAGCGGCTCGCGCTCTCGGGGGAAGCGTCCCGCCTGGCGCGGCTCGCCGAGTGCCTGGCGCTGTTCAAGACCGAGATCTAGAGCACTCTGGCCTGGCTTTGATGCCCGCGCCGCGGCTGCGCGGCGCTCCCCACCCCCACTCCCCCGGCCCCTCGCCCCCGGGTGGGGCGAGGGGAGCGGATCCACTCAAGTGCAGTGTGCTGCAGACCGATTTTGCGGCGCAGCGCCCGCCTCAGGTATCGACGCCGCCGCGATTCTGGCCGTGCAGCGACTGGTGCCCGGCGGCCCGGTCGTCGACGCCCTTCTGCCCGAACTCGCGCGTCCCCTTCTGCACCCGCACCGCGCCGCTCATGTCGACGTCGGCAGGCGTGACGTCGGCGACCGTCAGACCCCAGTACGCCTGGGCCGGATAGCGGTCACCGTCGTAGGAGTACGCCCGGTCACACTTGATGCTCGGCTGGCCCCAGGTGCGGTCGCAGATGCGGATCTCCATGTTGGGGCGGTAAGTGAGCTGCAGCCAGCCGTGGCCGCCGCTGCCGAAGGGGTTGGCGGTGGCGCTCTTGACGTCGCGGTAGATGCCGCCGGAGATGAACTGGACGTCGAAGCCGATCAGGTTGCGGAACGGCAACAGCATCGCCGCCATCACCCCGGCCTGGTCGTAGCACACGCCCCAGCCCTTGACCGCGAGGCGCCCGGCGTCGTTGCCATAGGAGCGCTCGACGTCGTCGCCGGACTTGTCGCCGTTGTACGCCATGTTGATGGTGTTGTGGACGATGTCGGTGCAGCGGCGCTGGATGTCCGAGATCTCTTTGTCCGACGCCTTGCCCTTGGCGCCCGCGAAGAACCGCGCGAGGAGCGACGGGCCCTTGTCGGTGGCGCTCTTCGGGGTGAAATCGAGGCCGCCGACCACGTCCTCCATGCGCAGCGCCGCCTCGATGATCTTGGCCTTCATGAACGGGTCATCGTAGTCGATGGTCTTGCCGACGCCCTGCGGCTTGTCGCCGGCGAACTGCTGCGGGTTGTTGAGCTTGAAGATCTCGGTCTTGGCGACCGCGATCGGATCGTCCTTGCCGTCGATCTTGACCAGGAACTTGTCGCCCTGCTCGCCCACGAGCTCGGCGCGATAGGTGATCGCGAGCGTGCCGCCTTCTTTGTAGGACAGGAAGCTCGTGGGCTCGAAGACGTTGGAGTGCACCGGCGCCGGGCAAAGCAGCTGCCGGCCCGGCATGTAGCGCGGCGTCTGCAACAGCTCCTTGATGCCCTTGGGAGGATTCGCCCAGATCCCGAACGCCAGCATCTGATCGACCGTGGCGTCGGCGTTGAGCTTCGGCAGGCTCTTGAACAGCTCCGTCGCCTTGGCCTGCAGCGCGGTGTCCGGGTTGGCGCCGATCGCCGCCTGGTAGTACTTCTTCAGCTGGCCGCCCTTCAGCAACCGCCGCATCTCGGCCACCGCCGCCACCGTCGCCGGCGCCGCGTCGATGCCGGGTGCGGCGACCGGGCTCTTGCCGTCCACCGCGGAGAAGCCGGTGCCGGCCTTGGCGGACGTCGTGTCGGCGGGCGGAGTCACCTGCTGGCCGGAGCCGAGCGCTGCGGTGGCGGTCGTCGGGGCGATGGGATCGGTGGTCAGCGGCATCGTCGTTACCCTATTCTCGTCGCCGGCGCCCGGGCGCCAACGTCGTGTGCCTCACGCGTCCTTGGGGATCGCGCCCGAGTGCTTGAACATCTCCAGCTGCGGTTTGGTCAGCCGCGCGACCCAATAGGCGTCGTCCGGCGTCGCGTCACCCTTGCGGATCGCCTCGAGCTTGGACTTGGCGTCGTCCTCGCTCTTCGCCCAACCACGAAAGGCCGGGCGCTTCGAGCGCTCGGAGTGTACCGCCCAGATGTTGGACCATTCTGCCGAGCTCGAGGCGCCCATCACGACCTCCGGGTTCGCGAGGTTCAGACCGTGGTCGGAGTGTAAGAAAAGGCGGCGCGCTTGACAAGCGGTGCGCTCAAGGCCCTCAGCGCGCCGGCACGCAGACCGCGTCCTCGCAGCTGTATTCCACGTCACAGCACGCGTCCAGGCTGTGGGTCTCACAGCGCTCCCCCGCCTGTTTGCGCGGCGTCTGGCAGAAGTCGATCGTCACCGTCTGGCAGCCGCCGCCACACGACACGCCGACGCAGGCCACCTCCGGCATCGCCACGGTCTTCTGCAGGAGCGTGCCGGCGTCGTCCACCGTCGCGGCGATCTCGCCGGCGCCGCCGATCGGTGCGTTCGGGCAGGCCGCGTCGAAGCAGGCTTCGGTGCCGGTAAACGGCGCCGACGCGAGCGCCTCGGGGACGGCGACGTGCGGGATCGCCGTGACCCACGGCGGCAACAGCACCTTGACCTTGAGGCAGGTGCGCGACGGCGGCGGCGCATCGACGTTCGGATCCGAGAGGTGCGGTAGCTCCGACACGAAGTCGCCGGTTGCGGCGTCGTAGCTCCAGGTCCCGTACTCCTCCCAAAGGAAGACCTCGGGCGCGGGGTTGAACCAGTAGGTCCGGGGCACGGCCACGCCCACGTATTGGCGGCGGCCCGGAGCCACATTCAGGATCCAAGTGAGAGTGTGGCCCGGCGCCACGTTCAGGATCTCGCCGCCCTGGCTCAGAACGATGTCGGTCATGCCATAGCTATAGAGGGGAAACAGCGCGCCGCTCCCCTGATCCCGGGCGACGAGCGGCGCCGGCAGCAACGCCGGCTCGGCCGCGGGATCGTACGGCACCAGCGACACCTCGATGTCGCCGCTGACCGCGGCGCCGGTCGACTCGACGACGAGGTCGTCGGCATCGACGATGATGCGGGCCGCGCCCTCGACGACCTCGACCGGGGCGCTGTCCAGCGTCACCACCTGGGTCGGCGGCCGCTCTTTCAGCTGCAAGATGACCGTGGTCGACTTGTCGGCGGACAGGTAGATCCGCTGGTGCGCCGAGCTGTACCCCGAGAGGCTCGCGACCACGAACGCCTGCTCGACCGCTCTGAGGTTCGAGAGCGCGAAGGCGCCCGCCGCGTCAGTGTGGGTGACGGCGCCGAGGTTCACGACCCTGACCTCTGCGCCCGCGAGCGGCACCAAGGCCGCCCCTCCGACCGCGACACCGTACACCGCACCGGTCAACGCCGTGCCGGCCGCCACCGGAAGAGCGTCGTCGCCGCTCACCTTGCATCCGTGGGCCAAGAACCCGACCCCGCACAGCGACACAACGAGCGTGAGATGAAGCCGAGTCACCGTGGCACCTCCGTGATGGCTGACGACCTGAGCCAAGCATACGCCGTGCCGCATCGGCGCGGCTGTGAAAATTTGCGTCCGCCGAGGCGCGCCCGCGAAAAGACGACGGTTCACCGACCCGCCCCCCTGGAGGCGCGGCACCGCCGGGTGCCCCGGCGCCGAACGGCTCCGCACCTGGAACGCACAGTGACCAGCGGCGAGCGGCGAGCGGGCGACGCTATGGACGCCGGCTCGAGGCCTATGGTACGAGTGGCAGCCGTGCCCGAACGGTCGTTTTCCCCCGAGGAGGCCTGATGATCTCGCGATTCTTGCGCCCAACGTCTTCTGCCCGCCCTCATTCCGCGCCCCCGTCGCCGCGCCGGGCCGAACGTGGCGCCACGGCTGCGGAATACGGCATCATCATTGCATTGGTCGGCCTCGCGCTCGCGATAGCGCTCATCGCCTTTAGAGGTCAGATCGCCAGCATGCTGGAGAAAGCCGGCGCGTGCATCTCGAGTGGGAGTTGCTAGCCATCCGTGGCGTGGACCAGATCCGCGGCCGCCCCGAAAACGGGGCTGCGGCGGTGGAGTTTGCGCTCACCATCCCCATCTTGCTGTTCATCACGACCGCGGGGATGACCCTGGGGTTCTGGCTGATGGCGCGCCACCAGCTCGACAACACCGCCAGCATCGCCGCCCGCACCTGCGCGCTGCTGCATCGCTGCGACGCTGCCACCTGCGCCAACCAGATCCGCGACGCGCAGCACGGCACCGCCGGGGTCTGCCCGGCCGAAAGCGTCACGATGTCGGTCTCCAAGACGGTGTCGCTCGACGACAACCTCGGCTGCCTGTCGCTGTGCAGCGTGATCGCGAGCTGTACCCCAAAGTGGTCTCTGTGGGCCGGCCTGTTCTCCGGCTCGTCGGCGCCGACGACCGGCCTGCAGGGACGGGGCGCGATGCCGGTGATGGCGCTGTCGCAGAGCTGTCAACTCTACCCGCCCGCGGAATCGCCATAGAGGTCGCGCATGCAAACCAGCACCATCCAGAAAGACGCGCAGCAAGCCCGGCAGGGAGCGCTCTTGTACTCGCTCTTTGCGCTGGCCCTGACCGCGCTCCTGAGCTGGATGCTGTCGCGCTTGCTCATGGGCACCGCGACCCCCGCCGGCCCGGTCAAGCCGGTGGTCGTCGCCGCCGAGGAGATCCCGGCCTTCACCGAGCTGAAGGCGGCGCAGCTCAAGACCGCCGAGTGGCCGGTGAGCTCGATCCCGGACGGCGCGTTCGCCGACGTCGACAGCGTGGTGGGCACGCCGAAGGTCAACCTGCGGGCGCTCTTGCCGGGCGAGCCGTTGGTGGCGAGAAGGCTGGCGCCGGCGGATCGCGGCGGCGGCGCGGCACAGCTCGTCGATCCGCACATGCGCGCCTTCGTCGTCAGGGTCAACGAGCCGCTGGCGATGTCGCAGCTCCTCTACCCCGGGGTCTACGTCGACGTGATCGCGACCTTGCCGGAGCAGTTCCAGAAGGAGGCGATCGCCAAGGTGGTGCTGCAGCGGGTGCAGGTGCTCGCGGTCGGCCCGAGCTTCGACGTCACCCTGGAGCCGGCGAAGAAGTCGGACAACGACGAGCGCACCGACCGCGGCAAGATCGAGCGCCAGCGCGTCGTGACGCTGCAGCTGTTGCCCGAAGAGGTCGAGAGCCTGGCGTTCATCATGCGCGACGCGACGTTGGACCTGGCGCTGCGCAACCAGAGCGACACCGAGGTCGTCAACACCTTCGGCGCCTCGCGGACCACGGTCTTGGGGAGCGGCGTCGCCGAGGCCGAGGCCGACAAGGCGGGCGCCGCCGCCAAGGTCAAACGCAAGGCCAAAGCCGGTCCGGCCATCTATCGGGTGGGAAACCGCTAGTGGACACCAACGCGGGAGCGTCTGAGCCCATGTCAAAGCGTCGCCTCGGTCTCCGGTTCGCCGTCCTCGCCGTCGTCGCCGCGCTGCCGCCCGCATCGCTCGCGGCCGCGGAGACCGGGAAAGGTGGGACGAAGGAGCGCGCCATCGCGGTGGACGTCGGCGGCTCGCAGTCGATCAGCGCGCCGTTCGCGATCGATCGCGCGATCGTCGGCAACCCGGCGCTGATCGACGTCTCGGTGGTCTCCGGCAACCAGCTGCTGGTGACCGGCAAGCTGGTCGGCGAGACCCAGGTGACCATCACCTCGAACGCCGGCAAGACCTGGATGTACCGCGTCCTGTGCAGCTACCCCACCAGCATGGCGCAGACCGCGATCGAGGACATGCTCCCCGGCTACGACATCCAGGTGCGCTCCTCCGGGCGCACGGTGTTCTTGACCGGGCGGGTGGCCGACGCGGTGGTCGCCGAGACCGCGGCGCGCATCGTCTCCGGGGCGTTCGCCGACAGCAGCACGCCGCCGACGATGTTGAACCTGATCCAGGTGGGCGGCACCCAGCAGGTGCAGCTGCGGATGAAGTTCGTCGAGATCTCGCGCACCGCGCTCAGGGCCATGGGCGCGAACGCCTGGAGCCAGGGGAAGTTCGAGAACGGCCAGTCGTACTCGGGGGCGCTGGTCGGACCCGGCGCGGTGTCGGTGGTGCAGGCGCAGCCGGACTCCGGCCTGACGCCGCTCGCCGCCGCCGGCGCTACCGCGGCGATGCCGATGCTCCTGGCGCCGGTCTCCGGCACCTTCAACATCCTGTTCTCGCAGCTCTCCCCGGTGCCGATCAGCGCCTCGCTCGCGGTGCTGGCGCAGCACGGCCTCGCGAAGACCCTCTCCGAGCCGACCCTGGTGGCGATGAGCGGCCAGCGCGCCGCGTTCCTCGCCGGCGGCGAGTTTCCGATCCCGATGCCCGACACCTTCGGCCGGGTCACCGTCGAATTCAAGAAGTTCGGCGTCCAGCTGGAGTTCACCCCGACGGTGCTCGCCGACGACAGCGTCCAGCTGGTGCTCAAGGCGGCGGTCAGCGAGCTCGACACCTCGGCCGGCGTCACGGTCGCGAACGTGACCATCCCCGGGCTGACGTCGCGCGAGAGCAGCACCACCATCCGTCTGAAGGACAACCAGAGCTTCGCAATAGCAGGGCTGCTCTCCGATTCGATGCGCAGCAGCGTCGCCAAGGTGCCGCTGTTGGGCGACGTCCCGGTGTTGGGGATGCTGTTCCGGTCGGTCCGCTACAGCCGCAACGAGACCGAGCTCGTCATCCTGGTGTCGGTGGACCTGGTGCACCCGATGGCGCAGGGCGACGTGCCGCCGATCCCCGGGGACGACGAGTACAACGACCCGGGCGATCTGCGGCTGTTCTTGATGGGGACCATCGACGCCGAAGAGCCCAAGCCCGCGCCCGCTCCGGTCCGCGGCGGCAGCGACAAGCGCTCGCGGGCTCCCGGCGCGCCGGTGGGCTCGGTCGGTTTTGCCAGATGAGCGTGGACGGCCGCCGCAGCGTCTTCAACCCGGGCACGACCGTCGTCGCCCACCTCTCCGACATCCTCGACCGCCCGACCACCGACCGCGACGTGCGCGACCGCGGCGCTCACAAGGCCGACCACCAGGTCATCGTGTTGTTCTCCGCCAAGGGCGGCTGCGGCTCTACCAGCCTCGCGGTCAACGTCGCGCAGGCGCTGGCGAAGGGGAAGCGCGCCGTGTGCGTGTTGGACATGGACCTCCAGGTCGGCGGCGTGCGCTCGGCGTTGGGGTTGCGCCGGGTGACGACGGTCGCGCAGGCGCTCAAGTGGACAGAAGAAGGCACGCCGTGCACGCCGGCGCTCCTGGCGCGCCACGAGTCCGGGGTCGCCGCCATCGCCCAGGCGGGCACGGTCGAGGAGCTCGACACCATCGTGCCGGAGAAGCTGCCGAAGCTCGTCGCCAACCTCCGCAAGAGCTTCACGACCATCATCGTCGACGGCGTCCGCGACTTCTCCGAGACCACGCTCGCGATCCTCGACGCCGCCGACACCGTCGCGGTGGTGGCGGTCCCGGAGGTGTTGGCGATCCGCAACGCCAAGTGGATCTTCGAGATCCTGCGCCGCATCGGCTACAGCCCCGACGAGCTCGCGCTCATCGTCAACCGCCACGCGACCTGGGTCGCGACCTACGTCGAGGCGACCCGCAAGCTGTTCTTGCCGACGCCGACCCACACCGTGCCCTTCGACGCCGAGATCGTCACCGAGTCGCTGGATCGCGGCATCCTGCTTGACGACCTCGATCCGCACCGCCACGTGACCCGCGGCATCGCCCGGTTGGCGTGGACCCTGGTCGGCGAAGAACGGCCGGGCGATCTGGCGGCGCTCGACAAGGAACCAACGAGCTTTTGGGCGCGCGTGCTGAAGGGAGGCTGATCGTGAAGCTCGGCGAACGACTGGCGGACGGCCGCAAGCGCGAAGGCAAGGACGATCGCAGCGGCTGGTCCAGCGTCGACGACGGCGAGCGCTTCGTGTCGCTCCGCGCCCGCCTCCACGGTCAGGTGATCGACAAGCTCGACCTGCGCTCGCTCGAGAGCACCGACCCCAAGGTGCTGCGGGAGAAGCTGTCGCCGGCGGTCGCGAACCTCGTCGGCCAGGACGCCGAGGGCCAACGCTTGCAAACCGAGCAGCGGCGGACGCTGGTGAACGCCATCCTCGACGAGATCGTCGGCCTCGGACCGCTCGAGGCGCTGCTCGCCGACCCCAGCATCACCGACATCATGGTGAACGCCCACAACGCGGTCTACGTCGAGCGTGACGGCCGCATCGAGCTGACCGACGTCGTGTTCCACGACAACCAGCACCTGCTGAACACCATCCAGCGCATCGTCAGCCGCGTCGGCCGGCGCCTCGACGAGTCGGTGCCGATGGTCGACGCGAGGCTCCCCGACGGCTCACGGGTCAACGCCATCATCCCGCCGGTGGCCCCCGACGGCCCGGTGCTCTCGATCCGCCGCTTCGGCACCACCGGCCTGACCCTCGAGGAGCTGGCGGCGGGCGGGGCGCTATCCCCCGAGATGCTCGAGTATCTGGCCGCCGCGGTGCGCTCGAAGTGCAACCTGGTGATCTCCGGGGGCACCGGCGCCGGCAAGACCACGCTGCTGAACGCGCTCTCGGCCCTGATCCCGGGCGGCGAGCGCGTCGTCACCATCGAAGACTCCGCGGAGCTCGCGCTGCAGCGCCGCCACGTGGTCCGCCTCGAGTCCCGGCCGCAGAACATCGAGGGCCGGGGCGAGATCACCATCCGCTCGCTGGTGCGCAACGCCCTGCGGATGCGCCCCGACCGGATCATCGTCGGCGAGGTCCGCGGCGCCGAGGTCCTCGACATGCTGCAGGCGATGAACACCGGCCACGAGGGCTCGATGACGACGATCCACGCCAACTCGCCGGCCGACGCCACCGGCCGCCTGATGATGATGCTGGCGCTCTCGGGCGCGTCGCTGTCCTCCGAGAGCATGGCGCAGTTCATCGGTCGCAGCGTCCGGGTCATCGTCCAGGCGACGCGGCTCCCCGGCGGCAGCCGCCGGATCACCGAGATCGGCGAGGTCACCGGCTTCGAGGGCGAGCGCGTCGCGGTGCAGCCGGTGTTCGCGTTGAAGCCCGCCCGCGATCCACACGCGCCGCCGGTGTTCCGCTACCACGGCAACTCGTCGCTCTTGGCGCGCTTCGCCGCCGCCGGCATCCGCGTCGCGGCGCTCGAGGGTCCGCCGTGACCCTCGCCCTCGCCGTCGTCATCTGCTTCACGGTGGTCATCACCATCCAGGCGGCGCTCGCGGTGCAGCGCGCTCGGGCCGCACACCGCTCGGCGTGGTTCGCCGCCCGGATCTTGGACCAGGGCGCCGATCCGCTGGCCGCCGAGTCGGCGCTCCGCAAGCGCCTCGCGAAGAGCGTCGCGCTCCAACGTCTGCTCGGCGGCTGGCCGCTCGCCCTCCGCCTGGCGCTGCTCCTCACCCAGACCGGCCTCGACTTGACGGTGGCCGGCTTCCTGGCGCGCCTCGCGCTCCTGTTCGCGACCGGCCTGAGCTTCGCGGCGGCGCTCGGGCAACCCTTCGAGGCGGCGCTCGGCGCCGGCCTCTTGGCCGGGCTGGTGCTCGTCGCCTACGTCGTCTTTTGTCGTGCCCGCCGCCAGCAGGCGTTCGCGGCGGCGCTGCCCGCGGCCCTCGAGATGCTGACGCTGTTCTTGCGCGCCGGCCGCTCGCTGCCGCAGGCGGTCGCCGCGACCGCCGAGGAGCTGCTGCCGCCGATCGCCGACGAGCTGCGCTCGGTCGCCGAGGAGTACCGCCTCGGCCGCTCGATCGAAGACGCGCTGCGCGGCCTCGTCAGCCGCTATCCGGCCAACCTCGGCTTGCGCTCGTTCGTGATGGCGGCGGCGGTGCTGGGGCAGACCGGCGGCAACATCGTCGAGGCGATCGACGGCGTCCGCAAGGCGCTGCAGGCCGAGGCCGGGTACGCGCTGCGCTTGAGCGCGCTCACCGGCGAGAGCCGGATGTCCGGGGTGCTCCTCGGAGCCCTCCCGGGCGCCTTCCTCGGCCTGAGCGCGGTGCTGAACCCGTCCTACTTCGCGCTGTTGTTCGCTCACCGTCTCGGCAATCTCCTGTTGCTGTTGTGTGTCACCCTTTGGCTGGCCGGCGTCGCCTGGATCCGCATCCTGCTGCGCGCCCGGCCGTTGTGAGCCGATGCACGCCGCGCCCCACGACGTCGCCTGGCTGATCGCCACCCTGCTCGTCGCCCTCATCACCGCCGGGGTGGTCGTCCAGACGGCGCTTCGCTGGCTGCGGCTGCCGCGCAGGTCGCCCCGCGCCGCCGGCGCGGAGACGCTCGCGACCCTCACCCGCCTCCCGGATCGCGCCGGCGACAAGGGCGGCGCCGAGGACCTCGACCGCGCCTTGGCGTACGCCGGGCTCGTGCCCGACGCGGGCCGCAGCACCCTCCGCCGGATCCGCTACGGCACGCTGGGGGTAGCCGCCATCCTCGCCGCGATCGCGTGGGCCACCGATCCGGCGAGCAGCCTGCCGGCGCTGTTCGCGATCGCGGGCCTCATCGGCGCCGCGTTCGCGCCCCAGGCCTGGCTGCAGCTGCGGGTCAAAGAGCGGCAGCGCCTGATCGGTCGCTCGCTGCCGGCGGCGATCGATCTGGTCTACCTCGGCATCGAAGCCGGGCTCGGCCTGGAGCAGTCGTTCGAGCGCACCGCCAAGGAGTTCCAGCTGGTCGAGCCGGAGCTCGCCGCCGAGCTGTCGCTGATGGTCCGCGAGGTCGCGGCCGGGTTGACCTTCGTGCAGGCCATCAAGCGCATGGCAGAGCGCGTCGGCCTCGACGAGCTGACCGTCCTCGCGAGCCTCATCGCCCAGGCGACGACCCTCGGCGCCAGCATCTCGCAGACCTTCCGCGAATACGTCGAGAGCAGCCGCAATCGCCGAATGGCCGCGCTCGAGGAGCGGGCCGGCAAGGTGAGCGCGGCCTTGACGTTGCCGCTGGTGCTCTGCCTGCTGCCGGCGGCGTTGCTCGCCGTCGTCGGACCCGCGATCGTCATGATCTCCATCTCGATGCGGAGCTGGTAACGATGCGCCCTGCGCGCCCGAGGCACGCCACCCTGGCATTGATTCCCGCGCCGCGGCTGCCGCGGCGCTCCCCACCCCCACTCCCCCGACCCCTCGCCCCCGGGTGGGGCGAGGGGCGCAGATCCACCCGAGCGCAGCGTGCCGTCGGCCCCCGCGCCGGGCGCGGCCCGCTCACCGCCGTCGGCGCCGCCGCGCTGCTGACGGCGGTGCTCGGCTGCGCCGCGAACACCGAGGGCCCCGGGCCGGAGAGCTCGGTCGCCGCCGAGCTCGCCGAGGCCCTGGTCGCGACCCGAAGCTACGACCGCGCCATCGCGTTGTTGCGCGAGGGGATCGAGCGCCAGCCGGACGACGGCCGGCTGCACCGGCTGCTCGGCGTGGTCCTGTGCGACAAGGGGCTCTACGCCCAGGCCAAGAAGGAGCTCACCCGGGCGACGACGCTCAACCCCACGGACGCCGACGCCTACTCGGCGTTGGGCGTCCTCGCGGCGCTGCAGGGCGACGCCGCGGGCGCGGAGCGCCACCTGCAGCAGGCCATCCAGATCGGCGGCCGGCTGGCGGTGTATTACAACAACCTCGGCTTCGCGCTCTACCTCCAGGGTCGCGACCCGGAGGCCGCCGCGGCCTACGAGGAGGCGCTGCGCGTCGATCCGGCGTCCCGTCGCGCCTACAACAACCTCGGCTTTGCCCGCGCCCGCGCCGGCGACAGCCGCGGGGCGATCAAGAGCTTCGAGCAGGCCGCCGGGCCGGCCGGGGCGCTCGCCAACCTCGGGCTCGCTCGCGAGCTCGGCGGCGATCCGACGACCGCGGTCGATCTCTATCGCCAGGCGCTCGCCCTCGACCCCCACTTGAGCGCCGCCAAAGACGGCCTGCTGCGACTCGAAGAGCTCGAACCCCAACCGTTGCCGGAGGTGCATGATGCGACGCGTGCTCCGTAGCTGTGGTGCTCTGACCCTCGTGGTGCTCTGTTCGGGCCTCGGCTGCGGCCCGCGGGTAGCGCTCGCCGACGGGTTCGGGCGCGACTACCGGGCGCTGTTCGCCCGACAGGCGACCCAGGACTCGACGCCGCAGCCGGCGCCGCTCACCGGCGACGAGGCGGCGCTGATCCTGCAACGCTACCGCCGCACCCTCGCCGCGGGCGGCCAAGCAAGCGCCGGCGGCGGCGCCCACGCCTCCGAGAGCATGGTCGCCGAGCTCGGCACGTCGACGCCGTCCGCGGGCGGCGGGATCGTCCTGCGGTCGCGCTGAGGCCGCGCCGACGATGCCGCGCCGCCTCGTCATCGCCCGCCGCGCTGAGCGCGGCGCCATGGCCCTGGTCATGTTGTGCGTGTCGTTGGCGATCATGGCCCTGCTCGTCGCCGGCATCACCCTCGGCGACCTGGTGGTCCACCGCCAGGAGCTGCAGAACGCCGCCGACGCCCTCGCGCTCACCGACGCCTGGCGCCTGCTGCAGCACCCGTGGCCGCCGGCCGGCGGCGGCCCAGAGGCCAAAGCGGCCGAGATCGTGGCCGCCAACGCGAGCTTTGCGCTCGCCGCGCAAAACCGCGCGCTCGGCGAGGACGGCCTTGCCCTGGCGTGGGCGGACCGCGAGCTCGGCGACGACAGCACCTGGGTGTCGGGGATGTTCGAGGCCCTGCAGCTGCGCTTCAGCCGAACGGCGCGCGCCGCGGTGCATCAGCTCAAGTGCCTGCCGTGCCCGACGCCGCCGTGCGCCTCGACCTGCAAGGTCACGAAACTCACGCCGCAGCTGATGTTGGTCCTCGACTACTCCCGCAGCATGGACCTGGACTTCTGCCCCCTGCCGCTGACCTGTGCGCCGCCCTCGGCGATCGCGACCTTGCGCGACACCATCAGAGCCAACTTTCTCGACGTCCATCCGCCGCTCTCGGCCGACCTCGGCCTGGTGCAGTTCTGCGACACCGTCTTCACCTCAATCGATCCCGCGGCCGGCAACGCCGCCGCCATCAAGGCCGCGGTCAACGCCGACACCGTCGGCCACTGCTACACCAACGCCGGCGCCGCGATCGACGCCGCCGCCGCGGCGCTGCGCCGTCGTGACTATCACTTGCCGCGCGTCATGATCGTGGTCTCCGACGGTGCGCCCGAGACCTACCCGGGCGCGCCCGCCGGCTCCCATCCGGAAGACGCCCACCACTATGCGGTGGCAGCGGCCCGGACCGCGATGGGCCCGCCCACCTACGTGCCGGGTGACGACACCTACGCGACCATCTACACCGTCGAGATCCGGCGCACCCACACCGATGCCACCTTCAGCGACTTCATGACGGAGATCGCCGGCGACAATGAGCACCCCGGCGACGATGGCTACCACTACGTGGTCGACACCGCGGCGGCGCTCAAGGACCAGCTCAAGATCAAAACCGAAGACGTCCACTGCGCAGCCGGGCCGCTGACGCCGCTCATCGGCTTCGACGGCGAGCCCGCCGACGCCGCGTCCTACATGCCCGCCGACGCCCCGGTGTTCGCCTACTACCGCACGCTCTCCGGCTTCGACGAAGAGCCTCTCCGCCGGGTGCGCACCAGCGACGAGATCGCGAAGAAGGACGGCGGCTCGTCGCCGGCCGGAGTGTTCTATTACGACGCGCTGACCGGGATGGTGAAGCTGAGCGACGCCGCCTGCAAGCCGGTGGTCGACGGCCAGCAGATCCTCGTGGTGCGCTACGGCACGCCGGCGCTGTTGCCCTAGACCGCTCACGCCCCTCGCCCCGAAACCGGCAGTGGCACGAAGGCGGTCCATGGCGCGCCGCCTCGGGCATGCCGTCCTTCTTGACGAGCGGCAGCACCGCGGCCTTGATCGGCGCCAGGCGCGGATGGAGACGCAGCACCACCCTCGTCGCGTCTTCGCCCTGGGCGTCGGCGACCTTCTCTTCGCTATAGGCGTCGATGAGGTAC
>JACRCV010000018.1 GCA_016218825.1 Deltaproteobacteria bacterium
CGCCAGCGGGCGTCTCCCAACCTCGCCGTTCCGAATTCCTCGACCGCCCAGCCGTGTCCAGTTTCTTCGCCCATCCCGATGGCAAGATCCAAAAACGGTGTGGATTCAAGAGGCTGCATCAACTGAGATCAATGGTGAGCCGAGTGGGGGCGAGGGGAACGAAACCCGGGTGGGGCGGGGATGACGATCGCTTCCGCGGCGGCGCGGTCTACTGCTTGCTCTTGTCGCCCGGCAGCGCCGCGTCCAACAGGACGCGATTGATCGGCCCCCAGATGTAGGTGGCAAACGGATTCGCGACCTTCTCGGTGTCGGCGACCGTCGCCTTCCAGTCGCCGCCGTTGAGCACGAACCGCGTCGCGCCGTACGTGAACGTGAACACCAGGTCCGGCAGGCCGGTGACGATCCCCTCGCCCGCCTGCATCAGCGCGTCGCCGGCCTTCTTCACCGCCGCCATGTCGCCGCGCTTCAGCCCTTCGGCGTTGTCATAGAGCACCTTGGCGGCGAGCAGCCCCATCACCACCGGCCCGGCCGCCTTGCCGCCGACCGCCAAGGCCTTGGCCAGCTTCGGGTTGTTCGCCAGGTAGCCCGCGAAATAGGCCGCAAACCTCTCGGTCTTGAGCTTGTCCGTCAGCCAGGGCGGCAGCTCGGTCTTGAGCTCGAAGCGCCCGATCTTCATGCCGCGCGCCTTCGCCGCCGGCCCTCGGCTGGAGACGTCGTCGAGATCGTTCAAGAGCTCGGCCGCCGGGCGCTTGTTGATCACCAGCTCACGCGCGACGTTGTTGGCGGTGCCGACGTTGTAGCGCTGCACGAACGCCCGCAGCGCCCTGTCGTTCCTCAACACCACGAGCTCCTCGCCACGGTACTCGATGGTGATCGCGGTGCCCTTCTTCAAGAGCTCGGTGGCCTTGGCGCCGCTCACCACCTTCAGCCCCGAGGCCTTGAGGTCGGCCTTGAGCTTGGTCAGCTGTTCGACGATCGTGCCGTCGGCCCTGACCTGCGTCACCTTGCCCTCGCGGAAGTTCGGCGACTTGGCCTCGTCCTGGTAGCCGATGTCGTGGGTGCGGCGGAAGCGGCTCGGATCCTGGCCGGCGGCGCGCGCTTGCGCCTCGAGGTTCTTGACGGTGTCGGCGTTGCCGTGGGTGTCGAAGCCGCTCTTGCCCTCGTCGACCCACACCGCGTGGTAGTCGCGGCCCAGATCCTGTTGCAGCGCCTCGAGGCGCCGCAGGTCCTCGCGCAGATCGGCGAGCTTCTTCTTGCCCTGGAGGCTGGTGTCGCCGGCGAGCGCCTTGGCTTCGCCGTCGAGCCGGCTCACGGTCTTCGACAGCGACGCCGGGTTGAAGTCGCCGTCGCCGGTGAACAACGCCACGCCCTGCCCGGTCTTGGTGTTGACGACGCTGGTGCGGCCGACGCTCGGCCCGTGCCCGGTCGACGGGTTGGCGCTGGCCTTGACGAGAAAGTCCCCGAGCGCTTGCTCGCGCACGAAGCGCAGGTTCTTGGGCGCCTTGACGCCGAGCTTCTGCACGATGTCGCGCTCGACCTCGGCCGAGCAGACGATCGTCGTCGGCAGCTTCTGCTGCAGGACGCGCTCCTTGAAGGCGCGCAGGTCGAAGTGATCGCCGTGCGCGTGCGACACCGCGTAGACCTCGACGTTGTCGAGCACCTCGGGACCGAACTCGTAGCCGACCTTGTGCAGCGCGCCCGCGGCCGACCGCATCTCCATGACCCCGGAGGTCGTCAACGCCGCCTCGCTGCCGGCCGAGGCGTCGCCGATCACCCGATAGGCGAACTGGCTGTCCGGCGCCAAGAACGACTTCGTCGCGCCGACGTGCGGTCGCGAGCGGACCCCGGAGAGCGACAGGGTCGAGAGCTTCTTGCCCCCGGCGAGGCTCACGTCGGTCTGCGGGCCTAGCGTCCGGCGATCGAAGAGCTTGTCGTAGAGCCCCTTGCCGCCCCAGCCGTCCGCGACCGTGCTGCCCTTGGCCTGCCCCCAGAAGTGCTTCGCATGGACGTCGAATTGGCGGGCGAGATCGTCGTTGGCGAACAACAACTGCATCCGCGCCGGCGAGCCGGTGTAGGCCTCCGGGAGCCTGCCGCCCTGCGACAGCGCGAAGTACTTCTTCGACTCGCGGACGATCATCGGATCGAGATGGTCGAGCTCGCGGGCGTTCTTGAAGTACCAAGCGTCGGGCGCGCTCTTGCCGGTCGCCGCCAGGGCGTCGCTCACGCCCTTGGAGAAGTCGCCGCTGCCGACGAGCTTGCCTTCCTTGGTGAAGAAGAACTCGGCGACGCTCGCGGGTTGTTTGGCGTTCGGGGTGTAGGCCTCGACGCGAAAGCCGTTCGCGGTCGGGATGAGGTCGGCCTTCTGGGCGCCCGAGGTGATGGTCACCGTCTCGCCCTTGCTGAGCTTGTTGAACAGCGCCACGGTCGTCGCGTTGCGCAACACGTCGGAGACCGGATCGAGGGGCCGCTCGCCCCTCTCGCCCGCCGCCGCGACCACCATCACCCCCGGCCCCGATAGCGCCCCGGTCGTGGCCGGACCGTCCTTCACGCCGTTGTGCTTCGCCCACGCTTGCCCCGGAGCGTTCGCGGCGTCCGGGGTCGGCGCGATCCGACGGCAATCGACGCTCGGGCCGAGGACGACCTTCGACGTCGGGCTGCCACCGGCGGCGTCCGGGGCGATCGAGGTCGGGTGCGACGGCAGCGGCTTGATCTCGGTCATTCAGATCCTCGTAACCCCAGGATCATACAACGCGGGCGGGCTCTCCGGCTACGTCGTCGTCGGCCCGCTCGCCGGGGCCGCGGGGTCGGTCGCCATCGCGGGCATGTCGGACAGGTCCCTCGCGGTCAGAATCGCGCGCCGCCGCCGCACCAGCGCCCGCTTCACCAGCGGCTCGCTCACCATCGTCTCGGTCTGCTGCGCGAGGCGCACCAGGACGTCGTGCTCCACCTGCGGTCGCGTGGCGTCGGTGGCGCGCCGCAGCGCGCGGCTCTTGGCCTGGTCGGTTCGCAGCACGTACTCCACCACCGCGTGGGTGCCGCCGGCGCCGTGCTGGATACACATGTCGAAGAGGAGCGCGAGCGCCCGCTCGGAGCGCAGGCCGTGCTCACGGGCGATCTCGGCCGCGGCGTCGAAGTACAGCTCGCGCGCCAGGCCCTCCTGCGCCCGGCAGAACGCCTCCACCGCGCCGAGCGCCTGCAGCGGCTTGCGGAACGCGCGCTCCCCCAGGTGCAAGGCGATCGGCCCCGAGAGGCGCTGCTTCGGATCGTTGAGCTCACGGAGCAGCTGGCGGGCGAGCTCGTCGGCCGACGGCGTCTTCCCCTTGCGTCCCTTGGCGCGCTTGACGGCGGCCGGATAGAGGATGCCGGCGAAGGTCGTCGGGTCGGCCTCGTACATGCGCTTGAAGAGCACGCCGAGCGATCCTTGGCCCTGATTGAACTGGAAGCGGCCGAACGACAACCCGGAGCCGTTGTCGTTGGGGTTGATCGCGGCGTAGCCGTGACGGCCGGACTCCGCCGCCGCGGTGGCGGCGAGCAGCCCGGCGACGTCGAGCGCCGCCGGCCGCAGGACCACGCCGGCGCGGTGCTCGCTCACCCGGCCGACGTTGTAGGTCTTGTAGTCGGACGCCGGACGCTCGAGCGCGGCCCAGGT
Source organism: Deltaproteobacteria bacterium (assembly GCA_016218825.1). Taxonomy (GTDB): domain Bacteria; phylum Myxococcota; class XYA12-FULL-58-9; order XYA12-FULL-58-9; family XYA12-FULL-58-9; genus JACRCV01. Next base: position 3,650 of record JACRCV010000018.1, read on the forward strand.
GCTCGGCCCGACGCGCCCGTCATCCGGGAGCCCGTGGTCGAGCTGAAAGGCGCGCACCGCGGCGTTGGTGCGTGCCGCGAAGGTCTTCTCGGCCGCGAAGCGGTAGCCGTGCCCGTTCAAGAGCCGCGTCAGCTCTGCGAGCTTCTCGCCGCGGCTGCCGCGCTGCAGGCTCGGCCGGATCCGAAGGGCGACCGCGCCCACGCCAAGGGTCGGCGTGGACGTCAACGGCCCCGGATCCACCGCCGCCGGGTCGGCGACCGCCAAGAGCGCGTGGGTGACGCTGGGGTTGACCTCCGCGGCATCCGTGGACGCGGCGCTCGCCGGCCCCGCGGTCGGAGACTCCGGTGGCGCGGTCGATGAAGTCGCGGCATCGGTCGCGTCGGCGCGCCCTGTCATCCGGCCCCGGGGAGCGGCACCGCCCGGATCGGAGATCATATTGTTCATCGCCGGCCATCGTACCAAGATCGCCTGCCGCCCTCCAGCCAAACCTTCGCGCCTGCCGTCGTTGTGGTAAGGTGCCGGTAACGCGTGGCGACCGCGCCGGGGATCGAGAGCGCATGCTGATCGGCGACAAGGACCAGACGACGATCGGGCCGGCGGCAAAGAACGTCGGCGTCGACCCGGGCGCCGGCAGCGGCAACGCCGGCGAGGCGAAGGCCACGCCGCGACCGGCGGCCGAGAATGCCCCAGAGCTGCCGCCGTCGATCCCCGACTTCGTCGGCAAGTCGCAGACCGACCGGCTCCGTCACGGCGACAACGATCGCCAGGGCGGCCGCACCGTGCTCGGCAAGGACGAGACCGCGAAGCTGTGCCAAAGCTCCCGCCGTGAAGAGCTCGACGCCGTGCTCGCCCTGAAGACCGAGACCCACCGGCCGGGCGCGCCGCAGGCCGCGTTCGCGCTGTCGAAGGTCGGCATCAATTCGCTCTCCGCCGACGTGTTCGAGCGCGGCACGCTGGCGGTCACCGTGCCCCTGACGCCTGGCCGGTTCTCGTTGCCGGTCGGCATGAGTGAGAACGCGATCCTGAAGATCCCCGACGGCGCCAGCATGTCGCTGTCGACCGAGCTGCTCCCGACGCCGACCGGGCCGCGGTTCCACGGCGCCAAGCTGCAGTTCAGCGAGCCGCTCTGCCTCGAGAACGCCGCGTCGCTCGCCGGCGTCCTCGGCAAGGGCACCGCGAAGCTCGGCGACCTCCTGACCCGCGTCGAGGTCTCTGGCCTGACGATCGACGCCGCCGGCGCCCTGCACCTCACCGGCACCCTGACCCGGCCGTCGTTGAACCCGTTCCGTTACGCGATGGGCTCGCCGGCCGCCCACGACAAGCTGGAGTCTTGGGTGACCCCCGGGATGCTGCCCAAGGTGAACCTCGGGGCCGAGAGCCTGCTCGCCGGCAAGCTGTTTGACGACCAGTCGCTCGCCAAGGCACCGCTTTCGCCCAAGGGCCCGGGAGGCCTCGACCTGCCGCGCCTGCTCTCGGAGCTCGGCGCCATCGGCAACGAGGCGCACTTCGAGCTGGCGCTCGTAGCCAAGGCCGGCCAAGCAAAGGTCTGCGGCACCTCCGTGCGGCTCGAAGGCAAGGGCGGACGCGCGGCGGCGACGCTGAAGGTCAAAGGCGATCTGCGCCGCGACGCGAGCGGCGCGCTCCAAACCAAGCTGCAGGCGACGCTCCAAGAGCGGCTGCAGATCGATCTGGAGCAGAGCGCGATCAGCGCCGTGGCGGGCGGCATGACGGTCCGCTGTGACAAGGACGCCATCCACGTCGAGGAGGGCGGCGCGGTGATGAAGCTCGCGGCCATGGCGGGCAGGGCGCTGCACGTGATGCCGAAGGGCGAGGCGACGCTGGATCTCACGGCCGCGGTGCTGGCGAGCGGCGCGCTGCGGCTCCGGTTCACCGACGCCGGCCCGGTCATCGACGGCGAGCGCCTGAGCGCCGAGCTCAGCCTGAACGCGACCGGAGTGCACGGCGAAGGCTTCGAGCTCGGCCTCGGGCCGGCCTCCAAGGTGCAGCTGCAGGTGGGCAGGGCGAGCTACGACGGTCGCACCCTCGTGCTCGGCGACGCCGGCGCCCGCTTCGCGCTGTCGGCGACGGTGGCGAGCCTGAAGCAAGGCCCGCTGTCGGTGACCCTCCAGCCCCAGGCGCTGCCGCACCTCGACGGCACCACGACGCTGGTGGTGGCGGACGGCGAGAGCCGCCTCGAATCGGCGGCGACGTTCCGCGTCACCAGCCGGGCCAAGGCGCTGGGGCTCGCGAAGACCGCGACGCTCTCCGGCGACGCGACCGTGGTGCTGTCGTCGACTGGGATCAACGTCACCGCCGGGCACCTCAAGGCGACCGCGTAGTCCCGCTTCGCAAAACTGGTGGACAGGGGTGGGCCGGGGCGGTAGGCTTCCCTCCGGTCCGGTGGCGAACCGGAAGGGTGATTGGCTAGGATACGAGGAGCTCAAGGAAAACGGTGGGGTAGCGCGGGCCTCGGGCCGAAGTCGCCGCACCTGCCAATGTGAGGAGATGACCATGGTGGACGGACCCAACAAGAAGACCGACATGAGCACCTTTGGAGCGCTGTACTCCAACCCCACCAGCCCGGCGGACAAGCTGAACGCGCTGATGTTTCCGCGGACCACCGCGCTGCAAGAGGGCCTCCAAGAAGCGAAGCAGGCGCCCGCGACCCCGAAGGACGAGTTCAAGAAGACCGACAAGAGCCCGATCGCCATGGCCGTCTGTCACCCCACGAGCGTCGCGCCGCCGACGCCGGGCAGCGCCGGCACCGCCAAGCCGCTGTCCAAGGAAGCCGCCGACGTCCAGCACGCCGAGGGCAACCTGAAGGCGCTCATCAAGCTCAAGAACTTCGACGTCACCACGAACGGCCACAAGGCGCGCGAGGCCGGTTATCAAGGTGACAAGCCCTGGGCGCTGCCGCTCGGCGACGAGATCGAGGCGGTGCAGACCAAGCTCAAGGGGATCGGGCTCTACAACCTCGAGACCGACCGCTTCGCCGCCAAGGGCACGAACGCCGCGATTGACAAGCTGGTCAACGCCGCGCACGCCGCCGGCATCGACGACAAGGCGCAGGTCGAAGCGCTCCTCGACTTCGGCTACGCCAATCGAGCCAGCCTGAAGAGCGCCATCGGCAGTCTGAAGAAGTCCGGCGACGCCACGGCGCTGGTGGCGGCGTTCAAGGCCGCGACGCAGCCCGAGGCGCCGGCGCCGCAAGGCGATTCGAAGATCCAGCTGAAGTACAAGCCGCAGAAGAAGGAGCTCAAGCTCGACGTCAACACCGACCTCAACAAGAAGACCGCCGAGGCGGCGCCGCCGTTCAAGCCTGACTTCCTGCCGCTCGCGACGATGTCGGCGGAGACCGCGGCCGCGGCGCTCAACGGCACGACGTCGGCCCGGTTGACTCAGTGCGCCAAGGACGGCAGCAAGCTGGAGGCGCTGCTGCAAGAGTGGGTCTCGGTCGACGACGCCGGCCGCAAGGCCGCGGCCGGCAAGCTCGAGGGTGAGTTTGCCAAGCTCGATCCCAAAGATCAGGTGAAGCTGATGCGCGGGATGGCCGAGCGCGCCGCGAAGCTGCCCGGACCGCAGCAGGCGACGGTCGGTGGTCTGGTCGAGAAGCTGTTCGGCAACCACCTCTCCGGCATGCAGGCCGACACCATCACCCCGGAGCAGGTGGACGGCCTGGTGACGGTGATCGCGCTGTCGCCGCCGACCGCGCAGGCCCAGGCCAAGGTTTCACTCATCGCGGCGCTGCTCCGCCCGGCCGAGAACGGCTGGACCGACGCCGGGAAGATGGGCGAGCACCTGGGTCGGATCGCGACCAACGACAAGATGCCCGGCGGCCTCGAGCTCGCCACCGGCTTCCTGCGGGACGCGATCCTCGGCAAGCCGGCCGAGGGCAAGAACAAGGCGGTGGGGCCGACGCTCGACTACTCGCGGCGTGACGACGTCGTCAGCGGCTTCTTGCGGGCGGGCGGCGACAAGCTCGTCGGCCAACCGGCGTTCGCGAATGATCTGCTCAAGGCGATGACCTTCGAGCTGCTCGACGGCAACGCCACCAAGGCCGAGACCGGCCAGGCGCAGAAGCTCGCGGTGCTCCTCGGTGACCGGGCGTTCGCCGACAAGGGCATGATGGACAAGATGACGGCGCTGGCGGCGCCGGCGGGCACGACCTTGAGCCCGGCCGAGATCGCGCGCACCGCGCCGGAGAAAGCGGTGGGCAAGAACGCCGCGGCGGCGGTCGAGGGCTTGCGGCTCGCGGTCGGTGACGACGCGTTCAACCAGCTGGCCAAGATGAACCATGACGAAGCCGGGCTGGTGAAGCTCTACAAGGCGAAGCTCAGCGCCGGCGTGCCGCAGGCCGAGGCGCAGAAGTACACCGACAAGGGCCTCACCGAGGCCGCGAAGTTCCTGGCCCGGGCGCACCTGGCGCGGCTGGAAGAGCTCGAAGAGCAGAAGAACAAGCAGAGCTGAGAGAGAGCATCGCCGCGCGGGCGGGTCGCCGCAGGCTCGCCTTGCCGGTGCTGTCAACCGCGTTCGTCGGTGAAGCCGTAATTGATGATGAGGTCTTGCGCCATGAGCGCAAGTGTGGAAATCCTACCAAGCTGGTGCTCGAACGAGCGCCCCTTGGCGACAGTCGCTGCGAGTGGGTGGGAGAGGAACCTCTTCCCTAGGTGATGGTTTCCGGCGAGGCGAGCTCGAGCACAGATCCGTCCGCGTTCGCGCCTACCGTACAGTACCTGGTAGGCGCCCTGCTCCGAGCCAAGGCGGCGCCTTCGGCTCCCGAGGCAGAGCGGATCATCCAAGACACTATCCGCGAGCTCGGATTGGGCCCGGGTGCGCCCGCCGACGTCAAAGAATTCGTCCGCATCTGCGAGGGGCTCAAGCGCCGCGGCGGCCTCACCGAGTTTGTCGCGACGATGACCCGAGTCGCGGCCGAGCTCTATCAGGCACGACAAGCAGCAAAACGCTAACGGGACGGCGTGGAGATCCCGCTTCGAGACAGGTGATCATCATGGCGAGTCGAAAACCGTCGAGACGTAAGGTATGGCGGGTGATGACCGAGAGCGGGATCTTGCAGATCTACGCCGAGGCCGTGGTCCAAGGCACGATGACGATGGACGAAGCCCGCAAACGATCGCAGGCGTACAAGGCTGCGTGGCAAGACACGCCCCATGGTACCCACAAAGCAGGAAAAGAGTGACGCGATGGCCGGTTGGATGGAACAGGAGCTGGAGCAACGCAAGAAGGGGATCCCGGCAGGGCAGGTGCGCGAGGTCGTCGAGCACATGCGCCAGAACCAGATCGACACGGTCTGGGACGTGCAGGCGGCGTACGACGGCGAGTTCCTGGGCCTGAAAGACCGTTGCGCCTTCGGGGCGCGCGGTCTCTGTTGTCGCAACTGCGAGATGGGCCCGTGCCGGCTCGCGACCGGCGACGTGCCACAGCACCTGCAGCTCATCACCCCGGCCATCAACCGCAGCACCTGCGGCAAGACCGTGGACGACATGGTGGCGAACATGCTGCTGCAGACCACGATCCGCGGCACCGCGGCGCACCTCGGCCACGCGCTGCACCTCGTCGAGCTGCTCTCCGAGGTCGGCGCCGGCACCTCGGCGCTCGCGGTCAAAGACGAAGCCAAGCTCGAGGCCCTCGCCACCGCCCTCGGGGTCACGGCGAAGACCAGCGCGGCGCGCGCCACCGGCGTCGCCCAGGTGCTGCGCACCGACTTCAACGGCCCGCGGGACGGCGCGCCGATGAAGTTCGTCGCGGTGCTCGCCCCGAAGGAGGCGTCGCGGCTGGTGAAGCTCGAGCTGGTGCCGCACAAAGGCGCCTGCGAGCTGATCGTCGAGGCGACTCACAGCACCGCGCATGGCATGACCAACGCCGCCTTCAAGCTGTTGCAGTGGACCTTGAAGCTCGGCGTGCTCGACATGGTGGCGCTCGCGGTGTCCACCGAGATCCAGGACATCCTCCTCGGCAAGCCCAACGTCGGCACGAGCCACATCGGCTTCGACGCGCTCGATCCGGCCAAGGTCAACATCGTCGTCCACGGCCACTACCCGCCGCTCGCGGAGATGGTCGTCGAGGCGGCGCACGCCGCCGATGCTGCGGCCCGCAACGCCGGCGCCACCGGCGTCAACGTCGTCGGCCTGTGCTGCACCGGCAACGAGATCTTGATGCGCCACGGGCTGAAGACCCTGGGCAACAACCTGCAGCAGGAGCTCGCGATCGGCACCGGGCTCGTCGACGCGATGGTGGTCGACGTCCAGTGCGTGTTCCCGTCGTTGTCGTCGTTGGTCGGTCACTTCCACACCAAGCTCGTGACCACGATGGGTGAGCTGCACATGGAAGAGGCGGTGCACGTGCCGATGGGGCATACCGCCGAAGAGACCCACAAGGCGGCCGCGAAGATCGTGGCGCTCGGGGTCGAGGCCTACGGCAAACGCGACAAGGGCAAGGCGTTCTTGCCGAAGACGCCGGGCAAGTCCCTGATGGCCGGCTTCTCGGTCGAGACCCTGGTCGCGGTGTTGAGCAAGCTCGACGCCAACGATCCATTGAAGCCGCTGATCGACGCCATCGCCAACGGCACGGTCACCGGCGCGGTGCTGCTCGCCGGCTGCACCTCCCCCAAGGTCCAGCCCGACATGAGCCACGTGGCCATCGCCAAGGCGCTGATCAAGGAGAACGTGCTGGTGATCGCCACCGGCTGCGCCGCCGGCGCGTGTGCCCGGGCCGGCCTGCTCCAACCCGAAGCCGCGGCGCAAGCGGGCGACAAGCTCAAAGGCCTGCTCGCGGCGCTCGGCAAGACCGCCGGCCTCCCCGGCAGCTTGCCGCCGGTGTTGCACTTCGGCTCCTGCGTCGACAACTCCCGGGTGGTGATGCTCCTCAAGGCGCTCGCCGACCGTTTGGGCGTCGGCGTCGACAAGCTGCCGGCGGTCGCTTCGGCGGCCGAGCTCGTCACCGAGAAGGCGATCGCCATCGGTTGCGGCGCGCTGGCGCTCGGGGTCACGACCCACGTCGGCGTGGCGCCGAAGGTGATGGGCTCGCCCTTCGTGGTCACGACGCTCGCGAAGGACCTGGAGCAGCTCACCGGGAGCAAGCTCATCGTCGCGGTCGATCCGAAGGAGGCGGCCGGCGAAATCCTCGCCGAGCTCCGCCGCAAGCGGACCGGCCTCGGCCTCAACTGAGCACGGCCCAAGGGCAAAAGAGGCGTTCGATGTGCGAGTCGGCGGCCTATTTGAAGGAGGGCAAGACGGAGCGGCTCCTGATGCGGGAGGTCGCGAGCATTCGACCGCACGCTGACGGCCTGGTGCTCACCGATGTCCTCGGCGAGGAGCAGATCGTGAACGCCAGGGTCGCCGAGATCGACTTCCTCGGGCACCGGGTCACGTTGGCGCCGGCGCCGGACGCGAAGCGCTGACGAGCTGACGAACGATCTCGGCGAGCGCCGCGGGCGCGAGAGACAGCTCGGCGTACGGCATCGCGCCGTCGCGATCCGCTCGGGCGACCGTGGGGTCGAAGGGCAAGTGCCCCAAGAGCTCGAAGTCGTGGAGCGAGTCCCGCACCCGCGCCACGTCCTCCGGATCCCGGACGTTGTTCAGCACCACCGCCGGCGCCGCGAGGCCGATGTCGGCGGCGAGCGCGCGGATGCGGCGCGCCGCGACGTGACTGCGCTGGCCGGGATCGACGACCGCCACCAACCGATCGAGCGCTGCCGAGCTGCCGCGGCCGAGGTGCTCGACCCCGGCCTCCATGTCCATCACCACCACTTGGTCGGGCGCGAGCAGCAGATGTCGCACCAGCGCCTTCAAGACGATGCTCTCCGGACAGACGCAGCCGCTGCCCCCCTTGTCGACCGTGCCCATCACCAACAGGCGAATGTTGTCGCGGCTGAGCCCGAGGCGCTCCGGCAGGTCGGCGACGGTGGGATTCATGCGGAAGAACGTTCCCCAGCCGCCCTTCTTGGCGCCGGTGCGTTCTTCGATGAGCTCCTTGAGGTCGGCGACCGGCCGCGGCACGACGTCCATCGGGAACCCCAGGGCCGCCTGCAGGTTCGGCACCGGATCGGCGTCGATCGCCACGACGTCTTTGCCGGCGGCGGCGAGGTGGCGCACCACCAGCGACGCCAGCGTGGTCTTGCCGACACCGCCCTTGCCGCAGAACCCGAGCTTCAAACCCCTGGTCGCCGGAATGCCCATCGGCCTCGACTGTAGCACAGCCGGAGCGCCCTAGGCGCTGACGGCCTTGGCGCGCATCATCCGCACCGCCATCGCCGCCACCAACCGCGGCGTCGCGTGGGCGAGCGCCCGAGCGATGCGTTCGCGCTCGGCGTGAAGCGCCGCGAGCTCTTCGGCATGCCGCACGCTGACCGCCTTCTTCTTGGTCCCCTTGGGCAGCGGCTGGCCGAGCTCACGGCGTTGCGCCCGCAGCAGGTCGCGTTTGCGGGTCGCGAAGACCTCGTCGAGCCTGACGGTCGCCCGCTCCCGGTCGCTCGTGAGAGCGGCGCTCGCGAGCTTCTCACCCGCCTCGTAGTTCTGCTCCACCAGGCGTCGCCAGCGCTCACCGGCGGTGCGGATCCCGGCGACGTCCATCCGATCGAGCGGCCGGCTGGCGTCGAGCAGCAGGCCCTCGAGCTCGGGCATCGGCCGCGAGGCCTCGTCGAGCACCACCGTCGTCGTCGCCCGATCGAGATAGGCGGCGCCTTCGGGGACGTCCTCGGGGAGGTCGGCGGCGAAGCGCCAGATGAACACCGCGCCCTCGCGCTCGAAGCCGCGACACAGCGCCACCGCGGCGCTGGACTCGACCGCGCCCGCGGCCCACTCCAGCGCTTGCTCGATCAGCGGATGGCCGAAGCACAGGAACTCGACGTCTTCGTGATCGAGGCCGCGCAGGCGCGAGAAGGTCGCGACGAAACCGCCCTCGCGCGTCTGATCGTGTCCGGCGGCGCTCGGCCCACCCTCCACGTCCCAGAGGTCCTTGCCCTTGGAGTGCAGCGTCAGCTTGGCGCACTCGGCATAGCGCTCGGCGAAGCTCTCGAGCTGCGCCTCGAGATCCGCGGGCACGCGCGCCATGATCTCCTTCACCCGGACCCGCGAGAAGCTGGCGTGATCGAGGATCGGGTCGACGCCCGAGTCGATGCGCTCGCGCGCCTCGCGCACCACCTTCTCGGTGCGGCGGAACAGCGCCTTCCACTTGTCGACGCCGGCGTCGTCGAGGATCAGGCGGGCGAGATCGTCGCTGACGTATTCGAGCACCGGGTCGATGCCGCCGACCGTGCGATCCAGGACCGCGATCGACTCCTGCATCACCTTGAGGATGGCGGCCTCGTAGCCCTGACCGAAGTGCGGCACCAAGACGATGACGTCGTGGCGCTGCCCGACCCGATCGACGCGGCCGATGCGCTGCTCGATGGTCGCCGGCCGCCACGGCAGGTCGTAGAGGACGACCCGGTGGCAGAACTGGAAGTTGCGGCCCTCGCCGCCGGCCTCGGTCGACAGCATCACCATCGGCCCGGCGGTGTCCCGGACCCAGGCGACCTGGCGGTCCTGGTCACGCGGGCTCAAGCCGCGGTGAAAGGTGGCGACGTTGCCGACGAAGGGCTCGAGCGCCTCCTTGAGCGCCGCGACCGCGACCCCGGTCTCGACGAAGACCAGGAGCTTGTCGGTCTTGTCGAGGGTGCGAATGGTCTCGACCAGCCAGCGCAGGCGCGCGTCGCCGGTCGGCAGGTCGCGGCTGTCCTTGGGCGCGTCGACGACCGCGGCGACGAGGGGGCGGAGCTCCTCGACCAGGGTCGGGCTGATGGGGCCGAGCACGTCGGACAGCGCGCGCGGCGTCGCCCACAGGGCGCGCAACAGCTCGCCCAGAGTCCGGTGCCGCTGCCGGCGATCGTCGATGGTGCGCGCCAGCTCCAGCATGACCTGTTCACCGACCTCGATCAGCACCGCCTGCTTCTCGGTCGGCCGGAGGGGAATGACCTGCGGCCGCCGCTCCGGGAGCCCGCCCACCGGGCCGCGGCGGTTGCGAACCACGAGCTCCGCGAGGCCGTGGCGGTGGCGCAGCGACGCCAAGACCTCGTCGGCGGTGGCGACGCGCCTCGGATCGTCGGGCTTCTGCTCCACGAGCTCGAGGAAACGCCGGCCGTCGTCCTCGTCGTCGGCGAAGATCTCGGCCGCCGCCTTCGCGACCCCGCGACCGACCGCCTTGCCTTCGTCGACCGCCTGGGTCACGGCCCGCGCCACTTCCCGGATCAGCTCGACGCGCTTCGTCGTGGCCTCGAAGCGGGCTGGGTCCTCGAAGCGCACCGGATCGAGCAGCCGCAGGAGCGCGTGGTACTCGGCGGGGTCGAGGGCCATCGGCGTCGCGGTGAGCAGCAGCAGGTTGCGGGTGTTCGCTGCGATCGCCTCGACCATCCGGTACGCCGCGTTGCCGCCGTCTTCCGGACGCCAGCGCAGGTGGTGCGCCTCATCGACGATCACCAGATCCCAGCGCGCCGCGGTCACGTGCTCGAAGAGCGCCTGGTTGCCGGCGAGCTTGTCGATCGACGCGACGATGCGCCGGTACGCCTCGAAGGGCCCCATCTCCGGGAAGTCCTGGGCGGCGTCCTCGAGCCGCTGGTCGTCGAGCAGCACGAAGAGCTCGTGCACCTTGCGGTACAGCTCTCCCAGCCACTGGATGCACAGCGAGTCCGGCGTCAGGATCAGCACCCGCGCGGCGCGGCCTTCAGAGCGCAGCCCGGCGTAGATCAGCGCCGCTTCGACGGTCTTGCCCAAGCCGACCTCGTCGGCGAGCAGCATCCGCACCGGATCGCGGCCGATGGCGCGGGTGGCGACGTCGATCTGATGCGGCAGCCACTCGACCCGGCCGCCGAGGATCGCCGCCTCGCCCCGCCGCCGGCCGAGGCCGGCGAGGTCCAACCCCTGCGCCCGGGCGCGCACCACCTCCGGGTGGACGAGGTTCAAGGTCGCCAAGCGCTCGCGGGGGCCGACGTCACGGATCTCGGGCACCAGCTCCCGTTCCTCGACCTGGCTGCCGTCCTCGAGCTCGTAGGTGACGATCGCCCTTTCGGTGCCCGGCAGCCGCCGGCGCACCCGGTGCTCGCCGCCGGTCTTGCCGCGGACGCGCTCGCCGCTGCCGATCAAGTAGCGCAACAGGGCGCTCTCGCGGTCGCGGGTGGTGTAGCTGCGCTCCTCTTGGAGGCGAAAGAACTTCACGCTGACGGTGCGGTCGCCGGTGCCGGTGACGACACCGACCCCCAGGGCGGGATCAGCGGGGCACCACACCAGCTGCCCCACCGCGGACGGCACTTCGTAGCTCAACGTCATGGTCCAGAGCCGCAGGTCGGCCCAAAGGCGCGGCGCGGGGTTCGAACCTTGCCAGAGGCCGGGCTTGGCCGCAAGTCGTGACGCGGGCCGTCAGCCGCCGGACGGAATTTTGCCGGTGTCGGCGGCGGGCGTTACTATCGGGGCGAGAGGTTGCATGCCGCACATCGACCTGCTGGATCTTCCCTATTTCTCGGGCATCACCGAGGCCGATCTGCTGTCGCTGGTGGACGCGATGGAGCCCTGCCAGTTCAGCCCCGGCATGGCGATCTATGACGAGGGCGGGCCACCGCCGCCGCTGTACATCGCGACCGCCGGCACCATCGAGATCCTGAAGCGCGGGCCCGACGGCAAGTCGCGCCGCCTGGCCGAGCTCGACTCGCCGACCTTGGTGGGCGAAATCGAGCTGTTCTGTCGCATCGCCGCGGTCAGCACCGCGCGCGCCCTCAGCCGGGTTTCGGCCTTCGCTCTCACCCGACCGGCCTTCGACAGCCTGTTCGCGGCCGCCCACCCGGCGCTGACGCGCTTCACCCTCAACGTCGCCAGCGTCTCCTGCGCCCGCCTCGCGATCGCCGACGAGATGTTGACCCACATGCTCGACTCGGCCGACCTCGCGAAGCTCCGCCGCGCGGTGTTCTCGCGGCACCACCAGCGGGACGGCTGGGACAACACCACCGGGGTGTTCACACGGCCGAAGCAATGAAGTCAGCGACCTCGCGGGTGGCGCAGCTGCCGCCGACGTCGCGGGTCAGGCGATTGGCCTCGATGGCGCGCTCTACCGCCGCCTCGACGTCCGCCGCCGCCTCCTTGTGCCCGAGGTGGGCGAGCAGCAGCGCGACGCTCAAGATCGTCGCGATCGGATTGGCCTCGCCCTTGCCGGCGAGCGCCGGCGCCGAGCCGTGCACCGGTTCGAACAGCGCCACCCCCGCCGGTCCGAGGTTGGCGCTCGCGGCCATGCCCATGCCGCCCTGGAGCGCCGCCCCCAGGTCGGTGACGATGTCGCCGAAGAGGTTGTTGGTGACGATCACCTGCAACGCCTCGGGCCGCTCGAGCATCGCCACGCTGAGAGCGTCGACGTAGAGGTGCTCGGCGTCGATCCCGGGAAAGTCGCGCGCCACCTCGGCGAACACTCGGCGCCACAGGTCGTGCCCGAAGCGCACCGCGTTGGACTTGTCCGCCATCGTCACCCGGGCCCGGTGGTGGACCTTGGCGTAGTCGAACGCGGCGCGGATGATGCGCTCGACGCCTTTGCGGGTGTTGATCTCTTCGTTGATCGCGACCTCGTCGGCGGTCCCCTTCTTGAAGATGCCGCCGACGTCGGCGTACAGGCCTTCGGTGTTCTCGCGAAAGACCACGAAGTCGACGTCGCGGGCGCGCTTGTGTTTCAGCGGACACAGGCGGTCGGCGAGGCAACGGACCGGCCGCAGGTTGATGAACAGATCGAGCTCGAAGCGCAGCGCCAAGAGAATCTCGCGCCCGTGGCGCATGTCGGGGATCCGCGGATCGCCGAGCGCCCCCAAGAGGATGGCGTCGGCCTCGCAGCGCAGCCGCTCCACCTCACCGGCCGGGAGCGTCGTGCCGTCTTTCAGGTAGCGATTGGCGCCGTAGTCGAGGCGCTCGAGCTCGATGGACAAGCCGCGCTTCGCCGCCACCGCGGCCAAGACCGAGAGACCAGCATCGACGACCTCGACGCCGATGCCGTCGCCCGGAATGACCGCGATGCGCGCCACAGCAAGGTCCCTAGAGCCTGCGGCCATGGGTGTCAATCGACGCCCGGCGCAAACGGTGGTGATATAGTCGGACCATGTCGCCCTTCACGTTCCTGCTTTTGTGCGCGGTGACCCAAGACCCGGCGGTCGGCGCCGCCAAGCTCTCGCCGCCAACCAGACTCGCGGTCGCGGTCGCCGAGGCGGTCGGCGCTCGGGTGATGCGGCTCGCGGTCACCTTCGATGCGGCGCTCGCCGACGTCGAGCGCGCCGACGCCGCGCACGCGCTCGAGCGCACCCGGCTCTTCACCCTCACCGATGCGGCCCTGGCCGACGCGACCTTGAGCCTGACCCGCGTCGACCCCGGCGTCGTCTTGGCGACGGTGAGCGCGGCGAACGGCGAGCGCCTGTGGGTCGGCCAGATCGACTGGCCCGCGGTCGTCGACGCCCGAGATGCCGTCGACGCCGACCTTGTCTACGCCCGGCTGCTCGAGTACCGGCGCGAGCGGCTGCGGGTGGTGCCCGTGACCGCCGCGCTCGGCGCCCCGCCGTCGTACGCCGGCTCGCGCTACTGGGGCGCGGCCGAAGAGCTGCCGTGGTACGCCGGCTTCGGCGCCGGCGGGCCGATGGCGCCCACCGCCGATGACTGGCTGGTGGTCCAGGGCGCGGCCGACGTCAAGGACGAGCTCGAGCTCGCCTTGCTGTGGCACGACGACGCGCTCGCGCGCCGCATCGAAGAGGCGCGCTTCTGGCCCCGACTGTACTGGATCGCCGGTTTCCTGACCGGCGCGGCGGCCGCGGTCCCCTCCGGCATCTACCTGGTCGGGTCCAAGAACCAGGACACCCGCGCCGTCGGCATGTCCCTCGTGACCCTCGGTGCGGTCAGCGCGGTGTTGGCGCTGTTCTACGACTCGGCCGGGCCGGCGCACGTGCTGACGCCGCCGGAGGCGCAGCGAAAGGTCGACGGCTTCAATGAGGAGCTGCGCCAGCGCCTGCGCCTCAGCCCTGCAGACGTCGAGGGCAAGGCCGCTGAGCGCTGAGCGCTGAGCGCTCAGGTCGATTCGAACGCGATCGACGCCAGGATGCTGTTGAGGTCGGACTCGAAGGCGCCGCCCGAGGGCAGCACGCAGCGCACCATCCAGAGGTTGTCGCCGGCGACCACCGCGTAGATCTTCGCGACGCGCGGGACCTCGGTGCCGTCGGCGAGCGGCTCGTCGTACTTTACCTGGACGACGACGCCCTTGAGCCCGGCGACCATCGCCTCGGCCGGCGCCGCGACCGCGTCCGAGCCTTCGAAGGTCTGGATCGCTTCCTGGGTGACCATGCCGACGAGCTCCGCCGGCGGCCGGCGTTTGTCCATCGCCGACAACGGCCGCCGCGCGATCTCGACGGTGGCCGCCAGGCGCTGGTCCACGGTCGGTCCGATGAGGACGACGACGACGTCTTTCCCCACCGACTTGTCGGCCGCCGCCAATTGCCAACCGTCGGGGCGCGCGACCGACAGCCCCTGGGCCGAGAACCGGGCCGCCGTCGCGTCGAGCTTCGCGCCCGGCGTCGCCGGTCCTGCGGTGGCGGCGCCGCCGCCGCAACCCACGGAAGACAGCACCCACATCGTCCCCACCACTCTGAGCGTCGTTCGGTTCATGAGGATTGGGTACCAGCCGGGACGTGCTTGGTCAACCGTGCCCGGGCAGGCGGAATGCGAAGACGGCCTCGGCGGTTCAAGCGGGGGCGGCACAAAGGAATTGACCCGGAGGGGAAAGCCGGGCGAGATTCGCCAGAAGAGCGTCACGCTTTGCGGTGGCACGAGGGTGAGGATGACAAACATGCGCCGAATCGGTCTCGCAGTGTGGGTGACGGGGCTCGCGGCTTGCGCCCACAGCTACATCGCGGGGACGCAGATCCCCGACACCAGCGACAACCGTGAGATCTACAAGATCCTGGCCACGATGCGGGCGGCCCTGGAGGCCAAGGACGACAAGGCCATCCTCGCCGTGGTCTCGAAGCGCTACTTCGAGGACAACGGCACCACCGAGCAGACCGACGACTACGGCTACGACGAGCTCGCCAACAAGGTGCTGCCCGAGAGCTTGGGCGCCGCGAAGGAGCTCTACGTCACCTTCGAGGTCCACGACATCGCGGTCGAGGGCGAGAAGGCCCACGCCGACATCCGCTACGCCTCGCGGGCCCGATTGGAGCTGCCGTCCGGGACGTTGTGGGACTCGCACCGCGAGTTCAACCGCGTCGAGCTGGCGCGCGAGGGCGAGCGCTGGATGGTCGTCAGCGGTCTGTAGGCAACAGCGGCACCTGACCGTAGTCCATGAGATCCTCGGGGTCGAGATAGGTCCCCGCGAGCTTGAAGCCGAAGTGGAGGTGCGGCCCGGTCACTCGGCCGGACGCGCCGACGAGGCCGATCACCTGGCCGCGCTTGACCTTGTCGCCGGTGGCGACGTCCAGCCGCGACATGTGGAAGTACATGGTGTAGAGCTCGTCACCGTGGGCGAGGAACACCGCGCTGCCGGTGAAGTAGTAGTCCTTGGCCGCGAGCACGACGACCCCGTCGTTGACCGCGACGATCGGATCGCCGACCTTGCCGTCGAAGTCGAGGCCGCGATGGCGGCTGCTGACCTTGCCGTTGAAGGTGCGGTTGACGCCGAAGGTGCTGGTGAAGATCCCCGCCGTCGGCCGCACGAAGGTAGCCGTCCACTCCCGCCCCGCCGGGCCCGAGGCCAGGGCCTTGCGGATGTTCGCGGACTCTTCGACGGTCCGCTTCGGCGGCCGTGAGGTGAAGCGCGGATCGACCGAGAGCTTGGACTCGGGGTAGTCGCCGGTGAAGACCTTCACCGAGAACGTGGTCTTGCGACGACCGCAGACGACCGCGAAGGTCTTGTCCCCGGGCGTGGCGCCCAAGCTCACCGGCAACAGCGAGTGGCGGCGGACCCCGGCCGCGAAGGTCGAGAAGGTGCGGGCGCCCCATTGGATCTTGGGATCCGGACACCCTGGCACCGGCTCGAGCTCGATGACCAGCAGCCGCCCGTCTCGGATCGCGACCGGATGCCACACCGCGATGCCGTTCTGCGCCTCGCGAATCACCGGATCGACCGGCGGCGACACCTGCGCAGGCACGGCGGTGGGCACGGCGGCCTCGGGCGGCGGCGCGGCGGGCGAAGCCTCGACGGGCGCGGGCGACGCTGGAGCGAGCTCGTCTGGCGCCGGCTGGGCCAGCACCATCGACAAGGCGAGCGCTGCAGGCAGATGCACTCCGGCACGGTATCAGACCTGACTTGCGGTCTCAAAATTCGCGCCGCCGTTCTTGGCGACGCCCGCCACCTGCGCTAAGAGGTGGCGATGACACACCCCGCGATTCCGAGCCGGCGAGCCGTCGGCGCCGGCGCCGACGTCGATGCTTTCTGCAGCCGCTGCAACCTCGAGCTCGCCCATGTGATCATCGCGATGGACGGCAAGAAGATCGTTCGCGTCCAGTGCCACACCTGCAAGACCGTCCACGCCTACCGGTCTGGAGCCCCGCAAAAACGGGAGCCGGCCCAAGGCGGCAGGCGCAGCGCCGCGATCAGCCACAGCGACTACGACAAGGTGATGCGCGGCCGCGACGTGTCACGCGCCAAACCCTATCGACCGCGCGAGCGCTTTGCGGTCGACGACATCGTCAGCCACGTGACCTTCGGCCTGGGCGCGGTGATGAAGGTGCTCGCCGACGACAAGATCGAGGTGGCGTTTCCGATCGGCATCAAAGTGCTGGTGCACGGCCGCAATTGACGCCGGCGCCGAGGACCTACATCGGCGCCTGATCTCCTACCTTCGCCGTGCTGCGTCAGAGGAAAGAAGTTGATCTTTGATCGCTCACCCTTCATGCTAGGCGGTACGTTTTGCACGCAAGGACGGGAGCGACTCCAAACTGACTTGAAGGAGGCTTCGACCCACCGGGCTTACCAAACGCATTGATAGACAGTGACGCATCGGCGTCACTCCTGGGAGCTCGCGCGGCACCGCCGCGTTGTCGATGTGGGTAGGCCGCCGCGTGCGACGGTCGACGTAATGTATGGGCCAACAGGTTCGCAAACGCCGCGAGATCACTCTGGTCAAAGCCCCGGGGCTGAATGAACAGCCCAAGCGCCGGCCCAAGGGACGCGGGTGGCAGCCGATCCGGATCGCCCGGCTCGGTGCCCGCCCGGTCGCCGCCCCGGCCCCAGACCCGAGCAAACCCGCCGCTGCCGACCTCGCGAAGACCGCCGCCGGCAAGAGCGAGCTCGAGCCCTCGGTCCAGGACATCGCTGACGAGCAGCGCCTGATCGACGACGAGAACGCGCCGACCCCGAGCCCGAGCCGTCAGGTCCCCGCCCCCGGCAAAGATCTGCTCGCGAGCTACATGGAGCAGCTCAGCCACATCCCGCTCTTCACCCCCGAGCAGGAGGCCGCAAACGCCGCCCACCTCGAGGCGCTGGAGCTCACCACCTGGAGGCTGTTGCTCGCGGTCCCGAAGGGGGCCCACCACCTGAACGCCGAGTGCGTCGAGGTCGAGGCGCCGCTGAAGCGCAAGATCGAGGCGCTGCTCGAGAGCTACCGGCGCTCGGCCGGTCAGAGCCGCAACCGCAAGCTGCCGGCCAACAAGCACCGCGACGTCCTCGCCGCCCAGATCGCAGCCCTCTTGCGCCGCGCCGACTTCGACAAGGAGATGTTGGATCGGGTGGCGCAGAGACTGCGCCGCGAGGTCTGGGGGCGGCGGGTGCTGGACGGCCGCCCGGCGTTCCGCGTCACCCACAACGACCTGACGGCGCTCGAGCGCGCTCGCGGCGCGGCGCTGCGCGCCCGCAACGACTTCGTGCGCGCCAACCTCCGCCTGGTGGTCAGCGTCGCCCGCAACTTCCACCACTACCGCATCCCCTTCATCGACCTGATCCAGGAAGGCAACGTCGGTCTGATGAAGGCGGTGCACCGCTTCGATCACACCCGCGGCTTCCGATTCTCGACCTACGCCCACTGGTGGATCCGCCAGTCGATCGAGCGCGCCATCATCAACAAGGGCAGCCAGGTGCGCCTGCCGGTGCACGTCATCGACTCGCGCCGCCAGGTAGGTCGGGCGAACGCCCGCCTGACCCATCGCCTCGGCCGGGCGCCGACCACCGGCGAGCTGTCGAAGTCGCTGCACGTCTCGTCGACCAAGGTCGAGGCGATCTTGAACGGCGTGCAACAGGATCCGGTGTCGCTCGACGAGAGCATCAGCGCCGACGACCCCCGCAAGTTCTTGGACTTGGTGCGTGACGACTCCAACCCGGCGCTCGACGAGGCGGTGATCCGCGAGAACACCCACGATCGGGTCCGCGAGCTGATGGGGATGCTGAACCCGATCGAGAAGGACATCATCCGGCGGCGCTTCGGGCTCGGCGACGACTCCGACCAGACGCTCGACGAGATCGGCAAGGCCTACAACCTGTCCCGGGAGCGGGTGCGTCAGATCCAGGCCCAGGGCCTGCAGAAGATGCGGCGCATGTGCGAGCGCCGCCAGATCAGCTAGAGCAACTCGGCGACCGGCATCTTGCCGACGAGCGGCGCGAGGTACTCGCGAAACTTGTCGCTGACGTCGCTGTCCCCGAGCAGGAGCTCGGGCGGCATCACCCGGGTCTTCGCGGCCACCGCGGTGAGCGGGATGAGCTCGAAGCCGGCCTTGTAGGGCTTGTTGCTCTTGCGCTTGATCGCGATCGAGCCCTCGAGCACGCCCTTGGCCGCGAAGCTCGCCGCGACCTGGCCGACCTTGCGCGCCTCGGCGCGGTCGACGACGCTGACGCAGTCGGGGAACGAGCGCTGCAGGTACCCGAAGGTGTCGGCGCGCACCCGCTTGATGCCGAGCCGCTTCTTGACCTCCGCCGCCAAGAAGTCGCCGAGCGCCCCGGTGCCCGAGAGCTGGACGTTGCCGTGCGCGTCCTTCTCGACCTGCTCTGCGAGCTTCGCCGCGATCGGCGTCCCCTGCGCGTCGTGGATCCCCTCGGAGACCGCGATCAGGCAGCGGCCCTTCTCCTTGTAGATCCGGTCGACGTCGGCGATGAACTTGTCGACGTCGAACGCCAGCTCCGGCACGTAGATCAGGTGCGGGCCGTCGCCCTCGTGGGCGCGGGCGAGGACACTCGCGGCGGTCAGAAAGCCGGCGTGGCGGCCCATCACCACGTTGATCTTGACCCCGGGGAGCGCGGCGTTGTCGAGGTTGTCCCCCAAGAACGCACAGGCGACGAAGCGCGCCGCCGACGGGAAGCCGGGGGTGTGGTCGTTCTCCTTCAGGTCGTTGTCGATGGTCTTCGGGACGTGCAGCGCCGCGAGCTCGTAGCCGGCACGCTTCGCGAGGTCGTTGACGATGCGGCAGGTGTCTGAAGAGTCGTTGCCGCCGATATAGAAGAAGTAGCGCACCCGGTGGCGCTCGAACGCCGCCAGGATCTTCTGGCAATAGGCCTCGTCGGGCTTGTCGCGCGACGAGCGCAACGCCGAGGAGGGTGTCACCGCGACCCGACTGAGCCGCCCCTTCGCGACCTTGGTGAGATCGATGAAGTCGTCGTTGACGATGCCGCGCACCCCGTGGTGCGCGCCGAGGATGCGGCCGATGCTCTTCACCTTCTGCAGGCCCTCGACCACGCCGACGAGCGACTGGTTGATCACCACGGTGGGCCCGCCCGATTGCCCGATGACGGCGTTGACGTGCTTCGTGCTCGCGGACATGGGTGCGCCTCCTTGAATAGGGGTGTCGCGGCTGTCCTACGCCAGGCATGGGAGCCGTGGCAAGGCGGGCCGGGTGGCGTCGCGCGCGCGGGCGCCTCAGCGGCGCTGGCAATGCGGGCAAAAGAACGTCGCCCGGCCCGCTTGCACCAGGCGTCGAATCGGACCGCCGCATCGACCGCACGCCGCACCGGCGCGACCGTAGACCGCGAGCCGGGTCGCGAAGTAGCCGGTGTTGCCGTCCGGGTCGAAGAAGTCCTTGAGCGTCGTGCCGCCGTCGGCTACCGCCCGCGTCAGCGTGGCGCGGATCGCTCTCGCCAGCGTCCGCCACTCGCCCAGGCTCAGGCTCCCGACCGGACGAAAAGGCGACAGCCGGGCGCGCGCCAGCGCCTCGCAGGCGTAGATGTTGCCGATGCCGACGATGAAGTGCGAGTCGAGGAGGAAGGTCTTCAGCGGCCGTCGCCGGCGTTGCGACACCGCCCACAAACGACGCGGATCGAGGTCACCGCCCAGAGGCTCGACGCCGAGCGCCCGCAGCAACGGATGCGTCGGCTCGTCGCCGGCCTCGAGCGCCACCACCCGCCCGAAGCGCCGCGGGTCATTGAACAGCAGCTCGCGGCCGTCGTCGAGCCCGAAGATCACGTGGTCGTGGGTCCGGCGGCGCTCACCTTTCGGCGCCAGCCGCAGCCGGCCGCTCATCCCGAGGTGCAACAACAGGCTCGCACCGGCCTCGAGATCGACGAGCAGGTACTTGGCACGGCGGCGGACGGCCACGATCCGCCGGCCGATCGCGATGCGCTTCAGGCGCCGCGGCGCCACGATCTCCCGCAGGCGGCGGTCCCGAACCACGACCGCCGCGATCGCCTTGCCCACCACATGGCGCGCCAGAGACCGGCGCACGGTCTCGACCTCGGGGAGCTCGGGCATCGGCGCTACAAGTCGAGGTCGCCGCCGGGATCACCCTTCCCCGGCCGCGGCAACGTCCGGGCGAGGCGGGTCTTGCGCTCGGTGGTCGCCAGCACGTCCTTCGCCACCTCGATCAGCGCGTGCTCCGGCAGCCGCGTCACCCGGACCTCGAGGACGTCCCCCTCGCCGAGGCTCGGGGGGAAGAAGCGCCGCGGCAGGCTCACGCTCCGGCCGTCGGCCTCGACGACGCACCACTCGCCCTCGAAACGATCGACGATCCAGGACTCGGTGTCAGCCATCGCACGCACATCCCTTCGGTTTGTTGCAGCTGAAGCCTCGGGGAATGCAGTTGTCACCACAGGCGGCGCCGCGGGTGCACACCCGACAACAGCCGCCCTTCGCCCCGGCCGGCGCGCCGACCGCCTTCGGGGCTGGCGCCGCGGACTCGGACGCCGGCGCCGTGGCCGGCGACGCGACCCCAGGCGCGACCTCGGCGGCGCTGGCGGCAATCGGCACCAGCGTCTTGCTGCTCGAGACCTCGTAGCGACCGTCCGGCTGCACCCGCACCAGGACGTGCCCCATCTCGTCGGTGCGCATGATGCGCCGCTTGCCGCTGCGGTAGTAACGCATCGCCGCTTCGTGCGGATGACCGTAGTCGTTGCCCGCGGCGCAGCTGATGACGACCACCTCGGGGTTGGCGCGGCTGATGAGCTGCGGCGTGACCCCGTTGCGGCTGCCGTGGTGCGCGGCCTTGAGCACCGTCACCGGCGGGATCAGCCCGGCCTGCAGCCAGGCGCCGAGCGCCGCGACCTCGGCGTCACCGGGCAAGAACGCCTTGAAGCTGCCGCGCTCGACGACCACGCCCAGCGAGCGGTCGTTCTGGTCGTCTTTCACCGCGTTCGCGAGCGGCGGCAGGATGTGGAGCACCACGTCGCCGAGCGAGATGTCACGCGCCTTGGCCTCGAGGTAGGGGATCTTCTTGGCGTCGACGAGCTTCAACACCGTCTCTTGCATCTTGGTCTTCGCCGGGAAGCCGTTGTCGAGGAAGTTCCTCACCGGCAGGGTCGCGAGGAGGACGTCGGCGCCGCCGAAGTGATCCATGTGGTTGTGAGAGATCAGCAGCAGATCGAGCGCCGTGACGTTCAGGGCCTCGAGCAGCGTGGCGACGGCGTCGGTCGGGCCGGTGTCGACCAGCACCGCCTTGTCGTCGTTGGTGATGAGGATCGCGTCACCCTGGCCGACGTCCAGGAACCGGAGCTGCAGCTCACCGGCGGCGGCGTCGAGGGCGCCAACGAAGAGGAGCGTCGCAAGAACGGCAGCGGCCAAGCGTCTGAGATTCACGGGAGCCTCCGAGGGGCGAATGTGCGCCCTTGCCGAGCGCGGCGCAAGGCGACTAGGCTTCGCGGGTGATCATCTCGGCGAGCCGGCGCACCGACCTCCCGGGCCTCTACGCCCCGTGGCTGCGGGCGGTCTTCGCCAAAGGCCGCTGCACGGTGCGAAACCCGTTCAACGCCAAACAAGTGCAGGAGATCTCGCTGCACGACGACGACGTCGACGCCGTGGTGTTCTGGACCCGGCACGCCCGGCCGGTGTTGGACTGGGTGCCCGTGCTGTTGCGCCGGGGCTATCGCTTCTATTTTCAATATACCATCACCGGCTACCCCCGCGCGCTCGAGGCGCGCACCCCTCCTGTCGACGTGGCGATCCGCACCTGCCGCGAGCTCGCGGCGCGCTTGCCGGCGGGCGCCGTCGTCTGGCGCTATGACCCGCTCCTGGTCGGCGACGCCCTCCCGGCCGCCTACCACGCAGAGCGCTTTGCCCGCATCGCTTCAGGTCTGGAGGGTGCAGTGCGCCGCGTCGTCGTCAGCACCGTCGAGCCCTACCGCAAGACCGTGCGCCGGGTCGGCGCGCGCCTCGAGTGGGGCAAGGACCTCTACCAAGACGGCGCCCTCAACCCCGCCGTCGGCGAGCTCTTGTTGCGACTCGTGACGATCGCTCGCGCCCACGGCATCGACCTCGAGGCCTGCGCGCCCGCGACCGAGCTCACGGCGTTGAGGATCCGCAAGACCAAGTGCATCGACGACGCGCTGTTGGCGGCGCTGTTTGGCGGCGCATGGCCGCACACCAAGGATCGCGGCCAGCGGGCGGCGTGCGCCTGCATCCCCAGCAAAGACATCGGCGCGGTCGACACCTGCACCTTCGGCTGCGCGTACTGCTATGCCACCCGCTCCGACCCGCTCGCGCACGCCCGGCGGCGGACTCACGATCCCAACAGCGACCGTCTGATCCCGTAAGCGCCGGCCCCGATTCGGTCGTTGCCCGCCCCTCTCGGGGGCCGGCCGAGCGCGGCGCCGAACTCTTGACAGCGCCGTCCCGTAGGCATTCGATTCCGGCCGCGGCCAGCGAATCACCCACGGCCGGCGAGGGGGCACCATGGCAAGAGCGCTGACCTTCGATGCCAAGGATCCGCAGTTGTTCCAACTCCTGCGCCGGGTGCAGCCGCTCAAGAAGCTCACCGACAAGGAGATCTTCAAGCTCCAGAGCATCCTCAAGAAGGTCGAGTACGAGGCCGGCGAGACGCTGTTCTCCGAGGGTGACTTCGGCACCTGCGCCTACGTGGTCGCCGACGGCGAGCTCAGCCTCGAGCGCTGGGGCCACACCATCAAGCGCTTCGGCGCCGGGGCGCTGTTCGGCGAGATCGCGCTCGTCGACGACCGGCCGCGGACCGGGACGGTGCGCGCCGCCAAGAAGACCGTGCTCTATTGCATGGAGGGCCGGGATCTCGAGGACGACGAGCGTCTGGCGCCGGGCATCGGCCGCAAGATCTACCAGGGGTTCTCGCGCCAGCTCGCCTCCTACATGCGGGAGGGCGCGGACCTGTTCTGCGAGATGGACGTGCTCATCATCCAGGACGGCGGCTGCGCCCCGGGCTACAACCCGGTGACCGCGTTCGTCACCGAGTACCTCGAGAACATGGGCCGCCGGGTGTTCATCGCCGCCGAGGGCTTCAAGTCGGTGGTCGCGAACCGCACCGAGGACTACCGCTGCCTGATCCACGACCTCGAGCGCTTCTCGCACATGGATCACATCTCCGGCGTCGAGTCGTCACGGCCGCTGCGCGACCGCCGCGGCGCCGACTTCCGCTCCGAACGCTTCCCGGAGTTCAAGGAGGCCGCGAACCAGGAGCGCGCGGTGAAGGCGATCCTGGAGCGCAAGGTCAAGGTACTGGTGGGCATCGGCGGCAACGGGACCCTGGCCGGGATCAAGGCGCTCGCCGACCGCCTGCCGCCGGAGGTGTTGATCTACTTCGTCCCGGTGACCATCGACAGCGACGTCTACGGCACCCACAGCATCGGCGAGTTCACCGGCGTCGAGGTCGGCGCCGAGAAGATCCGCTGCTACATGGCCGATGCCCGCACTCACAAGCGCTGCTACATCATCGAGATGATGGGCGCCGACGGCGGCTACCACGCGCTGCACTCGTGTCTGGGGGCCGGCGCCGATCTCGCGGTGCTCCCCAACTCCAACCTCGACCTCAAGAAGATCGCGGCCGCGCTCGCCCGCCGCACCGAGGCGGTGATCGTCGTCGCCGAGGGCTACAAGGCCAAGGAGCGCAAGGCCGCGGGCTACAAAGGCAACGCCGCCGAGTTCTTCCGCGACGAGCTCGTGGCCGCCGGCCCGCAGGCGCCGATGCGCCTGATCTGCGAGCCGTTCTCCCGCGACGTCCGCGGCGCCTCGCCGAACAACATGGACATCATGCTGTCGCTGCGGATGGCGCGCAAAATCGGCGAGATGGTGGAGAACAAGGAGTCGCGGCGGATGCCGGCGGTGCTCGCCGAGCGCGAGTACAGCATTCCGCTCAGCGAGATCCGCACCGACAACTCGGTCGAGTCGAGCCTCGCGACCCTGGGGTCCCGCCTCGTCTGAGCGCCTTGACACCGCCTCGATGGCGAGGTGTAAGCAACCCGCACGCGACACATCGAGGCAAATTGATGCAAGACCTCCTGGCGCAAGTCCCCCCGTCGTTTCTGGTCTTCGTGCCGATCGCAGCGTTTACCGTCGCCGGTGCCGCCGGCGTCGCGTTCTCGCGCAACATCGTCTATTCGGCGTTCTCGCTGCTCGCCACCTTCGTCGGCATGGTCGGCCTGTTCGCGTGTCTGTCGGCCGACTTCCTCGCCGCGGTGCAGCTGATGGTCTACGTCGGCGGCATCCTGGTGCTGATCCTGTTCGCGGTGATGTTGACCAACAAGATCAGCGAGGTGAAAGGCTCGAACCCGTCGTCGCACCTGTGGTTGGGAGGCCTGGTCCTGATCGGCCTCGTCGGCCTGCTGTCGCTGACGGTCGTCAGCTTCCCGTGGGCCGACCACGGCGCCGCCGCCTACGCGCCGACGACCGAGCTCATCGGCAACGCCTTGCTCGGCCCGTACCTCTTGCCCTTCGAGGTCGCAGGTCTGCTGCTGCTCGCGGCGCTGCTCGCCGCGGTCGTCGTCGCCCGCAAGGAGGTCAAGGAGTCGGTGACCGCCGCCGCCGGTGAAGAGAGGATCACCCCATGACCGTCGGCCTGGTCCATTTCCTGGTGATCGCGGTGCTGCTCTTCGGCCTCGGCTTCTACACCGTGCTGACCCGCAAGAGCGCCATCGGCATCCTGATGGGCGTCGAGGTCATCATCAACGCCGCCAACCTCAACTTCGTCGCCTTCTCGCGCTACGGCGCCCTCACCAATCCCTTGGCTGGTCAGGTCATTCCGGTCTTCGGCATCATGATCGCGGCCGCCGAGGCCGCGGTGGGTCTGGCGATCGTGCTCGCCATCTACCAGAACTGGAAGAGCATCGACACCAGCGCCACCACCTCGCTGCGCGAGTAACCCGAGCGAAGAACCAAAGGCTTTCGCGATGCACGCCGCCGCTCTCTTCCACCCGACCTCCCTCCCCTACCTCTGGCTGATCCCGGCGCTGCCGTTCTTGGGCGCGCTCATCAACGGCACCGTCGGCCTGAAGCTGATGCGCCGCTTCGGGCCGAAGGTGAACCACACGATCGCGATCCTGTTGCCGACCATCAGCTTCGTGCTGTCGGTGCTGGCGTTCGCCAAGCTCTTGACGCTCGAGCCCGAGGCGCGCGCCATCCGTCAAAGCCTGTTCCCCTTCCTGCACGTGGGCTTCATGGACGCCGACATGGCGTTCTGGGTCGATCCGCTGTCGGCGACGATGCTCCTGATCATCACCTTCATCGGCACCCTGATCCACGTGTACTCGGTAGGCTACATGGCCGGCGACGACGGCTACTGGCGCTTCTTCGCCTACCTCAACCTGTTCATGGGCTCGATGCTGATGCTCGTGCTCGGCGACAACTTCCTGGTGATGTTCATCGGCTGGGAAGGCGTCGGCCTGTGCAGCTACCTGCTGATCGCGTTCTGGTACAAAGAGAAGGCCAACGCCGTCGCCGGCATGAAGGCCTTCGTCGTCAACCGGGTCGGCGACTTCGGCTTCGTCCTCGGGCTGGCGTTGTTGTTCTGGGGCCTGCAGGGCAGCTACAGCGGCACCCTCGGACTGTCCGACGGCTATCGCGCCGGGCTCTACGCCGCCGAGCCCATCACCCGCTGGGAGAACGCCGAGCTCGGCCGGCAGGCGGTGGTCGGCTTCGTCGAGCCCCGTCAGGTGCCGCCGACCAGCCTGCGCTTCGATCTGGTGAAATCCCGCGTCGAGGCGGAGCACGAGGCGTGGGCCGAACGCAGCCCCGCCGCCAAGACCTTCATGGGCATCCCGCTCATTGTCCTGGTCTGCCTGTTGTTCTTCGTCGGCGCCACCGGCAAGAGCGCCCAGATCCCGCTCTACGTCTGGCTCCCGGACGCGATGGCCGGCCCGACGCCGGTGTCGGCGCTGATCCACGCCGCGACGATGGTCACCGCCGGGGTCTACATGGTGGCCCGCCTCGGCTTCCTGTTCGCGCTGTCGCCGACCGCGATGACGGTGGTGGCGCTCACCGGCGTGATCACGGCGCTGTTCGCCGCCTCCATCGGCCTGTTCCAGCACGACATCAAGAAGGTGCTGGCCTACTCGACCGTCAGCCAGCTCGGCTACATGTTCGTCGGCGTCGGCGTCGGCGCCTACTGGGCCGGCATCTATCACCTGCTCAACCACGCGGTGTTCAAGGCCTGCCTGTTCTTGGGCTCGGGCAGCGTCATCCTCGGCTGCCACCACGAGCAGGACATGCGCAAGATGGGCGGCCTGAAGAAGTACATGCCCGTCACCCGCTGGACCTACTGGATGGCGTGCGTCGCGATCACCACCGCGCCGCTGTTCTTCCTCTCCAACGGCTTCTTCTCCAAGGACGAGATCCTCTGGAAGGCCTTCGACGCCCAGCACCTGCTGGTGCCTGGCTGGGTGGTGTGGCTGATCGGCTTCATCGGCGCGGCGTTCACCTCGTTCTACATGTGGCGCAGCTACTACATGACCTTCACCGGCCTGTACCGGGGCGGCGCCGCCCACGGCCACGACGCGCACGCGCAGGACGCTCACGCCCACGACGCCCACGCCGACCACAAAGCGCACGACGATCACCACGCCGCCGCCGGTCACGCGACCACCCCGCACGAGTCGCCGCGCAGCATGACCTTCGTCCTGGCGACGTTGGCGGCGTTGATCATCGTCACCATCGGCCTCGGCTTCTGGCCGCTCCTCGGTATCGTGCCGCTCTTCGAGCACTGGTTGGCGCCGGTGGTCGGCGAGGCGACCGAGTCGCTCACCTGGATGTCGGCGGCGCACGGGGTGTTCTTGGGGCTGCAGGCGCACACCTGGGAGATGCTGCTCGCGGCGGGGTCGGTGCTGTTGGCGCTCGGGAGCTTCTTCGTCGCCCGCGCGTTGTACAAGGACGCCCAGAGCCCGATCCCGGCGCGGCTGATGGCGAGCACCCACCCGGTGGTCCGCTTCACCCACCGCCTGATCTACAACAAGTACTTCGTCGACGAGGCCTACGACTTCCTCTTCGTCCGCCGCGCCCGGGCATTGGCGGGCTTGTTCTTCGCGATCGATCAGAAGGTCATCGACGGCGTCGTCAATCTGCTGGCGCTTTGCGGCCGCCTGGTGTCGACCCTCGATGGTGCGATCGACGCCCTGGTCGTGGACGGCGTCGTCAACGGGGTCGCGAACGGCTTCGCGGGGATGGGGCGGCGGGTGCGGCTCGCCCAGACCGGTCAGATCCAGACCTACCTCGCCGGCGCGATCGTCGGCGTCCTGGTGTTGGTGCTGATCAACTACTTCCTGTTCCTCTAGGGGTCGCGATGCGAGAGGCCGTCCGCGTCGCGCCTTCCATCCTCGCCGCCGATCACGCGCGCCTGGGCGACGAGATCCGCGCCGTCGCCAAGGCCGGCGCCGATCTCATCCACGTCGACGTGATGGACGGCCACTTCGTCAAGAACCTCACCCTCGGACCGCCGGTGATCAAGTCGCTGCGCAAGACCACGAAGGTGCCGTTCGACGTCCATCTGATGATCGAGCGTCCCGAGGAGAGCGTCGCCGCTTACGTCGACGCCGGCGCCGACCGCCTGACGATCCAGGCCGAGGCCACGGCGCACCTGCACCGCGCCCTGGCGCAGATCCGCGAGCTCGGCGCCAAGCCCGGCGTCGCCATCAACCCCGCGACCCCGCTCTCGAGCATCGTCCACGTCCTGCACCTGGTGGATCTGGTGCTGGTGATGACCGTCAACCCGGGCTTCGGCGGTCAGACCTTCATCGCCGAGGTGATGCCCAAGCTGCGCGCCCTCAAGGCGCTGGCGGCAAGACGCCACCTCGGCTTCGACCTCGAGGTCGACGGCGGCATCGACTCCAAGACCGCGGCGGTCGCCGCCGCCCACGGCGCGAACGTCCTGGTCGCGGGCTCGGCGATCTTCTCGCAGAAGAGCTACGGCCCGATCGTCAAGGCGTTGCGCCAAAGAGCCGCGCAGGCCCGGTTGGTGCCGGCGCCGCTCACCGACGCCCTGGTCTGATTCGACACCGGCCGAGCGCCGCGAGCGCCGCGCGCCTCAGCGCGGCAGTCCGCCGAAAGGCCCGCGGGCGCCGATCAAGAGCGGCAACAAGGCCGTCAACCCGCCGCCCTGGAGCTCGCCGCCCATCAGCTGCAGCACCGGCCCCATCAGCTCCCGCAGTCCCTCGATCTGCCGCAACATCCCGAGGCCGTGTTTCTTGATGCCGTGCACCATGAACATGCTCTCGCGGTAGTCGGCGCCGAACGCCGGTTTCGGCAGCAGGTGGTCGGGGACCGACGGCAAGAGCGACGCGAGCAGCCGGTTGGCGCCGAGCGCCTTGAGCGCCGGATGCACGCGGATCATCTCGCCCCAGTAGTGCATCCCGAGCTCGTGGTCGCCGCTCTCCTTGGCGACCGCGGCGATCGGCGCCGCCGGATTCTGGAACTCGGTGTTGAGGCCGGAGCGCATCTCCGGCACGAACACCCGCACCACCGGGATGGTGAGCGGCGGATAGCTCTTGTCGATCACGACGACGGTGTAGCCCTTGGCCTCGAGGGCGCCGACGATCAGCTCGATCTCCTCTTTGATGTCGGATCGCGCCACCGACGGCACGCGGCCGACCGGGATCACCCCGGTGGTGTCGCGCAGGACCTCGGGGTTGTAGAGCGCGTGGAAGCCGAGGTTGCCGATCGGCAGCAGGGCCTGCAGGCCTTTGAAGTCGGCGCCGAAGCGCTCCTGGACCTTGCACATCCACGAGAAGCCCTCGAAGTACTCGGAGAGCGCACGGATGATCGCCTTCTCCGGATCCGGGTGGCAACCGTGACCGACGCCCTCGTAGGTCAAGAGACCCTCGTCGGCCGGCCGCGTGCCGCGCACCACCATCGACGGCACCCCGAGGTCCGAGGTCATGTCGACCACCGACCAGCGGATGCCGTTGTTCTCTCCGGTCTGCAGCACCTCGCGAAGCAGCGGGTGTGTGAGGCTCGTCAGATCGATCGACGCCCCGAGCCGCTTCTCCATGTGCAACCGAAAGATCGTCTCGCGCTCGATCACCTCGCACAGGCCCTGGAGCACGGCCTCCTCGAACCGGTTGCCGGACGCCAGGCCGTTCGAGGAGTACAGCATGTTGTGCCAGTTGAGCGGGTAGTAGTACGGCGAGCCGTCCACGAGCCGCGTGCCCAAGACCCAGCGCAGCCGCGTCCGCAGCAGATCCCTTTCGTAGGGCTCACGCTCGGTGAGAAACGGGAAGTTGCTGAGGAAGTAGGAGGCCGGCACGGTCTCGACGCCGGTCGCGACGATCTCGGCGTGGGTCGCCAGACGATACCCGGGCGCGTGCTCGTAGTCGAAGTGGATCCAGGAGTAGCGCTCGGCGAGCTCCATGATGGCGCTCGCCTGCGCCTGCTCCGCGGTGAGCCCCTTGCCGCTGGCGTTCAACGTGCCGCCGGCGCTGGTGTAGGAGAAGGCGCCGTCGATCGGCCCGGCGCGGGCTTCGAGCTTGACGCCGCCCAGGTCCGTCATCTGGCCGAGCTTCGCGGCGGCGTTCGCCACCGTGGTCGCGGGATCGACCGCCTTGTCCTGGTCGTAGGCGTAGCCCTTACGGACGCTCTCGAGGTGCAACTGTGGCGCTACCACGGTCATGTCGGGCTCCTCGGAGCCGTGGCCGGCAATCAACCGGAGAGCTGCTTCTCGAGGCCGCCACGGGCGATCGGGTGGTAACGATCCTTGTTGGCCGCGAAGATCTCCTTCGCGAGCGCCCGGGTCTGTTGCCCCTCCGCGAGGGCCTTGTAGATCGGCTTCAGGAACTTCATCCGGCCGACGTGACCCAAGAACGCGGCGAGCTTCGCGAACGCCGGGGTGTAGTTGGCGCGCGCCGCCATCACCAGCCACTTGCACAAGATCTCGGCGTTCCCGGAGTCGTTGAAGTGGAACGTCTGATCGAGCCAGCGACAATCGTCCTCGCCGACCTTCTTCGGCAGCGCCCCGAGGTAGACCAGCCACTCGTCCACCGACCATTGTTTCGCGGCTTTGGGATCCGGCCGGGCGCCGGTCGCCCAAGCGGCCGCGAGCGCCTGGAGCTCTTCGAGGCGCTTGGACGAAAACGCCGGGGCGTTCGCCGGGATCCCGGGCTCGTACACCCAATCGCGGGCCCCGATCTTCTGGGCGACGCCGGGCAGCGCCTCGTCCATGAAGGTCAGGAACTCCTCGGTGGTGATCGAGGTGAACGCGAAGCGGTCGGTGTAGGCGCGGACAAAGGCGTCGATCTTCTTCCGCCCGACCGTAGCCTCCAAGAGGGCGACGAACAGAAAGCCTTTCTCGTAAGGCACCTGGGAGTAGACGTCGTCCGGATCGATGCCGGCCAGGTCGGTCTTGAGCTTGGTGAACGGCGAGGTCATGCCGAAGCGCTCCAGATCGGCGTTCAAGCTGTCCCGGCCGATGGCCGCGGCGAGCGCCAGCGCCTCTTCGCCCTGCAGCGCCTCGTGGATACGACGCTCGGCCCAAACGGTGAAGCCTTCGTTGAGCCAGAAGTCGTTCATCGTCGCGTTGGTGACCAGGTTGCCGGTCCACGAGTGGGCGAGCTCGTGCGCCAGCACGTTCACCAGCGACTTGTCGCCGGCGATCAAGGTCGGGGTCAGGAAGGTCAGGCGCGGGTTCTCCATGCCGCCGTAAGGGAACGCCGGCGGCATCACCAAGAAGTCGTAGCGCTCCCAGCGATAGGGTCCGAAGAGCTTCTCCGCCGCGAGCAACATCTCGTTGACGCCGGCGAACTCGCGGGCCGCGGCGCCCAGGGTCTCGGGCTCGGCGTAGACCCTCGAGCGCGGGCCGAGATCCTGGCTCGCGATGTTGCCGACCGCGAGCGCCAACAGGTACCCGGGGATCGGCTGCGGCATGTCGAAGCGGTAGGCCACGGTCTGGTCGCTGCCGCCCGCCTCCTTCTTGCCGGGCGCCGCCGACATCACCGCGACCAGACCCGCCGGGACGGTCAGGCGCGCCTGGTAGGCGAAGCGCACCATCGGGCTGTCCTGGAGCGGCAACAGCGACCGGGCGTGGTGCGGCTGACACTGGCTGAACAGGTACGGCGCCTTGCCGCCGGCGGTGTGTTGCGGCTCGAGCCACTGCAACGCCGAGGCCGAGGGCGAGGTGGCGTAGTGGACCGTGACCTTGGTCGTCGGCGCCGCGAGCTGCAACCGCAGGCGGGTGCCCAGCACCGGGTCCGGCGTGCCGCTCTCGAACGCGACCGCAGCGCCGCGGTCGTCTTTGACGCCGTCGATCGTCAGCGCGCGACTGTCCAAGTCGAGCGGGCCGCCGACCTTGGCGGCGAAGGTCAAGGTGGCGCTGCCCTTGAGCTGCCTGTTCTCGAAGTCAACCGCGAGGTCGAGCTCGACCTTGGCCACCCGGCCCTGGCTGGTGTCGGTGTACGAATGTGGATCTTTGGTCGCCACTGCTGCCTCCAGCGTCGCCGGCTCCCGCCCGCCGGCAACCCTATCGAGTTTGGCGCCGGTTGCAAGCCTGAACTGCGTCAGGGAGTCGGGCCGGGCGTGAACAGCGCCGCCTGCAGCTCGGTCTTGCCGCCGCCGAAGCCGTCGTGGCCGCCGAAGAGGACCGCCATCAGCGGGTAGAGCATCCCGGGATCGGCCTCGAGGGCGCGCGCCATGCGCTGCAGCTGCGGGTGGCGTCGCGGCACCAGCAGCACGAAACCGCTCCCGAAGCGGCGCGGCGCGAGCGGCAGGCGGCCGTGCTCCACCAACGCCACCCGCGTCAGCCGCGACAGCCCCGGGGTCAAGGTCGGCAGCACGTAGCGCCCCGAGGTGAGCAGCGCCTCGATGGCCCGGATGACGCCGCGCTCGGCGTCGGCCCAGAAGCTCTCGTGAATCGGACGGACGCCCATCAGCCCGGCGACGAACCCGCGCCCGTACTGTCGCACCCGGGAGGCTCCGGCCGCGACCTGCGACCACACCGCCGCGGCCAGGCGGCGCCGGTAACCGGCAGGCGGCGGCTCGACCGTCAAGCCGAACGCGCGCAACAGGAACTCGCGCTCGTAGCCGTCCAACACCAACGTCCGCCGGCCGCCGTCCTTGCCGTCGGCGCCGCGCCCCGGAGGCTCGACCGCCCAGAGGACGCCGTCGGTGCAAAGGGAGCGGACCGTCTGCAGATCGACTTGCGCGCCGGAATCGGTGCGAAACAGCGGCACCCCGGCGAGGAGCTCCAGCCGCCCCGCCTGCAGCGCGTAGCGCAGCAGCAGGCGGCGGGCGCAGTCCTGATCCGCGACGCTCATCGACCCCAGCAGGGCGGCCAGTCGGACGTACAACGTGTCGCGCACCTCGCGCACCAGGTCGTGGACGACGCGGAGGTCGACGGCCGGGGCTCGCGCCCGGGCCTTGTCGCGCACCACCGCGAGGTGCACCGCGCCACGCCGCGACGCGGTGTAGACCTCCTTGGCCACGACCTCGCCGACGACCACGATGCTGCGGCTCAGGTCAGCATGCCGGGGCAACCCTACCCGGCACGACAGGCGCGGGGTCTCGACGGTCAGCTGCACCAGACAGTCCGGCAGCGCCGGCCCGCGGCTCGTCGCCCTACCGTCCAAGAAGACCGGGACACTGGCGTAGGCGAGCTTCTCTCGCAGCGCCCGGCGGAGGACGCGCCGCGACCCGGAGCGAGCGACGGTCAGCACCAGCCCCGGCGACGTCGGCCGGCCGATCACCGCCCCCGGCGCCCTGCCCCTGCAGAAGACGAGGGTCATCGCTCGATCCGAATCGCTCACACCGAGCGACGCCGTGGGCGCGGCCAAAAGCGCCAGCAGGCCGACGCCGCAGCTCACCTCGAGCTCGACCAGCGCCCGGTGACGCGCCGCGACCGCGCAACCGGGATCCGCGAGCACCGCGACCGCTTCGAACGCCCCGGACGGCATCGCGCCGCCCGGGGCCGCGACCCGGACCCGTCGCCGCCCGAGGTCCACCTGCACCGCGATCGCACCGCTCTGGATCGCAAACCGACAGACCTCGGCCACGGTCGCCACCTCGTCCTCGAGCTGCCGGCCGCAGAGCTTCTGCACCTCGGCCTCGACGTCGATGCTGAGCAGATCCGCGGCGGTCACCCGGGGCGCGGTCATCGCCCCCCCCCGAACACCGTCCAGGCGGCCCGCGCCCGCAGGCGCTCGGCGCCGACCGCCAAGAGCGGCGAGCGGTCCAGGAGCCAGTCGAGAAAGACGAACAGCCCACGCGCCGGATCGGACGCCAACAGCGCCAAGCGGTCCTGGACCTCGGGGTGGCGCCAATGCACCGCGACGTAGCGTTTGGGCCACGGCGCGCCGGCGGGCAAACGGACGCCGCTCAGGTCGACGTCCAAGGTCGCGACGGTCTCGAGCCCGGCACACGCCAGGCACCGGACCCCGGGGACCACGTCACGAAGCAGCGCGTTCACCGGCGCCAGCGCGAGGTCGGCACGCTCGGCGTCGGCGGCAGTGCGCGCCGCGGGCCGCACCCGATCGATGCCGTCGAGATCGATCGCGCGCCCGAGCACGTCCATCACCTCTTTGAACGCCACGTGCGCCGCGTCCAGCACCGGGGTCTTGCGGCGCGCCGCCAACAGCGCCAACTCGGAGTGCCGACGCGACAGGTAGAGCGTCGCCGCCGCGGCGCGGGCCATGGTGTCGGCGAGCGACATCGGCGGCCCAAGGAGGGTCGGCAACGCCGGCCGCTGCCAGACATCGGCGATCTTGGACCACACCTCCGGATGCAACACCGCGTCCTTCAACAACCGGGCGAGCGCGCTCTCCGCCTCGGTCTGACCACCGCGAGCGACGAAGCGTCCGCGCCAAGCCCCGCGCCGCCACCAGGAGAACAACGCCGCCACCGCGACGAGACCGCAGAAGACCCCGAGCCGGAGCGGCCAAGCCTTGCCGGTCTCCGCCTCCAGCGCGAGCACCGCCGCCGGTGAGGCGACCGCAGGCGTCGGTTGCGGCGGCGCCTCGGGCGGCGGTGCCGGGGCGGCCGGCGCCGGCACTGCAGCAGACGCGGCCCGCAGATCTCCCTGGGCGGCGCTCTGGGAGGACAGTGGGGGGGCGGCCGTAGCCGGGGGCAGCGGCGCGGCGGGCGGCGGCGCCCCGGTCGCATCCACGGCGTGCCAACCGGCGTCGTAGTACTCGGTCCAGGCGTGCAGCTGCGGCCGGGCGTGGCCGTCTTTGGCGGCGATCCCCAGCACCATGCGGGCCGGGATCCCGGCGCTCTGCAACAACAGCACGTTGACGCCGTTCTTGACGTCGCAGTCTCCGGCGCCGGCTTCACTGACCCGGCTCAGCCAATCGGCGTTGTCGGTGGCGTAGCGCGCCGCCATCTGCGGCGAGACGTCGTAGGTCAGAAACCGGCGCACGAAGCGCGTCAGGCGCCCGGCACGTTGCCGCCGCGAGCTGCCGGCGCTCTCGGCGACGGCGCGCCGGAGATCCTCGGGCAGCTGCACCGCCGGCGGAACGACGCGCGGCTCCGGCCCGGCGACGAACGCGCCGGTCACGTACTCGAGGACGCCGGCGTCGCCCTTCGGCAGCTGCACCAGCGGCTCGTCGAAGTCGTTGATCTGAAGCCCGTCGACCATCTTGCCGTCGAACCGTACCGAGGCGCGCACCAAGCGATGGCCCGTCGGCACCGGCACGACCAACGGCTCGGCGCCGGGCACCACGGTGAGCCACACCCGGACGCAGTGGCGGTCGCACCGATGGGCGGGATACGCCCGGGCCGGGCCGGAGACCCCACGGACGAAGCCGTGGACGCGGTCGTAGCGCGACAAGACCAGCGCCGCGAACAGGATCTCCTTCGGGCCATCGTAGGTCAGATCCCAGGCGCCGACCCGCGGATCCGGCACCTCGACCGTCGCGCCCTCGTAGCCGTTCAGGTTGGTGTACGGCAACAGCTCCGACACCGGAGCCGAGCCGCCCCCGAAGTCGACCGGCGACGAGTCACCGCCACCGGGCAGCGCATCGGCGGCGGCGGGCGACGGCGGCCGCGGGTACCCCACCACCACGACGGCGACGGCCATCGCCACCGCCAACCCGGCGGCGACACCCGCGGCGACGCGCAGCGCCGCGGCGCGAAACGCGGCCGAGAACCTCTTGACGGTTTCCCACGGGGTCTCGGGGCGTGCGGCGCGCGACAGCTCGCCCACCAGCCGCGCGAGCTGCGAGCGCGCGACGCGCGTCAGGCGACGGAGCGCTTGACTCGCGACCGGGCGGGAGCGCGACATCACCAGGTCGAGACGATTGCTGTTGAGGATGATCGCCGGCGCCAACCCCCCGGCCAGTCGCTGGTACACCGGCACCGACGGCGAGGCCTCCAGCTCCTCCAACACCGTGGCGGTCATCACCAGGAGCCCGGAGGCGTAGAGCTCGACCTTCGGGAGCTCGGCGAGCCCCACCGCGCCCTCGGCGTCCCGGGTCCGAAACGACAGCGACGCGACGCCCGGGGCGACGAGCTCCTCGTTGACGCACTTGCCGTTGACCCGCACCCACAGCGGCTCGAGCGGCCGGCCGGCGCGACGCAGGTAACGACAATGCCGCCGCAACGCCAAGCCGACGTCGGCGGCGAATCGCTTGCCGTCCCCGGCGACGGGCCGCCGCAGGGTCACCCGGGTGCCCACGGTCTTCATCCGGCACGGGATGACCTCCACGTGATCCAGCGACGCGGACAGCCGCACGCCCCACGGCGCGCCGCGGCTCCGGGACTCGACCTCGATCAACGTCGGGTTGAAGCGCAGCACCGACCAGAAGCCGACCCCGAAGCAGCCGGCGGCGTCCGGCTCGTTCTCCTTGCTCGACGCGTACAGCCGGAACAGGTAGGCGCGGGCGTGCGCGAAGTCCATGCCGTGGCCGTCGTCCTCGAAGCTCAGCCATTCCTCACCGGCCTCTACCCCGGCCAACACCGAGATCTGGCCGGCCTTGGCGTCGCGCGCGTTCTGCGCCAGCTCGCGGAGAAACACCCACGGGTCCTGCCCGTAGCGGAGCGACTCCTGAACGGCGCGCGCCTTGAAGTCGGTCCTGGCCATGAAGCTCCAGCGGGCTCACCCGATTCAGTGCCGCTTCAGTGTACCAAATCCGGCGGACATTGCCGGCGGCAGTGCCCGAAAGCGGTCGCCCTGCGCCGGGCCGCGCTCAGATGGCCGGCAGGGCGCCGTACTGAGCAGTGAGGCGGCGATAGCGCTCGGTGATCTTCGCGGCATAGAAGTCGACGACGTCGCTCGGCAGGCGGCCGTGCTGGCGCAAGATGTAGCGCGTCGCCTTCGGACCGCGGTTGTAGGCGGTCAGCGCCACCTCGAGACGGGGGAACTCGTGCCGCAGGTGATCGAAGTAGCGCGCCCCGAGCCGGACGTTCAAGACCGGATCGAAGCTGTGGCTGTCGGGCCAGTCGAGGTTGGTCTCGGCGGCGGTCCACAGCGCGGTCTCCGGCATGATCTGCATCAGGCCTTCGGCGCCGCGCGGCGAGATCGCGAGGTGGTCGTAGTAGCTCTCGACGTGGATGATCGCCAGAAACAGCAGCGGGTCGAAGCCCAAGCGCGTCGCTTCGTCACACAGCGCCTGCGCCACCCGCAGGCCGTCCCGCTCGCCCAAGGTCCGGGCGTGCTGCAGGAGCTCGGCGGCGACCGCGTCCTGGCGATTGAGCACCACGACCGGTCGCGGCAGGACCACCTCGAGCCCGGCGGCGAACTCGCCCGGATCTCGCGGCGCCCACGCGCCCACTCGGGAGCGCGCCCGCAACAGCCCGGCGACCTCGTCGGCGACCGCGTGCGGCGTCGACGCGACCGCCAGAGCGCCGACCGCCAGCGCCAGCCCGGCCCTCGCCCAAAACGGCAAGAACCGCCCGTCGCCGCTCGTTGCCCGTCGCGTCATCCCGCTCTCCCTACCTGCTTCGGAAACGACCTTGTCGCTGCCCATGATATTGGACGCCCCGTGCTCTACACGCTTCACCCACGGGGTGGGATACAAACCCACGCGCCCATACCACACCGATCCGACATCCGACAGGGATCACGAACCAGGAGGAAAACAGACCCACGTACAGAACGTTACCGGGACTGGTCGAGGGGGTGTCCTATTGGCGCAGCACTAGCGGCCCCCACAGCGAGCGCTACCAGCGACCGCCGAAGCTCAAGCCCGGCATCGGTTGCGCCATGCGGACGCGATCGTGGGGAAAGTAGATCGCCTCGATCGCCAACGCAGGGGCGATGGCGACCGGCCCCGCCAAGAGCTCCAGAGCAAGGGAGGCCCCCCCCGACACGACGTTGACGCCATCCTTGCGGACGACGTCGGCGCCGCTCCGCACTTCCTTGGACTCGGCGGTCACGCGGTAGAAACGAGAGAACGGCGTCAGCGTCACCGCGAACCACGACGCCGGGCGGTACGAGACCGGCAGCTCGAGCTCGGCGCCCATCGCTTTGGTCGCCAAGCGCCAGGCACCGTCCGCTGCCTGGTCGCCGCTCTTCAGGCTGGCGCTCGCGTACGCGCCGCGCGCCGCGACGTCCATCGACACGCCGTGCGCCTCTTGACGCAACAGGCCGCGCCGCACCCCGAGCCGACCGCCGATGGGCACCGGGATCAAGAACGGGATGGCGCTCGCCCACAACAGACTCGCCTCGACCGCGAGCTCGTGGGCCACGTGAAACTGGCCGTCGATCGATTCGCCGAACCAGACGTTCTTGGCGGCGTCCTCCGGCCGGCTCACCGCGAGCCCGTTCGTCAACACCCGCCCGAGCTCCAGCGAGACCCCCATCGCGTTGCCGCGACTCTCGAGCTCGCCCGCGGGGCGATAGGTGTTGGCGCCGGCGACCAGCGGGATGCAGCCGGCAGGAAAGACGAGCAGAGCCGCCGCGAACGTCGCGCCCAGCCACGATCGCGCTCGCGCCGTCTCACGGTGCTCCGCGAGCAACGGGTCGGATGCCATCCCACCCTCCTCGGATCGATGCCCAGGAACGCTCGGCGGTACGGGTCTACGACTGCGCGTCGGACGCGGTCGTCTTCGTCGACTTCTTCAAGCCGTCGACCTTCTTGCGCAGCGACGCCACCTGGGCCTCGAGGTCTTTCAGGTCACTCTTGGTGACGATCGGCAGGTTGCCGATGACCCGCTGCACGGTCACTTCCACGCGTCGCTCGACCTCGCCCTTCGCGTCGTTCAAGGCCGACACCGTGTCGCTGTGCCGCACGCGATCCCAGAGGTTGTTGGCCTTCATCCGGCCGAGCATCTCGTCGAGGCGCTTCTTCACCTCCGCCGGCGCCAAGCCCCGATCTTCGATCAGGTGCCGCACCGTCTGGGCGACCCCGTCCTCGGCGTCCATCATCTCGCGCGCCTTCTTCTGCAGACTGTGAAACAGCTCCTCCGCCCGCTCGCGTGCCTTGTTTGCCATCGATATTCCGCTCTCCCGCGCCGATTGTCGCGCCGCTAGGCCGGCGTCAGACTCCTAGCGGCATCCCGTGAAATCCGGCGGAGACATAACACAGCGCGTCATGCTGTCAAGAACAACGAGGCGCGCCGGTCTGGCGGCTTCGGTCGACACCTCGGCGCCGGGCACGGCAGCGAACGGTCGCCGCCACGACCCCGAGGGCAGCGGTTGCGACCGGCGTGCCGAGCCCCGGGGCGTGACAGGCACAGCCACCGACCAGGACATCGTGGTCCGCCGCCGCGCCCGTCGCGTCACCGCCGGCCGGTGCTTCTCCGCCCGGGCCCGCGTCACCCGGCGGTGGTCCGCCGTCCGCGCCGCCGTCGCCGCGCCTGCCGTCCGCCGCCGGCCCGCTGTCGATGCTCCAGGCGTTGTGGGTGCAGATCCCGACCGCCCCGGTCCCGCCGCAGTACAGCGAAGCGCACTCGAGGCTGTGGGTACACGGTTGACCGTCGGCCGCCGGGCCGGGCGGCCGACAGAGCCCGGGGTTGCCGGCGCCGGCGCCGCCATGGCAGATCGTGCCGGGCACGGCGCTGCAGTGGGAGTCTTGCACGCAGGTTCGCCGACAGCGGAACTTCCCGTCCAGGTCCCGCACGCAGTACCAGTTGGTCCCACCGCAGTCGGCGTCGAGCACACAGTCTGCGTAGCCGACGTGACACAGCGCGCCGCGCGTGGCCATCACGTCTTGGCGACAGTAGGCCGCCGCCGGACAATTGGGACTGGAGACGTTGCAGCTCTGGGTGCAGAACCCCGGCGCGGTGCCGGGCGCCTGGTCGAGGCCGGTGTAGCACGCGCCGCTCGAGCAGTCGGCGCTCGCGAAACACGCACCGCCGAAGCCCACGGCACCGGTGACGCAATCGGGCGGCACACAATGGGTGCGCACGTCGGTGCCGCCGAAGTAGCCCCCCATGAACAACGGGCAGTCACCGTCCGTGCTGCACAGGGTGGCCGCGGCCGGATACAGGTAACAGACGCCGCGGATGTCGTCGTCGCTCAGGGTGCGGTCGAGGGTGAGCCCCTCGCTGTACCCCCAGTACATCGTCGCCTCGGGAGACGGGCCGTGCGCCAGACCCACGACGTGCCCGAGCTCGTGGGTGAGGACGCTCAGGACGTCGTAGGCCTCGGGGTCGCCGTTCGTGGCCCAGACGAAGTCCTGCTCGTTCACGGTGATGTCGGCGTCGAGCCACTGCTGGGGCGACACCCCGGTGTCGCGGCGTTGCTCGGTGAGCGCCACGACCCCGGCGGGGCCGGTCCAAGAAGTCAGAAAGGAGATCCGGTTGACGCCGTCGTTCGTCGAGCCGCCGGTCGACGACAGCCCGGCGTCCACGAAGCCAAAGGCGGCGCACGCCGGCTGCCCCCACGCCGTGAGGGCGGCGCGGATCGCGACCAGATCGCTGCCGTCAGTGATGCCGCCGGCCCCGTCCGCTTGGATCGAGATCGACACCGCAGCGGACGGCCACTTGATGGGCGCCAAGGTCAATGGATCGCGGATCACCGCAAAGCCGGCACACGGGAGGGCCAGCCCGATCAGGCACAGGCGCGAGGCGCTCACCGCCTGCGCCTCGCGATCGCGTCGTTCACTGCATCGAGCCCGAGGGTCCGGGGCCCCACGGCCGGCCGCAGCGCACCGCCCGGGCCGGCGCTTTGCACCTCGATCTGTTGGCTGAGCCGATCGCCGTCCAGACGATAGAAGCCGAGACTCAACCCGACGATGTAGCGCCGCCGGTCCTTGGCGAGCGCGGTGATCAGCAGCACCCGGTCCCCGGGGGTGAGGCGGACGGTGCCGGCGACGTCGACCACGATGTCACCGTCTTTGCCGCCGGGTTGGCTGATGACGAGCGGCGTCGCCCACGTACCGAGCAGCACCTGGTCGACCGCGATCTCGGTCTCGGTGAGCACCCGGCCGGCGTCACGAACGCCGCGCGACGCACCGACGGTGCCGGTCACGATCAGGTCGGCGTGCGCGACCACCTCGTCGAGAGTCCACGCCGCGATCACCGTCGCCTGCGCCGCCGCGGCGCCCATAACGACCCCGACCCCGACCCCGACCCCGAGCGCGACAGCAAGGCGCACCTCATGACTGTGCCGTGGCCGCGGTTGGCGCGCAAGGAAACCAACCGCAAACCGGCGAACCCCATTGATCGCCCCCTCTGCCCCCCGTACTCTCGCGCCCGCATTTTGGAGGACATCATGGAAACAGGCCAATCGAAGCGCACTCTGCCGGAGAACGCCTACCGCAAGCTCGCGGGCGGCGAGGTCTATCGCAGCGTCGTGGCGCCGGACGATCGGCGCGCCGAGGTCACACCCTGGGCCGTCGGCATGGCGTTGCTCTTGGTCTTCATCTTCTCGGCGGCGTGCATCTACATGGCGCTCAGGGCCGGCAGCGGCATCGAGGCCGCGATCCCGATCGCCATCCTCGCGATCTTCTTCGGCAAGGCGCGCCAGGCGAAGAGCACCATCCTCGAGAACGTCATCGTCCAGTCGATCGGCCAGGCCTCCGGGGTCGTCGCCGCCGGCGCCGCGTTCACCATCCCGGCGCTCTACATCAACGGCCTGCAGCCGGTGTGGTGGCAGATCTTCTTGGCCTGCGTGGTCGGCGGCGTCTTGGGCACCGTGCTCATCATCCCGCTCCGGCGCTACTTCGTCGCCGAGCGTCACGGCGATCTGCCGTTCCCCGAGGCCACCGCGACCACCGAGATCCTGGTCGCCGGCGAGTCGACCGGCAAGACCAGCGGTCGAGTGCTCTTGATCTCCTTCGGCCTCGGCGCCCTCTACGACTTCCTGGTCGAGGCGGTGCACGCCTGGAACCCGAACATCAGCACCAAGGCCTTGTTCGGCACCCTCGGCGAGAAGATGTACGCGGTGCGCTCCGAGATCAAAATCAACGCGCTCGCGGCGTTGTTCGGCCTGGG
Organism: Deltaproteobacteria bacterium; assembly: GCA_016218825.1. GTDB lineage: Bacteria > Myxococcota > XYA12-FULL-58-9 > XYA12-FULL-58-9 > XYA12-FULL-58-9 > JACRCV01. The sequence goes on from JACRCV010000018.1 coordinate 45,585, forward strand.
CTACATCGTCGGCGTGCGCTACGCGGCGATCATCGCCGCCGGCAGCGTGCTGGCCTACGCGGTGTTGGTGCCGCTGATCTACGTGGTCGGCGCCCAGGTGACCGATCTGGAGCTCTACGGCCGCCACGTCAACGTCGCCGCGATGAGCGCCGCCGAGATCTTCAACACCTTCGTCAAGCCGGTGAGCATCGGCGCGATCGCCGTCAGCGGCCTCATCGGCATCATCCGGATGAGCAAGATCATCGTTCACTCGGTGACCCTGGGCTTCAAGGGCCTGTCCAAGGCCGGCGTCGACGCCGTCGTGCGCCTGCGCACCGACACCGACATGAAGCCGCGCACCGTGGTCCTGATCCAGCTCGCCGCGGCGCTGGCGATGGCGGTGTTGTTCTTCATCGTCACCGTGAGCTACGTCGGGCCGGCCGGCCAAGGCTACTCCGGGGGCCAGTCGCTGTTGTTCGCCACGGTCGGCGCGGTGGTCGGCTTCGGGCTGGCGTTCTTGTTCACCCCGGTCGCCGCCGAGGCGATCGCGATCGTCGGCACCAACCCGGTCTCCGGGATGACGATGATCACCTTGATCCTCGCGTCCTTGGTGCTCACCGCGCTCGGGCTGTCGGGCGACGCCGGCATCTTCATCGCCATCGTCGTCGGCTGCGCGGTCTGCACCGCGCTCTCCACCGCCGGGGCGCTGATCTCGGACTTCAAGATCGGCTACTGGATCGGCTCGACCCCGGCACAGCAACAGCGCTGGAAGTTCCTCGGCATCGCGGTGGCCTCCCTCACCTGCGCCTTCGTCGTGCCGCTGATGGACTCGAGCTACCACTTCCTGGTGCACGTGAACCCCTTGGACCTCACGAGCCCCTTGACCTCGAACACCGACGTCCTGCCGGCGCCGCAGGCCAACATGCTCGCCGCCATCGTCCGCGGCATGATGACCGCCGGCGGCCAGCCCTACCTGCTCTACGCGCTCGGCGGCCTGGTGGCGTTCATGCTCTACATGGCGGGGGTGCCGCCGCTCGCCTTCAGCCTCGGGATGTACCTGCCGATCTCGATCACCTTGGCGCAGCTGTTGGGCGCGGTCGTCTCCTTTGTCGTCGGCAAGACCGGCGGCGACGAGGAGGTCCGCAAGGTCCGCTCCGAGCAAGGCGTGCTCATCGCCTCGGGGATGATGGCCGGCGCCGCGATCATCGGCATCGTCACCGCGATCCTGCGCCTCGATTGGACCGGCTACCTGATCCGCTACATCAGTATTGGCGTCGACTACGTGGTGCAACAAGGACCGACCGGGTCGTTCTTGAGCGAAGCGCCCCGGGACGCGGCGCTCGGCCCCACCTGGTACGAAGGCTTCACCGGCCAGGGCCTGGGCTTCCTGATGTACGTCGTGCTCGCGGTCCTCGTGTTCGTGCTCGCCGCCTGGGGCGCCGCGGCGGAGCTCAAAGAACGCGGCCGGCCGCAGAAGAGCTGAGGCGCGCGGTCCGCCGCGCCTGCGTGTTGTCTGCCCGCCCGGGTCCATGATACGCGACGGCGGGTTCGAGCTCTCGCTCGTTCGTCCAGCCTAGCTGGATCATGAGCGACGGTCTGCGGAGGTCGAGGTAAGAGATCGGGGCGTGGCCCCGAACGACAAGGGGGCAACGTTGATTCCGCCGTAAGAACCCCACTCGCGTTCGATCACCAGAAGGGGACCGGCTGATGCCTGGAGCCTGAAGGCCCTCCGCGGTGTGGTTCACCAGGGAGCGCGGTGCCGGAGGTCTTGGTTCGAACCCGTCGGAG
>JACRCV010000020.1 GCA_016218825.1 Deltaproteobacteria bacterium
GAACGTGGGCTTTGCGCCTTCGACCGACGCGCCACCGTCGGTTCGCGGCCCCCCCACTGCGGTGCGCGCGCGGCCTCGTTCGATCGCGGTCGCCCCGTAGAAGTGGCTGGCACCTTTTCGGGCACCTTTTCGGGGGCTCGGAGCGGCCGCACTGTGCTCCTCGGGGGGGCACCGCTCGCCTCCGTGGGAGACTTCGTCCAGGCAGTGCCGCAATCGACGCCAAGTGCCGAACGTGGGCTTTGCGCCTTCGACCGACGCGCCACCGTCGGTTCGCGGCCCCCCCACTGCGGTGCGCGCGCGGCCTCGTTCGATTGCGGTCGCGCCGTAGAAGTGGCTGGCACCTTTTCGGGCCTCGTTCGATCGCGGTCACCCCGTAGAAGTGGCTGGCACCTTTTCGGGAAGCCAAAGAATAGACCTATCCCGCCGATTCTACGAGAGAATCAGACGGGACAGGGAGCGGAGCGGAAAGGTTGAGAAGAGGAGCTACTTGGCGGGGGCGACGCCCGCCTTGCCTTTGCTGATGACGGCGTAGTTGATGTCGACGTAACCGGCAGCGGCAGCGGCGTACATGACCTTGCGGACGACGTTGAACTCGATCTTCTCGTCGCACTGCAAGACGACGGTGCCCTTGAAGAGCTGACCGGGGCGAAGGATCTCCTCGGTCTTGCGCATCTCCTGCAGCTGATACGTGATGTCCGACAACGTCGACACGTCCTGCCGCGCCGCCTCTTCGGTGAAGTAGACGCGCTCACCTTCGAGGGACACCGCGGACGACGAGATCGAGATGACCGGGGCGCGCAGGATCTCTGCGGTCGCCTGCGCTTTCGGCAGCTCGATCTCCTTGGTCATGAACAGAATCTCACCGGTGGCCGAGAAGTTCGCGAGCAAGAACACGACCAGCGTCGTGAAGATGTCGACCATCGCGGTGAGGTTCAAAGACGCCCAGGCAGCACGCGAGGCGCGCTGCTGGATGCGTTTCTGGGCCGACTTGAGCGCGATGCTCTTACCCAGAACTCTCTGTGGTTTCTTGACCGGCATGGGTCACACCTTCATGCGCCGGAGACGCTGATGTCGTTGAACTGGTACTTGAGACAGACGTCCATCACAGTCACCAGCTGTCGGTACTGGACGTTGTCGTCGGCCATCACCGTAATCGCGGTGACCTCCGCAAACTCGGTCCTGAGCGCCGCCAGCTTGTCGTCCAACGCCTTCACCGGGTAATCCTCCCCGGCTTTCGGCATCTCCATGATCTCGGCGTTCTTGATCAGATAGTAGCCGTTGCCCCGGATGTGAACCGTGAGCTTGACGACCGGATCGGACGGCTGATCGGCGCCGGAGATGTTCGGCGTCGGCTTGACGTCGATCTTCGCGATCTGCGTCCAGACGGCGCTGATCAGCAAGAATGAGATCAGACAGGTCAACAGGTCGATGAACGGCACGAGGTTGTACTCGGCGTCCAGCGCCCGTTTGCCCGCTGGGGTTGGGCCAGCGCTGGCCATGGACTACCTCCCGCCGCTGGCGGCTTCGTCCTTGGCCACGCCCTTCAGCTTGCGGCGGTTGTTGGTGACGAGATTCAAGATCGTCACCGCGGCCTCGTTGATGTCGTCCACCATGTGCTGGGTGCGGCCCTGGTAGACCGAGAACATGATGAGCGCCGGGATCGCGATGCCCAAGCCCATCGCGGTGTTGTTCATCGCTTCGGCGATGCCGCGGGCGAGGAGCGCCGCCTTCTCGGCCGGGTCGGCCTTGGCGACCGCGCCGAACGCGTGGATCAGACCCAAGATCGTGCCGAACAACCCGATCAGAGTCGCGACGTTGCCGAGCATCGCCAGATAACCGGTGCGCTTCTCGAGGCGCGGCAGCTCTCTCAAGCTCGCCTCGTCCATCGCCGCTTGCGTCTGCTCGTCGGAGTGCGGCGCCGCGATCATGCCGGCCTTGACGATGCGGGTCAGCGGGGTCGACAGCACGTCACAGTAAGCGATGGCGCGCTCGTAGTTGCCCTTCATCACCAGCCCCGACAGCTGCACCATGAAATGGTCTTTGTGCAGACGGCGGCCCTTGACGAACAACACGTTCAAGCGCTCGAAAATGATCGCGAGCACGATCGCCAGACAAACGGTGTTGACCCACATCGGCCAACCACCAGCATCATAGGCTTCCTTCAACGCTTCAATCATGACCTCTCCTCTAGATTGCCGCTCTCGACAGAGTCGCGGGCTACGCGAAAACCAGCTCCCAAACGCCCTCCCCACACGAGGCGGATCCGATATCCGGCCTCGGCCACCACGTCAAGCAGATCGCTCGCGACCATGACGCACGACGGCGAAGCGGAGCCGTTGACACGACGCGAAGGAGCCTGTTACTCCCCTGCATCTCCAGTTTTGCTCCGCGCGCCGGCGTCGACCCGAGACCGCGCACAGTCGAGGAGAAGCAGAATGGCCGAGCAGACTTCCCAATCCGAGCGTCGCATGCCCAACCCGGCAGAGCTCATCGCGACCCTCGAGTCCAAGTACAAGACCAGCCCGGACAAAGCCGCCGATGAGCTCGCGCAGGCGTACCTCGCGAACGGCCGACCCAGCGACGCGCTGCGGGTCCTCGGTCGCCTCGCCAACGGCAGCAGCGTCGACCGCCAGCTGCTCCTGGCCCAGGCCTGGTTCGACAGCTTCGAGCTCGACCGCACCGCCGAGATCCTCAAAGAGGTGCAGAAGAAGGCCGACCTGGAGCGCAACTTGCGGGCCCAGCTGTTGCTCGGGCTCGTGGCGCACGAGGCCGGGAAGATCGACGACGCCAAGAAGCACCTGTCCCGCGCCTACCAGCTCGACCCGAACAACCGCCGCGCCGCGGAGCTGTTGTCGACGATGGGCGAAGACGTGCGGATGCCGGCCGGCGAGGGCAGCTTCGCACCGCCGCTCATCGGCTTCCACGCCTCGACGGTCAGCACCGAGTCGGCCGGCCACGCGCTCGGACAGATCCTCATCGGCGCCGTGGTGTGCTCGGCGCTCGTCGGCCTGTACTACTGGCGCTCGCACGAGAGGCACCTGGCGCACCAGCTGGTCGTCAAGGGCGCGCAGATGCTGACCGCCCACGACACCGAGAAGCTGAAGATCGCCGAGTCCAAGTTCCTCGAAGCGCTCGAGCACCACGCCGGGAACCCGAACGCGATCGCGGCGCTCGCCGAGGTCAACGCGCTCATGTGGGTGGACCACGGCGTCGATGGCGCCAAAGAAAAGACCGCCCAGTACATCGACAAGGCGAACTCCCAGAAGAACGAAAAGGTCGAGCGCTTCTCCGCCGAGGTGCTGGCGCTCTACGGCGACGGCAAGTACGAGGAGGGCGAGAAGCTCGCGGTCAAGGTGTTGGAGAAGGGCGGGGTCTCGGAGCGCCTCTACCTCGGCCTGGGCTTGAACGAGCGCGGCATGAACAAGGGCAAGGTCGGCCGCGACAACATCCGCCGCGCCCAGGAGCTCAAGTCCGACGTGCCGATCTACGCGCTCCACACCGGCAACGCCTACGATGAGGACGCCGACGACGTCAACGCCGCCTACTACTGGTCGACCGCGGCGGCGCGCAACGTCAACTACGTGCCGGCGGTGTCCGCCTCGGTGGTCGCCCGCAGCCGCAAGGGTGAGGACCCGGCGCGCCTGCACAAAGAGCTCGACCGTCTGGCGGGCCTCGGCGCCGCCAACCTCGGCAAGCGCGATCTCGCCGCGATCGAGCGCGCCCGCGCGGTGGTCTACTCCCAGGAGTCGAAGTACAACGAGGCGGTCGCCGCCGCCGACAAGGGTCTGGCGCAGGTCGGCCAGAACGCCGCGATCCTGCACGCCCGCGGCTGGGCCAACCTGGCGTTGAAGAAGGTCGACGACGGCTTGCGCGATCTCGAGGCGGCGCACGCCAAGCACCCGATCGCGGCGCGCTACCTTTATGATCTGATCGACGCCGATGTCACCAACGCCAAGTACGACAAGGCCCTCGACACCTTGAAGGGCGTCGCCGCCAACCTCTCCGAGGATCCCGGCTACCAGACGAAGATCGGCGACGTCTATCGCGCCAAGGGCGACTACGACTCCGCCCGCGCCACCTACGCCCGCGCCCTCGAGCTCTGGGAGGAGTACCCCGAGGCGCTGTTGGGCACCGGCATCACTCACTGGCGGCAGAAGAAGTACGAGGAAGCCAGCAAGTGGTTCGAGCGCGCCGTCGACGCCAAGCAGAAGTTCCCCGAGGTCTACGTCGCGGTCGGCTTCATGTGGCAAGAGCAGAACGTGCCGCTGAAGAACGTCAACGACCAGCTCGACCACGCCGAGAAGATGTTCAGCACCGTCGGCGCGCCCCTCATCAAGGTGAACCAGTTCTACGACGACGTCATCGCGATGTACGCCAAGGCCAAGGGCGGCGCGCCGTTCGTCAAAGACTGGCAGACCCGCAAAGAGACCCGGCGCAAGGCGGCGGCGGGCGGCGGCGGCTGATCGTCCGCGTCGTCTAGCCGCGCACCCACGCCACGCGTCGCGGTCCGGCGAGCAGGCCCGAGAGCGCTCGCCAGGCTTCATCTACGGCAAGGGTCTGCATGCAGCGGAAGTGTCCGAGCGGGCACTTGCGGCGGCCGTAGAGCGAGCACGGCGCGCACGGGATCCCGGCGAACAACAGCGCGTGTCCGGTAAAGTCGAACTGTGCCGGATCGGTGGAGCCGAAGATCGCGAGGGTCGGGACCCCGAGGGCGCGGCTCAAGTGCATCGGCCCGGAGTCGTTGGCGACGAAAGCGGTGCAGCAGTCGACGAACGCCCCCAAGTCGCCGAGCCCGATCTTGCCGGCGAGGTCGACGACGCCCGGGGCGAGCGCCCGCACCGCCGCGGTGACCTCGGCCTCCTCGGCGCTGCCGGAGAGCACCACCTGCGCCCCGGCCTCGAGCGCCCGGGTCGCGAGCGCCGCGAAGCGCTCGAGCGGCCAGCGCTTGGTTGCCCACATCGAGCCCGGCGCCATACCGATGAGCGGCCGGGCGCGATCGAGCCCGGTCTCCTCGAGCATCTCGGTCAGGCGTGCCCGAGCGTCGGGGCTGACGAAGAAGCGCAGCTCGCCGAACGCGAGCGGCGCGCCGACCAACGCCTCGACCGCCTGGTGGTAGCGGTCGGCGACCAGGCCGTGGGCGCGATGCTGGCCCAGGCGCAGCCGAACCTTGATGGTCTGCCACCGCGGCCGCTTGCGCCACACCACGGTGCGCGGCGCACGCAACAGCGCCCGCAGCGCGGCGCTGCGGAGCTTGGCGTGCAGATCCAAGACCGCCCCGGGACGCTCGGGCCCCAGGCGGGCGGCAAGCGAGCGGACGCCCTCTCCCACCTCGAGCCCGACGACGGCGTCGACGTTGGGGTTGTCGGCCACCAAACAAGTGAGCCGCGCCTTGGTCACGAACACCACGCGGGTCGTAGGCCAGGCCTTCTTCAAGGCCGCGAGCGCGGCGGCGGTGAGGATCACGTCGCCGACGGCGCTGAAGCGGAGGACAACGACGCTGTCGGGTGCGGCGGTAGGCACGCCAGGACGTCGGCGGCAGCAGGCTACGGCAGGAGGACAGCGGCGGCCACGACCGTCGTCCAGAGGCCGTTCTTGTCGCCGATGGCGCTCTGCGTGATGTTGAGGGTGCGGACGATCTGGCCCGACATCTTGAAGACCTTTTCCTTCTCGTCCCACGCCAGGTTAGCGTCGAACTCCAGGCCGATCGTGGTGGCGAGCATCGAGGCCGCGAGATCCTCGGCGTAGTCGCCGGCCTTCTCGTCGGTCTCCCCGAAGGGGTGGTGCTCGGAGAGATAACCGTGGCGATCCGGATCCGCCGGCTGCGCCACGCCGATCGACGCCGCGATCAACCGATTCGGCTCGTTGGTCGCGTTGCGCGCCAGCACCGTGAAGATGATCTGACCGGGAGAGAGCGCCTTCAAGCCTTCCTCGATCGGGATCCGCTTGCAGCGTGGCGGCAGGATGCTCGAGACGGTGACGATGTTGGTCGCGGCGATCTTGGCGTCGCGGAGCGCGAGCTCGAACGAGCTGAGCTGCTCCTTGTGCCTGCCAACGCCCTTGGTGAAGAAGACCCGAGTGGGAACAAAGCTCACAGGATTGGCCTCCACAAAAAGTCCGGGCGCCGAGATAGGAAACTTTGAGGCGGATTGCAACCAAGATCGACCGCGGCGCGTGTGATCCGATCACACTCGGAACAGCTTGATGCCGTCGCCCAAGAGCCGGGTCTGTGTCGAGACCTCTTCGACCGCGACCGCCAGGCGTTTGGCGCTCTGGCGATGCTGGTCGGAGATCTCGGCCAAGACGCCGAACGCCAGCGTCAGCGAGTCGCGCGAATTGCCGACCCGCTGGTTCATCGCCGCGATCCGGCGGATCTGCTCGAAGAGAGTCGCCAGCGCTCCGAGCACCACGTCCACCTGCCGGGTCTGGTGATCGATCTCGGTAAGAGAGCGGCGCGTGACCTCGCGCACGCTCGTCATCGCTTCCTGCAGCTTGCGGCCCGCGCCCACCTGGTTGGTGACGATGCCGCGCAGGCCCACCGCGGTGTCGTGCACCTGCTGCATCAGCCGGTCGACGCGCTCCGCGCCGCTCGCCTGCTCCCCCATCGCCGTCGAGATCGAGCGCACCAGCTCGCCGGTGTGCATCGACGCCTTGTGCACCTCCGACAACACGGCGTCGGCGTGCGCCGAGCGCGCCATCGCCTCCTCCACCGTGTGCACCCCGTTCTCGACCACGTCGAGGGTCGTGCCCGAGACGCTCAACACCTCGCGGATGCGATTGCCGATCTCGGCGGTCGAGCCGGCGGTCTTCGCGGCCAGCGCCTTGATCTCGTCGGCGACCACCAAGAAGCCGCGGCCGTGCTCGCCCGCCTGCGCTGCGACGATCGAGGCGTTCAGCGCCAGCAGCCGGGTCTGGTTGGTGATGTCGGCGATGACGTCGAGGATCTTCTCGATCGACATCACTCGCTCCGAGAGCACGCGGATCGACTTCACCGCGCTCCGGGAGAAGTCGCGAATCGCGATGATCCCTTCCCGGGTCTCCTCGACCGCAGTGACCCCGCTCGCCGCCTTGTCGGAGGCCGCCTGCGCCGAGGTCAACGCCTTGCCGGCGCTGTCGTTGACACTGCGGATGCTGGCGCTGATCTCGGTGGTCGCGGTCGCCGTCCCTTGCGCCGCCTCGTTCAGTTGGTCGACGGCGCCGTCCACCTCGGAGAGCGCCGTCAGGGTCGTCTGCAGCAAGCCCTCGGCGTCCGCCGCGGCGCGCTCGACGTCGTGGAGCGCCTGCGCGAACTCCGTGATCGTCGTCGAGATCTCCCGCACCTGCGCCCGGCTGGTCTCCGCCGCGTCGCTCCCCGATGCGATCTCGGTCTCGACCAGGTGGCTGATCTCGGACATCTCGACGACCGTGGCTCGGGTGTCGGCGACGCTCTGTGACTGGCGATCGGCGTTCTGATCGATGGCGGTCGAAGCGGCGCGCACCTGCCCGGACACGGTGTCGAGCCCGAGGCTCGCCACCCGCACCCTGGAGATGGTCTCGCCGAGGTTGTGGGTGATCGACTCCAGCGCCCGCGCCAGCTCGCCGATCTCGTCGGCGCTGCCGTCCTTCAGCCGCTCCGACAGATCCCCGGCAGCGAGCTTGGTGGCATAGGCGCGCAGCCGCATCAGCCGCGCGAACACCCGACTGAGCATGACCCAGAGCAGCCCGGCGACGACCAGCCCCGACATCACCAGGGCGTTCTGCACCACGCTCCAGGTGCGATCGGCCTGGCGCTCCGGCGTGTAGGCGATCAGCGCCGCGGCCTTCTTCGCCGCGGTGTCGGCCTCGGCGTCGACGATGCCCGCCGTCACCCGGGCGTCGTCCGCCAGCTCCTCGACCGCCGCCCGGTCCCCGAGGGCGACCGTGACCCGCACCAGATCGCCGGCCGCGCTGCCGGCGTGCCGCTGCAGCGCCCGCTCGACCTCGGCCGGCGTCGCGAGGCCGTCCGCGCCCGCGCCGCGGCTCGCCCACGCCAGCGGCTTGTGCTCCGGGTCGACGACGACGATGTACACCAGGTCGCTGTCGGCGGCGAGGAGCTGCGGCAACAGCAGCTTGACGTCGACCGCCGAATCCAGCGCGCGGCCGACGATCTTGGCCCGCCCGTTCAGATCGACGCTGATCAGGCTGCGGATCGCCGCCCCGGAGACGAACCAGCTGACCACGGCGCTGACCGCGAGCGCCAGGACCAGGGCCAAGAGCACCCGCGTGCGCAGCTCGTGTGCGAATCTCACCGCCCGCCCCCCCTCGTCAACGAACGACCCGTGCGCTGTCGCTGAAGGTCTTCGGGAGCGCCGCGACCAACAGGCGCGAGGCCGAGGACACCTGCGACCAGGAGCACGCGAGCGGCGGTCTGCGTCATGGTCGGCGCCTCGATCACGGGTGGTGCACCGCTCTTGCTCGGCATCGGAGTCCTCTCCATAGCCCCGATGTCCATGAGCTGCAACGAGGTGCACGCCCGGGTCGCCGCGCAGCGCCCGCCGGGAATCAAGAACGCGAGAAGTCGATTGCCCTGGCTGCGACGAGCGTCGTATTGACTTCGGATCAGCTTGTGCTAGAGCTGCGAGCCGTCGCCGCCCGCCACGCTGGCACGCAAACGGTGGCGCTGAGGATCAGTCCACCGAAGAAGTGAATATCGGAGGGGAAATGGCCACCCTGAACCGCAAGGGCTTCCGGATCCTGACCATCGTCTTCGCCGCCGCCGCCGCCCTCTCGGGTTGCGCCAGCGCCGACAAAGCGGCGCCGTCGTTGGTGAACGCCGCGTTCTTGGATGCCGCGGGGAGTGAGCCGATCGTCCTCGGCGTCGTCACCGACCTGTCGCTGCCGCTCGACTCGGCGTACGCCGAGACCCCGACGTCGGGCACGATTCAGCTGGTGTTCTCCGAGCTGTTGGACGGCGACTCGGTGACGATCGTGGTGCGCGACCCACGCACCGGGGACGTCGTCGACCTGGTCGGTCGCGACGGCATCGTGCGCGTCGCCCCGGCCGACGGCAGCCTGGTGGACAGCGCCGTGCTCTACGACCCGGCCATCGATGGAATCGCCGTTGGCTTGCCGCCGACGCTCGCGCCCCAGACCCGTCCTTCGGTCCCCGCCTTTGAGCGCGTGACCTATCTGCCCGCCGAGAGTCCGATCGTGGTCAACGTGCTCGGCGACCGGGTGTGCGACAAGGCCGGCAACGTGATGGCGTCGGCGACCGACCCGAAGACCGGCGAGCCGATCCGCGACACCGACGGCCGCGGCATCGGCGGCAGCGTCGCGTTCTACACCGCACCGATCACCGCGGTCGGCGTCGAGCTCCCCGACAGCTACGGCGCCGCCGACGACCCTGATACCCCGGATGTCGACGAATCGGTGCTACCGACCGTCCTCACCTTCAACACCGGCATCGACGTCGCGACCGCCGCCGACTTCATCAGCATGGTCCCCGACCCCGACTCCGGGGCGCCGACCATCCCGGTGACCGTGGCGCCGCGGTACTTCGCGCAGATGGTCGCGGACTACGACGCCTGGTTGAACCTCTCGGCCGCGGACCGCGCCCTGCACCCGTTCGAGGCCCGGACGTTGGATCCGGCGGTGCTCGAGGTGACGCCGTTGTTCGCGCCGCAGTCCGGCGGCATCGCCTACGATCTGCGCATCGATCCGGGCTTCACCGATCTCTACGGCGTCCCCGCCGGCGGCGAGCCGCAGATCTTCACGTTCACCACGCTCGAGTAGGGGGAAGCCCGCGATGAACAAGCTCGTCACCGTCGCCCTGTTGGCCTTGGGCGCGCTGGCGCCGGCCATGGCGCGCGCGGGCACCACCGGCGCGTTGCGCGGCGCGGTCATCCACTCCGAGACCGCCGAGCCGCTGGCCGGCGTCACCGTCATCGCCACCTCGCCGGCGCTGCAAGGCGAAGAGGCGACGCTCACCGACGATCAGGGGCGCTACACCATCACCGGCCTGCCGCCCGGCAGCTACCGGCTGCGCTTCGAGTTCGCCGGCGCCGCGACCGACCGCAACAACGTCGCGGTCTCGGTCGACAAGACCATCACCGTCAACGTCGAGCTGTCGACCGCCGCCGTCCAGGGCGAGGTCTACACCATCGATGAGGTCGCGCCGTCCGTGGACGTGGCGTCGACGACGACGGGCATCACCGTCACCAAGGAGTTCATCGAGAACGTACCGCAGGGGCGCAGCCGCAACTTCGAAGAGACGATGCGGGTGTCGCCGTCGGCGACCGTCGACAACTACGGCGTCTCGATCTCGGGGGCGACGTCGCCGGAGAACAGCTACGTGATCGACGGCCTGAACACCACCGATCCGGCGATGGGCCTCTTGGGCTCGCGCCTGGTGCTCGACTTCGTCGAGGAGCTCGAGATCAAAGAGGGCGGCTACGGCGCCGAGTACGGCCGCGCCACCGGCGGCCTGGTGAACGTCGTCACCAAGAGCGGCAGCAACGAGCTGCACGGCACGGTGTTCGCGTTCTACCGCCCCGGGTTCATGGAGGCGTCGCGCAAGCTCGTGATCCGCGCCGGCGAGTCCATCGGCTCCAGGCGCGCCCTCGGCTATTATCTGAACGCCGGCTTCGAGGTCGGCGGGCCGATCGTCAAGGATAAGCTCTGGTTCCACGTCGGCTACGCCCCCGAGATCCAGTCCGACCGTTGGCACCGCGACATCTACGCCCGCGAAGACGACCCCGACGGCAGCGGCCCGCTCTTCGACCGCTACGGCACCGCGGTCACCCACAAGGTCGCGAGCGACGCGTTCGACTCACTCGGCATCGTGCACCAGTACCGGTTGAAGCTGACCCACGCGATCGACGACGACAACCGCCACGCGCTCGCAGTGAACGGCGCCCCGAGCTTCTTCAACGGCGCGCGCCGGAACGACTTCGACCCGAACACCCCGTCCATCTCGATGAACGGCGATCCGCAGACCTTCAAGTTCGACGACAGGGCCGGCAACCTCGACGGCATCTACAAGTACGCGGGCAAGTTCAACAACGACAAGCTGCAGGTTGAAGCGTGGCTGGGCTATCACACCCAGAAGCGGGTCTACGAGCCGTCGTCGGACGCGGCGAGGAACCAGCCGCTCATCGTCTACCTGTATCCCCGCAACCTCAAGGACGCCCAGAGCGCCGAGGTCGGCACGCCGAGCGAGTGCGACGGCACCCTCGACGACGGCTCACCGCCCTGCGTGGTCGATGGTTACGCCAAGGGCGGCTTCGGCCAGGGGCTGGTGGCGCGCCGGAAGCTCGAGCGCTTCACCCAAAAGGCCGCGGTGACCCACCTGTTCGACTTCGGCGGCCTGCACCAGGTGAAGTACGGCCTCGACTTCGAGCAGAACGTCTACCACAGCACCCGCTGGTACACCGGCAAGGGCTTCTACTACGCCAGGGAAGACCAGAACGCCGAAGGCGTCGAGGTGCCCTACTTCCAAGGCCAGGAGTACTTCGCGGGCGGCGATGCGTCGACCCCGGCGCCAGAGCTCGTCGGTAAGACCCAATCGCACAACTGGGCGCTGTTCCTCCAGGACTCCTGGAACCCGACGCCGACCTTCACCCTCAACTACGGGCTGCGCTGGGAAGCCCAAGAGTTCTACGGCATCAAGGTGAACGAGGACCTGAGCCGCACCCAGGAGAAGAAGTTCGGCATCTACGACAACTACGCGCCGCGCTTGGGCGCGATGTGGGACTTCCTCGGCAACGGCCGCTCGAAGCTGTTCGCGCACTGGGGCCGGTTCTACGAGTCGATCCCGCTCGACCTGATGGACCGCGGCTTCGCCGGCGAAGGGATGATGCGCTCCTACCTCGGCGCCGAGCTCGCCGCCGACGGCTACCCGGTGGCCGGGACCCAGTGCCACGACGCCGCCGGCAACCCCATCACCAAGGAGCAGGTGACCGATCCGCGCGCCCAGTGCAAGAACGGCGGCCAGTACGTCTTCGGCGGCTCGGACTCGTTCGTCCAGCCCGGCCTGAAGGGGCAGTACTCCGAGGAGACCCTGCTCGGTGTCGAGGTCGAGCTGCTCCCGACCTGGGTGATGGGCATGACCGGCATTTACCGCACGCTCGAGAGCGTCATCGAGAACATCTCGATCGATGACGGCAACGCCTTCCTGGTCGCGAACCCCGGCCAGTTCGACCGCAACCGCATCGACGATCTGGACCGCCAAATCGCCAAAGAGACCGACGCCGACAAGCGCGCGCGCCTCGAGCTGCTGCGCTCCCAGGTCGCGCTCGTCAACGACTTCCCGAAGGCGCGCCGCGAGCTCTACGGCCTGGAATTCAAGATCGACAAGAAGCTGACGAAGGCGTTCCTGGTCCGCGGCTCGTACCTGTGGTCGTGGACCTACGGCAACTACCCCGGGCTGTACCAGGACAACACCCTGCAGCTCGATCCGAACGGCACCAGCATGTACGACCTGCCGTCGTTGCTCGTGAACCGCACCGGCTACCTGCCCTCCGACCGCCGCCACCGCATCAAGGTGGACGGCTACTACCAAGCGAACCTCCGCGACTTCGGCCTCGGCGTGCCGGTGCTCGCGACCTTGGGCGCCGCGTTCCGCGTGACGAGCGGCAAGCCCATCGACGTCGTCGGCTATGACCCGATCTACGGCACCGACGAGGCCTTCCTGCTACCGCGCGGCGCCGGGGGACGGACGCCGTGGACCTGGGCCGGCGACCTGCACGTCGGCGTGCGCTACATGTTCGACCAGACGATGGGCGCCGAGCTCTTCGTCGACCTCTTCAACGTCACCAACAACCAGCAGACGACCGAAGTAGACAGCCGCTACACCGCCGACACGGTCCTGCCGATCAAGAACGGCACGACCAAAGACCTCCCCTACGCCGTCACCACCTCCGGCCAGCCGGTGCGCAAGAACCCGAGCTACGGCCGGCCGACGCAGTACCAGCTGCCGTTCTCCGGGCAGCTCGGGGCGCGGATGTTCTTCTAGCGCACGCCGCCCTTGCTTTGATTCCCGCGCGGACGATGCGTCCGCGCTCCCCACCCCACCCCCGTCCTCAGTCTCAGGATTGGCCAGATTCCCCCGCCCCGAGTGGGCGGGGGCGAAGATCGCGCTCGTCGCGAAAACAGCCTCGCTCTCATTCTTTACTTATCTGGTGTGATGTCTTACCATTGAAGTATGAAATCCGCGGTCTCGAGCAAGGGCCAGGTCATCATCCCCAAGCCGCTCCGGGACCGCCTCGGCATCCGCGCCGGCACCGTCCTCGACTTCGCCGAGAAGAACGGCCGCTTGGTGGCGCGCAAGGCTGACCCGACCGATCCAGTCACCTCGGTCTACGGCATCCTGTCGCTCGGCCGGTCCACCGACGCGGTCCTGGTCGAGCTTCGCGGCGATCCGGGCGACACCTGAGCCGTGATCACCGCCGTCGACACCAACGTCCTCCTCGACGTGTTCCTCGCCGACAAGAGCCACGGTGCCCGGTCCGCGGCTGCGTTGAGGACCTGTCTTGGCGAAGGGCGGCTCGTGGTCGCGGACGCCGTTTGGGCGGAGGTCTGTTCGGTCTTCCCGGACTCGGCAAAGGCGACCGCGGCGATGGACGAGCTCGGGCTGTTCTATGAGCCGCTCGACAAGACGGCGGCGACGCGCGCTGGCAATCTGTGGCGGAAGTATCGCCAAGCAGGAGGCAGTCGCAGCCGAATGGTGGCGGACTTCCTCGTCGGCGCGCACGCCCTCGAGCACGCCGATCGATTGCTGTCGCGGGACCGCGGCTTCTATCGGCGGTACTTCAAGGGGCTGACTGTCCTCGATCCGTCTCGGGACTGATCTCGACGCCGGCCGCGCTCAGCCCTTGCTCGCCGCGAGCGAACGCACGTAGACCATCTCGGTCATCTGGTTCAGGTGGTCCATGTACTCGCGCAGGCCGTTCACCCGGCGCATCGAGTCGAGCATCAGGGCCTGCAGCGTCTTGTCGGGGACCGCGCCGCCCTGCACCAGCCGGTGCAGCTCGCCGACGACGTTGCCGGCGAGCTTCTTCACCGCGTTGCGCGACGACACCAAGGTCGGCTTCGGGCCTTCGTAGGGGTTGGCCTCGGGGGCGTTCGGCTGGTTCAAGCGCGTCTTGTCGGAGCCACCAGGGGCTAGCGCCAGCCGCACCTCGGCCACCGCCGGCTTCGCCATCGGGGACAACCACGGGTCGCCTTCGGGCTTGCCGCGGGTCGCCGCCGCCTCTTCTTCGGTCCAACCAAAGCGCGCGATCACCGGCGGCATCGCCGTAAAGCGGCTGAAACTCAGGAAGTTATTCGCCATACCCACACCTACCCCGGCGACGGCGCCCGTGGCTACAAGGGATCGACCGGAGATTCTGCCTTACTAAACGAGGTGTTGACAACCGTCACCAACACCTCCCAGGCGTTCGTCGCCCGCATGTCGGCGCTGTGAACCTGGACCTTCGCGACGAAGCTCTCAGTGACCGCGACCCCTACTCCTAACCCAATGAAAACAGGAATATTTGCGGCCTTGAGGTCCGGGAGCGCCGAGCCCAGATCGAGGTGGGCGAAGCCACTCTTGCCGAAGCGGACGATGCCGGCGACATCGCCTTCGACGGCGCGCAGGTCGCGACCGCCGCGGATGGTGTAGGCCCAGCGCACGACGGCCTGGACCGCGGCCATTGTGCCTTCGAGGCGGAGGGCTGGGATCTCGAAGGCGAAGGGCAGCCCCCGCGGTCCCAGGCGTCGAGTGAGGTAGCCGAGCGGCAGCGTGGTCAGGACCCCGAGCGCCAGGATCTTGTGCGGCAGGCCCAAGTCCAGACGGGCGCGCCCGGTCCACGCGGTCGCGACCTCGGGCGCGAGCGCCAGGTCGACGAGCCCACCGACCTCGAAGTGCTGATCGAGGCCGAAGTCGGCGCCGATCGGCAGGCGCATCACGTCGGCGGCCGAGAAGGTCGGATCGCCAGAGAGGCTCAGCCCGAAGCCGACGTGCAAGTCGGCGGCGCCGTCCGCCAACACCAGCGGCCGTCGCGGCCGGGTCTGGTCGGCCTCGATCAACGTCGGGATCGCGGTCTGCGCCGCGGCGACGCTCGGGAGCACGAGGGCGAAGAGCACCCCGCACCCGGCCACGAACCCTGCCGCAAACGGTCGCGTCATGCTCGCCTCGCTAGCGCTTCTTGGCCGCCGGTCCCGATGGGGCCTGCGGCGTCGGTGGCGCGGTTTGGCCTCGAGCCGGCAGGCGGCCGCCGGTCGCCTTCTTCTTCTGTTCTTCGGAGAGCTTGAACACGAAGTTCAGCACCTCGGCGACGGCCTCGTAGAGGTCCTCCGGGATCTCGTCGCCGACCTCGAGCTTGTTGAGCGCCTGCGCCAGCGGCACGTTGCGGACCACCGGCACCCCGGCCTCGCGCGCCGCCTCGAGGATCTTCTCGGCCCACAGCCGCGTGCCCTTGGCGATGACGGTGGGCGCGGCGTCGCTGCCCTTCTCTTTGTCGTACTTCAAGGCGATGGCGATGTGCTCGGGATTGCGCACCACGACGTCGGCCTTCTTCACCGCCGCCGGCGCCGCCGAGCTCAAGATCTCCTGGTGGAAACGCCGCCGCTCCGCCTTGTGATGCGGGTCGCCTTCGGACTGCTTGTACTCCTGTTTGACGTCGTACTTCGACATCATGTTGTCTTTGAGGTAGCGGCGCCGTTGGTAGAAGGCGTCGGCGGCGGCGATCAGCACGAACACCCCGCCGATGCGGATCGTGAAGTGCCAGATGATCTTGCCGATGACCGACATGCCGACGTAGAGGTCGCTGCGCATCATCAGCACCACGTCGCGCATCGCGTCCTTCAACGCCGCGTACGACAGGTAGCCGATCACCACGAACTTGAGGATGGTCTTCAACAGCTCGACGAGCTTCTTCTTGTTGAGCAGGTTCTTGAAGCCGTTGATCGGGTTGACCTTGTTGAGGTCGGGCATGATCGGCTTCATCGTGAACATGAAGCCCACCTGCGAGACGTTCAGCACCACGCCGAGCACCGCCGCAGCGCCGAGCGTCGGCGCGCACACCTTCAACATCGTGATCAGCGACTGCAACAACAGCTGCGCGAGGACGCCCTGACCACGGGCCTCGACGGTCTCGGCGCCCAAGAAGGCGCTCTTCACCAGGCCGATGATCTCGCCGCCCATCCACGGCATCGAGCCCGCGAGCACCGCCAAGACCACGATGAAGCTGACCGCGTGGTTGATGTCCTGGCTCTTCGGGACGTTGCCCTCTTTGCGGAGCTTGCGCAGCCGCTCGGGGGTCGGTTCTTCGGTCTTCTCGCCGGTGCCGCCGTCGGCCATGGCCGCAGACTAGCGCGCTCCCGAGGCGCTGTCAGCAGGGACACGGCGGGCGGCCGCCACGCTTGGAAAATCCGTCCGAATCGCTATAGTGCGCGATCATGAGCCCACACTTCGACCTCTGCAACCCCACGGAAGAACACCGGCTGTTGCGCGAGACCGTCCGGAGCTTCGCGAAAGAGAAGGTCGCGCCGCAGGCGGAAGAGCACGACGTCGCCGGCACCTTCAACACCTCGCTGCTGCGGGCGATGGGCGAGCTCGGCCTGCTCGGGGTCACGGTCCCCGAGGCGGAGGGCGGCGCCGGCCTCGACGCCACCGCCGCGGTGATCATCCACCACGAGCTCGCGAAGTACGACCCCGGCTTCGCGCTCGCCTACCTGGCGCACGAGGTCTTGTTCGTCAACAACTTCGCGCACGCCGCCGACGCCAAGCAGCGGAGCCGCTACCTGCCCAAGGCCTTGACCGGTGAGGTGATCGGCTGCATGGGGATGACCGAGCCCGGCGCCGGCACCGACGTCCTCGGGATGAGCACCACCGCCACCCGCGACGGCGACGACTACGTCTTGCGCGGCGCCAAGACCTTCATCACCAACGCCTACGAGGCCGGGCTGTACTTGATCTACGCCAAGATCAACGGCCGGATCTCGACCTTCGTGGTCGAGCGCAACACCCGCGGCATGACGGTGGGCAAGCCGCTGAAGAAGCTCGGGATGCGCGCCTCGACGATGGCGGAGATCACCTTCGACGACGCCCGGGTGCCGGCCGCAAACCTCCTGGGTGCCGAGGGCGGCGGCGTGCCGCACATGATGCGCAACCTCGAGATCGAGCGCCTGACCTTGGCGGCGATCTCACTCGGCATCGCCGACCGCTCTGTCGACGTCATGGTGCGCTACGCCGAGGAGCGCAAAGCCTTCGGCCAGCCGCTCAACCACTTCGGCCAGATCCAGAAGCACATCGCCGACGGCTTCGCCAAGACCGAGGCGATGCGGGCCCTGGTGTACAACGTCGCCCGCGACGTCGGCCCGACCTCGCGCAACCGGCTCGGCACCGACGCCGCCAAGCTGTTCGCCGCCACCGCGGCCAAAGAGGTGGCGGACTCGGCGATCCAGGTCCTGGGCGGCTACGGTTACTGTCAGGAGTACCACGTCGAGCGCTTGTGGCGGGACGCCAAGCTCTTGGAGATCGGCGGCGGCACCCTCGAGTCGCACCAGAAGAACATCACCCGCGACCTCACCAAGGCGCAGCTCGCGCATCAGGCGTGAGGTGCCGCTGTTGCGCCGAGGCCGAGCCTCTTGTTAGGCTTCGCGCATGATCGGCGGCGGTAGGATCGGCAACCCTCCCGGCACTGGCCTGCCGCCGGTGGTCGGCGAAACCGCGGCCAAAGAAGCGCCGGCGCCAAGCAAGGAGGCCGCCGCCAAGCCGAGCGCCAAGCCCACCGACCAGTTCGAGAAGGCCGAGCCCCGCTCAACGCGTGGCGCCGCCCGCCCGACCGCGCTCGGCCCCGAGTTTTCGGCGTCCACTGACGTGTTGCGGCTGGCGCGGGAGAACCCGGCGGCGGCGCGGCAGATGGTGGCGCAGCTCTCCCAGCAGACCACCGCGACCCTGTCGGAGATCGAGAGGGAGATGGCGGCGGCGCGGGCGCTGTTGGAGAAGCTCGCCAATGAGCGCTTCAGCAAGAGCGCGCGCGACAAGATCGGGGCCGAGATCCGCAGGCAGCGCGAGAAGATCGCGGCCGCGAAGCTGCGCTTCGCGATGAGCAGCCGCAAAGCGGCGCTGCTGCAGCAGGTGGCCGGCAAGCTCGGCGATCCGCGCCTCGACGAAGAGATCGATCGGATGCTCGCCCACCACCAGAAGCTCAAGACCGACTGGGGCAAGCGCCACCACCTGCTGTCGGTCGGCGCCGAGATCTACTGCGACGACGCCGACACCCCGGAGCACCTGCGCCAGGTGATCGCCGCCGGCGTCCGCGCCGGCAACCAGGGCGAGGCGGTCTCCAACACCCTCCAGGAGATCTCGCCCCACGCGGTGATCGCCGAGCTCATCGCCCGCACCATCGACGGCACCACCCGCGACACCGTGCCCGAGACCCAAGCCCCGGCGTTGCGCGGCGAGTACGGCCGGCCGCTGCAGACCTACGCGATGCTCACCGACGCGCTGCAACAGTCGCTCACCACCGATCCGTTGAAAAAGGGCTGAGGCCCCATGGTGCACGCCACGGATTCGATCCTGTTGTCCGACGACGATCTGGCGTTCTTCCGCCTGACCTGCGACCTGTTCCCGGCGCCGGAGTCGCCGCTCAGGTACCTCGAGGACGGGGCCCACGAGCCCGCCGACCTCGAGCAGTGCTTCGGATCGCTCAAGAGCCGCAACCTCCTGAACCCCGCCGGCGCCGGCGCCGCGAGCCACGTCGCCGACCGCCTGACCCCGGTCTCGGAGTGCAGCGCCCGGGTGACGTTGAGCGTCAAAGGCGTGAAGGCCCACAGCCGCAGCTTCTACCTCGCCGGCAACACCACGGTGGAGTACCGCAAGACCGCCGCCGGCCACGCCTTCGGCCCGCCGCGCACCGAGGGCGCGCTGGCGGTCGAGCTGTCGCAGCTGTTCAAGACCGGAGCGCGCCGCGATCCACTGCAGGTGCGGATGTCGGCCGGCGACTACCTGGTGTTCGCGGTGTTCGCCCGCGATCTGCGGGCGGCGCCGAAGGCCGCGACCGGCCCGGAAGCGCCGATGTCGGTCGAGGAGGTGCTGGCGTACTTCGACGAGCCCGAGAGCAAGGTGGTGCGCACCCCCACCGACGACGCCTGGGAGAAGTCCATCGTCACCCTCACCCGCCTCGGGGTCCTCGAGCGCAAGGACACCACCTACTCGCTGCAGCGCCGCTGGCACCCGGTGGCCTGTGAGATCGTCGCCGACCACCAGCACGTGATCTCGCGCCACGACTACCTCGACGAACAGTGGTTGGTGCGCGAGGTGAGCCTGTATCCGACCTCGAGCGCGGTGTTCCGTCTCGGGACCGCGAACGACGGCTCGGTGGCGATCGAAGAGCTGACCGCGACCACCCTCGCCAACGTCGTCGCCGGCGTCATCGGCACCCTGCCGAACCTGCTGAACCCCGAGGCGCCCCCGAGCCTCAAGCACCCGATGCTCGGGACCCGCGCCCCGCAGAGCCGTTGAGCCTTGGCGCCGTCGTGCGCCGCCCCTACCTCGGGCGCACGCTCAGATAGTCGATGGTTTGCTCCATGGTCTGCAGCGACCAGACGATGTGGTCTTTGAGCCTGGCGACGAACGGGTCGACGGCGATGAGGATCAGGATGATCCCCGCCATCGCCTTGACCGGCATCGACATGAAGTAGGCGTTGAGCTGCGGCGCGACGCGGTTCAAGATCCCGAAGACCACGTCGGTGATGAAGGTGGCGGCGACGACCGGCGCCGACAGCACCAGCGACGCGAGCAGCAGCTCGCCGGTCAGGCGAATGGTGAAGTCGATGAACGGCCCGAGATCTGCGCCCATCGGGATGTAGCTCTGCAGTGGGATCTTGGCGAACGAGTAGAAGTAGGCCTGGATGAACACGTGGTGGCCGTCTAGCGCCATGAAGATCACGATCAACAGCTGGTAGAACAGGTCGCCGACCGGGGTCGCGCGGGTGCCGGACTCGGGCACCATGACCTCGGCCATCGACGCGCCGCGCACCGTGTCGATCATGCGCCCGGCCATCTCCACCGCCCAGAACACGTGGGCGTTGACGAAGCCGATCGCCAGGCCGACGAACAGCTCCTTCAGCATCAACATCAAGAACGGGATCGCGGTGAGCGGCAGGTCGTCACCGACCGTGAGGCGGGCGAGCGGCCAGAGGAGCATGGTGAGCATCAGCCCCAGCCCCATCTTGACCTCGGTCGGCGCCAGCTTGCCGGCGAGGTAGGGCGTCAGCATGATCATCGGCATCGTGCGGATGAGGATCAGAGCGCCGATCAGCATCTCGCGCTGGTAGTCGAGCGCGATGCCGGCCTGTCTCAGGAACTCTTGCATGCGGCGATTGCGGGGGCGCCTAGAACATCAGCTTGGGGAACTCTTCGAAGCACAGCTGGGTGAAGCGCACCAGCGACGAGCCGAGCCACGGCCCCATCGCCGCCAGCGCCGCGAAGATCACGATCATCTTCGGCACGAAGGTCAGGGTCGCCTCCTGGATCTGCGTGACCGCCTGGAACAACGAGATGATGAGGCCGACGACCATCGAGATGATGATCGGCGGCCCGCAGACCACGACCACCATCAACAGCGCCTCGGTGGTGATCCGGAGGATGAAGTCGATGACCTGGGTGTCCACGCGGCCTCCGTCGCCCTATTGGTAGGTCAGGACCAGGCCGCGGCTGATCAGGTACCAGCCGTCGACGAGCACGAAGAGCAGGATCTTGAACGGCAGCGAGATCGTGGTCGGCGACAGCATCTGCATGCCGAGCGCCATCAAGATGTTGGACACCACCATGTCGATGACCAGGAAGGGCACGAACAGGATGAAGCCGATCTGAAACGACTCCTTGAGCTCGCTGATCACGAACGCCGGCACCACCACCGCGAAGTCGTCGTCGGTCAAGGTCGCGCGGTCGCGCGGCTGGCGCATGTTCAACGCCAGCTTGTAGAACATGATCCGATCCTTGGCGTGCGCGTGCTTCATCAGGAAGTTGCGCATCGGCTCCTGCGCGGTGCGGGCGAGGGTCACCACCTGCTCGCCGGTGATCGACTCGATGTTCCAGTTGGCCGGCATCTCCTTCAAGATCACCGACTGCGAGCTGTGGTACACCTCGAGGCCGACCGGCATCATGATGTAGACAGTGAGGATGATCGCCAGGCCGGTGATCACCTGGGTCGGCGGGATCTGCTGGGTGCCGATCGCCTGCCGCACCACCGACAACACCACCGCGATCTTCACGAACGACGTCACCATCATCAAGACGAAGGGCACCAGCGCCAGGACGGTGATCGCCAGCAACAACAACAGCGGCTTGCTGGTGATGCTCTCCTTGCCGAAGATGTCGCCCACCTTCTGCGCCGCCGCCGAGCCCGAGAGCGACAGGGTCGCCGCGAACGCGACCGTGCGCCACAACCAGGCGCGCTTCCCTTGCCGCTCAACCTTCTTCATCGAGCTCCTCATCCGCCGGCGTGGCGCCCGCGGCACCGGTGCCGGCCCGCTGCAGCACCGCGTCGAACGCCGTGCGTGGCGGCGCCGTCTTGGCCCCGGCGCTGACGTCCGCGAGCAGCTGCACGCCGCGCTCGCCGGTGGCGCACAGGTAACGCCGCCGGCCGTCGATCTCCAACAACACCACCGCGTGCCGGCCGTCGAGCTGCACCCGTTCCAAGACCTTCAGGCTCTTGCCGCCCTTCACCGCCATGCCGATCCCCAGGAGCCTCGGCGCCACGACCTTGAAGACCAGGTAGATCAACGCCACGACGACGCCGAGCGACAACAGCGTCCGCAAGAGCTGCGCGCTCCAAGACCGCTCAGACTCCTGCAACCGATCGAGCGCCGCGTTGGCCGCGGCGCGCTTGGCGTCCGCGTCGGGCTCCGGGGTCGGCGCCGGCGCCGCATCCACGGTGGCAGCGTCGGGCTTGTCGATGCGATGCGCGATCGGCCAGATGACGTCGCGCCCCGCGGCCGGCGCCGGGTCGCTTGCGATCGGCGTGAGCAGCTGGGTGACGACGAAGAGGACCATCGAGGCGCTCAGCCTGCCCCGACCACTTGCATCAGGCGCACGCCGAGCTCGCCGTCGACCTCGATCAGCTCGCCGCGCGCGAACAGCTTGCCGTTCACCACCAGGTCCACCGGATCGTTGGGGCCGCGCGGCAGGCGGATGATCTGCCCGGTGCGCAGGCGGGTCACCTGCGCGGCGTTCAAGCGGATGCGCCCGAGCTCGACCACCACCGGCGCCGGCACGTCGCGCAACAGGCCGTTGGTGGCGGCCATGTTGTCCGCCGCCTCGCCGGAAGGGGCGCCGTCGTCGCCGCTCGTGCCTTCGCCCTCAGTCGCCATGGAGCCCTCCGCCGGTTGCTCCTGGATCACGAACTCCAGGATCTCGATCTTGGCCTGCTCGCCGTCGTTTACCAGGCGCCCTTGGATGCCGCCGTTCTCGCCCGCGCCGAGCCTGATGAACACGACGCCCTCGAGGCCGGCCGCTGACTTCGTCAGCTGGTGATTTTCGAGGATGATTATATCCCCGACCTCCAGCGTTGCAATATCGTCGGGCTTCAAGTCGAGCGTCGCCGCCTCGACCCGCCCCTGAATCTCGAGGTCGCCGAGCGACGGCAACACCTTGCGCATGTAGTCGAGCTCTTCGGCGGTCGGCGCCGCTTGCGGCGGCAAGGTCGAGAAGCTCTTGTTGATGAGCGACTGCGGCAAGAACAGTCGGGCGTAGCCGTTCATCCGCCCGGCGACCACGCGCACGCCGATGAGCTGGAAGTTGGTCTCGGCGTCGACGATCTCCTGCACGTCCCCGAGACGGTTCGCGAAGCGGTCCAGAGAGAGCGACAGCTGCCGGCCGGTCTGCCAGCCGGTGTTCAGGTGCTGCAACAGCTTGAGGATGAGGAACGACAGCACCCCTTCTTCGATCTCGGTGAACGGGCGCAGGATCTGCACCCCCTCACCGTCGCCGCCGAGCAGGCGGTCGATCGCGAACCCTGCCAGCGCCATGTCGAGCTCGACCAGGATCTTGTGCTCGCCGGGCGCGGCACCGAGCACCAACAGACACGCGACCTGAGGCAGGATGGCCGGCAGCTCGGCGCGCGAGATCGGACGGAGGTCATTCGCGGTGATGCCACACGGCATCTTCAGATAGCGCTCCACCACCGCGCCCATCGAGGCGCCGAAGTTGGGCTGAAAGGGCTTGTACGACAGGTAGGTCGCGAGGCTCTCCTGCATCGCGACCTGCTCGGCCGTGAGCCTCCTCAGACCCGCAAACGTGAATGGGCGAACTTTGGGCATGCGTCCCGGCGCGGGACGCTAACATCACGGCCCGCGCACTTCAAGGCGCTCCAGGGTCATCCCCTTCGCGGAGAAGGCGCGCGACAGCTCGCCCTCGCTCGACTCGATCAGGCGCTTGACGCCGCTGTTGGTGGTGTTGAAGGTCGCGCTGACCTTGCCGTCCTTCGCCGAGATCTTCAAAGACGAACCCGCGAGCACGTTGTCCTTGAACTGGATGTGGAACTCGGAGAGCCCCTCCTTGTTCATGCCGACGAAGACCTTGTCGACGATCGCTTGCAGCACGTCTTGCGGCAGCCGCGCCCCCGCCGCACCTTCGGTCTTGGCGGTCGAGGTCACCATCTGCCCCTGCGCCGCCGCCATCGGCAGGCCCTGGCCCGGCATCTTGTCGCCGCCGGCGCCCGACTCCTTGCCGCCGCCCATGTCGCCGCCACCTTGATTCTTGCCGCGGTCGTCGCGCGAGATCGCCGCGAGCTTGTCGCCCTGCTGGTCGACCTTCTTCTTGTCGGCCTTCATCTGGCCTTCGTCGCTCGCGCGCCGGGTCTCACTCGACTCGCTGTCACGGGACTTCGACTGCACCGCCTTCTCGCCCCGACTGGCGTCGCCGCGCCCCTGCAGCTCCTGCTGGAAGTTCTTCCCCTGGATCCCCTGCCGCGCGAGCAGCGCCGTCTGCGCCTGCGACTTCTGCCCCTGCTTCAGCGTCTCGCTCTGCTGCCCCTGACGCTCCCCGCTCTTCTTGACGGTGTCTTGCTTCTGGGAGATGACGCGCGAGAAATCTTGCGTCTTTTCACGAGCCTTGGTGCGATCTATCTCTTCTTGACGCCGCTTCTCGACTGCTTGTTGCACGTCCCGGTTGTCGTCGACGCGAGTCATGGCCTTTATCTTTCTGCCGCACGGGCGGCTCCGCCCGCCACAGCTGCGTTGTAAGTATCCTACATAGTCCCACGAACGCATGCCCGGCTAACTATATTTCGCCTATCTTTCGGGGAGGTATGGGCCGAAACCGCGCGCGGCCGCGAGGCTCGGGCCGGCGCCGCCTCACATGTCGCCACAGCCGAGCGTGAGATCGAGGCGCGCGAACGCGCCGCTCTTCAGTTGGTCGCACAGCGGCCCGAAGAACACGATCCGTTGGCTCTCCGCGTCGTAGTCCCAGCCGTCTTGATGGTCCGGATCACGGGGTGCGGGGACGGTGTGGTCGAGGAACGCGAAGATCCGACTCGCGGACGGCGGCGGTTTCTGCAGCTGGTACTCGCACGCCAGCACCCGCGTGCCGATGCGCGCGAGCGCCTGGTCGAGCGACGCCTGGTCTGCCGCGTTGTAGTATTGATACGATGCCCCGATCTGCGGTGCGCCGCCGGCTGCGGCACAGGCGTTCAAATGGCGCGAATCGACGGCGTTGCCGAACCCGATCACATGGGTGTCGATGTGGCGCTCGGCGAAGAGCGCGCCGATGGTCTCCAGGGTCTTGGCCTCGAGGGCGGCCCTGGTGGCCGCGGGCGCGGCGCCGCACCGCGTCTGCTTGCCGTCAGTGAACAACAGCACGTTGCTCGCCCGATCGTGCATCGCGAACGCGGGCTCGGTCGCCGCGAGGCTCACCCCGGTGTCGATCGGGGTGATGCACGGACCGAGGGGATAGAAGTCCTCCTTGAGCTTGGTCGCCTCCGAGCGCGCGAACAGCCCTTGAATCGCGTCCTCGTTGCCGTCACCGACCGGAAGCTGCGGCGCCTGTTCCTGGCAGCGATTGGCGACCGCGCTCTGGAGGTCGGGGAAGAACAGCAGGCCGAAGCGGATCTGGCCGCGAAACTCGTTCAACGCGTTGGTGATCGCCCGCACCGTGATGGTCCACTTGGTCTCGGCGCCGTTCGTCTCGGCCGGCTCACGCATCGTGCACGAGCGGTCCACCACCAGCATCAGGTTGGGCGGCGGTCGCACCGCCTCGAAGCTCTCGATGCCGCAAATGTCGGCCGGCACGCAGCGACGCCACTCGAGATCGCAGGTCATCCCGGCCGCGCCACAGTCCTCCGCCGCCACGCAGGCCTGGCGCTCGACGCACCCGGCGAGCGTGCACACCTCGGTGTCCGCGCACGCCGGCGAACAACCGAACGACGACACCGCCTCGGTCTCCATCGGCGGGCCGTCCCTGTCGGACACGGGGTCCGCCACCACCACCAGCCCCATGCACGCCGTCGGCGCCAGCGCGCACCACGCCGAGAACCCCACCCGCACCGCCGCGCCCCGAGCTCCCGCCGGCATCTGCATCTTCGATCCTCCCACGCTGGGGCCTAAAGCTGGGGCCACACGCCCGCCGCAGAACCGAGAAGAGCAGGCGCCATGCCAAGAGCGCGCGCCGCGACCAACGAAGATAGACCACCATTTCGCGGCGATAGACCCATCACCGAAACCGGGCGCGAGCCTTGCTGACAGGTGTCGGCAACGATCGGGGAGTGCTGTCCGCGCCTTGCCGCACCGCAGACGGCGGCGCGGTCTACGCGTACCGACTGACCACAACGAAGAGCGTCGGCGCCGCGAGCCCGGCCGCGAACCACCACTTGCCCCGCCCGGAAAAGCCGCACCGGCCGCGCAGCACGAACAACCCGGTCACCGCCAACATCGCGAGGAGAACGGCGTAGACGTCGGCGACGTAGGTCCAGACGCCCTTCGGGTGGTTCAAGTGCAGGTAGTTGAAGTCGCGCAACAGCGGTCGTTCGTGCGGCTCTTCGAAGCGCGCGATGCCGGTCTGCACGTGGGCATCGACGGTGCGGCCGTTGTAGAACAGCTGATAGTGGTCGGGGCCGGCGCGGAAGACCTCGTTCGGCGACGCGAGGCCCAACGCGGTCGCGATATTGGCGGCGACGTCCTCACCGGGCGCGATCCCGGTCAACGAGAACGATCGCTCGTAACGAGAGACCTGGTAGTTTGGGTTCCACTGGTGGGTGTGATTCACCGCCAGGCCCGAGAGCGCGTACGCCACCGTCAAGGCGCTGACGAGATAGCCGAGGTCGCGGTGCAGCGCGTTGTTGAGCCGGCGCCAGCGGACCCACTTCACGAGGCGCGCCCTCACCTGACGACTGCGCCCTCGCCGTTCACCTGATAGACGACCTGGCCGCCGGGCGCGGTCGCCGGATCGTAGGTCTCGCCCTTCTCTTCGGCGATGTGCTTGGCGTAGGCCGCGGCCTGCTCCGCCGTCAGCTCGCTCTTGCTGAACACCCCTTCAACCACGGCGCGCTTGCCCTTGGTGTCGAGCGGGAAGCTGATCACGCCGTCTTGCACCTTGAAGCGCAGCGTCTGGCCGTCGTCGCCGAGCTTGATCCAGCAGCCGCGCCGCGGACAGACGTCGGTGACCAGACCCTCGACCTTCACCGTCTTGCCGACGTAGGCGTCGGCGTTCTTGGTCAGCTCCGCCATCGACACGCTCGGGCCGTAACCGACGCCCTTGCCGTAGATGATCTCCTTCGCCGCGGGCGCCTCGGCGCTGGCGCCGCTCTTCTGACACGCGGCCGCGCCCAAACCGACGCCCAGCACTCCGATCACGAACCACGTCCTCGCCATCGCGCTCTCCTCGTTGCTCTCGATTCGGAGGCTTGTACCCGCTCCCGGGCTGGTTTGGCAACTGACCGGCCGACGGACGGCGCGCGACCCGATGCGTCCGAGCGGCGACTGTGATGTAGTAGGCGGATGAACAACAGCCACGCGATTGCGGTCCTGGTGGCGCTCGCGAGCCGCAGCGCCCTCGCCCAGTACAATGTGCCGTCGCAAGCCGCGGAGCCGCGGGAGATCAGCCGCGCCGCGGCGGCGAACGGCGCCCAAGCCGACAAGGACAAGGGGCACACCGTCTGGAGCCTGGGGAGCAGCCTCGGCTTCGTCACCAGCAAAGCCGGCCCCGAAGAGAGCGCGCCTAACGTCCAGACCCACGGCCTCGATTTCACCGATCTGGTCCTCCTCGAGGCCCACGGCGCCCTCGCGTTCGCGAGCGGCTTCGAGCTGTTCGGCGGCGCCAGCATGCTGCCGAAGCAACCGAGCTACTCGAAGGAGGTCTTCCTGCAAGGCGGCCTGTTGGGAGCGCGCTACACCGCGCATACGCTGCCGCTCGGTCTCTGGTTGCGCGCCGAGGGCGGCCCGCAGCTCGACCACGCCGGCTATTGGCTCACGAGCGAGGGTGCGGCCAAGCTGAACGTCCAGCTCGTCACCGAGCTGTTCTTCGAGACCACGCTCGGCGGCACCTACACCCAGCTGTTCTTCGACCCGAGCCGCAACGCGGCCTTCTGGTTCGCCGAGGTGTTGTCGCAGGTCGGCCTCGCGATCCGCGACAAGAAGGGCAAGGCCGCGGTGTGGATGTTCGTCGACGCCCACTTCCCGGTGGCCCGCAACCCGAGCCGGCGGCGGCCCGAGCCCGAAACCCACGCCTACGTCGACCCGCAGACCCGGATGAACTTCCACCTCGGCGGCTCGGTCGGGATCACCGACACCCTCGGCCTGTTCACCGAGTGGACCATCCTCGATCGCGGCGATCTCGGCGCGCCCGCCACCCAGCTCCCGGTGGTCCCCGGAGGCTTCGACCAACGCCGGCTCGTCTTCGGCTTCGTCAAACACTTCGTCGTCGAGCCCGCACCGACACCGCCACCCCGGCAGCAGCAGCAGCAACAGCAGCAGCAGCAACAGCAACAACAGCGACGGCAACGACAGGAGCAACTGCAGCAATCCCAACCGTCACCGGCATCGCCGGAGCCACCGCCCGGCCGCCCGCCGCCACCACCCGACGAACTGCCCGCGCCACCACCCGGGGATCTGCCCTAGCAGCACCGGGGATCCTCTCCCCTCGCCCCACTCTGACTCTTCTACACATCGTCCGTTTGTGATCTGTCTCCGTTGGCCGGCCGCGATGTGGCTGGCGGGAGCGCAGATGCGAAAACCGGGTACATCGTGGACGAAGCAGGTTACCGATGGGTTGAAACTGGGCGACCGTCGCA